>QHTK01000084.1 GCA_003220795.1 Gemmatimonadota bacterium | reverse complement strand
CCTGCGGGATCGGCTCCGCAGCACCTTTCCCAAAGGCAAGGCCCCGCGGGCCGTCGTCGTTCACGGGGTCTACGATCCCCTGCCGATTGAATCCGCTCGGGAAACGGCCGCCCTGCTCGACACGGGAGTGATCGAGCTGGCGACCGGTCACGCCCCCCACGTGGAGGCGACGGAGGACTTCGTGCGGGCGCTGGACGGATTCCTGCCCCACCGCTGAGCCGTTAGCTTCAGCCGACGCATGCCGACGAAGCCACGGACCAAGCGGCGCCGGGGGGCCGAGACCCCGGCCCGGCTCCACGCGCGGCTGACGCAGATCATCGCGCGCCTCGAGCAAGCCTATTCGGACGCGACGTGCGCGCTCCACCACCGTAATCCGCTTGAGCTGCTGGTCGCCACGATTCTGTCGGCGCAGTCCACCGACGCGCGCGTGAACATGGTGACCCCTGCCCTCTTTACGAAGTACCGGACCGCACGGGATTTCGCCGCCGCCGACCCCAGGGTGCTCGAGCAGGAGATCCACAGCACCGGGTTCTTCCGCAACAAGACAAAGTCGATCATCGGTATGGCTCAGGCGCTGGTGGAGCGGCACGGCGGCGCCGTTCCGGCCAGCATGGAGGAGCTCGTGGAGCTTCCCGGGGTCGGCCGCAAGACCGCCAACGTGGTGCTCGGCACGGCGTTCGGCAAAAACGAGGGCGTGGTAGTGGACACGCACGTGCAGCGTCTGGCCACGCTGCTCGTCCTCACGCACGAGCACGATCCCGTCAAGATCGAGCGCGATCTGATGGCCCTCGTGCCGCGCGACAAGTGGACCTGGTTCTCACACACCCTGATTCAGCACGGGCGCAAGGTCTGCATCGCGCGGCGGCCGAGGTGCGAGCAGTGCGTGGTGAACCGGTGGTGTCCGAGCTCGCGGGTGTAGATTCCCTGCAATGGCCAACCTCCTCGCCACCGAGCCCTCCGCGTACTTGAAGTCCGCCGCCCACCAGCCGGTGCATTGGCACCCCTGGGGCGAGGCGGCGCTGGCGCGGGCGCGCGGCGAGGACAAGCCGATCTTGCTGGACATCGGCGCCGTGTGGTGCCACTGGTGCCATGTGATGGACGGCGAGTCGTACGAGGATCCAGAGGTGGCCGCGCTCCTGAACCGCGATTTCGTGTGCGTCAAGGTCGATCGCGACGAGCGGCCCGACGTGGACTCCCGCTACCAGCGTGCCGTGCAGGCGCTCACCGGACAGGGCGGCTGGCCGCTCACCGCGTTTCTGACACCCGAAGGGGAAGTGTTCTTTGGCGGCACCTACTTTCCGCCTGAGGACAACCATTTCGGGCGCCCCGGCTTCATCTCCGTCCTGAAGCAGGTCGCGGAGCTGTATCAGCGCGACCGGGCGCGCGTCACCAAGAACGCCAAGGCGATCCGGCAGCACGTCACGGAATCCCTGAACGAGACGAAGGCGGGACAGGTCACGCCGGCCATCCTCGCCGACGCCGCCGGGCAGATGGCGCGCTTGTTCGATATCCGCTACGGCGGCTTCGGGACCGCGCCCAAGTTTCCGCACCCGGCGGGCAATGATTTCCTGCTGGCCCGCTGGCACGATACCCGGGAGGCCTGGATCCGCGAGGTGGTCGAGAAGAGCCTGACCGGGATGGCGAAGGGCGGCATCCGAGATCACCTGGGCGGCGGCTTCCACCGATACGCGGTGGACGAGCGCTGGATCGTGCCCCACTTCGAGAAGATGGCCTACGACAACTCGGAGCTGCTGCGGTCGTACCTGAACGCATACGCCGCCTTCGGCACGCCGCTCTTCGCCGACGTGGCGCAGGGTATCGTGACGTGGGTGCTGGAGACGCTCTCGGACACCGCACACGGCGCGTTCTACACCTCGCAGGACGCGGACGTCGAGTTCGGCGACGACGGCGATTACTGGACATGGACGCCGCGGGAACTGCACGAGGCGTTGAATGACGAAACGGCGTATCACGTAATACGTCGCGTATACGACGTCGCAATTCCCGGCGAGATGCAGCACGACCATGAAAAGAACGTGCTGTGGTGGAAGGAGGACCCGGCCGACGAAACGGAGTGGCGCCTGCTCAAAGAGTCGGTCGCCCAGCTCAAAGCCGCGCGCGGTCGGCGGAAGGCCCCCTATGTCGACACGACCGCGTACGTGAACTGGAACGCGATGATGGCCGCGGCGTTCCTGCACGCCGGTGCGGTGCTCGACCGCCCGGAGTGCAATACCCTCGCGTTGAAGGTCCTGAGCCGCATCTGGGCCGAAGCGTGGGACGACGCGCGCGGCATAGCCCACGTGATCGGGCGGACCGAGCCGCACGGCCTGCTGGACGACAACATTCAGGCGGCGGCGGCGTTCCTCGACGCCTACGAGGCGACGGGCGAGGATGCCTGGCTCACCCGCGCGCTCGCGGTGGTGCGTCATTGCGTCCGCGTCCACTGGGACGAGACGGACGGCGGATTCTCGGACTTGGCGCGCGATCGCGCCGGCGCCGCCTACCTCGCGACCCCCGCCAAGCCGATTCAGGACGCTCCGACTCCCTCGGCCAACGGCGTCGCCGCCCTGGTGCTGGCGCGCGCGGCGGCCATCACCGACGACCCGGAGTGGCGCCGGCTGCTCGACCGCCAGCTCGCGACGTTCGCGGGCGCGGCGGCCCAGCTGTCGCTGTACGGCGCCACGCTGCTGCGCGCCGTCGATTGGGCACTCAACCCCATCACCCGCATCGAAGTGGCGGGCCCGCGCGGCGAGGGACCGGCGTGCGCCATGCACCTCCTGGCCCTCCAGACGTACCGACCCCGTAAGGTCGTGATCCGGAAGACGGCGGAGCGGCCCGCCGCCACGGTGTGTGTGGGCACGACGTGCTCCCTCCCCGTCGCGATCGCCGCCGAGCTCAGGACGCTGCTCACCTAGCCTGGGAGACCCGATGCCGAACAAGAAGGTGATCGTCGAGACCGCGCGGGGCACCATCGAGGCGGAGCTGTTCGCCGACGAGGTGCCGGACACGGTCGCCAACTTTGTCAAGCTGGCGAACTCGGGCTTCTACGACGGCACCAAATTCCACCGCGTGATCCCGAACTTCATGATCCAGGGCGGCGACCCCTACTCCAAGACCGGGAAGGGGCGCGTGGGCACGGGTGGACCGGGGTACACCATCAAGTGCGAGACCCACAAGAACGTCCACAAGCACGTAGCCGGAACCCTCTCCATGGCGCACGCCGGGAAAGACACCGGTGGGAGCCAGTTCTTCATCTGCCACTCCCCGCAACGCCATCTGGACGGAGTCCACACCGTGTTCGGACAGGTCACCAAGGGCATCGAGGTCGTGAACACGATTGCGCAGAACGACGAAGTGAGGTCGATTCGAGTGACATGATCCGACGCAGAGGCGTCGCGCGCGCCGCCCCACTCGTGGCGCTGCTCGTGCCGGCGCTGCTCGCCGCCCAGGGCGGCGCGTTCATCGTGCGCCTCGGCACGGATACCCTGCTCGTGGAGCAGTACCGCCGCAGCGCCACCACGCTCGAGGGCGATCAGATGCTGCGGTCCGCCCGGGTCACGACCGTGCGGCACTTCACGGCCGCGCTCGACCGCCGCGGGGGCGTGGTGCGCTACGAGCTCGCCGGCCGCCCGGCGGCCGACCCCGGGGCGCCGCCGCAGACGCTGCGCGTGGATTTCGTGGGCGACACGGCGATCATCGAGCTCGTGATCGGCGACTCGAGCCGCTCGGAGCGGTTGTTCATCCCGGGCGGAGCCATGCCGTTCGTCAACCACTCCTATGCCCTGCTCGAGCTCGTCACCCGCCAGGCCGCCGCTGCGCAGCGCGACTCGTACGTGACGCCGCTCCTCTCCCTGGCGCGCCTCGCCCCCGTCGCCGCCACCATCGCGCGCGGCAGCGGCGACTCGCTCCTGGTCGCGATCGCGGACGGCAGCTCGCTGCGGATCCGTGCGGACTCGGGCGGGGACATCCTGGGCGCGCGGGGCACCGCCGCGGCGCAGCGGATCACGGTGGAGCGCGTCGCCGCGGTTGACGTCCCCGCGATCGCACGCGCGTTCGCGCACCGCCCCCTCCGCGGCGAATCGCCGTCCCAGGGCACCTTCATCGTGCGCCTGGGACATGACACACTGGGGCTCGAGCGGTACAACCGCACCGCCGACCGGCTCGAAGGTGAGCAGGTCGCGCGCGCGCCGAGCACGGTGCACCGCATTTTCGCGGCGACGTTCGGCCGGGGCGGCGCAGTCGAGCGCTTCGAATTGGTCGAACACAACGTCTCGGGTGCGCCCGGCCCCGGCGAGTCGAAAGCGACCGTCCAGTTCGCCGGCGACACGGCGATTTCCACGCTGCTGGACGGCGATTCCACGCTCCACCAGCGCGTGAAGGTCCCACCGGGCACGCTCCCGTGGTACTTCCAGAACTACGCCCTGCTGGAGGAGCTCACGCGCCGGGCGCGCTCGGCAGGTGGCACGAGCTACACGACGACCATGCTGCCGCTCGGCAACACCGAGCCGTGGACCGTGACTTTGGACCCGGTCGGCCGCGACTCGATGACGATCCTGCTCGGGTCCATCGGCCTGCTGCGCGCCCGCGTGGACGAGCGCGGCACGCTGCTGGGGCTCTCCGGCATCGGCACGACGATGCAGGTGACCGTGGAGCGGGTCCGCGGCGCGTTGGACTTCGCCGCACTCGCGAAGGCGTTCGCGCCGCGCTCGCTCGGCCCGCTCTCCCCCGCCGACTCGGTGCGGGTGAGCGTGGCGGGCGCGGCGCTCGCGGTGCGCTATAGCCGCCCCTCGACGCGGGGCCGCGTGATTTTCGGCGGCGCCGTGCCGTGGAACAAGGTGTGGCGCACCGGAGCGAACGCGGCCACCGTGTTCGAGACCAGCGCCGATCTCGTGATCGCCGGCACGGCCGTCCCGGCGGGCAAGTACAGTCTCTGGACCATCCCCTCCCCCGACGGCTGGAAGTTGATCCTCAACCGCACCACCGGGCAGTCGGGCACCCAGTATGACGCGCAATACGACTTCGCGCGGGTCGACATGAAGGTCGAGCGGCTGGCCCACGCGGTCGAGCAGTTCACGATTGCCATCGCGCCGCTGGGCGATGGTCGGGGCGGCGTGTTGCAGCTCGAATGGGAGCGAACCCGGGCGTCCGTTCCGTTCGCCAAGAAGTAGCGTTTGTACCTCGACTTCGCCGTCATCGCGGACTATGCGCTCGTCGATCAGGCGGGCAAGCTCTCCGTCCTCGGCATCTTCCAGCACATCTGGGTGCAGCAGTTTCCCGCCACGCACCCGCGGCTGCACCTCGTGCTGCGTCTCAAGGGGAAGCGCACCGAGGTCGGCGAGCATCACGTGCAGATTCGCTTGCTCGACGAGCAGGACGCGGAAATCCTCGGCGGCAACGGCAACGTCACCTTCGCCGAGCCCCCGGCGGGCGTGACCGATATCGAAGCTGGGGCCATCCTCGTCTTCGACGTCCCGTTTCCGCACGCCGGGCCGTATCGCTTCGAGATCACCGTGGACGGTGCGCGGAAAGCCGCCGTGCCGGTGACGGTATCCCAGCTCCCCGCGCAGCCGGCCGGCGGACCGCAGTTGCATTGAGCGCGGCGCCGCTGACCAGCCGGCCGTACCCGGGCCTGCGGGCCCTCCTCTTCCTCGCGGCGGTCGCGCTCGGCTGGAACCTCGACGGGTACCGTCTGCTCGACCCCGACGAGGGCCGCAACGCGGAAGTCGCGCGCGAGATGGCGCACACCAACGACTATCTGGTGCCGCACCTGGACGGGCTGCCGTATCTCGACAAGCCGATCGTCTACTTCGCCGCCGCCGCGGCGTTGATGGAGCTGCTCGGACCCACGGAGACCGCGGCACGCCTGCCCGCCTACGCGGCGACGCTCGCCACCATCGGCCTGCTCGTCGCCTTCGCGCGGCGCCGCTGGGGCGCGGACGCCGGCTGGCTCGCCGGGATCGCCTACGCCACCATGCTCCTCCCGCTGGTGTACGCGCGCACGGCGATCTTCGACAGCACGCTGACGCTGTGCACCACCGCCGCCATCCTGTGGTTCTTCGAGGAGCGACCCGTCCTCGCCTGGGCGGCGATGGCGGCCGGCGCGCTGACGAAGGGGCCGCTCGCGATCGCGCTTCCGCTGCTCGTGTTGGTCCCGCACGCGCTCGCGACCGGGCTGCCGCTGCGTCGGCTGTTCTCCTGGCGGGCGGTCGGGGCGTTCGCGCTGATCGCCCTGCCGTGGTTCATCGCGGTCTCGATCCGCGTCCCGGCGTTCCCGTACTACGTGGTCGTGCGCGAGACGCTGCAGCGCGTGACGACCGGAACGTTCCACCGCACCGCCCCCTTCTGGTATTTCTTCCCCATCGTCCCGGTAGCCGCGTTCCCGTGGATCGTGCCGGCGCTGGCGCGCACGCGCACCTGGCGGGCCACCTGGCGCGCCCGTCGGGCGCCCAGCGCGCGCGAGCCGCTGCTGTTCGCCAGCTGGATCATCGTCCCGCTCGTCTTCTTCACGCTCAACCAGTCCAAGCTGCCACAGTACGTGCTGCCGCTGATGCCGGCGTTCGTGCTCGCCGCCGTGCGCAACCTGGTGACACCCGCTGCCGCCGAGGGCGCGGGCCCGGGTAGGCGCAGCTATCCCGTCGTGGCGGTGTTGGCGGGCGCGGCGCTCGTCGCCCTCACCCATTGGCTACCCGCGCCGATCGACCTGACGCCGGCCGAGAAGGCGGCGATCCCTCCGACGGCGCTGGCGCTCGGTGTCGTGCTGTTCGTTTCCGCTGCGTGCGTGGCCGCCGGCGCCCTGATCCGCCGGCCCCGTGCGGTGATCGCGGGGTACGCCATGGTGGTGATGGCGATCCCGCTCGTGAGCGGTCGCCTGCTCGCCGCCGTCGGGGACGACCGCTCCGCCGCGGCGCTCGCCCGCGCCGCCGCGGCCGCGCTCGGCCAGGGGAACACACCGGCCGGCACTACGGCCGTCCTGGGCGTCCTCGCCTATCCGCCCTCGCTCCCGTTCTACCTCGGACGGCCGATCGCGGTCGCGACGGCGACGGGGATCGAGCTCACCAGCAACTACATCGCCGACTATCAGGACCGCTACCGCGACGTGCCCGGTTCTCCCCTGCTGCCGGAGGGGTATTGGCGCGAGGCACTCGCTCGCTGCCCCGTCCCCACGGTGTTCGTCGCGACCGCCGCGAATCGCGACGCGCGCGCGGTGCTCGCGGCGGCGCTCCCGCTCCTCGCGCTCGACGGACATTACGCCGCCTACGGCCCGTGTCGACCTTCACATCCTCCACAACCTCCACAGCCTCCCCAACCTCCGTCTCGGGGCGGGAGGGTGCGGTAATGTGCGGCATCTTCGGTGCCGTGTCGCTGGCCGGACGGCCGCTCCGTCATCCCGGCTGCCTCGGTGCTATGGCGGCGGCGCTCGCGCACCGCGGACCCGACGGTGAGCAAATCGTCGGCCACGAGCGCGCCCGGATCGGCGCGCGCCGCCTCGCGATCATGGACCTGACCACCGGCGACCAACCGTTCTTGAGCCCCGGCCGCGCCGTATGGATGGTGTGCAACGGCGAGATCTACAACGCGCCCGAGCTGCGCCGCGAGTTCGCGCAGGCCGGATATCCGTTCCGCTCCACCGGAGACATCGAGACGATCGTGCCGTTATACGAGCGCCTCGGGCCGGACGGCGTGGGACGGCTCGACGGGATGTTCGCGCTCGCCGTGTGGGACGACCCACAGCGGCGCCTCCTGCTCGCGCGCGACCGCGCCGGCGAGAAGCCCCTGTTCTGGACACAGGTCGAAGGCGAGATCCGCTTCGCCTCGGAAATACAGGCGCTGCTCGTGTTTCCCGACCAGCCCCGGCGCCTGAACCCCACGGCGGCGGCGCTGTACGCCGCGCTCGGCTACGTCCCTGCCCCCCACACGATGTTCGCTGGCATCGCGAAGCTCGAGCCCGGGCACGTGCTGGTCGCGCACGAGGGCGGCGTGACCGAGCGCCGCTACTGGGACGCGGCGGCGGTGGCGGCCGGCCCGTCGCGCCTCGATGCCCCGGCGACACTGCGCGCCACACTGCTGCGCGCGGTCGAGCGCGAGCTCATGTCCGACGTGCCGGTGGGCGTGTTCACGAGCGGTGGCCTCGACTCCTCGCTGCTCGCGGCCGCCGCCGCGCGCGTGATGCCCGGCGAGCAGATCCACACGTACTCGGTGCGGTTCGTCGAGCCTGGGTACGACGAGAGCCCCTACGCCGAGGCGGTGACGCACCACATTCGCACGCAGCATCACGTCGTCGCCGCCGATGAACCCGCGCTGGAGCGCGCCTTCACGACCATCACGCGTGGGCTCGCCGAGCCGGTGGGCGACCCGGCGATCCTGCCCACGTATCTGCTCGCCGAGGCGGCACGGGAGGACGTGAAGGTCGTCCTGTCGGGCGAGGGGGCGGACGAGCTGTTCGGGGGTTACCCGACGTACCTCGGGCACAAGGCGGCGGCGCTGTTCCAGCGCACGCCGGGGCGAGCGGTGCTACGCTGGCTCGTGAACCGCCTGCCCACCTCGACCGGGAAAGTCACGCTTGAGTTCCTGCTCAAGCAGCTGGTCGCGGCTGCGGAGTCGCCGCCCGTCGAGCGTCACCTGACGTGGTTCGGCGCCCTCGGCCCGGATCGGCGGACGCTTGCCTGGGCGACCGGCTTGTTGGACCGATTTCCCGCGGACGGGGGCCTCAACCGCCTGTTGTGGCTCGACTTCCTCTCGTATCTACCCGACAACCTGCTCGTCAAGGTGGACCGCGGCACGATGCTCGCCTCGCTCGAAGCGCGCGCGCCCTATCTCGACCGCGCGGTCTTGGAGCTTGTCCTCCCCGCGCCCGTGCGGCTCAAGGTGCGGGGCCTGACCACCAAGGCGATATTAAAGGAAGCGGCGCGCGGGCTCGTGCCCGACGACGTGATCGGGCGGCGCAAGCGCGGCCTCTCGGTGCCGGTAGCGCGGTGGCTCAACGGCGGCCTGGCGGCGCTCGCCGACCGCTATCTCGCAGCGCCGCGGCTGTACCCCGACGCGCCGACCGCGCGCCTCCTCGCCGAGCATCGCGCCGGGAAGAGCAACAACGCCCGCAAGCTCTGGCCCATCCTCATGGCCGAGCTGTGGGCGGAACGGTGGAATGTGGAGATCGGATGACCCGAGCCGAAGCCCTCGCCCTGATGGAGGAGCACACGCTGTCTCCATCGCTCCGCCAGCACATGCTCGCGGTGGAGGCGGCCATGCGCGCGTACGCGTCGCGGTACGGGGAGGACCCGGAGACGTGGGGCATCGTGGGCCTGCTGCACGACTTCGACTACGAGAAATTCCCCAACAGCGAGCACTCGCCGACCGAAGGCCATCCCGCCTGGGGCGTACGGCTGCTGCGGGAGCGGGGCCTCTCCGACGCGCTGTGCCGCGCGATCCTCGGTCACGCGACGTATTCGGGCGTGCCGCGCGACACGCCGCTCGCACGGACCCTGTTCGCGGTGGACGAGCTGTGCGGGTTTCTGGTGGCGTGCGCGCTGGTGCGTCCCTCGCGCAGCTTCGCCGACCTGGCGGTGGCGTCGGTGAAGAAGAAGCTCAAGGACAAGGCGTTCGCGCGTGGCGTGAATCGCGACGAGGTGCGCCAGGGCGCGGAGGAGCTGGGCGTCCCGCTCGACGAGCACATCGGGTTCGTGATCCAGGCGCTACGCCCGGTGGAGCGCGCCCTCGGGCTCGGGGGGGGGACCGAGGCGCCGCCGGTGGTGCCGGTGGGGTGAGGGCGTCGCCCCGGGCGCCGAGCCGCCCCGTCAACGGGCACGCCCCCGATGCCCTCGGCCTCGCGATCGACCGCGCGGCAGGGGCCCGCGCGATCGGCGGCAATCGGCTCGAGCATCACCCCGACAGCCCGCGCGCGCTCGAGGTGATGCTCGAGCTGATCGCCCAGGCCCGCCGCTGGGTTCACTTCGAGAACTACATCATTCGGGACGATCGGACGGGGCGACGCTTCGCCGCGGCGCTCGCCGAGCGCGCGCGGGCCGGCGTAGCGGTCCGCGTACTGTACGACGCGCTCGGCTCCCTCGGGACGTCGCGCCGGTACTGGCGCGGGCTGCGGCAGGCGGGGGCGGAGGTACGCGCGTTCCACCCGATTCTCTCCCGGCGCCCGTTTCGCATCATCCAGCGGGACCACCGCAAGCTGCTCGTGACCGACGGGACGCAGGCGATGGTCGGGGGGCTGTGCATCGGCGACGAGTGGGCGGGGGATCCCGTGCGCCGCCGCCGCCCCTGGCGCGACACCATGGTCCGCGTGGACGGACCCGCAGTAGCCGCGTTGGATCGGGCGTTCGGCCGGATCTGGGGTCGCACCGGCGGGGCGCTCCCGTTCGACGAGCTCGCCGCCGATCCGCCGTCGGGCGGCACCTCCACCGTGCGCGTGGTGGAGGGGGCGCCGCGCCGCGCCCGCGTGTATCGCGCGGTGGAGCTGTTGGCGGCGAGCGCGGCCGAGCGACTGTGGATCACCGACGCCTACCTCGTCGCACCGGCGCCGCTCTATGCCGGCCTGCTCGACGCCGCCCGCGGCGGCGTCGACGTCCGCCTCCTCGTCCCGGGCACGAGCGATCTTCCGGTGTTGCGCAACTTCACGCGCGTCGGCTACCGCGAGCTGTTGCGGGCGGGGGTGCGCATCTTCGAGTATCAAGGTCCGATGGTCCACGCCAAGACGATGCTGGTCGACCGCCGCTGGGCCCGCGTCGGCTCGACCAACCTCAACGTCTCGAGCCTGCTGACGAACTACGAGCTCGATCTGGTGGCGGAGTGCGAGCACCTCGCCGAGGAGCTGGCGGCGCAGTTTCGGCATGACCTCGCGTCGAGCCGCGAGATCGTGCTGCAGCCCCGCCGCCTCAGTCTCCCGCCCCGCCTCGTCGGCGCACCGGGCGAGCCCGAGCCGCCCGATCCCGCGCACAAGCGCTCGGGGTACGAGCTCGGCGCGGTCGCAGTGGTGGCGCTGCGACGCGTGGCGGGCGGGCTGCGGCGGGCGATCGCCGCCACGGCGGCCCTGACGCTCGCGGGCATAGGGACGCTGCTGGTCGTGTTCCCCCGGGTGATGAGCATCACGCTCGCGGTAGGTACGTTCGGGCTGGCATTCTGCTTCGCCCTCTACGCTGTCGAGCGGCGGCGTCGCTCGCGAGAAGGCTCCGATGAAGCCTGATTCCCAACCCCCGGAGCCTGCCGCGCGTATACCCGAGCAGGACGAAGCCGGGCTCGTCGCTCGGATCCGTGCCGGGGACCGGGCCGCGTTCGGCGTGCTCGCCGAGCGATACGCGGGCGTCGCGCGCCGGGTGGCGCGTGCTGTCCTGGGAGATCCGGACGACGCCGACGACGCGGCGCAAGACGCGTTGCTGTCGGCGCTCGTGAAGCTCGACCAGTACGATCCCCGCCGACCGTTCGGGCCATGGCTGTTGCGCATCGTCGCGAACGCGGCGACCGATCGCCGGCGCCGCCGCAAAGTGCGCCGGGTCGAGCAGCTCGATCCCGCGCTGGTCGCGGGCGGCGCCCGCCCCGATGCGACCACGGAGCAGCGCGCCCTGTCGGAGCGACTGCGGGCGGCGCTCGCCGAGCTGCCGCACCGGCGTCGCATGGCGGTCGTGCTGTTCGACGTGGAGGGCTACTCGCACGCCGAGATCGCGGGCATCCTCGGCATCCCCGAGGGCACCGTGCGCTCGGAGGTGTTCCACGCGCGTCGCCGGCTGCGCGTACTGCTGGCAGACTGGAAGGAGCAGGAATGACGCGAGAACCGCTGCCGTTCGATCACCGGCCCGATCCGGCGCTGGGTGCCGCGCTGCGGCAGGCGCTCGAGCCGCCGGAGGGAAGTCACGCCGCGTTCGTGGCGCGGCTGCTCGCGCGGGTCGACGACTCGCGCGGCGCCGGCTCGTGGGACCGAGTACTCGCCCGCTGGGCCCGGGTGGGGGTGGCCGCGGCCGTGCTCTTCTCGCTGGCGGCGGGGTATCTCGTGGGCCGCGCGACGGCGGCGCCCGGCCCGTCGGTCGCGGAAGCGCTGATCGCGCCCCGCACGCCGGTGGTCGAGGTGGTCCTGGCCTCCGTGCTGGGCAACTAGAAAGGAAGTTGCGTGATGCTGAACCGTCCGACCGCGTGGGCCACGCTGCTGCTCGTCACGACCTTCGCCGCGGGGATCGTAGTCGGCGTGGGCGGCCGGGCCCTCTGGGGCCGCGTCGCCTACGGCGGCGCGCCCGAGCGCGGCCGGGGAGTCGAGCCGCTCGTGGCCGAATTGACCGACGAGCTGGCGCTGACGCCGGTGCAGCGCGACTCCGTCCACGCCATCCTGCAGCGGCACTTTACCCGCATGGCCGCGGTGTGGGACACGGTCCGACCGCGCTTCGACGCGCTGCGGGCGGAGATGGACTCGGAAGTGACGGCGCACCTCACGCCGGACCAGCAGGCGAAGTATCGCGACCATATGGCCCGGCATCGGCATCAGAGGGAGAAGACCGACTCGAGCGGAAAGAAGCGATGACGTCCGTCCGTCACCACCCGACAGCCGCCCTGGCGGCGATCATCTGTCTCGGCATGCCCGGCGCCGTCGCGGCCCAGGGGCAGGCGCCGCTGGAGGTGACGCTCGCCGAGGCGATCCGGCGCTCGCTCGACGTGCAGCCCGCCATGGTCCAGGCACGCGGCGCCGCGCGCAACGCGGGCGCCGGCGAGCGCAGCGCGTGGGGGGCGTTCCTGCCGACCGTGAGCACCAGCGCCTCGGCCTCACGCAGCAACACCTCAAGCTTCCGAACGGGGACCACCGACACGCTGCCACCCCTGTATTCGTACTCGGGCGGCCTGTCGGCGAGCCTCGTCCTGTTCGACGGCTTCAGCCGGTTCGCCAACCTCCGCTCCTCGGCGGCGACCCAGGACGCCGCGGTGGCAGGACTCGTGAACCAGCGCTACCAGACGACGCTCGCGACCCAGCAGGCATTCTTCGCAGCGCTCGCCGACGAGGAGCTGGTGCGAGTCGCGGAGGCGCAGGTGCAGCGGGCCCGACAGCAGCTCCAGATCTCCGTCAACAAGTTCCAGGCGGGGGCTGCCACCCGCTCCGACACCCTCACGTCCACGGTGGACCTGGGCACCGCCCAGCTGAACTTGCTCCAGGCGCAGGCGAGCCTGGCCACCGCCCAGGCCGCCCTCGGCCGGCAGATCGGCGTGGACCAGCGGGTCCGTGCCCTGCCAGACACGACGTTTCCACCACTCCCCGATACGACCGCGCTGCGCCCCGCGGCGCTCCAAGCGGCGCCACTCGTGAACGCAGCCGAGGCACAGGCGCGCGCGGCGGGCGCCCAGGTGTGGAGTGCTCGCTCGCAGTACTGGCCATCGTTGATCGTGTCCTACAGCAACAGCCGGACGGGCACGGGCTCCCCCAGCTTGCCCCTGTTCGGCACCTACCCCGAGAACTTTACGTGGCGCTTCGGCCTCTCCTGGACGCTCTTCAACGGGTTCCAGCGCGAGCAGGCTCAGGTGTCGGCGAGCGTGGCGCGCGACAACGCGGCGGCCCAGGCGGCAGACGCGCGCCGCCAGGTGAACGCCCAGCTCACCCAGCAGCTCGCCGCGCTCTCCACCGCGTACGTGCAAATCGGGATCGCCGGCGCCAACGTGGTCGCGGCGACCGAAGCGCTGCGCGTGCAGCAAGAGCGCTATCGGGTCGGCGCGGGGACCCAGCTCGACGAGGTCACGGCCGAGGCGAACCTGACCCAGGCCGAAGTCAACCGGGTTCAGGCGCGCTACAACTACCGCATTGCCCGCGCCCAACTCGAGGCGATCGTGGGGCACGCCCTATGACCAGCGCTCAGGCGGCCACGTTCCGGACCGGTGACACACCCCAGCCGGACATCGTGATCTTGACCCACAAGCTCACCCGGAACTACGACATGGGCGGTGAGGTGGTGCACGCCCTCCGGGGGGTCGACTTCCAGATCCGCCGCAACGAGTTCGTCGCGATCATGGGCCCGTCGGGATCCGGGAAGTCCACGCTGATGAACCTGATCGGCTGCCTCGACACGCCGACCGCGGGGGAGTACTGGCTGAACGGTCAGAAGGTGAGCGATCTGTCGGACGATGACCTGGCGCGCATCCGCAACAAGGAGATCGGGTTCGTCTTCCAGACGTTCAACCTGCTGCCGCGGGCCAACGCGCTGCACAACGTGGAGCTGCCGCTCATCTACGCCGGCCAGGCGGCCCAGGCCCGGCGCGCCCAGGCCGCCCGGGCGCTCGAGCGCGTGGGACTGGCAGACCGCATGGACCACCGGCCCAACGAGCTGTCGGGCGGCCAGCGCCAGCGCGTGGCGATCGCGCGCGCCCTGGTGAACGAACCCTCGATTCTGCTCGCCGACGAGCCGACCGGGAACCTCGACTCGGCGACGGGCGAGGAGATCATGCGTCTGTTCGAGGAGCTGCACAGCGGCGGCCAGACGATCGTCCTGGTCACCCACGAGCGCGACATCGCGGCGCACGCGCGCCGCCAGATCCACCTGCGCGACGGGCTGATCGAGCGCGACGAACGGATGGAGCGGTGAGCGTACCCCGATCGCTGCGAGTCGCCGCGTCCGCGGCGCTGGCGGTGGGCTATGCCGCCTGCAAGAAGGCGGAATCCGCGCCCCTGTACGAAAAGGTCCCCGTCGAGCGGCGCGACATCGTCGTGGCGGCGGTCGCCGACGGCGTGATCCAGCCGGTGCTCACCTTCACGGTGAAGTCGAAAGCCTGGGGGGAAATCATCGGCATGCCGGTCCAGACGGGAGACGAGGTCCAACAGGGTCGGCTCTTGGCCAAGATCGACCCCCGGATTCCGCGCGACAACCTGACCGAGGCCCAGGCGAACCTCGACAAGGCGCGGGCACAACTGGAAAACGCCACGGCGCAGCTCAAGCGGAGCGAGGACCTGTTTCGCAGCAATTCCATCGCCGAGACGGACTACGAAGTCGCCAAGCTCGCCGCCGCGACGGCGCAGGCGGCCGTCGTGACGGCCACGGCGAACCTCCAGACCGCCAAGGACGCGATGGAGGACACTCAGGTCCGCTCGCCGATCACCGGTACCATCCTCGAGATCGACGCCGTGCTCGGCACCGTGATCTCGAGCCCCACGCTCGGCGGCGGCACGGTCATCCTGAAGATGGCGAACCTCGATGCCGTGCAGGACTCCGCGCTCGTCAACGAGACCGACGTGGGCAAGGTGCAGCCCGGGATGCCGGCGACGATCACCGTCGACGCGTTTCCGAACCAGCCATTCGCGGGCGCGGTCGTGAAGATCAAGCCGCAGGCCCAGGTGGTCCAGAACGCCACGATGTTCACCGTGCTCGTCGGCATCCCGAACCCCGGGCACCTGCTCAAGCCGGGGATGAACACCGAGGTCAAGGTCCACACGGGGCAGCGCCAGGGCGTGCTGGCGGTGCCCAACGCCGCGCTGCGCACGCAGCGCGACGTCGGCTCCGCGGCGAGCGTGCTCGGCCTGGACCCCGATCTCGTGCTGCAACGGCTCGCCACCGCTCCGACGCCACGGCGGGCGCCGCGAGACAGCATCGCCCCCGGGGACAGCGGGAAGGGGCAGACCGGCACGGGCGGTGGTGGAGCGACGTTTACGACGCCCAGCGGCCGGACGATCACCCTGCCCCCCGGCGTGACCGCCGAACAGGTGCGGGCGGCTTTCCAAAAGCGCATGAGCGGTCAGACGCTGACTCCGGCGGAGCAAGCCATGCTACAACAGATGCGCAGCCAGTTTCAGCGGGCCGGCGGCGGGGAGGGCGGGGGTGGAAACGGCGGGGGCGGGGGACGGGGCGGCCGGGGAGCCCGCGGCGAGCTCGGCAGCAACTTCATCGTCTTCGCCCTGCGGCATGGCCAGCCGGTGCCGGTGCCGATCAGGACCGGCCTCACCGATCAGGACTACATCGAGGTGACGAGCGGCCTGACGGAGCAGGACACGGTTCTGGTGCTGCCGAGCGCGTCGCTCGTGCAGGCGCAGCAGCAGTTCCGCCAGCGGTTCCAGAACGTCACCGGCGGCGGGCTGCCCGGCCTGCGACAGCAACAGTCGCAGAGCACTCCCGCGACCACCGGGAGAAGGGGCCCGCCGTGACGCGATCGCTCCGCGTGACGACCGCCGCGGTGATCGCGGGCGTCGCCGCCTGCCACAAGGTGGAGACCGCGCCACCGTACTCGCTGGTCCCCGTGGCGCGGCGCGACATCGTCGT
Organism: Gemmatimonadota bacterium; assembly: GCA_003220795.1. Lineage (GTDB taxonomy): Bacteria > Gemmatimonadota > Gemmatimonadetes > Gemmatimonadales > GWC2-71-9 > 20CM-4-69-16. The sequence continues at coordinate 22,539 of QHTK01000084.1, read as the reverse complement.
CACCGCCACCGCCTCCGGTGCGATCCAGCCGATCCTGACGCTGAGCGTGAAATCGAAGGCCTCGGGCGAGATCCTCGAGATGCCGGTCCAGACGGGGGACGAGGTCAAGAGGGGCACGCTCCTCGCCAAGATCGACCCGCGCATTCCGCGCAACAATCTGACCCAGGCCCAGGCGAACCTCAACGTGGCCCAGGCGCAGCGCGAGAACGCGACGGCGCAGCTCAAGCGCAGCGACGCGCTGTTCCAGAGCAAGTCCATCACCGAGAGCGATTACGAGGCCGCGAAGCTCTCCTTTGCGACGGCCCAGGCGGCCGTCGCCACCGCCGAGGCAAACCTCCAGACCGCCAGGGACGCGATGCAGGACACGCAGGTCCAGGCGCCCATCACCGGCACCATTCTCGAGCTCGACGCGGTGCTCGGGACGGTGATCTCGAGTCCCACCAACGACGTCGGCGGAGGCACCGTCATCCTGAAGATGGCGAACCTCGACACGGTGCGGGTGTCGGCGCTCGTGGATGAGACCGACGTGGGCAAGGTGCGACCGGGGGTGCCCGTCACGATCACCGTCGATGCGTACCCGAATCGCCAGTTCGAGGGCCATGTCCTCAAGATCGAACCCCAGGCGCAGGTCACCCAGAACGTGACGATGTTTCCGGTCGATGTGGACATCCTGAACCCCGACCACCTGCTCAAGCCGGGGATGAACACCGAAGTCGAGATCCACACGGGACAGCGCCAGGGGGTGCTGGCGGTGCCGAACGCCGCGCTGCGGACGCCGCGGGACGTCGCATCGGCGGTCAGCGTACTGGGCCTCGACCCGCGTCTCGTGCAGCAGCAACTCGCGGATACGCAGGCGACGGCCGCGTCCCCGCCGGCCGCGGGAGGAGACGGCAGTAAGCTTCACGCGGCGGAGCCGTCGAAGGGGAGCCGGTCGGCCGGTGGGTCGACCACCAGTAGTGCGGGTGGCAGCTACATCGTGTTCGTGCGGCGGGGCGGCAAGATCGTGCCGGCCTCCATCCAAACCGGCCTCACCGACCTGGACTACATCGAGGTCACGAGCGGCTTGACCGAGCAGGACACGGTCGTCGTGCTCTCCGGCAGCGGGGCGCGGTAACGATGCTCCTGGGCGAGATCATCGTGGTCGCGCTCGAGGCGCTGCGGGCCAACAAGCTGCGCTCGCTCCTCACCATGCTGGGCATCATCATCGGCGTGGGCGCGGTGATCACGATGGTCGCGTTGGGGTCGGGAGCGCAGAAATCGGTGCAGGACCGCATCCAGTCGCTCGGCCCGACCCTGTTGAGTGTGTATCCCGGCCAGAGCTTTATGCGCGGCGTCGCGAGCGGCGCCCGCGTGAGCCTCACGCTGGACGATGACACCGCGCTCGCGAACAACGCCCGTTACATCAGCGCCGTCGTGCCCGAGCTGAGCGCCAACCTCCAGGTCCAGCAGGGGAATCAGAACATCAACGTGAACGTCGTCGGCACCACGCCCGCCTACGTGCCGATGCACGCCTACACGATCACGGCCGGCCGCATGTTTACCGCCGGCGACGACGCGGCGCGCCGCCGCGGCGCGGTCATCGGCTCGGCCGTCCCCGAGATGCTCAGCTCCAATCGGGACGCAATGATCGGCCAGGAGATCCTGATTCGCGGCATCGCCTTCGAGATCATCGGCGTGCTCTCGGAGAAAGGCTCGCAAGGGTCGTTCTTCAACCCGGACGAGCAGATCCTCGTCCCGCTCCAGACCGCCCGCTATCGCCTCATCGGCACCGACCGGTTGCGCAGCATCACGGCCCAGGCGACCGATTTGAACGCCATGAACCTGGCGATGATCGAGATCGAGCGGGTGCTGCGGCGCCAGCACAAGATCCGGCCCGGGCAGGACAACGACTTCCAGATCCGCAACCAGACGGACATTCTCGCGACCTTCCAGCAGACGACCGAGACGTTCAAGTATCTGCTCGCCGGCATCGCCGCCGTGAGCCTGCTGGTCGGCGGCATCGGCATCATGAACATCATGCTCGTGTCCGTCACCGAGCGCACCCGCGAGATCGGCGTGCGCAAGGCGCTCGGCGCCACCCGGTTCAACATCATGTTTCAGTTCCTCGTGGAGGCGCTGGTGTTGTGCCTCGCGGGAGGCTTGATCGGCGTGCTGCTCGGCTCGTTCGGCGCCATCGTGTTGTCGCAGCTGGCGCACTGGAACACCCTGATCTCGCCCCTGGCGATCCTGCTGGCGTTCGTCTTCAGCGCGGCCGTGGGCCTGTTCTTCGGCATCTGGCCCGCGCGGCGGGCGGCGGCGCTCGATCCGATCGTCGCGCTGAGATACGAGTAGAGTGCGGAGTAGCGTGGTTGGCTGACGATTCGTAGGCGACCGCTCGAGGCCGGTCGATCCATTCCGCATTCCGCACGCCGCACTCCCCACTTAGGTTTCACGCCATGCTCGCCCTGCTGCTCCTGCTCCAGTCGGGCGTCCCCGACCCGCCGACCTACGACGGTTGGAAGAAGCAGCTCGCCGTGGCGCTCCCGCGGATCGAAGCGGACCCCCGCGTCGACGGCATGCTCGACGAGCCGGTGTGGCGGCGGGCCGCGCGTCTGGTCGGCTTCTCGCAGTACCGCCCCGTCGATGGCCGGCCCGCCGAAGATTCCACCGAAGTGCTCGTGTGGTATGCGCCCGACGCCATCTGGTTCGGCGTGCGCGCCTACGAGCCGCACGGCAACGTGGTGCGGGCCACGCTGGCCGACCGCGACCACATCGACGCGGACGACAACATCCAGATCCTGCTCGACACCTACAACGACCACCGCCGCGCGCTGTTGTTCGCGGTGAACCCGCTCGGCGTGCAGGAGGACGGCGTGCGCAGCGAGGGGCAGGACGCGGGCGCCGCGGGCGGCGGCGCGTCCGCCACCGGGCGATACGACGGCATCGTGGACCTGAGCCCGGACTTCGTCTACCAGTCTCACGGCCACCGCACCGACTGGGGGTACGAGGTCGAGGTGCGCATCCCCTTCAAGAGCCTGCGTTATCAAAGCGCCGATCCCCAGTCGTGGGGCCTGCAGGTGGTGCGGGTAGTGCAGCACTCGGGCTACGAGGACACCTGGACGCCGGTGTTCCGGGCGAGCGCCAGCTTCCTGATTCAGTCCGGCCGGCTCACAGGGCTCACCGGATTGAAGCGCGGGGTGGTCGTCGATCTCACGCCCGAATTCACCTCCAAGGTCGACGGCGCACCGGCCAGCGCCGGCTACGACTACCGCGGCACTCCCGAGCTGGGCGGCAACGTGCGCTGGGGGCTCACGCAGAACCTGGGTCTCACCGCCACCGCTCACCCGGATTTCTCCCAGGTCGAGGCCGACGTCGGCCAGGTCACGGTCAACGAGCGCTTCGCGCTGTTCTATCCGGAGAAGCGGCCGTTCTTCCTGGACGGGCTCGAGCAGTTCGACACGCCGAACCGCTTGATCTACACGCGACAGATCGTGCAGCCCGTCGCGGGAGCGAAGCTCACGGGCAAGCTGGGTGGCACGGCGGTCGCCTACCTCGGCGCCGTGGACGACCACACCCAGTCCGCTGCCGGGAGCAATCCGGTCTACAACCTGCTGCGGCTGCGCCGCGACCTGGGGGCGAGCTCCACGGCCGGGCTCGTCTACACCGACCGCATCGATGGCGGCGACTACAGTCGCGTCCTCGGCGCGGATGCGCGGGTTGTCTGGAAGAAGATCTGGTTTTCGCAGGCGCAGGTCGTGGGCTCGTGGACCAGGGACGGGAGCGGCGCGCGCGCGGGACAGTTGTGGGCAGTGACGTTCGGCGACCGCACCGGGCGCAGTTACGGGAACCACTATGAGCTACAGGGAGCCACGTCCGAGTTTGCGACACGGAGCGGGTTCATCAACCGCGTGGACTTCGTCCAGGCGAGGGTCTACAACCGGTTCACCTGGTACGGCGCACCCGGCTCAGTCTTGGAACAAGTGAGCGCGTTCGTGAACCTCTTCCCGCTGTGGCGGTACGACGACTTCTTCCGGATGCGCGGCATCTTCGAGGGCGGCCCCGAACTCGACGGGAGTGCCACGCTGCGCGGCGGCTGGAACCTCACGGCGCAGCTCACGAGCCACGCGCAACGATTCGTTGCTGAAGCGTACAGCGCATACCGGGTGGACCGCACAGCGGACACGATTCCGTTCGTAGTGCCGCACGGACTCTACAATCTCTGGGCCACGAACGCGGGCATGAGTACGCCGCAGCGGGCGTTCACGCTCACCGCGAACCTGAGCTACGGCGCGACGGCGATCTTCGCGGAAGCGGCGGCCGGGCGCCAATTCGTCGTCCAGGCCACCGCCGCGTGGAAGCCCAGTCCCGCCGTCCACCTCGAGGCGCGTTGGGCCCACGTGCGGCTCACCCGGGCGCGCGACGGGAGCCGCTTTTCGACGGCGAACATCCCGCGCGTGAAGCTCGAGTACCAGCTCTCGCGCGCCGTCTTCTTCCGGTACGTGGGCCAGTACTTCGCGCAGGACCAGGTCGCGCTCGAAGATCCTCGCACCGGGCAGCCGATCCTGGTGAACGGGAGCGGAGCGGCGGCGGTGGTGACGAACGACTTTCGCAACGACTTGCTGTTCTCCTACAAGCCGCTGCCGGGGACGCTGATCTTCTTCGGCTACGGTACTTCACTCATCGAGCCCGAGGCGTTCCGCTTCCAAAACCTGAGCCGCGCCTCGGACGGCTTCTTCTTGAAGATCAGCTACCTCCTGCGGATGTAGCCCACTACCCCCGGCCGCGGGCGCCGCTCATCTTGTCCCCATGTCCGCGCCCGCCCTCGCCGCCCAGCTCGCCGAGGAGAGTCGCGCCGCGCAGCGCCAGTACGTGCTGGCGAACACGCGGGCGCGCTGGACGTTGCTGGGACTGGGCGTGGCCCTCCTCGCGGCGGTGCGCCTGGCGCGTCTCGTTCCCGTCTCCTGGTGGCTGATCGTCGGCTTCGCGGCGGTGTTCGCGGCGGCCAACATCGCGATGTATCGGATCACCCGCGATACGCCGTTCCGCCCGGGGTACACCCACGTCAACATTGCCATCGGCTCGGGCGTGATCTCCACGCTGTTGTACGCGCTCGGCCCTACCGGGCACGTGCTGTACGCGGCCTATCTCATCGCGCCACTCGAGGCGGCGTGGTATCTCGGGCGCACCGAAGCGTGGCAGGCGCTGGCGCTCAACCTGACGGGGTTCGGGTTGGCCACCGCGCTCCGCGCGGCGGCGGGCGATTGGAGCTGGAGCCTTGTCTTGCAGGAGTCGCTCGGGCTCGCGGTCGCCTGCGGCATTCTGGTCCCCATGCTCACCCGGATCGTGAGCCGCCTGCGAGCGACGCGCGAGGCGTTGGTGCAAGTGGAGCGCGGCGATCTGACCGGGCAGGTGGCGGACGCGGCGCTCGACGAGCTGGGCTCCCTCGGGATGAGCGTGAACCGTACGACCGAGGCGATCGCCGAGATCGTGCGTCAGGTGCAGCAGCAGGCCCAGGAGCTCACGACCGGGGCGCAACAGCTCGCGGGCTCGGCGCAGGAGGTGCAGCTGGCATCGCAGCAGATCGCCGCCACGGCACAGCAGCTGTCCCGCGGCACCGCGCGGCAGCGCCAGCTCATCGGTCACGGACGGGAAGACTCGGAGGCGGCGGCCGGGATCGCCTCGCAGCTGCACGGGCGCGCCCAGGAGGCCGAGCGGCAAATCAACGCGGTGGCACAGCAGGCCCGCCGTCACGGCGCCGAGATCGCGCGCGCCAGCGAGCTGTTGGTCAGCCTGGTCGCCCACCTGGACCAGGTCTCGCGCGCGGCCGGGACGTTGGAGCAGGGGTCCCGCGAGGTCGGAAAGCTCGTCGACACCATCGCGCGGATCGCGAGCCAGACCGATCTGCTGGCCTTGAACGCCGCCATCGAGGCGGCCCGCGCCGGACAGCACGGCCTGGGGTTCCGCGTCGTGGCGGACGAGGTGCGGAAGTTGTCCGAGCAGAGCTCCCGCTCGGCCGAGGAGGTGCGCGCCCGGGTGCGCCAGACCCAGGAGCAGATCACCCAGGTGGTGGCGGCGATGGACGAGGGGCGGCGCACCGCTCAGGGTGTGGACGCCGTCTCGAGCGCCGTGCGGCAGGCGCTCGACGCGATCTTCGCGGACTTGAACGCGACCGTGCAGTTCGCCACCGCGTTCGCGGGCGAGACCGAAGGCCAGGTGCGCCGCATGCGCGACGTGGTGCGACAGATGGAGGAGGTGGCCGGCATCGCCGACTCGGCCGCCCAGGGCGCGGAGCAGACCTCGGCGGCGACCGAGCAGCAGATCGCGTCACTGGGCGAGCTCACGACTACATCGCAACACCTCTCGGTGGCGGCGGCCCGGCTCACCGAGACGATTCAGCGCTTCAACGTCAACGGAAAGGCGTGAGGGGTCGAGTCACGGCGAGACGTCGGCCGGCGTTTCCCGAAGCATGTCGGTGTGCACCTGCAGCATGCGGGCAGCCTGCACGCCGGAGAGCCGGCGGGCATCGTACAAGCACAGGGTGGCTACGCCGAAACGCCGCGCCAGCGCTCCGTAGTCGCGCTCGTAGACGAGCAGGTCACCGAACGAGCGGTGCCGCCCGAGGCGCTCGCCCGAGATATCGCCTACTACGCGCAGTTCCCCCGCACCGGCGCGCCTGGCGTCGGCGAACCCCGCCTCCCAGTACTCGAGCTGCGCGGCCGGGAGTCGGGCGTACCGCGACACGACGAGCCGGCCGCTGCGGGCGGCGGCCGGCGCCGCGGGCCAATCGCGGGCGAGCCCCGCCAGCACGCGCTTGCGAACGGTCGGCTCCGCCGCCAGAAAGCACGTGCCCTCGGCCTCCAGCCCCTTCGCCAGAAAGGCCGCGGCCTGTCGCTCCCGCGCCGCTCCACTCGTGTACAGTCCGCACAGGTGCCCAGCGGGGGGCGCCGGCGCGGGCTCGCCGGTCCGCTCCAGAAACGCGAGCAGATCGGCGCGGCGGAAGCGCCGCTCCCGCCGCCCACCGACGCGGAAGCAGGGCAGCCGGCCGGAGTTGGTCCAGCGGCGCAGCGACATTTGGCTGACGTGCAGGAACACCGCCGCCTGGGCGATGTCGAGCAGCTCGGGTTCGTGCGCCATCGCGCGGTCCAGGAACCGTGCCCTGTTGACGATCGTTGTGTAGCATAGTATATCAAAGATCACTAAAGGGAAAGATGGAGCTCCGACACCTTCGTTATTTCGTCGCCGTCGCCGAGGAGCTCGGATTCGCCCGCGCCGCGCGGCGCCTGCACGTCGCCCAACCCGCCCTGTCCAAGCAGATCCACGATCTCGAGACCGAGTTGGGCGTCGCGTTGTTCGAACGAATCCCCCGCGGGGTTCGACTCACCCGCGCCGGTGAGGCGTTTTTCACCGAAGCCCGCAACACCCTGGACGGCGCGGCCCGCGCCATCGCGAGCGCCCGCGGCGCGTCCGAGGACCGAGCGTCCACACTCCACTTCGCGCACGGCGAGCTGTCGCTCTATGCCGCGACCATCGAGGGCCTCCTGGCGACATTTCGCGACGCCTCTCCTGGCGTGCAGGTGCGGGTCTCCAGCCAGACCGACGGGGAGACCTACCGGGCGCTCCGCGAGCGGACGGTCGATGTCGCGAGCGTCTTTCTCGCGCAGTGGCCCGTGGCAGGCTTCGGCGCGCACCGCCTGATCGACTGTGCCACGACAGGCGTGCTGCTCCCGGCGAGCCACCCGCTCGCGGCGCAGCCGTCCGTGCGGTTGCCGGACCTGCAGGCGCTCCCCTGGCTCCAATCCGCCTCGCTGCGCTGGCCCGGTTTCCTCCAGGTGTTCGAGGAAGCTCTGCAAGACCGTGGCCTGCGGCCGCAGCGGCGTCGCGAGCGTCCCAAGGAGGCGCCCTCCCACAACCTGCTGATCGCCGCGGGCGAGGCCTGGGCGCTGGCGAGCGAGGCGATCGCCGCGCCGTACCGCACGGGCTCGCAGGCGATCGTGTATCGTCCGTTTGTCGAGCCTCCGATTCCGTGCTGGCTCGCGCTGGTGTGGCTCCCGGAGGCGTCGGCGGCGGTGCAGCGGCTCGTCGAAGTGGCCCGCCGGAGCGGGCTGGCGGTGGGAGATGCCGATGGCACAACGAAAACCGCCGGGAGCGGCGAGGCGCTCGGCCGCCGCTCCGCTCCGACCCCTACCACCCGTGCAATAGCGGCGCGTCGCCGTAGTCCCAGAGCACGAACGCAATGAGTCTTGGACGGCGCGGCTCGGGCCCGACTGCCCGGACCTCCGCGCCGACGGACGCGGCCACATGGCCCAAGCGGGAGAGTCGCATCCACAGCTGCGGATAGAGAGACAACGCGTGCTCGCCTGCCCGCGGCACCGTCCATCCGGCGTCAAGCATCGGCACGACGCGACCGACTTCGCGTCCCACGCCCAGCCGGTAAGAGAATGCGGTGACCCCCGCGGCCTCCTCCCACGAGGCCACGACTTCGCCCTGGAGCACGAGCGCCCCGGGGTTGGCTCCGAAGGACACGAAGGGCTCGATCTCCCACGTCTCCTGGCGGCCGAGCGGGGGCGTCGCTTCCACGCCCAGGCTCGCCAGCGCCCGGCGCTCCAGGCTATGCCACACGTTGTACTTGAGGGATGCCGTCACACCGTCGAACGGCCGACGGAGTGAATCGAACACCGTACGGGCCGCGCCCTCGACCTGCAGCCGCTTACCGAAGCGGCGCTCGTAGATGAGCGCCTGGCCGCGCCCCGCTTCCGTCACGACCCACTCATTCTCCGGGAACGCCTTTTCGACGAGGAACGACCGCGGGAAGTTGAGCTCACCGGGAGGCCAGCCGGAATCGCCGCACAACGAGCGGGCGTAACGGACGACGGCCCGGATCTGCGCGGGCGTACCGGCTTCTCCGAACGCAGGCATGTCGAGCGACAGCCCGAACGCCGCGCCGCCTTGCGTCACGATGCCGATCCAGCGGGCTTCGGGCTCGGCGGTGCTGGCCTGGCACTCCTGCAGATCGGCAGGCGGGACGGCGAGGCGCGTGGTCGCGGCGGCCCGGCCGCGGCCGTCCGTCCCGTGGCACTTGCTGCACCACGCCTGGTACAACGCGGCGGGCCCCGAGTCGGCGGGGGCCTGCGCGGCCGTCATAAGAAGTACGACGACGCATGAGAGAAACATGCGCTGGATGTGTCCCGTTGTTATGAGGGACTGAAGTCCCACCTCGGCCGCAGCGCGTCCTGAAGGACGCCTCGCGGGCCCGCGTCCTTTAGGACGACCCACACGCCGAGACGGGACTTCAGTCCCTCATACACCAAACATCGACGCCACCTCTGCATCAGGAGCATCACGCCAGCTGCGCCCGCCGCCGCAGCTCGGCGGCGCAGCGACCCGCTTCGCGCCCGATCTCGTCCACCGACACGGTCACCAATTCGTGGCCCAGCACCAGGGCGCGCCCGTCGACGAACACGTCGCGCACGTCGCTCGGGCACGCGGCGTACACGAGCTGCGACACGGGATCCGCGCCGGCGGGCGTCACGTGCGGCTCGCGCAGGTCCATCACCAGGAGGTCCGCCCGTCTGCCGACCGCGATCGAGCCGATCTCGTTTTCCAATCCGAGCGCTCGCGCCCCTCCCACGGTCGCGAGCTCAAGCACCTTGCCGGCGGGGAGCGCCTCCGCGCCGAGCCGCGGCTTCTGGATGAGCGCGGCGAGGCGCATCTCCGCAAACACGTCGAGCCGGTTGTTGCACGCCGCGCCGTCCGCACCGATCGCCACGCGGCACCCCGCCTCGAGCAGCTCCGGCACCCGTGCCACGCCGCTGCCGAGCATCAGGTTCGACGATGGGCAATGCACCACATTCGTCCCCTGGCGGGCGAGCCGCGCGGTCTCGTGCTGGTCGACCCACACGCAGTGCGCCAGTGCCGCGTGCTTCCCCGAGATCCCCACGGAATCGAGGTAGGCGATCTCCTCCATTCCGGTCGTGCGCAGCACCGTCTCCCGCTCGACGATCGTCTCCGCGGCGTGCGTGTGCACCTGTGCACCGAACAGCTCTGCCAGCTCGCTCGCCGCGCGCAGCAATGGACCGGAGCAGCTCGGCACGAAACGCGGCGCGAAGCAGACGCGCAGCCGGTCGCCCGCCGCCCCGTGCCAGCGGCGCGCCAGGCTTTCGGCCTCGGCCAGCGCCGTATCCGTGGATTCCGCCAGCTCGAGCGGCGCCCCCTCGGGGTGCGCGTCCATGAGGCACTTCCCCACCACGGCCCGGAGGCCGATGCGCTCGAGCGCCCGGAACGCGCCCTGCGTGTGATGCACCGTCTCCATGTCGAGGATCGCCGTCGTGCCGCCGAGCAGCAGCTCCGCGGCACCGAGCATCGCGGACCAGTACACCGTCTCCTCGGTATGCGCCGCCTCGAGCGGCCAGATGCGGCGGCTGAGCCACTGCTCGAGCCGCAGATCGTCGGCGAGCCCGCGAAACAGCGTCTGGCAGAGGTGGATATGCGCCTGGATGAGGCCGGGGATGACGAGACAGCCGGTGCAATCGCGCACCTGAATAGCGGGATGCTTCCCCCTTCCCTCGACCGTCAGGGAGTCCTTTAGGGCTTCCCCCCTCCCCGGCCGTTCCCCTGGCCTTCCTACCGCGTCAATCCTCCCGCCGGCGACCACGACATCGGCCCGCACCACCCGCCAGCCGTTCTCGTGCAGCAGCACGTCACCGCCCGCGAGGATCAGATCGGGCGGGGAGGCACGAGCGGCGCTCAGGTGGTGATCCGCGGCCGCACCGCGGTGGAGTCGTCTGAGATGTCGAAGTAGGCGCGCAGCTCGTCCATCAAGTCTTCGTTGGCGTACACGCCGGTGAGGATGCGCTCGGGACCGCCCGGATCGATGAAGAGATATCCGAACGGATAGTCGAGCCCCGACAGCAGGACGGGACGCAGCGACCGGTTCGGCAGCGCCACGTACACCGTGTCGGCGTGGGTCGCGAGCAGCCGGATCCCGTTCGCCTGGAGCGCCGCGGCGACCTGCTCGGTATAGTACTTGAGATCGTCGAACGCCTGGGCCCGGTCGTCGGCGCCCAGCGTGTCGGCCGCGGGTAGCCAAAACAGCACCACGCTCGGCTCCGCGATCACCTGTGGCGCGAGCAGGGCGCTGTCGCTCGAGTCCCGCGGCACGAACGCCGCAAGATCGACGGAATCGGCCGGGTGCGTCGTCCGGGTTACCCCGCGCGCCTGGCAGGCCGCGACCCATCCGAATCCGAGCAACATGACGTACCTCATGGACTGAAATATATTCGACCGATGAGCGACGGCCCGACCCCGCCAGCGAACGCGGCGCCTCCCCCTGTGCGCGCCCCGGTGTGCCGCCACCACTGGATCGTGCGTGTGACCCATTGGGCGACGCTGCTCCTGGTCACCGGGATGATCGCGAGCGGGCTGCAGATCTACGAGGCGTACGCGCGGTTCGGGAATCGCGGCGGCCCGCTCTTCCCGAGCCCGTTCGACGGTACCCAGTTCCCCCACTGGACCCGCCTCGGTGGCTGGCTCGCGGGCGCGTTGAACTGGCACTTCGCCCTGATGTGGCCCCTGGTGACCGTCGGCCTGCTCTACCTCGGCTATCTCGTGCAGAGCGGCGAGTGGCGCGCGCTGCTGTTCCGCCCCCGCGACGTGCGCGGCGCGATCGACATGACGCGGTACTACCTCCGGCTCCGCCCGGACCACCCGCCACAGGGCAAGCACAACCCGCTGCAGAAGCTCGCCTATACGAGTATCTACCTCCTCGGCGCGGTCGCGGTGCTGACCGGGCTGGCCATTTACAAGCCGGTGCAGCTCTCGTGGCTGACGGCGCTGTTCGGCGGCTTTCAGGCGACGCGCTACTGGCACTTCTGGATCGTGTGGATCTTCGTCGCCTTCACGATCACTCACGTGATCCTCGTGTTCGCCGTGGATCCCGCCTCGTTCCGCGCGATGCTCACCGGCTGGTACCGGGGGAGGTTCCCGAGCCGTGACTGAATCGCAGACGCCAAGACTGGACCGGCGGGCGTTCGTGACGCTTGGTGTGGCGGGCGGCGCCGCGTCGCTCGTCGCGGCGTGCGGGTGGGACGGCGGCAACGCGGTCCGCCCGCGGCTGCTCGACATCAGCCGGCTGAACGACTGGGTGGGCGAGAAGATTCTCTTCTCACCCACGCGCCTGGCGCGCACGTACACGCCGGCCCAGCGGAGCGCCATGCTGCCGGGCTACTTCATCTCGAACAGCGTGCCGACGCTGGAGAACCCGAGCGCCTGGCGGCTGCGGGTGGACGGCCTCGTGCGGCAACCGCTCGACCTCTCGCTCGATGATTTGATGGGGATGCCGCGGGTCACGTACACGGTGAAGCACCATTGCGTCGAAGGATGGTCGGCGATCGCGACGTGGCATGGCGTGCCCGTCTCGGCGGTCGTGCAGCGCTGTCAGCCGCTCGACGCGGCCCGGTACATCCGCTTCGTGTCGTTCGACTCCGACTACTCGAACGGCTGGGACATGGCGAGCGCGCTGCACCCGCAGACGATCCTCGCCTACGGGATGAACGACAACCCCCTGCCGCCGGCGCACGGGGCGCCGCTGCGGCTCTACTCGCCCACCAAGCTGGGCTACAAGATGACGAAGTACCTGGTCTCGCTGACTTTCACGGACAAGCGCCCGGGCGGCTACTGGGAAGACCAGGGCTATCCGTGGTTCGCGGGGATCTAGGCCTGGCGCGCGAGCGCGAGCGCGATCACGAGCGCCAACCCGATCCCGAGCGCGACCGCGATCAGGATCGTGCGCGGCAACGCCCGGAACGCCGCCAGCTCGGCATCGCGCGAGCAGAAGGACACGAAACCGCCGTACACGCTGCCGCCCGCCGAGCGGATCGGCCCCGCCAGGCCGACCAGGTGCTCCCCCGCCACCTGGGCCGACAGCCCCACTCCCGCCGAGTCTTGCTGCAGCCGGCGCAGCGCCGCGGTGTCCGCGACGAGGACCCGCTCGATATCCTCGCGCGGCAGCGTGCTCGCCACGACATGCGGGCGGTCCAGCGTGTCGAGGGCGAAGAAGACGACGTCGGAGCCGCTCGCCTGCTTGATCTCCTGCGCCAGCGTGTCGCCGACCTCGTACGCGGCGACGAGCACGCCCTGAGGCGCCGCGTCCGGGGAGGCCCGCAGGGGAGTCGCCACCGCCATGTAGAGGCGTTGCGCGCGATCGTCGAGCCAGGCGCCGTCGGCTTGCTCGCCGGAAAGCGCCCCGGCCATGAGCGCACCACGGGAGAGATCGATGTCGAATTCGGCGGGGTAGTCGGTGCGAGCGACGAGCAGCCCCCGGTCGTTCGTCACCAGCACCCACGACGCACCCAGCAGGTGCCGGTACTCCTCGGCCTGATCGAGCACGTCGCCGCGCGATCGCTGCAGCAGGCGCTCGCGGAATTGCGGCACCTGCACGCTCGCGCCGCTCATACCGGCCAACGCCGTGGTCCGACCGGCGAGGAAGGCCTGCACGCCGCGGCGCCGCCCCACCAACGCGCGCCGGATCGACTCGTCCACGGTGCGATGTGCCTCGAGCGAGGTGAGACCAAACGTCAGGCCCAGCACCACTACGACGAGCAGCGTCGCGGCGAAGAAGATCCTGGCGGCGAGGCCGCCCCGCCACCGCGCCCAGGCCTGCCACCACGCGCCCGCCAGCAACACCATCCACCGCATTCCGCGTTCCCTCTCGCGTGTCCGGCGGCGCAGCTTAGTGCAGTCCTCCCCCAACCGCCAGGAGCGCGTTGCCGCGAAGGCGGACTCCCGGGCCCGGGGTCCCGCGTCTCACAGCGATTTTAGGAACTGCACGAGATCTGCCTGTTGCCCCGCATTCAGCCCGAGATTCAGGCAGGTGTTGTAGTGGGTCACGACGTCGGCGAGCGTGGCGAGGCTGCCGTCGTGGTAGTAGGGCGGATGCCGTGACAACGCTCGCAGCGGCGTCGTGCGGTACTTCCCCGTGGTGCCGCGCGTCGCGAGCCCGCCATCGCCGCAGACTTCGGCGGGATTGTGCAGGCCGAATCCGGCGTCGGTGTATTGCGGCGGGACGTGACAGTTGGAGCACGTCCCCGCGCCGAAGAACACCGTCTGCCCCCGGCCCGCGGCCGCGGCATCGAAACTGTCGGCCGGCGCCGGGGGCGTCGTGAGACTCAGCTCGTACTGCTGCAGCGCCGGCAGCTTGGGCGTCACGAGGTCCGGGTTGTAGTGGATCGCGTCGCCCGTGCGCGGATCCACGAACGTGCCATGCCCGTGCATCTGCGTGACGGCGACGTACGCGTTCCAGTAGGGAATCCCGCCCTCGCCGGTGTACGTCTCGAGGTTCACGCCCGCGAGGCCGTACGCGGGTGGGATAAGCACTGGCCCGTTCTGGTTGTCGTGATTCCAGTGCGCGTCGTACTTGCCGGGACCCCACGAAGTGAGCACGGCGTGCGCGGCGGGCGCCTGCAGCGCCGGTGAGAGCGACAGGATCAGCCCGGGGTTGAGGTCGCGATTCGGCCAGCCGTCGAGCCGCCGGCCGATGCCGGGGGCGAGCGAGTTGTCCACGGTGGAGTGGCACAGCGCGCACGTGACGCCGAACCGCGTGATGGTGTTGGCGGCGTCGACGCTGGCCTGCACGCCGACGACGGCGTTCAGCGCGAGCAGGGCGACCGTGGTCGCCGGGTCGTCCAGGTTGACCTGCCCCGCCTGGAGCTGCGACACCAGTGCGGCGGGGAGCGCGTCCACGTCCACCTTGAGCCCGACGCCGAGTGCGGTCTTGGGGCTGATGCCCTGGACCACCTGGTGCATCTTGAGCGTATCGGTCCAGAACGCCTCGTCGCCGAAGGTGTCGAACCGGAAGATGTGCTGCCCGTCGAACAGCGTGCGCTCGATCGCGGGGTTCGTCGGGGATTCGGAGCAAGCCACGAGCGCGACCAGCACGGTGGCCAGGAGCCAGCGCTGCCTCATACGCACCTCTTCGCGTGGAGGGAGATCTCTATAACAAACGTTTAGTTGTTAAAATAGGAGACGCTGCGAAGCCGGCGCCTGGATGCCGGGTGCCTGGAGCGGATCAGGCGGGCAGGCGACCCTTCAGGTCGGCGGGGCGGAACGGTCCGGGCTGGGCGATGAGCGCGCGGGCGTGGTCCACCTGGCCCCAGGTGTTCCACAAGAGCACTCCCCGTACCCGCCCCGCCTGCAGGTAGTAGACGACGCCCTCACGGAACGGGGTCTTCCAGTCGGCGACGGCTTCGAGGCGCGAGTCGAGCTCCCCCACGGCTTCGTAGCCGAGCTCGAACAGGTCCGAATAGAAGAACGGCAGGTGCGTGTAGGGCGTCGCTCGACCCGCCATGTTCTGCCCTGCGATCTTGCCCATGGTGTTGGCGTTGTCCTCGTGCTCCACGCGGAGGCGGGAGCCGAGGGCGGGGTTGGGGAAGCTCGCGACGTCGCCCGCGGCGTACACGTCCGGATGGCTGGAACGGCAGAACTCGTCCACGACGATGCCGTTCTCCACCAGCACCCCGGCCTGCTCCGCGAGCTCGACGCTCGGCTGGATCCCCAGGCCGGCCACGACGATGTCGCTGGCGACGAGAGCCTGCGTCGTGGTGCGCACGACGCACTTGCCGCCGCGCGACTCCAGCCCGACCATCCCTTCGCCCGTGCGCACCTCGACGCCTTTCTGCCGATAGTAATCGACGAGGAAGCGCGATAAATCCGCCGGGAAGACCCGCGCGCCCAACCCAGCTTCGGGCACCAGCATCACGACGTCGCGACCCTGCAGCCGTAACGCCGCCGCGACCTCGCTCCCGATGAACCCGCCGCCCACGACCGCGAAGCGGAGCTGCTGCTCCGCGAGGCCGCGCAGGCGGCGGTAGTCGTCCAGCGTACGAAAGTAGATCACCTGGTCCGACTGGAGCGGCAGGCGCCGCGGCGCACCCCCGGTGGCGAGCAGCAGCTTCTTGAAACCATACTGCACGCCCCGGTCGTCGGTGACGCTCCGCCCCTGCAGATCGATGCCGACCACCCGGCGGCCGAGATGCAGTTCGGCGCCGGTCGTCGCCGCCTGGCGCCAGATACCGCCTTCCGGGTCTCCCTTCCACAGGCCCTTCGAGAGCGGCGGGCGGTTGTACGGGGGGTGCGGCTCGGCGCCGATCACGGCGAGCGGGCCGGCCGGATCGGCCAAGCGGATGCCCTCGACCGCCGCGTCCGCCGTCATCCCGCCACCGACGATCACATACGTGTAGTCCCGCATTCCCCTCCCGGACGCCCGGTCTAACGGCAATATACGCTGTGATTACAAGCGACAGATTGGTAGATTTGTCCCGTGCATCGATCAGAGCTCGAGCGCCAGATCGCCGCCATCGCGTCGCTGGACGAACCGGTCCGGAGGGGTCTTTATTGTTACGTCGCCCGCCGGCGCCGCGACGTGGGACGGGACGAGGCGGCGCGGGCGCTCCGCATCTCGCGCGCCCTCGCCGCGTTCCATCTCGACAAGCTGGTGCGGCAGGGCCTGCTCGACACGTCCTACCGCCGCCTGACCGGGCGGCGCGGGCCCGGCGCGGGCCGGCCCGCCAAGCTGTACCGCCGGTCCGCACACCAGCTCGACCTTACGCTCCCGCGGCGGCGCTACGAGCTGGCCGGCCGGATGCTGGCGCAGGCGCTGACCGAGGCACGCTCGCCCGCTGCCGTGCGCGCGCTGCGGCGTGCCGCCCGCAACCTGGGCCGCAGCCTGGGAGCGGACGCGAGCCGCGGACGACGCGGCGCCGGAACGGCGCGCGGCCCCTTGGCCCGCTTGCTGCCCGTGCTGGAGTGGTGCGGCTTCGAGCCGGTCCGGAGCAATGGCTCCGTGCAGCTCGCGAACTGCCCGTTCGCGGCTCTCGCGAGGGAATCCCGCGTCCTCGTGTGCGGGATGAACCTCGCCTTGCTCGAGGGCGTGCTCGAGGGCGTGCAGGCGCGAGGCATGCGGGCCGTGCTGGACCCGCAGCCGCTGGCGTGTTGCGTGGTGTTGCGAAGCGCCCGCCGGCGCTACTCCCCTTCGGCGAGCGGGCGCTGATGCTTCTCGCGCCGGCGATACTGCTTGGCGTGCCGATGCACCTTGTGCGACGGCGTCTTCAGCCGCTCTTTGACCGGGGCGCGCGGGTTCGGCACGCGGACCGTGAGCTTTCGCTTCTTCCGGCTCACGACGCGAGACGCGCGCGGATCTGTTTCGCGTGGTGCGCGCAGTGGCGGACGTGAAAGCGCAGCCACTCGGGAAGCGTCAGATCCCCGAATACCGGGTTCTTGACGAAGAGGTCGTGACGGCGGGCGGGAAGCAGCTCCCGCTCGAGTGACAGGAAGCGGGTCACACCGTCGCGGAACTGCCGTTCCACGGCGCGGGCGTCCGGCCGCTCGACCGGTCGGGTCGCCGGGGGAGCGTCGCGCCCGGTCGGCATCCACCCGATTTGCAGAACCAGGAAATACGCCAGCCGCTCCCGTGGTGTGCGGGGTCGCCGTCGCATCGGTGGCTTGCCACGACGCTCCTCGAACGTGCGGCCGCTGAGCTCGAGCGAGATCGCGAGATGGTGCACGATCTGCGCCGGGCTCCACTTCCCCGGCGGCGTCTGGTGCCAATCGGCCTCGGGACGGCCAACGAGCGGCCCGAGCACTACCTCGGCAACGCGGGCGAAGTCGCTCACTGGAGCACCGCATCCGCCAACTGCCGCGCCTGCGCCGCCGCGGGAGACCCCGGCCTGAGACGTCCCACGAGCACGCCGGCGCTGTCGACGACCACGAGGTCGGCTTCGGCGAGCGCCGCGCTGTCGGTCCGCACTGAAAGCGCCCACTGGTGGCTCGCCGCGACGCCCGTCAGCCGGCCCATCAGCCGATCGACGGCCTTGGGAGCCACGTAGACCGTTACCACCGTCCCCGCATCGGCGGGCGGCGTCCGAGCACCCGCCGGCCGCCGACACGCGAGCCCGACGACGGCGAGGAGAACCGTGGCGTCCATCGCTCTCATCATCAAGATTGTACGAGTGAATCTCCTGCGCCGCCACCCGATCGCGTTCGCCCTGCTCGCGCTGTTGCTCTGGTCGGCGCTACAGCCCTTGCCGGGACTGGTGGACGCCGTGACAGGCACGGTTCCGGCCGGCGCCGATCTGGTGCGGCCGGCCGCCTACACGGTGTTCGCCCCCCTGTCGACCGTGCTCGATGCGTTGACGTTTCTGAGCGTGCAGCGCGCCAAAGCGTTCCTCGCGGTCTGGGTCCTCGCGCTCGCTCTGTGGGGCGCGCTGCGCCGCGGCACGCTCGCGCAGCGGCTCAGCCGCGCGCTCCTGGGACCGCTCGCGATCGTGCTGTTGGGCGTCGGAGCGGTGCTGCTGCCGCGGCCCGTGCCCACGCTCGTGACCGCGGACTCAGGCGTCACCGTGATCGACTATCACGCCCACACCGCCGCTTCGCATGACGGCCGCCCCGGGTGGCGGGCCCAGGACCTCGCGGCCTGGCACGCCGCGCAGGGCTTCCAGGCGTCCTACGTCACGGACCACAACGTCATCTTCAACCAGCCCGTGGACGACCCGATCCGCCTGCTCCCGGGCGTCGAGTGGAGCGTGTACGCCCAGCACGTCGTGGCACTGGGCGCCGTCGCCCCCATCGACCGCGGCGTCTACAACCGGGACACGCGCGCGATGCTGGGGCTGTTCGCCGAGCTCCACCGCCAGGGGGCGCTCGGGCTCGCGTCGCTCCCCGAGTACTGGGAGCATCACTGGGGCGATCTCACCGCCTTTGTGGCCGCCGGCGTCGACGGCTTTGAGATCGTGAACTGCGCGCCTCGGGCGATCGGGTTCCCCGCCTCGCTGCGCGCTCAGGTGTTGCAGCTCGCCGCGCAGCACGACCTCCTCGTCGTCGGCGCGAGCGACAACCACGGCTGGGGCAAGGTCACCTGCGTCTGGAACCTGTCGAGCCCCAGCGCGCACGGGTACGCCGCGAATCACGTGATCGCGCGGCCCATCGCGCTCGCCCAGGGTGACTGGGACGCGTGGACGGCCGCGTACACACAACCGTGGCTCATGCTCCGCAGCCTGTCGTGGAGCGAGCGGTCGAGCTGGATCACCTGGATTCTCGTGATTCTGATCTATCGCGCCGTGCCGCGGCGGACCGGGGACTCGGCGGGGATCGGGATCCTGGCACGGTCGCTCGAGCTGTTCAAGGTGCGGCGGCCGCCGGGCTGACGCCCACCACCTAGTAGCACCCGAAGTCATGGTGGCAGACACAAGGATGGGGAACTGCGGGCCCTGAGTCCGCTACTCGACCACCGCCGACAGGTTGAGCATCGCGCGCCAGCCCCGGAAGACTTCGCGGTAGTCCTGGTGGGTGAAGGCCACCGTGCGACCGGCCGTGCGCGTCGCCCCGGGGCACAGCTCCGCCATGTCGGCGTGGATCGTCAACGCGAAGTCCACCTCGACGGTGATCGGCGGCGGCAGCACGAGGGGCGCGTGTTTCTGAGTGAGCGCCGCGGCGACGCCCTCGCGGATCATGCGGCAGGCGACCGCCGGCGCGACGCTCCGGGCCGCGTGACGGCTCACCGCCTGCTTCACCACCACGGTCGCGACGTCCTCCCCGAGGAGCGCTCTCGCTTCCGCGGCGACGCTCGAGTCGCCGCTCACCACGGCCACCGGCACTCCCGCGACCCCGGCGAGCGCGGCATTGATGCCGAGTTCGCCGACGGGGCGGCCGTTCAGCCGCACTTCGTGGATGCGGTCGGCGTAGGTGTGATCGAGGACCGCGTGTGGCGTGCCGGCGCGGGCATGGTAGCCGATGAACAACGCCGCATCGAAGCCGCTGTCGATGCCCTCGACCATGGAGCGCGGCTTCGGGTCACCGGAGAGGAGCTCAGCCGCCTGATGCAGCTCTTCGGCGAGCAGGTTGCGCATGAACCAATGGCTGTCGTTCACCACGACCTTCGTGGCCCCGGCGGCGAGCGCCCCCTCGATGGCCGCGTTGGCTTCCCCCGTCATCAGCCGCCGGAAGCGGCCGTACTCGGCGGCGTGGGCCGGATCGGCGGGATCGGTTTGGGATTCGTGGACCACGCCCGCGATGCCTTCCATGTCGACGGAGATGTAGACGCGCACGGCGGGGCCTCGGTCGGGACGGGGGGAAGCCTAGTCACTTTGCAATACAAAGTACTTGACAAGAGCCCGGGTTCCCGCTATCCTGACCCCATGGCGTCGCCGCGTCCGCTGCACGACCGTGCGCTCGACAACTTGCGCTACATCCGCCAGACGATGGAGCGCGCCGGGTCGTTCACGGCGGTGCCGGGGTGGGGCCAGATCGCGGTCGGGACCACCGCGCTCGCCGCGGCGCTCGTCGCGGCCCGCCAGCGCACCCCCGAGCTGTGGCTGGCGACCTGGTTGGGCGCCGCGATCGTGGCGCTCGCCATCGGGGGTTGGACGATGGTGCGCAAGGCGTACGCGGTGGACGACCCGATTCTCTCGGGGCCGGGCCGGCGCTTCTGGCTGAGCTTCCTCGCGCCGATGGCCGTGGGCGGCCTGTTGACGGTGGTGCTGTACCGCGCCAGCGTGTGGCATGCGCTGCCCGGCACGTGGCTCCTGCTGTACGGCACCGGGTTCGTGACCGGCGGCGCGTTTTCGGTGCGGGTCGTGCCGGTGATGGGGCTGTGCTTCATGATCGTCGGCGCCGCGGCGCTGCTCGGACCGCCGGCCTGGGGAAACTGGTGCCTGGCGGCCGGCTTCGGCGGCCTGCACATCGTGTTCGGCGGGATCATCGCACGGAGGTACGGTGGCTAAATCAGGAGCGGTACGGAAGCCGGAGGCGGTGGCGCCGCCGCCGCGCGGCGAGCGCGCCCTGCGCGCGGCCGAGCTGGACCGGCTGATCCACGAGCGGGTCCGCCTCGGCATCGTCAGCGCGCTGGCGGTGAACGACGCGTTGACCTTCAACGAGCTGAAGGCGCTCCTCAAGACGACCGACGGCAACTTGAGCGTGCACGCCCGCAAGCTCGAGGAAGCGCAGTACATCACGTGCAGCAAATCGTTCGCCGGCCGCATCCCCAAGACCGAATACCGGTTGACGGCCGCGGGTCGGCGCGCCCTGGAGCGCTATCTCGACCACATGGAAGCGCTCATCCGCGCGACTCGTCAGGGCTGACGGCATTTTTTTTGAGGCAAAACTTTATGTCACAAAGTACTTCTCTCCACGTGGCCGTCATCATGGACGGCAACGGCCGCTGGGCCGCCCGCCGCGGTCTCCCCCGCGCCGCCGGCCATCGCGCGGGCGCCGACGCGGTCCGCCGAATCGTCGAAGCCGCTCCCGATCAGGGCGTAACCGCCCTGACGCTGTTCGCCTTCTCCGCCGACAACTGGAAGCGCCCGGCGAGCGAGGTGGCGGCGCTGATGCGCCTGTTCGCCCGCCATCTCCAGACCGAGACGCCGCGGCTGCTCGAGAACGGCGTTCGCTTGGACGTCGTCGGGCGACGCGACCGGCTCCCGGCCCCGCTCGTCGCGGCGATCCGGGCCGCCGAGCGCGCCACCGCCGCGGGCACCCGGCTCCGGCTCCGCCTCGCCGTCGACTACTCGGCGCGCGCGGCGATCGCGGACCGCCACATCCTCCCGGACGTGGACCTGTTGATCCGCACCGGCGGGGAACAACGGCTCTCCGACTTTCTGCTGTGGGAATGCGCCTACGCGGAGCTGTACTTCACCGAAATCATGTGGCCCGACTTCGCGGCGGCCGACCTGGCGGACGCGCTGCGCGCGTTCCACGCGCGCCAGCGGCGGTTCGGCGGGCTGCCGGAGGCGGCCGCCGGATGAGCGCGCTCACCGAGCGAACGAGGCTAGGCCTGGAGGTCCTGGCGACGGGCATCGTCCTGGGGATCGCGGGCGACGCGCTGCTGCGCGCCACACCGTGGGGGCTGAACGCGTTCCTCTGTACTGTGGCGCTTGCGGCGGCGGGTGCGTGGCTGGTGTATCGCCGCCGGATCGCCGTCGGGCGCGACGCGCCTTGGCTCGCGATGGCCGCCGTGCTGCTGGGCTCGAACTTTGCGGCCCGCGACTCTGACGCGCTCCGCGCGCTCGATGCGATGGGCCTCGCGATCCTGCTCGCGCTGGCCGGTCTCAGCCTGCGCGGCGTCGCGCTGCGCGGCCGCGACGCCTGGGAGTACGTGCGTAGCGGAGTCGTCGCCGCCTTGAGTGCGTGGTTCGGCGTCTGGCCGCTCTTGGCCCGAGACATCCGGTGGAGCGAGCTGCCGACCGGTGGCGCCCTCCGACACGCGCGAGGCGCGATCGGCGGCGCGCTGCTCGCCTTCCCGCTGCTGCTCGCGTTTGGCGGCCTGTTCGCGGCCGCGGACCCAGTATTCCGCAACGTGGTCGCGACTGCCCTGCACGTCGACTTCAGCGTCGTCGCGTCACACCTGGCGCTCACCGCATTCTGGACGGCCCTCACCACCGGCTACTTCTGGGGCGCGCTGATCCGAAGGGCGCCGCCTCCCGCGGCGGCGGACGCTCAGGCGTTGTCCCTCGGGATCGTCCCGGTCGGCACCGCGCTGGGTCTCGTCAATCTGCTGTTTCTCGTCTTCGTCGTCAT
>QHTK01000015.1 GCA_003220795.1 Gemmatimonadota bacterium | reverse complement strand
GCTGCCCGAATTGCGTCGCCGTCACGAACCGCTCGATGACGCCACGCAGCCCTGCCGGCTTGAGGAGATGCGTCGCGAACGCGCCCTTCACGAGCGCCAGCGGATCGACCCGCGCGACGTCGCGCGGGGACAGCGAGCGCCCCGCGATCACCACCTCGTCGTAGGTCGCGCCGCTCGCGAACGCCGCCGCGATTACCGCACCCATCGAGGTTCCTACGAGGTGCGACGGCGTGAGGCCGGCTTCAGTCAACGCCCGCCAGGCTCCGGCACAGGCGACGCTCTTCGCGCCACCGCCGCCG
Source organism: Gemmatimonadota bacterium (assembly GCA_003220795.1). Taxonomy (GTDB): domain Bacteria; phylum Gemmatimonadota; class Gemmatimonadetes; order Gemmatimonadales; family GWC2-71-9; genus 20CM-4-69-16. The sequence continues at coordinate 12,866 of QHTK01000015.1, read as the reverse complement.
AACACGGCGACGACCTTCAATCGCTCACTCCCCCGCCCCCGTGCTGTACCTCCGATCCATCACCCGCGTCGCCCGCCGCTTCGCCGCCCGGTCATAGCGCCGCTTCTCGTCGGCGTTCTCGGGCACGATCGGGGGGACCGCGGTGGGACGGCCCTTGGCATCGAGCGCCACGTACGTCACGTAGCACGAGTTGGTGTGCCGCTTCTCGCCCGTGAGCACGTTCTCGGCGATGATCTTGACGCCCACCTCCATCGACGTGCGTCCCGCGAAGTTGACGCGCGCATAGGCCGTGAGCAGCTCGCCCACGTGGATCGGCTCCCGGAAATCGACTTTGTCGACCGACACGGTGACGCACGGCTTGCCGGCGTGCCGGATGGCGGCCACCGCGGCCACGCGATCGACCAGCGCCAGGACCACGCCGCCGAACACGTTGCCCATGATGTTGGCGTGCTGCGGCATCATCAACTCGGACATCACCGTCTCCGACTCGCGCGGATGCTTGGCGTGCATCAGTAGTCGACCGGCCGCAGATAGAACTCGCCGATTGCCGTTTGGGACATCACCGCGACCGTGGGGAGCCGGCGCTTCCAGTGGGTGGACTCGAGCCGCCCCTGCACCTTGGCCACCTCGGCGGGGGTGAAGCCGTGGGCCACCACTTCCTCCGCCTGCATGCCGCGGATCAGGTAGTACAAGATCCGGTCGACCTTGTCGTAGCTGATGCCGTAGTCGCCCTCGGTGGTCTGACCGGGGACCAGGTCGGGGGTGGGGGGCTTGGCGAGGATCACCTCCGGGACGCCGACGTGGCGGGCCAGGGCGCGCACCTGCGTCTTGAAGAGATCGCCCAGCGGATTCACGGGGGGCGTGTCGTCGGCGTGCCAGGTGAAATAGCCGAGCAGCCGCTCGGACTTGTTGCTGGTGCCGATCGGCAGGGCCTTGTGCTTGGCCGAGAGATCGAACAGCACGATCATGCGCTCGCGCGCCATCACGTTGCCGCGACGCGTCGGGTCGCCGTCGCCCACCTGCTGGAGGTAACCGTCCACCGCGGGCGTGATGTCGATGGTGAGCGATTGAATGCCGAGCAGGTCGATCACGAGCTGCGCGTGCTCGAGACTCTCGGGGCTCGAGGTGCGGTACGGCATCCGCACACTGATCACGTTGTCCTTGCCGAGCGCCTCGACGGCCAAGAAGGCGGTGAGCGACGAATCCACTCCCCCCGACAGCCCTACGATCCCTTTAGTGAATCCCCGGCGGCGCACGACTTCGTCCTTCAGGAAACTCACCAGCCAGCGGCGCGCGAGCTCGCAGTCGATGGCGAGAGGATCGCCTTCGTCTACCCCTCGGCCCACGACGTGAATTGCGGATTGCGGATTGCGGATTGCGGATTGAGCAAACGCGCCGTTGCTCGCGGGGTCGAACTGCACGGACCGCGCCTTCCCTTTCCCTTTTCCCTTTTCTCGTTTCCCGAGGTCTTTGAGTAGATGCGGGAGATTCACCTCCAGATCCGCTAGCAGCGGCGCGTCCGCTCTCGCTCTCGTCAGCTCCTCGAGACCGATATCGGCGGTGAGCACCGCTTCCTCGAACAGCGGCCCGCGCAGCACGATCTGGCCCGCCGGGCTCACCACCACCGACCCGCCCGGGAACCCCTTCCCCCCCTCGAACCCGACGAGGCTCGAGTACGCGACGTACACGCCGTGCTCCTCGGCCATCGTGCGAAGGATCCGCTCCCACCGCACCACGCTCGCGGGGAGCCGGGTGCCCTCCTCGTCCATCCCCGTCCCACGCGCGGGCGACGCGCTCGGCACGAGGATGAGCTGCGCACCCTCGAGCGCCGCGATCGTCCCGGCGAGTGAGTGCCAGGCGTCCTCGCAGATCAGGATCGCCGCCCGGCCCCAACGGGTGTCGAAGGCGTGGATCTCGCGCCCCCGCTCCACGAAGCGGTCCTCGTCGAACACGCCGTAGGTGGGGAGAAACACCTTGCGGTGGACGTGCAGGATGCGGGGTGGGGCGTTGCCGAATGAGGCGTACAGGCACGAGTTATAAAACCGGTTCTGGAACACCTCGTAGAATCCCACCGCCACGTCCAGGGGCGGTGCCTGGGCGGCCTCGTGCTGCACGCTGAGATCGCGGAACAGCGTGCCCGCCGTGACCGCGACGTCGCGCACACCGCCTTCCACGAAGTACCCAGAGGTCGCCGTCTCGGGGAAGACGACCAGATCGACCGCCGGCTCGAGCTTGGCGAGCTGCGCCAGCACGCCGCCGATGCGCTGCACGTTGGCGGCGTACTCGCCCTTGGCGGGGCGGATCTGGGCGATGGCGAGGCGAGGCATGGGTGTGGAGGGAAGATAATAGCGTCCTGCGGGTTCCCCGGGTGGGCCACCGAGGGCTATGCCCTGAACGCCCTACATCGGTGGAACGTCGGCGGTAGAGACGACGATTTGATCGATTCTCATGTGTGTCCGCGCCCTAAGAGGGCGCGCTCGGCGGGGGGTGCGCCCTTACAGGGCGCACATTAGAGCCGAGCCCGGCGACCGCTGGAAGTGCTTTACCGGCTCTTAGCCCGGGGCTTCATCAACTCCGAGTCCCGGATGTCTGGTCGACTGCGCCCTCACATACTCAATCGCCCGCCTCAGATCACGGACCCCGAGAGAGCGGAGGTCGTAGCCGTTGGCCCACCGCAGCCGGGCCCGTGGCATCACGCCGTCGCGGTTGGCGATGCGCGCACTCGCTCCCTTCAATCCTTGAACGAGTCGCGGGATGTCCACGTGGGGCGGAAGCTCGAGAACTAAGTGCACGTGATTCCGCACGATCCCGAGATCGACTACGCGAGTTCCGTGACGGCGCGCGATTTCGGGAAGCACCCGACGCAAGAACGCCGCCGCGCCGGCGTGGATGAGTGGCAATCTGCGCAGCGTGGTCCACGTGAGGAGCGCGTAGAGACGAACCGGCATGAAGAGAGCATACGGAGAGCGCCCCGTCGCAGCCGAACCATTCTCGCGCAACCAGGATCGTTTGAGCGCGCCCTTACAGGGCGCCCATTGGCGCCGAGCCCGGCTCTCAGCCCGGGACCCACGAAGGGTGAGTTTGGGTGAGAACTCACGCGGGTGAGAACGGTCGTCGTGTGTCCGCGCCTTGAGAGGGCGCGCTCGGCCGCGGGTTCGCCCTTACAGGGCGCACATCAGCGCCGAGCCCGGGCTCTCAGCCCGGGACCAACGGGGAGTAAGTTCAGCGTAGGGACTCAGGGCGAGACCGAGCACCCCTCACCGCCCAGCTCAGCCCATACGCCACCGCCAGCACGGCCAGCGTCACCAGCACCGACTGCGACTGCCCCAGCGCGGTCCAGATGAACAGGACGAGATACACGCCGATGAACAGGATCGGCACCGCCGGATAGCCGGGCACGCTGAACGGGGCCCGAGGCTCGCGCGCACGCAGCGGGAACAGCGCCGCCACGGTGAGGCCGTCGATCACCAGAACTTCCGCGATGGCGAGGCCGAGCAGCTTCTCGAAGGTGCCGGTCGCCGCGAGCGCGCCCGCGACCGCCCCCACCAGCAGCATGGCGACCCAGGGCGTCCCGCCGCCATTCACGCGCGCCAGCGCGCCGGGGGCCAGGCCCTCGCGCGCCAAGCCGAACAACACCCGCGGCGTGACGAAGATGTTGCCGTTGAGCGACGCGAGGACGACGAGCAGCGCGAGCCCGGCGACGACGGCACCGGCCCGGGCCCCTACGATCGCGGTGGCCGCGTCCGCGGCGACCAGGTTCGACGCCGCGATCTGCGCGAGCGGCAGCACGTGCAGGAACGCGGCGTTCAGGAGCAAGTACAGGGCGGTCACGATCGCGATGCCGCCGAGGAACACCCGGGGGAGCGTGCGCCCCGGATCTACCACCTCCTCGGCGATCTTGGCGGCGTCGGGGTAGCCGTAGTACGTCCAGATCACCGAGCGCGACGCGAGCGCCAGCGCCGGCCACACGGCCGCGCCGCGCGGTGCCGCGGCCAGCGCACCGTGCCAACCGGCCCCCGTCCCGCGCGCGAACGCGATCGCCACCACGCCACCCAGCGCCAGGACCTTTGCCGCGGTCACGAGATTCTGCACCCAGCGGCCCGACGCGACGCCGATCAGATTCACCGCGGTGAAGAGCGCCACCAGCCCTGCGCCGAGCCACGGGATCGAGCCTGAGTCCCAGCCGGTGAGCCGCACCAGGAACTCGGCCGCGGCGACGCCGATCGCCGCGATCGCGGCCGTGTACATCCCGACGCTCTCCACCCAGCCAACCACGAACCCCGCGCGCGGCCCGAACGCCTCGCGCACGTACACGTACTTGCCGCCGGCTCTAGGGTGGCGCGTGGCGAGCTCGGCAAAGCAGAGCGCGCCCAAGAACGCGAGCGCGCCGCCCAGTACCCAGGCGACGAACGTGAGCCAGGGGCGGCCCAGGTGGGCGGCGACGAGCCCGGGCGTGCGGAAGATCCCCGACCCGACCATGATCCCCACGACCATGGCGAGTCCGTCGAACAGGCGCAGCGATCGTTTGAGGTCTGACACGGCGGGACGAATCTGCAGGAAAAAACGTAGGGGCGCAGCATTGCTGCGCCCCTGCGCGCCTACCACGGTTCAGGCGGCGATGGATCTACGGGTGTCGTCGGCCCCCGCCCCCTCCGCCCCCGCCACCACCCGACGCGCGGGCCGACCCGCCGCCCCCATGGCTCCCGCCACCGCCACCGCTGCTCGCTCTGCCGCCTCCACCTCCGCCCCCACCTCCACCTCCGCCTCCACCTCCACCCCCACCTCTGCGCTCTCCACCACCACCACCACCACTCGGCCGATCCGCGTGCCCGGCGTCACGCCGCTCGGAGCGCTCGCCGCGCGCGCGCGTCGGGGTCGCCACGCGGTCAGCTGCGCGGGCGGCTCCGGGGTCGCTCCAAGAATCGCGCACGCGCGCGGGCCGCGGCGGTGGCGCCCCGACTTGAACCACGCGTCCCGCACCAGCCCGGCTCAGCAGCGTCCCTTGCGGCACCCGCAGCCGGGGGCTCACGCCCATGACCGTCGGCGCCGCGGCGTAGCGATTCTTGAATACCAGCCCGCCTCCGAAGCTCCCCGCGCCACCACGCGCGCGGTCGATGAACAAGCCGCCGCCGTAGACGCGAGGGCGACTGTAGATGACGACTCCGCCAGTGAAGATGAAGGGCCGGTACGCGAACGGCCGGTAGAAGAACGGATCGTAGAAGCTCGCCCCGCAGAAGAACGGGTCGTAGAAGAACGGATCGTAGCACGAGCTGTAGGCGAAGCCGTAGCGGTAGTACGGCCAGCCGTAGCCATAGCCGTATCCAAAGCCCGCCCGCATGCCGAACGGCGAGTAGTAGTGATTGTAGCCTGAGTAGTACGAGTCCACGGACGCGACGGAATATTGCGCCACGTCGTAGTCGAAGTGGCCGTCGGGCGACATGCGCTGCACGATGTCGAGCAGGGCCTGCTCTTTGTCGTCCCCGGCCTCGCGCGCGGTCAGGACCCGGTAGTCCCAGTGATCGCCGCGCACGAACCCGTCGAACTTGAACGGCGCCGCGGAACGCGCCGCGAGCACCAGGCCCGAGCCGTCCGAGTCGTCGACATAAAACGCTTCGCGGTCACCGCGGCCGCGCAACTCGATGGTGTGGCCGCCGCGCACGAAATCGTCGCCGGTGGGATCGAGCGGGAACAGCACCCGCACGCGACCCTGAGCGTCGCTCCGCAGCACGACGACGTAGCCGTCTTCGGCCGTGCGGACCTTCACGCGCGCCCGGTCGCCGCGCTGGAAGTAGTTGTCTTGATTGAGCGAAAGCTTGATGGGTGGGTCGTCACTGCGTATCGCGTCGGACGCCCGCTCGGGCGGCGCCGGAGCGGAAGCGAGCAGCGAGACCATCAGGGTGAGCATCATACAGTCCTTCCTCTATATACCCTAAAGCCATCTAACACATCAAGAAGCATGCCGGTTTCAGGCATGGTGTTAGACCCCCGGTCTCGCTACGTCGTTAAGCCCCCTGACCTCCCCCGGGGACAGGGCCGTCTCTGTGCGAGACATGGCTCACCAGCGGTCGGGCTTTCCGGCGTCGGGGATGAACAGGCTCTGCCCGAAGCGGGACTTCCCGAACTCCCCGATCAACGCCTGGGTCTCGGGTGCGACCAAGAAGTCGGCCAGCGCCTTGCCCCCCGCCGTGTTCACGCGCGGCGCATTTTTGGGATTCACCTCCATCACGTGATAGACGTTGTAGAACAGCGAGTCGCCCTCCACCTGGGGCACGAGCTGGACCTTGTCGCGCCAGGCGAGGTAGGTGGCACGGTCGCTGATGGTGTAGGCGCGTTTCTGGTCGGCCATCTGCAGCGTCGCGGCCATCCCTTGGCCCGACTCGACGTACCAGCCGCCGGACGGCGGCGTGATGCCGACTCGCTTCCACAGGGCCTGCTCGAACTTGTGCGTGCCGGACTGGTCGCCGCGAGAGATGAAGCCGGCGCGCTGGGCCGCAATGCGGCGCATGGCGGCGAGCGCGTCGTTCAACCCGCGCAGCCCGGCGGGATCGGCCGCCGGCCCGACGATGAGGAAGTCGTTGTGCATGACGAGGCGGCGGTTCAGGAAGTATCCCGAGTCCGCCAGCACGCGCTCCGCCTGCGGCGCGTGGGACAGCACCACGTCCGCGTCGCCCCGGCGCCCCAGCTCGAGCGCCTGCCCGCTCCCCACGGCGATCAGCTTGACCTGGTAGCCGGTCTGGCGCTCGAAGATCGGCAGCAGCGAGTCGAGCAGCCCGGCGTCGCGGGTCGACGTGGTCGTGGCGAGGAGAACCTGGGAAGACTGGGCGCTAAGGGGGAATGATGGAACGATGGAAAGGAGGACAGCGAGGAGCGCGTTTCTCACCAGCGCACCTGCAACTGCACCACCCCGCGGTTGTTCTCGAGCTGCACCACCTGCTCGCGAAAGAGTTCATAATCCGCCATCACTTTGAAGTCGTCTCCGCGGATGAAGTACTGCAGTCCGACCAGGTAGCCGGTCGAGCGGTCGGTCGCGACCCGATCGCTCGGGTCGTATTGCTCGACGCGACCCAAGAGCTCTATGCGCCGAGGAGTGACGATGTAGCCGGCGAAGGCATACCAACCGACGGTACGGACGTCCGTCCGGCGGTTCCGGTCCCTGATGTACTCCGCACGCACCACGCCCCGCGTGGTCCGGTACATCGCCTGGCCGTCCACTTCCGCGCTGTCACTATACCCGGCGAAGGCGCCGCCCAAGTCCAGTCCCTTGACCGGTGTGATCGTGGCGCGCGCGAAGTAGGCCATGCGATTGTCCGGATTGACGGCGCGGTTCGGTCCCTCGCCGTTCACCACGGCGCCCTGGAGCGTCAACCGGTCGGGGAGGCGCCACTCGAGCTCTGCACCGATGTCGCGCCGCGCCGCGGTGACGATGCGCGAGCGCTCAGTCGTCTCGAGAATCCCGGAGCTGAGCAGCGATTCCAGGGCGAAGGGGACGCGGAACTGCCCCACGGTGGCGCTCCACCGCTGGTGCGTTAGCCGCACGAAGAGATCGGTGATCGACACCGTGAGCGGGGTCGCGGGCGGCGTGGCCGGCGCGCCCGTGGTCCGCATCTCCACTTGGGCGCGGTAGGATGCCCAGGGCGTGAGCGACCCTTCGAGCGCGAACCGCGCGCGCCGCAGCAGGAACGTGGCGGAGTCTCCCACGGCCTGGAAGCGAGGCTGGATGTAGCCGGAGATCCTTGGCGTGGCCGATACGGCCGCCGGCGTCTGACCGAGCGCGGCCGTGGTGAGGGGCGCAGCGAGCGCCCACGCGGCGAGGAACGAGCTGAAGCGCACGTGGCGGCGAGAAGCTATCCGCCCGCGCTTCGATAGGCAAGCTGGTGCCTATCGACGCAGCAGCTTGCGAAATGCCGTGAGACTGAGGCGCTCGACTTCGCGCCGCCAGCGCGCGAACAGCTGGAGCAGCCGGCGGGCCTCGGGGGTGAGCCGGGCGCCGCCCCGGCTCGAGCCCCCGCGCGTGGTCGCCAGCACCTTGGCGCCGAGCACGCGCTCCATCTGGCGGATGCGGTTCAGGCAGGTGCGGTAGCTCCAGCCCACCGCCCGCCCCGCCGCCCGGATCGTGCCGGTGCGATCGACCGCGTCGAGGAAGCGGAGATAGCGCGGGCCCATCAGGAACACACCGTCCCAGTTGAGCCACAGCTTCTGGCGGGGGGCGAGGTGGCGGCGCAGCGAGGGTGACCGCACGGAAGGCATAGCGCACCGAATGAGCTACATTTTGCCTCTAAGCTAGCCCGGGCCATCCCATGAGCCAACTGCTCGAGGCCGCCGCCGGCGTCGCCAACGCGTGCGAGCCGATTCCCGGCGTCGTGACCGGTGGCCAGCCCACGCTGGCCCATCTCGCCGCCCTGAAGCGCGCCGGGTGCGAGGTGATCCTCGACATCCGCGAGCCGATGGAGCCCCAGCCGTTCCGCGCCGCCGCGGTCGCCGCGGCGGGGCTCGAGTACATCAATATCCCGGTGAGTCACGGGCCGCTGGACGACGCCACGTTCGACCGGGTACGCCGCACCGTGCGTGAGCTCGCCGGGCACAAACGGTGCTTCTTCTATTGTGCGAGCGGCAACCGGGTGGGGGTGACGCTGCTGCCGTATCTCATGCTGGACCAGGGAATGAGCGAGGACGACGCGGTGACGGAAGCGATGCGGATCGGGATGCGCAATGCCGGATTGATGCAAGAGGCGCTGGAGTATGTCAGGCGGCAAGCTCTCTAGGGACTGCGGTGCCAATACATTCTCATCTCCGAGATCTTGCCGTCCTTCGTCTCGCAAAACATCGCGCCGCGCGCGTCGACCCACTCCCCGGTGCGGCGGCGGCGGTAGGTGCAGCGGAACTCGGTCGCGAACCACGGGCCCGCCGCGTAGATCTCCCCGGCCTTGAACGTCACCTCCGCCTGGTTGACGGGGATGTCTTTCCAGTATGCCCGGATGGCGTCGCTGCCCACGCTTTGCTCGCTGAACGGCGTCTCGAGGAACACCGCGTCGGGCGCGAAGACGGACACAATCCCGTCCACGTCCCCGGCTTCCCACCCGCGGCCAAATGAGTCCAGGAGTTGACGATACGCTGCGTTCATGGCGCCCAATATAGCCCAATCTGGAACCGCGGGTCGGGACGTATGGTACACGGGGACGATGCAGGGTTGCCCCAGCAGCACTGGGAGTTTCTCATTCCGAGTACCTGTCACCGGAGGATGCTACGATGTTGAAGCGGATCATGGCCACGACTGCCGTGCTGGCTCTGTGCGCGCTGCCGCTCGCCGCGCAGGGACATGCGGCCACGCCGGGCAACGAAATGACGCTCACGGGCCAGGTGATCGACCTGAACTGTCACACCACCAACGGCGCGATGGGCCCGTCTCACAAAGGCTGCGCGCAAGCGTGCGCCAAGGCCGGCGTGCCACTTGGCATCCTGGCGAGCGACGGGACGATCTATCTGCCGGTCAGCTCGAAGCCGGGCGATCCCCAGAACGCGAAGCTCGAGCAACACGCCGAGAGCAAGGTGACGGTGACTGGCACCCACCGGTTCGTGAGCGGGTTGCACACCATCGAGATCAAGACGGTCGCGGCCGCGAGCTGATGCGGCACGCGCTGGCGGGGGGCGCCGGCCTGTGCGCCGCGGCGCTCCTCGCCTGCGGATCCCCCGCGCCCTCCGCGCCTCCCTCCAACAGTCTCACCCTCCTGTTCCTGCGCCGCTCCCCCGCGGCGTCGTTGGGCGGCCTGTCCTGGGCGCCCGATCCCGAACACAGCCGGCTGGTGGCGTTCGACGGAAGGCTCCGCGTGGCGCGCAGCGTCACGAGCCCCCGGCTCGCCAACCCCGTCGCCGTCGCCTCACTCGGCGCCGAGCTGCTCGTGAGCGAGCGAACCGGAGAGGGGGTCGTGCTCGATACGACCGGCCGCCCGGTGCGGGAGTGGGAGAGCCCGCACCTCGCTTCGATCTATGCGGCGCGCGGGAGCGAGGTCGTGGCGGTGCGGTCGCCCTACTACATCCCGCAGTTCGCGGCCGAGCCCGACACGGCGTCGCTGATCCGGGTGCTCGACACCCTCGGCCGGCCGGTGGCGGGGCTCGCCGCGATCCACGTGCCGCCCGTGCCGTTCCTGGCACAGCTCGTCAACGCGGGAGCGGTGGCCCTCGGCCCCGACGGGACAGTGTATTTCGCGCCGCTGGTGCGGGACGAGATCCGCAAGTACGGACCGGGCGGCGCGCTGCGCTGGACCGCGCAGCGGGGCCTGTTCCGGACGGAGCCGGACCCCGAGTTTCTGCCGCCCAAGGGGCGGGACATCGGCGTGCGCGACGCCCTCGTCAACGTCGCGCTCGTGCTCGGGCCCGACGGCCGGCTGTACGCGCTCGGATCGGACGACTCGGGCGCCACGAAGCTGCGCGTCGACGTGCTCGACACGGCGAGCGGCGCGATCCTCGCGACCCGCCACCTCGGGGCCCGCGAGACCGCCGTCGCGGTGGACCCGCGCGGCCGGCTCGTGACGTTCGATGCCGACTCGCTGCTCGGCCAGTCGGCGGGCCCCGAGCGCGAGACCTTCACTCCCGCCTTCGCGCTCCCGGACCTGCACGGCGACACTGTTGCGCTCGCCCGGTTCGCGGGCAAGGTGACGCTCGTGAACTTCTGGGCGTCGTGGTGCGACCCGTGCCGCGAAGAGTTCCCCCACATGGCGCAGCTGTACAGCGAGCTCGACCGCAAGGACTTCGAGATCGTCGCCATCTCGGATGATGTGGATCGCGGCAAGATGGCGGCGTTCCTGCGCGCGTATCGCCCGCCGTTCCCGATCCTGGTGGGCGGGGGGCGCATGAAGCAGGCCTACCACTACCGCGGCCTGCCCTACTCGGTACTGCTCGACCGCCGGGGACGGATCATCGAGCGCATCTTCGGGTTCGGCGGTGCGGCGGAGTTCTCGAAATTGCGCCGGACTATTGCAAACGAGGTACGGGCTCCCTAGCGTTTAACCGTGCCAGACTCGACGCATCCCGCAGCCCGCAGCCCGCTTCCCGTCGTCATCGATACCGATCCTGGCATCGACGACATGCTGGCGCTGCTGCTCGCGCTCGCGTCACCGGAGCTGGAGTTGCGGGGCATCTCGGTGTCCTACGGCAACACCGTAGTCGAGAATGCGTACCGGAACACCGTGGAGATAATGCGTAGAGCCGGAAAGCGTATTACGCTGGGCGTGGGAGCGCGACGGCCGCTCAAGCGGGCCCTCGCGGTGGCGCACGAGACGCACGGCACGTCGGGGCTCGGCTACGCCGAGCTGCCGCCGGCCGGGGTGACCCTCGACTGGGTGAAGTCGCTCGACCGGCTGCTCGTCGAGCAGCCGGAGCCGGTCACGCTCGTCACGCTCGGGCCGGTCACGGGACTGGCCCTCGCGCTGCGGCGCGAGCCGGACCTGGTGCGCGCCAAGGTGGCGCGCCACATCGCCATGGTGGGCAACATCGCGGCCCGCGGCAACACGACCCGCTACTCCGAATTCAACGCGTGGTGCGACCCGGAGGCGCTCGACACGGTGCTCAAGGCCGGGCTCCCGACCGAGCTGATCGGGCTGGACGTCACCCGCGAGGCCGTACTGGGCCCGCAAGAGGTGTCGCGGCTGGTGCACTCCGAGGCGACCAACGCCCGCTGGATCCACGACGCGCTGCGCTTCTACATGGAGTTCCACAAGCAGGCCGAGGGGCTGGACGGGTGCATCGTGAACGACGTGCTGCCGATCGCCCTGCTGCTCCGCCCCGACGCGCTGGCGTTCGAGGAGCAACGCATCGTGGTGGACCTCTCCGACGCGGAGCAGCGCGGCCGCACGCGGGTGAAGCCCGACGGCGCGCGCGTGCAGGTCGCTATGCAAGTCGAGATGAGTCGCGTGCGCCCGCTCCTCTCCGAGCGGGTGTTCCGCTGGGCGACGCGCGCGACGCCGACGCCGACGTCGCAGGAAGGCGCGACCGTCTGATCGCGCTACCGCGCAAGGTCGCCGTGATCGGCGCCGGCGACATCGGCTGCGGCTGGGCGGCGCTGTGCGCCGCGGCGGGCTGGCCCGTCACGCTGTTCGACGCGAGCTCGCGCGGCATGGAGCGCGCCGCGATCGACGTGCCACGCCGCGCGCGCGCCCTCGTGGCGCTCGGGCACGCCACGGAAGGGATGGTGGAGCGCGGGCTGCTGGAGCTGCACCAGGGCCGCAGCTTGCTGCAAACGGTGCAAGACGCCGACTGGGTGATCGAAGCGATTCACGAGGAGCTCGGCGCCAAGCAGAAGCTGTTCCACGCGATCGAGGAGGTGGCCGGGCCCGAGACGCTCGTCACGAGCTCCTCGAGCGGCATCCCGCCGACGGAGCTGTTCTCGCGCTGCCGGCGCCAGGACCGCTGCCTCGTGGCGCACCCCCTCAACCCGCCGCAGCTCATTCCCCTGGTCGAGCTCGTCCCCGGCGCGCGCACGGCGGTCGCCAGCGTGACCCGCGCGCAGGAGTACCTGCGCGCCCTGGGCCGGATGCCGATCGTCCTCAAGAAACCCGTCCCCGGTTACGTGGTCGGCCGCATCGCCGCCGCGGTGTGGCGCGAGTGTATCGATCTGGTGTTGACCGACGTGATCGCGGTGGACGACCTGGACCGCGCGGTTTCGCTCGGGCCCGCGCTCGGCTGGGCCGCGGCGGGCCCGCACCTCACCTATCACCTCGCCGCGGGCGACGGCGGCGTGACCGCGTTTCTGCAGCAGCTGCTCGCCAGCTTCGAGGGGTGGTGGGGCCAGCTAGCCACCTGGCAGCGGCTCGAGCCGGAGCAGCAGCGCGCGCTCACCCAGGGGGTCGAGCGGGCATATAAGGGAAAGGTCG
>QHTK01000083.1 GCA_003220795.1 Gemmatimonadota bacterium | reverse complement strand
CTTGGCCCGCTCGATCACCGCCTCCATCATCGACTGATGGCCGGTGAACGTATCGTCCACCACGCTGAGCGTGGGAATGATGCCGGGCGCGAGCCCCAGGGTCTCGTGCCGGAAGCGGCTGAAGCCGGACTCGTGTACTCCCGAGCTGCCAAACCCCGGGGCCGCGTGGCTCAGGTGCGAAAACGCACGAGCGTAGCGGGCCGCCCGCCCCAGGCCCACATGGTAGCACGGGATGAACTCGAGCAGCGCATCGTAGTGCATCTCGCCACACGGCATGACCTGAGGATACCGGGCGCGGAGGCCGAGCACGAGCTGCCGCATTCCCTCGTGCATGTCCGCCTGCGGATTGTTCACCCACCCACCCGCGATGTCGAGGAAGTACGCATCGACGCGGTAGCGCTCGATCGCGTCGGCGATGCGCGCGCTGAGCCAGTCACGCCACGACGCGACGCCGAGGTTCATGTAGGACAACCAGCCTTCCTGATGACGGTCGTTGTCCCAATCCACCCAGTTCAGGTCGAACCGATCGCCGTCGATCTTGTGCGTCGCCGCCTCGGCCATGCGGGCGAACGCCGGCTGGCGGCGATTGGCGGCGTTGGCGCCGAACATCGGCATCACGCGGAAGCCCAAGCCATGTGCTTCCTCGATGAGGCGCTGCAACCCGGCCTCGCCGCCCATCCGGTCGGAAGCCCGGTACAGCGGATAGTCCCAGTAGTAGCGGCCGTCCCAGGCCGGAAGGAACAGGAGCACGCGGTCCGGCGGGATGCGCGTCGCAACCCAGCGGGCGATTTCGAGCATGCGCGCGTAGTCGTTGAAGACGTAACCGGTGTAGTGCATGCCGTGCAGCGTGACGACGAGTGCGAGGCGACGCATCCAGTCCGGGGCGTCGCGCCGAGTCTCCCACGGCTCGAGATGGTAGGCGCGCTCCAAATGCGTCGTGTGCGCTTGCACGGCGTCGTCCAGCGTCTTCGCGAGCCCGAGTCGCCAGGTGGGAACACGAAGCGTGGTCTGATCCTTCCAGCCTTCCGCCTCGAACACCGCCTCGACGCGATAGGCCTGCTCGCCGGGCTGGAGAAAGAAGCGTTTCGCCCGCACGCGATCGTCGAGCGACGAGACGAACACGCAGTCTCCCTCAGCGCGCTGCACGATCAGGAGCGGCGTCGTGAGACCCCAGGCGGTATTGGCGCCGAACAGGTCACCGCCGCTGAACGGATACCCGAAGAGGAGCTCGTTGTCCTGCGGATCGAATGGCTCGTTCCCCGCCGGCGAGATCCGTCCGCGCGGCACGTTGCGGATCACCGTCGTGACGGCCTTGATCGGCTGGCCCATTTCCGCCGTGACGTCCCACTCGATGAAATCGCCATGCTTTTGGAGCTGTGCGATCACGCGGCCCGGCGCCGCTTGTTGACCCCCCGCCCACACCAATCTGGTGGCGCGGATCTCGAGACCGCTCGGCGTGCGCGCGGCGGTCATGCGCCCGGCGTCGAGGCCGTAGACATTCTCCCGCGTGAACACAAGAAAGCCGAACCGGTAGCCCTCGAACTCGACGGACGGCTCCGGGAAGGCGAAACTCAATCGCATGAACGCCCGGCCGTGGCTGGGCGTGAACACCTCGCTGGTCGAGGTCAGCGGAAGAATGGGGACAGGCTCGGCGCGTCCAGGCGGGGCGGGGTGGCTAAAGCCAGGCGGCACCACCGCCCCGGCGCCGGCGGCGCCCAGGACCGCAAGCCAATCGCGGCGGGAAAGAGAATCGCCCGTGCCGTGCATCGTCGCCTCGCAGGGGAAGAGGCAGCAACAGTACCGCAGGCGGGGCGCCCCAGCCAGCCGCGGCACCCATTCTGCAGCAGTGCGGCCGCGAGCCGATAACCCATCGATCGACTGTTGCGTCACTACGACAGGAGACCCGCTGTGAGCGCACTCAGCAGACGCGACTTCGTCACCGCCACGGTGGCCGGCGGGCTGGCGCTGGCCGGCGCGCGCCGCTCGCGACTCGCCGACTCCCGGATCGACGTGCTGGTGAGCGAGCCGATCGGCACGATCGCGCCGGAGCTCTACGGCCACTTCGTCGAACACCTGGGCGGCGTGGTCTACGACGGCGTGTGGGTGGGTGAGAAGTCCCGTATCCCGAACATCGGCGGGCTCCGGCAGGCGCTGGTCGATGCGTTCCGCCTCATCCACCCGGGCGTGGTGCGCTGGCCGGGGGGCTGCTTCGCGGACTCCTACGATTGGCATGACGGCGTCGGTCCGCGCGAGCGCCGGCCGCGACGCACCAACTTCTGGAGCGACGATCCCCATCTGCGCGCGCTGGGCGACGTGCCGGCGAAGTACGATCCCAACCAGTTCGGCACGAACGAGTTCATGCGGTTCTGCCGTCTGGTCGCGGCTCAGCCCTATTTCGCCGTCAATCTCCGCACGCTCCCCCCGCGCTCGTTCGACGAGTGGCTGGAGTACTGCAATGCGCCGGCGGGAAGCACCACGCTCGCCGAGCAACGGGCGGCGGGCGGCGAGCGCGAGCCGTTCGGGGTGCGCTATTGGGGCATCGGCAACGAGTCCTGGGGGTGCGGCGGCAACTTCACGCCGGAGGAATACGCCGCCGAGTACCGTCGCTTCGCCACCTGGGCCGTGCCGTCGTACGGCCTGGAGCTCGCCTTCATCGGCTCCGGCCCGAACGGCGGGGATCTCGACTGGACGCGGCGGTTCTTCCGGGAGATGGCCGAGCGGCGCGGCTTCGACCGGATGTGGGGCTGGGCGCTCCATCACTACTGCAGCGCGCCGAACGGCGAGGCCGTGGCGTTCGACGACACTGCCTGGTACGACCTGCTGGGGAGCGCCAACCGGATGGAATCGCTTATCACGTCGCATTGGCAGGTGATGGGAGAGAGCGACCGCGAGCGGCGCGTAAAGCTGGTGGTCGACGAATGGGGCGCGTGGCACAAGATGACAACCAACCTCGACCCTGCGCACCTCTTCGGCCAGCAGTCGACGATCCGCGATGCCCTCGTCGCCGGGCTCACGCTCGACACCTTCAATCGGCACGCCGATAAAGTGGCGATGGCCAACATCGCGCAGCTCGTCAACTGCATCCAATCCTTGTTCCTCGCACACGAAGACAAGTTCCTGGTCACGCCGACCTACCACGTCTTCGCGATGTACGCGGCGCACCAGGGCGCGCGCGCCGTGCGCACTGTCGTGGCGGCGTCGCCCGTCGGCTGGGTGGACGGCCAGAAGCGGGACCATTCGCTCTGGGGACTGAACGGCTCGGCGTCGCTCCGCGGGGCAGGGGGAGGGGCAGGCGGAGCACTCACGTTGACGGTCACGAATCCGCACCTCTCCGAGCCGCGCGAGACGGAGATCGCGGTGCGGGGGGCGACGGTGCGCTCGGTGAGCGCCACCACGCTGGCGGCGCGCGACGTGCACGATCACAACACGTTCGAGGCCCCGCGCACGGTGGTGCCGGCCACGGCGACGGTGGCGGTGACCACGCCGCCCCTCGTCTATCGCTTTCCCCCGGCTTCGGTGACGAAGCTCGAGATGGCGCTCGGCTAGTCGGGGTCGAGCCCCGACCGAAATGCCTCGACCAGTGGCGTGGGGTCGGGCCCGCGCCCGAGCGCGTGCGCCTCGCAAGCGGCGTACACCGGTTTGAGTCCCGCGTACACGGCGACGCTCGAGGGATCGGGCCGGACTCGAGCCACCGGCTCCACGAACCCCGCCACGACTTCCTCCCAGCCGATCTCCCGGCCCTGGGCGACCTGCTCGCCGTGGAACGCCCGCAATGCCGCACCTAACGCCGCCGACTCGGCGACCGCGAGCTGCCGCACCTCCGCGCCGTGCACGTCCGCCATGACCTGCAGGATGGCCCGGTTCTGGGCGGCGCCTCCGGTGGCGTGGATCGCCACCACGCGCTCTCCCATCCACCCGGCGTGCCGCGCGGTCGCCAGCATCTGCGCCTCGATCACCGCCCGCACGTTTGCCGCGGCGTCTCCCGCATCGAGCCCGTAGCGTCTCACCCCGGCCTCGAGAACCGGTGGCGTGACCTCGGGCTCGAACCACGGGAGCATGATCGCCCCCCGGTTGCCCGGCGGCGTGTCACGCAACAACCGCGAAAAACCATGCCATTCGAGCCCGTACGCGTCTCGGACGCGCTCGCGGGCGAGCGAGCCGTTCTTGAAGCACACCAGCGCCATGTAGTCGCCCGTCGCCGCACCGAACACATGACTCGCGCCCGCCGGGTCGATCCGCGGAGCTCGTAACAGCCCGAACAGCGTATCGCTCGTGCCGAGCGAGATGCCGATCCGCCCGGGGGTCACGAGCCCCACGCCGATGAGACTGCACGGGTTGTCGCCGCTCCAGGCGATCACGCTGGCGGGCGGCAAGCCGTAGCGCTCCACCCAGAAGCGGGACAACCGGCCGATCACTGACCAGGACGGCGCGAGCTCGGGGAGCTTGCGGTCGAGCCCGGCCGCGGTGGCACGCATCGCGACGCCCGACCACCGCCCGGCGGCGAGATCCATCAGGTTCATGCCCGCGCCGTCGCCCGGCTCGATCGGCGCGTGTGCCCCGATGAGCAGCGACGCCAGGAACGAGCTCACGAGGTGGATCCGCTCGGTAGCCGCATAGCCCGACGGATCCTGCTCGTGGTACTTGCGGATCTGGGGTCCCGTGAACCGCTCGAACGCGCGGGATCCCGTGAGTCGGGCGAGCGCGTCGTTCCCCCCGACGGCGCTGGCGATGGCGGCACACTGCGCCGTGGTGCTCGAGTCCATCCAGATCGGCGCCTCGGCGCGACTCAACATGCCGGAGAGCTGCGCGACGAGCGGTTGCCGCGGATCGAGTCGGCCGAGTCCCGCCGCCGCCGCGATGTTCAGGTAGACGCTCCCATGCTGCTGCGCGGCGCCCGACACGGCGCGCAGCCGGCTGAGATCGACCTTCGAGTCCCGGGCCAGGATACCCATGAATCGGTCCAACGCCTCGGCCCAGAGCAGCGGCGACGACGTCGCGACCAGCGGATCGGCGTGCGGCAGGACGCCGCTCTGTGTTCCGTAGTGGGGAAAATCGCGGTCGAAATTGAGCGACCGCTGAAACACCACGCGACGCTCGGATCCGCCGATCTCGAGCACGATCCCGGTCAGGCTTTGCGTGCTCGAGTCGAAGCCCAGGTACAGGGACACGCAGCTTATGCGCGCAGCCGAGTCACTATCGCGCGCCCACCACTCTGATCCGCGTGTCGAGCCGGAGGTCGGCCGAAGAGGTCCCCACCTGGATGCGCACAGGCTCGGTTTCCACCACCCAGCCGTGGGTAGCGGGATTCCAGTAGGCGAGCGACGACGCCCGCAGCGACAGCTCGACCGTGCGGGTCTCGCCGGCATTGAGGGTGATGCGTCTGTAGCCCCGCAGGTCCTTGTTCGGCCGCTCGACCGCGGAGCCGAGGTGCTGCACGTACAGCTGCACCACCTCGTCTCCGGTTCTCGCGCCGGTGTTCGTCACATCCACGCGCACGGTGATGGCGCCGTCGGACCGAAGCGTCGGCGCACTGGTCCGCAGATTCTTGTATGCGAACGTCGTGTAGCTCAAGCCGTGGCCGAACGGGTAGAGGGGCGACCCGCCGAAGAAGCGGTACGTCCGACCGGCCATGTGGTAATCGTCGAACGACGGTAGATCGTCCACGCTACGATAGAACGTGACGGGCAGCCGGCCGCCCGGGTTGTAATCGCCGAACAGCACGTCGGCGATCGCGCTGCCGGCGGCTTGGCCGGGGTACCACGCCTCCACGATCGCCAGGACATGCTCCTGGGCCCAGTTCACCGCCAGGGCACTACCGTTGAGCAGCACCAGCACGGTGGGCTTGCCGACCGCGCAGACGCGCTCGAGCAGGCGCTGCTGCGATGCCGGCAGGTCGATCCGCGTGCGGTCGCCGCCGCGGAACCCCTCGATCTGGAGCGGCATCTCCTCGCCCTCCATCCGGGCGGTGAGGCCGAGGAACAGCACCACCGCGTCCGCCTGCCGCGCGGCGTTCACCGCCTCCGCGGCGAGCGTCTCGGCCGGGACCCGCGGGCCGCTGTCGGTCATGGGAAAGCCATCGGCGAGGTCGGCGCCGCGGGCGTAGAGTACGCGTGTGCCCGGAGCGACCGCCTCACGCACGCCGCGCAGCGGCGTCACCGGGTCAGTAGGGTCCCCGTTATAGTTGCCGAGCAGCATGCGGGCCTGATCGGCGTTCGGCCCGATGACGGCGATGGTGCGGAGGTTCTTGCGCAGCGGAAGCAATCCACCCTCGTTCTTCAGAAGGACGATGGACTCACGCGCGACCTGGCGCGCCAGCGCGCGGTGGGCCGGTTGGTCGAGCACCGCGTAGGGAATGCGCGCCCACCGCACGGAATCGGGCGAGTCGAACATGCCGAGCCTGAAGCGGGCCAGAAACAGGCGAGTGACTGCCGTGTCGATCTGCTGCTCGGTGATCAGCCCCTGTTTCGCCGCGTCCACGAGGTTCGCGTAGACGCGACCGCACTCCAGGTCGGTGCCTGTTTTCACCGCCAGGGCGGCGGCCTCGGGAGCGGTCTGTACGACCTTGTGCCGCGCGTAGATGTCATCGATCGCGCCGCAGTCGGACACGACGTAGCCCCGGAACCCCCACTCGCTGCGCAGGATCGCCTGGAGCAGCATGTCGCTGCCACAGGCGGCCTTGCCGTCGACTCGGTTGTACGCGCACATGAGCGAGTAGGCGCCGCCGTCACGGATGCCGGTCTCGAAGTGCGGCAGATAGCTCTCGCGCAGATCACGCTCGCTCACTACGGCGTCGAACTGGTGTCGCTCCGGCTCCGGCCCGCTGTGCACGGCGAAGTGCTTCACGGTCGCCACGGTCTTGAGATACTTCGGGTCGTCCCCCTGCATGCCACGAATGAACTGCACGGCCAGCCGGCCGGTGAGAAAGGGATCCTCACCGTAGGTCTCCTGGCCGCGGCCCCAACGCGGGTCCCGGAACAGGTTGATGTTGGGAGACCAAAACGTCAGCCCCTGATAGCGCCGGCGGCTTCCGGTGCGCACGTACTCGTGGTGCTTGGCGCGCGCCTCGTCGGAGATCACGGTCGCCATCCGGAAAATGAGGCTGTCGTCCCAGGTGGCCGCCAGGCCGATCGCCTGCGGGAACACCGTCGCGGTGCCGGAGCGCGCCACGCCGTGTAGCGCCTCGTTCCACCAGTTGTATGGCGGGATACCGAGTCGGTCGATCGCCGGAGCGACGTCCTTCACCTGGGAGACCTTCTCCTCGAGGGTCATGCGGCTCACCAGATCGTGCACGCGCACGTCGAACGGCAGAGCTTCGTTCTGGTAGGGAGGTGTCTGCACCGCTGCTGCCACGCCGATCGCGCGGCACACGAGCATAGCGCCGAGCAGCGGGATTCTACCGGTCGCAACGGAAGCGCGCATAAGACCTCGAGCGGGGCGGGAGACGGCGCGACAGCATAGACTTACGCTAACCGTCGAGGATCCGGAACAGAAGGAGAGGGCGTGACCATCTCACGACGCGATTTCGCGCGGGCGGCCGCCTGCGCCCTGGCGGGGACGGTGGTGGAAAAGGTCAAGCCAGGCGTCCGGCCCCATCCGTCCGCCTCGCAGCTCGCCTGGCAGCGCGACGAGCTCGCCCTCTTCCTTCATTTCGGCGTCAATACGTTCACCGACCGCGAGTGGGGGGACGGCCACGAGGACCCGGCGATATTCGACCCGACGCAGCTGGACGCGCGTCAATGGGCCCGCACGGCCAAGGCCGGCGGCGCCCGCGCCCTGATCCTGACCGCCAAGCATCACGACGGCTTCTGCCTCTGGTCCAGCCGGCTCACCGAGCATTCCGTGGCGCGCAGCGCGTGGCGCGGCGGGGCAGGGGACGTGGTGCGGGAGTTCACCGACGCCTGCCGGAGCGAAGAGCTGCGCGCCGGCCTCTATCTCTCGCCGTGGGATCGGAACGCCCCAGTCTACGGCGATTCGCCGCGCTACAACGACTTCTACTGCGACCAGCTCACCGAGCTGCTCACGCGTTACGGGCCCATCAGCGAGGTGTGGTTCGACGGCGCCAACGGCGAAGGCCCGAACGGGCGGCGCCAGGTATACGACTGGCCGCGCATTTTCGGCCTGGTGCGCCGGCTGCAGCCCCGGGCGGTCATGTTCTCGGACGCCGGCCCCGACGTGCGCTGGTGCGGCAACGAGGCCGGAGTGGCGGGCGATCCGAACTGGTCCAGCGTGGACCCTGCCGCTGTTCCCTACCCGGGCGCCTCGGGCGGGGCGGTGATCGCCGCCCTGCAGCACGGCGATCCCCACGGCGCGGTGTGGCGGCCTGCCGAGACCGACACCTCGATCCGGCCGGGCTGGTTCTATCACGCGGCGGAGGATGAACGGGTGAAGCCCGTGGATCAGCTCGTGGGCATCTGGCTCACGTCGGTGGGACGAAACTCGAAGCTGCTCCTCAACGTGCCGCCGACGCGCGACGGCGTGCTGCACGCGACCGACGTAGCGCGCCTCGCGCAGCTCCGGGCGCAATTGACCTCGTTGTTCGCCGAGGACTTCGCAGCGGGTCGGCCGGTCGACTGGCGGGTGACCGGGAGGCGCACCGCCGTCGCCCACGTGGACCTGGGCAAAGCGGTGACGATCGGGCTTGCGCGACTCGAGGAGGACATCGCCCGCGGCCAATGCGTCGCGCGCTACGCCATCCAGGGCACCGCGGACGGTCGAGATTGGCGCGAGCTGGCGCGCGGCACTACGGTCGGCTATCGGAAAGTCGACCGGTTCGAGCCCACGGCCGCCCGGAACGTGCGCGTCGTGGTGGAGGACGCCGTGGCGACCCCGCGGCCGCTGCGCTTCGGGTTGTATCGCGGCGCCTGACGGTGGCGCATCGCTGCGAACGGTGGTAGCCTCTCTGGCACATGCGCGCATCCGGTTGGTTGCGATTGTCGGCGGTTATTCTGTCCCTCGCCGTTGCCGCTGCTCGGGCGCCGGCGCAACAGACAGCGCTGGGTCTCTTCCACGGTCAAACCGACGTCGGGCAGGTGACCAAGCGGGGCTCGGTCACGTATGACGCCGTGCGGGAGCGGTACACCATCGCGGGCTCGGGCGCGAACATGTGGTTCGACCGCGACGACTTTCACTTCGTGTGGAGGCGCATCCAGGGGAATTTCCTCTTGCTCGCGCGGGCGCAGTTCGACGGGCCGGGCGTGGAGCCGCATCGCAAGCTCGGGTGGACGGTCCGATCCGACTTCGCGACCGGTTCGCCCCACGTGACGGCCGCGGTCCACGGGGACGGCCTTGTCGCGTTGCAGTACCGCCGCACGGGCGGGGGCGCGACCGAGGAGGTCCGGTCGCCCGTGACGGGCGACGTCATTCAACTCGAGCGGGCGGGGGACGGGTACACACTCTCCGTGGGCCGCTTCGGGGACAGCCTGGCGCCGGTACGAGTGGGGGACCTGGCGCTCGGCGACACGGTCTACGTCGGGCTGTTCGTCTGCGCGCATAACGACACGGTGGTCGAACGAGCCACGTTCCGCGACGTGCGCATCACGGCCCCCCCGCGGGACGGGTTCGTGCCCTACCGGGACTACATCGGGAGCAATCTGGAGATCCTCGACGTCGCGACGGGGGAGCGCACGATCGTGTACCGCTCTCCCGAGTCGCTCCAGGCGCCCAACTGGACCAGGGACGGCAAGGCGCTGATCTACAACAGCCAGGGCCTGTTGTATCGCTTCGACCTCGCCGATCGGCGACCCGTCGCCTTGAACACCGGGTTCGCCACCAGCAACAACAATGATCACGTCCTGTCCTTCGACGGGCGAACGCTCGCGATCAGCCAGCAGAGCGCGGAGGATCACAACGCCTCGATCGTATATACGGTACCGGTGGGAGGCGGGACACCGCGGCGGGTCACGCAACTGGGCCCGTCGTACTTGCACGGCTGGTCGCCGGACGGGAAGTTTCTGGTCTACACCGGACAGCGGGGTGGGGAATTCGACGTCTATCGCATCCCGGTGGACGGGGGCGACGAGACGCGGCTCACACACGCGTCGGGACTGGACGACGGCCCGGAGTATTCACCCGACGGCACGTACATCTACTTCAACTCCGTCCGGAGCGGGACGATGCAGATCTGGCGAATGCGGGCGGATGGCAGCGCGCAGGAGCAGATCACGAACGACCAGTACAACAATTGGTTCCCGCACGTGTCCCCCGACGGTCAGTCGATCGTCTTCCTGTCATTCATGAAGGACGTGGCGCCCGACGACCATCCGTTCTACAAGCAGGTGTACCTGCGGATGATGCCTGCCGCGGGCGGCACGCCGCACGTGGTCGGCTACGTCTACGGCGGTCAGGGGACCATCAATGTGCCATCCTGGTCGCCGGACAGCCGGCGGGTGGCGTTCGTCAGCAACACCGACCTGCGCCGGGTGCCATAGCGTCCGATGCGCGTGTCCGAGCTGCGCGGCGCGCTCGAGGACGCCCTCGGCCCGACCTATCGAGTCGAGCGCGAAGTGCGCCCCGTCGGTGAGTGCCGTTTGTTCGTGGCCGTAGGGCCGCCGACCGATCCCGAGCTGCTGGTGAAAGTGCTGCCGGCGGAGCTCTCACTCGCCGTCGATGCGGCGGTATTCGAGCGCGAGGTGCTGCTCCTGGGCGACCGCCTGGGACACGCGCAGCTCGTGCCACCCCGCGGGTCCGGCCGGGCCGGCGCATTCGTCTATCACGCGCGACGCTTCGTCGAGGGCACCACGCTGCGCGCCTGGCTGGCGAACCACGGCGAGATGCCGCTGCGCCGCGTCATCGAGGTCCTGCGCGACGTCCTCCTCGCCTTGGCGCATGCGCATCGCGGGAGCATCGCCCACGGCGACCTGCGGCCGGAGAATGTGCTGCTCACCGCGGGACGCGTTCAGGTCGCGGACACGGGAATCGTGGACGCCGTCGGCCGCGCCGTGCCGAGCGCGCTCGCAGGCGGCGTCGGCGCGACGTTGTGCGCGCCCGCCTATCTGGCGCCCGAGCGGCGCAAGAACGGCGGGGCCGGCGGGCCGCGCGACGACATGTTCGCCGTCGGGGTGCTGCTGCACGAAATGCTGACCGGCGAGCCTCCCGCCGTGGAAGGGGAGTCCCTCGAGGAGGTGCGCTCGCTGCCGCCGTGGCTGGCCGAGCTGGCGCGCCGCTGTCTCACCCCAGAGCCCACCGCCCGGTGGCCCGACGCCGCCGCGGCGCTGGACGCGGTCGGCCGCTCGGGCGCGGGGCCCATGTGAGCAGCCGCCCCGTGCTGTGCTATCACAGGGTCGGCGGGCCACTCGAGTTGGGCGTCACGCGCGTGGCCCGCTCGGTGTTTGCCCGCCAGATGACGGCGCTCGCCCAGGCCGGTTGGCAGACGCTCACGCTGGCTCAGTTTGTAGAGCGACGCCAACTCGGTACCTCCGCATTCCGCACTCCGCACTCCGCATTTCTCTTGACCTTCGACGACGGCTACGCCGGCCTCGCCCAGCACGCCTATCCGGTCCTCGCCGATCTCGGCTTCACCGCCACGACCTTTCTCATCACCGACTACGTCGGCGCCAACAATACCTGGGACATGCGCTATACCTGGCGCCCGCTGGCTCACCTCGACTGGCGCACCGTGGAGCAGTGGCGGGCGCGCGGCTTCGACTTCGCATCGCACACCGCCTCCCATGCACGCCTCACCTGGCTCGGGGACGCCCGCGCGGCCGACGAGCTGGGTCGGGCCCGGGAGACGCTCGTCCGCCGGCTGGGCGCCTCGGCGGGACGCGCCGTCGCCTATCCCTTCGGTGCGGCGGACGCGCGGGTCGAGCGGCTGGCGCGGAGCGCGGGCTACGAGCTCGGCTTCGGAGGTGTGCGGGGGAACGGCGGCGCGATGCACGTGCCACGCATTCCGGTCTACGTGTGGGACGCCTGGAGGGTGCCGCTGGGGCTGGAAGACGGCGGGCTGGGCGCGCTGGGACGGTTCGTCGCACACATCGCGAACCGGTGCGCGGTCGGGACGAGCTGGATGTTGAAATTGCGACAGGAGCACAGAGCACACAGCAGTTCTTGACGGTGCACCCTTGAGTACTGCTCCCCGCTCTCTGCTCCCGCTACAGCAGATTTCCCGCCCCCACCGCCATCCCCATCGCATGGTACCCCTTATCCACGTAGATCGTCGCCCCCGTGATTCCGCTGCCGAGCGGGCTGGCGAGGAACGCGGCGGTGGTGCCGACTTCCCAAGCGGAGAGTGGCTCCGTGAGGGGAGCGTTGGCGCAGTAGTACTGCACCATCTGCTCGATCTTGCCGATCGCGCTGGCGGCGCGCGAGGCGAGCGGGCCCGCCGAGATCGTGTTCACCCGCACGCCGTACTTGCGCCCGGCCTCGAATGCGAGCGTGCGCGTGTCGCTCTCGAGCGCCGCTTTGGCGGACGACATCCCACCGCCGTAGCCGGGGACGACCCGTTCGCTCGCCAGGTAGGTGAGCGACAGGAATGAGCCGCCCGGTCGCAGCAGTGGTCCGAGACGGGCGACCAGCGAGACCAGGGAATACGCGCTGACGCTCACCGCCGTGAGATAGCCCGCGCGACTCGTCTCGAGCAGCGGCTTCTTCACCTCGGGCCCATTGGCTAACGAGTGCACCACGATGTCGAGCGACCGCGCCCCGAAGTCCTGGGTGAGGCGCTCTGCCAGGCCGGCGATTGAGAAGTCCCCTACGTCCTTGTACCGCTTGTTGGCGCGCACGTCGTCCGGCGCGTCCGCGAGCGTGTCGTACGCGGCATCGAGCGGGTAGATCTTCTCGAAGGCGAGCAGCGAGCCGTCGGCCATGCGGCGCGCCTCGTCCATCTTCCCCCGCTCGAGCAGGTTGAGAAAGATGTTGCGGGCCGGAGGCCACGTTCCCGTGCATACCGTCGCCCCGGCTTCCGCCAGCGCCTTGGCGATTGCAAAGCCGTACCCGCCGTCGTCGGCCACCCCGGCCACCAATGCTCGTTTGCCTCGGAGATCGATGTTCAGCATCAGATGAAAAACCTCGCCGCCACCGGGATCAGCTGCGGATGCTGCACCAGAGCATGGGCGAAAATCCGGCCGAGCGTGCGCCGCTCCGCGGGAATCGCGTTCACCGTCCGGGCCAGCGCATTGAAGAACGCGTCATCGACGCTCTCGAGCGCCCGCTTGATGCGGTAGTACTTCACGTGATCCTGGCCGAGCAGCTCCATCCAGGCGTGGTGGTACGCGGCCAGGCGTCGCGCGCTCGTATCCCCCGCACGGATCGCGGCCGCCACGGTGCAGCCGGCGAGGCGTCCGGCCTTCATCGCATTGACGATGCCGCCCCCCGAGAGCGGGTTGATCATGTGCGCCGCGTCGCCCGCCACCAGGAGACCGTCGGCATAGGTCTGCTGGACCGTCGTGTGCACGATGACGCCCCCCACCGTGTAGCCGGTCCGGGCGCCGTTGGGATAGCGCCGGTCCATCCACGCGTCGAGATACTGGCGCGCGTTGCGGCCGTCGCTCTTCAGCGCCACCAGCCCCAGTCCCACGTTGGCGATCCCCACGCCCTTGGGAAAGATCCAGGCATACCCACCCGGCGCGACGGCGTCACCGAATTGCAGGTAGATCGCGTCGGGGTCGAAATCGATCCCCTGGACCACGTATTGGGCGCACGATTCCATGTCGCGGGCGGGCACGCGCGTGTCGAGTCCCGCCCAGCGACCGACCATCGCCTCCACGCCGTCCGCCCCGATCACGACTTTCGCCCGATAGGTCGACGCACCGCGCAGGCCGCGCACGGCGACGTGCCAGCGCCCGTCCGGGGTCCGCGTCATCCCCGACGCTTCCGTGCCCACGAGCAGCTCGGCGCCCGCCGCGACCGCTTCGGCGGCGAGATGGGCGTCGAACCGCGTGCGATCGAGGATCCAGCCCACGTCCCGCTCGGCGACCCTGACCTCCGAGTCGTCAGGCGCGATGAAGATGACACGCGAAATCTTGCGCGCGACCCACGGGGCGCCGTCCGGATTGGCGAACTCGCGCAGCCCGGCGTCCCCGACGCCCTCCGCGCAGCGCACCGGTGCTCCCACCGCGCGATCGCGCTCGAGCAACACCACGTCGAGCTCCGGTGCCGCGCGTTTTGCCTGTGCCGCGGCGACGGCACCGGCCGGGCCCGCGCCGACGACCAGGAGATCGACGTCAGGCATCGACCATGGCGAGCGCGCCGACCGGGCAGGGCGCGACGCACTTCCGGCAGCCGGTACAGGTCTGGCGGTCGACGAGCAGGTCGCTGAGCGCGAGGTGGATCGCTGCAGGAGGGCAGAGCGGCAGACACAGCCCGCAGCGGTCGCACACGGCAAGATCCACCACGGCGACCTCTGCTGCGCGGGCGCGTCGCATCGGCGAACGGTAGCCGCCGCCGGAAGGGCCGTCAAGCATCAGCCTTGATTGAAGTTACGCTTTACATTAGCTTGAGGCGCCGTGCGAGCGCCCGCCTGACAACCTTCACCCGACGACCTCGTGCCTTTTCGCTGGCCGAATTGGAAGCTCGGTGCCTGGAGCCCGGCAAATGAGATCGCCGTCGATCTGGGCACGGCCAATACCCTGATTTACGTGAAGGGCGAGGGGATCGTGCTGAACGAGCCCTCCGTCGTGGCGATCGAGAAAGCCACGGGGAAGATCAAAGGGATCGGGCTCGAAGCGAAGCGCATGTTGGGGCGCACGCCCGACGGGATCCTCGCCGTGCGGCCCCTCAAAGACGGCGTGATCGCAGATTTCGACGTGACCGAGAAGATGCTCCGGTTCTTCCTCAAGACCATCATCGATCGACATCTGTTCCGCGTGAAGCCCAAGGTGATCGTGTGCGTGCCGAGCGGCATTACCGAGGTGGAGAAGCGCGCGGTGCGGGACTCGGCGCAGTCGGCGGGCGCCAAGGAAGTGTACATGGTGGCGGAGCCGATGGCTGCGGCGATCGGCGTAGGGCTGCCGGTCGAGACGCCCACCGGCAACATGGTGATCGATATCGGCGGCGGCACCACGGAGATCGCCGTGATCGCGCTCTCGGGGATCGTGTCGGATACGTCGATCCGCACCGGAGGCGATGAGCTCGACCAGGCGATCGTACAGTTCATGCGCAAGAACTACAACCTCCTCATCGGGGAGCCCACGGCCGAGCAAATCAAGATCCAGATCGGCTCCGCCGCCCCGGTCGGCGAGGAGCGCGAGATGGAAGTGAAGGGCCGGGACCTGGTCTCCGGCATTCCCAAGATCGTGCGCGTGCACTCGAGCGAAATCCGCGAGGCGGTGCAGGAGCCGATCCAGCAGATCGTCGATGCGGTCCGGCGCGCGCTCGAGATCACCCCACCCGAGCTCGCCAGCGACATCGTGGACCGCGGCATCGTCATGACGGGAGGCGGTGCGCTGATCCGCGGCCTCGACGTCCTGCTCCAACAGGAGACGGGCCTGCCGATCCACCTCGACGAAGATCCCATGACCTGTGTCGTGCGGGGGACGGGCCGGATCCTCGACGATCCCGAGAAATACCGTAACGTTCTGACCACGTAGGGCGATGGCGCTCGGAGCGGATCGCTACGCCTCACGGGCCGACACCCTCGTTTTTATCGGGTGCGTGCTGCTCTCCGTCGCCGCCATGGGGCTCCCGGACCGGCTGCGCGATCCGTTCGCGCGGACCCTGCGCCAGACGGTGCTCGCGCCCCTCCTCGCGTTGCAACAGCAAACCGAACGGCTCTCGGCCGCGCTGGAGCGCTACGACGCGGTCGTCGCGCAACGCGACTCGGCGGCGCTCGCCGCCACGTTCCTCGGGGAGCTCCGCAGCGAGAACTTGCGGTTACGCGGCCTGCTGGGGCTCGGGCCCCGGCTCGGCTCCGGCTATATCCCGGCCGAGGTGCTGCACCAAACTGAGCCCACCAACGCGCTGACGTTCCTGGTGTCCGCGGGACGCAAGCAGGGCGTGAAGCCTCTGTCGGCGGTCGTCAGCCCGGAGGGCCTCGTGGGGATCGTGAGCAGCGTCGACGCGCAAACCAGCGTAGTGGTCAGCTGGGCGCATCCCGAGTTTCGCGCCAGCGCGATGGCGGCGGATGGGAGCGTGTACGGCATCGTCGCCCCTCACGGAACCGAAGGACCGCGCGCCTGGCTGCTCGAGCTGCAGGGCGTCGCCTACAGCCAGCTGGTGCCCGACGGCGCCACGATCCTGACCTCGGGGCTCGGCGGGGTGCTGCCGCGGGGCATTCCCCTCGGTACGGTGCTGGGCGTGGCGGGCGAAGCCGAAGGGTGGGAGCGCACGTACCTCGTACGGCCGGCCGTCCACCCGGCGGGCGTGACCCACGTGATGATCCTCACCGGCCCGCCGGTGCGCGGCGACTTGCGCTCGCTGTTCGAATCGGGGAGCCCGACCCCGTGAGGCGGAGTGATCGCTATCGGTTCTACATCATCCTCGGCGGGTTGGTGGTGCTGCAGTTCGCGGTCACGATCCGCATGTGGGGTCGGCCCGTGGGACCGGATTTCCTGCTGCTCGCGCTGCTGATGTACTCCATCCGGGCGCAACCCGGCCGCGGCGCGGTCGCGGGGTTCCTGATCGGGCTACTGCGGGATGCGCTGACACCGGCGTCGTTCGGCGCGGGCGCCCTCGCCCACACGCTCGTGGGCTACCTATCCGCCTGGGGGAAGGCGGTGTTCTTCGCCGAAAACGTGTGGGTGAACGGTTACCTCTTCTTCGCGGGCACGTGGCTCCGGAACCTGGTCGTCGCGCTCGCGTCGGGCAAGCTCAAGGGAACGATGCTCGGGTGGGAGCTGCTCGTTTGGTCACCGCTGCAGAGCGGGACCACGGCGGTGGCGGGCATGCTGGTGCTCTGGCTGTTCGGGCGCCACCTGGCCATCCGGCTCGGTGAAGCATGAGCTCGTTCCACCCTCATCTCCTTGACCGACGGCTCCGCGTGGCGCGCGCCGTGGTGTGGGCCATCATGGGCCTCATCGTGGTGGTGTTCTTCCGCACGCAGATCCTGGAGCACGGCAAGTACCGGCTGCAGTCCGAGCTGAACCGCCTGCGCCCCATCACGCTGCCCGCTCCACGCGGCCTCATCATGGACCGCAACGGCAAGGTGCTCGCCGAGAACGTCCCCGGCTACACGGTGTCCCTGCTGCCGGGTGACCAGGATTCGTTGCGCGCCGTGCTGCGCCGCCTCGCCCCGCTCGTCAAGCTCGACGAAGCCGAGATCGGACGCGTGCTGACGCGCTACCGCCGGGCGCCCTATCTCCCCGTAATGGTGCTGCCCAACGCCAAGTTCGAGCTCGTCTCGGCGCTGGAGGAGCGACGCGTCATTTTCCCCGGACTGCTGATCCAACCCGAGCCGAAACGCCATTACCCGGATTCGAGCCTCGTGGCGCACCTCGTCGGGTACGTGGGGGAGGTCACCGAGGCCGAGCGGGGACAGCGGCGCTTCACGGGCGTCCGGCTGGGCGGGCTCGTCGGCAAGGACGGCCTCGAGCGCCAGTACGACGATTCGCTGCGGGGCGCGGACGGCGTGCGGTTCGTGGAGGTCAGCGCACTGGGTCGCGTCGTCCGGGAAGCGGGCGCGGCGTCCACCCTGGCGCCGGTGTCGGGTCAGCCGCTACGCACCACGATCGACCTGGACCTGCAGCGCTACGTGGCCCAGATCTTCCCGGCCGGCCAGCGCGGCGCGGTGCTCGCCCTCAACCCGAACACGGGTGAGATCCTGGCGCTCTACAGCGCACCGGGCTTCGACCCCAACTCGTTCGTCGGCGGTATCGAGGCCGCGACCTGGCGGCGGCTGAACGAGAGCGAGAGCCACCCCCTGTTCGACCGCTCGATCCAAGCCCGGTATCCCCCCGGCTCGACCTGGAAGCTCGCCGTGGCGGCCATCGCGCTGAAGCGGGGCCTCGTCACCTTCCACAGTCACATGCCGATCCCCTGCCGCGGCGGGCTGCAGTACGGCAACCGCTTTTTCCGCTGCTGGTCGGCGCAAGGGCACGGCGACCTGGCCCTCGCCGACGCCATCGCCCAGAGCTGCGACGTCTTTTTCTACCAGCTCGGCCTCAAGATCGGCCTCAGCTCGCTGCTCGAGGAGGCGAACGGCATCGGATTCCACACGCGCACGGGCGTCGACCTGCCCGGAGAAATCACCCCCGAGTTCCCAACGGGGACGGAGTACTACGACCGCGCCTACGGCCCGCGCCGCTGGACCTCGGCCGTCACGCTGAACCTCGCGATCGGACAGGGCGAGAACGCGCAGACCCTCGTCAACATGGTCCGCTTCTACCAGATGCTCGCGAGCGACGGCCACGCCCGGCCACCCTTCCTGGTGCACCCCGGACCCAACCCTAACGTGACGCTCGGCTTGAGCCCCGATCAGCTCGCCGGGCTCCGCCAAGCGATGATCAGCGTGGTCGAGCGCGGCACGGCGCGCGGCGCCGGCCGGTTCGGCGGGACCATCACGATCGCGGGGAAAACGGGCACCGCGCAGAACCCCCACGGCCCCGACCACGGTTGGTTCATCGGCTTCGCGCCCGCCGACAAGCCCGAAATCGTCGTGGGCGCCATCGTCGAGTTCGCCCGCGAGGGGCCTTACGTCGCACCGCTCGTCACGCGGGTGATCGGGCACTACCTCGGCGTGGACACGACGCTCGCCTCCCACCTCCGCATCGTCCTCCCGACCGACTCCGCGCCGCACCCGGTGCCGATCCTCCCCGGCGTCGTTCCCGAGGACACGGTGCCGCCCGACACGGGCCGCATGGACACCACTCGTACGGACACGACCAATGCGACCCCGCCTCCGCGAGATCGATAAGCCACTCGCCGGCGTCGTCGTGGTGCTCGTCGCGTACGGGCTCGCGACGCTCTACTCGGCGGGACAGACGGACGTGCCCACCTTCGTGGCCACGATCTGGCACCGCCAGACGATCTGGCTCGCCATCGGGGCGGCCGCCATGTTCTTCATGTTCGGCCTCTCGCCCCGGCTGCTCGAATGGGCCACGCCGTACGCCTATGCGATCACGGTTCTGGTCCTGCTGTTCACGCTCGCCATGGGGAGCGGGGCGGGAACCGCGGCCAGCGAGCGGTCGTGGATCACGATCGCCGGTGTGCGCCTGGGACAGCCCGCCGAGCTCGCCAAGCTCGCCGTGATCCTGATGCTGGCCCGCTGGCTGGCCGAGCGGCGGGAGCCCCCCGCGACGCTGCGCGACCTCGTGTACCCATGCGTGATCGTCGGCGTGCCCATCGCCCTCGTCGTGCTCCAGCCGGACCTGGGGAGCGCCATCGTCTTCATCGCCATCCTCTTCGCGATGCTGTATTGGGCGGGAACGAAGCCGTCGCTGCTGCTGCTCCTGGGCTCGCCGGCGATCGGCCTCGTGCTCGCGTTTTCGACGGCCGCGTGGGGCGCCTGGATCATTCTGCTGTTCGGCCTGCTGCTGTGGTGGCGGCCGTACGTGTGGGAAGGCTTGACGATCATGCTGGCCAACATCGTCATGGGCGTCGTCGCCGTGCCGTTCTGGCGGCGCCTCGCGCCGTACCAGCAGAACCGGTTGCTCGCCTTCTTGAATCCCGAAGTGGACCCCCGTGCCACCGGCTGGCACGTGCTTCAGTCGAAGATCGCCATCGGGTCGGGCGGTTTCCTCGGGAAGGGGTTCACCGCCGGGCCGCAGAAGCGGCTCGCGTTCCTCCCCGCCCAGCACACCGACTTCATCTTCCCCGTGGTGGGGGAGGAGCTGGGGTTCCTGGGCGTGGTGATCGCGCTAGCGTTGTTCGTCTTTCTGGTGCTGAGCCTCTTGCGAATCGCCCGACGCGCCACCGATGCCTTTTCCAGCCTATGCGTCTTCGGGATCGCCAGCTTGATTTTCAGCCACATCGTGGAAAACGTGGGGATGACCGTGAACCTCCTCCCCATCACGGGCATCCCGCTGCCGTTCTTCTCCTATGGGGGCTCGTTTATGTTGGCCTGCTCGCTCGCCGTCGGGATCGCGCTGCGGGTGGCCTGGGAGTCCCGCCAATCCGGCTATGCCGAGCTGTGACAAGGGGTTACGAGAAAAGGACTGGCGCGCGCCCAGGCTCGATCCCAGATTTGTCGCCTTCTAGAGCCCCCCTATGGCGCGAATGGCCTGGTTTAAAAAAGAGCGCAAGCCGCGCACGTCGGAACGGGTCAAGCTGGAGATTCCAGCTGACGCCTGGGAGAAATGCGACGAGTGCGGTCACATCGACATCAAAGACCGGTTCGTTCGCGCGCTCAATGTGTGCCCCAACTGCGGGCATCACCGTCGGATTAGCGCCCAGGAATACATCGACCTGCTGGTCGACGAGGGGTCGTGGCATGAGCTGGATGCGGGTCTCCGGTCCACCGATCCTCTGAACTTCGAGAGCTACCGGGATCGCCTCCTCGTCGCTGTGAAGAAGGCGGGCCCGCTCGAGGCCCTGCGCTCGGGCTACGCGCGCCTGGACGGCATGCCCATCGATCTCGCCGTGATGGATTTCAACTTCATGGGGGGCTCGATGGGATCGGTGGTCGGGGAGAAGATCGCCCGCCTCACCCGGCGCTCGGCCGAGAAGCACGTCCCCCTCATCATCGTCTCGGCGTCCGGGGGCGCCCGCATGCAGGAGGGCGTGCTCTCGCTGATGCAGATGGCCAAGACCTCCGTCGAAATCGCCCGGCTCCGCTCCGCCCGTATCCCCTTCGTCTCGATCCTCACGAATCCCACCACCGGTGGCGTGTCGGCGTCGTACGCGATGCAGGGCGACGTGATCCTGGCCGAGCCGGGGGCGGTGATCGGGTTCGCCGGTCCGCGCGTGATCAAGCAGACCATCGGGCAGGACCTGCCGCCTGGATTCCAGACCGCCGAATTCCTGCTCGAGCACGGCGTGGTGGATGCCGTCGTGCCGCGCAGCGAGCTCCGCGACACCACGGCCCAGTTGCTCCGCCACATGGGCGGCCGCCGACCGGCGGAGGCGGCCGACTGAGCCGGTTGTCCTTCGAGGACGCCTGCCGCTTTCTCTTCGCGCGACAAGGGAGCCGCATCAAATGGAGCCTCGGGCCAACCGAGGGGCTCCTGGGCGTGTTGGGCCATCCCGAGCGCGGCTTTCCATGCGTCCACGTCGCCGGCACGAACGGCAAGGGCTCGACGTGCGCGTTCGTGGCGGCGGAACTCCGCGCCCGCGGCCTGCGGGTGGGGCTCTACACCTCGCCACACCTGGTCTCGGTGCGCGAGCGTGTGGCCGTGAACGGCGTGCTCATCACCGAAGAAGCCTTCGCCGATTGGACCAGCACGCTGCAGCCCCACATCGAGCGCCTGGACGCGAGTTTCTTCGAGGCCACCACCGCGATCGCCTTTGCCGAGCTGGCGGCGCGGGGCGTGGACATCGGCGTGATCGAGGTGGGTCTGGGGGGGCGGCTCGACTCGACTAACGTCATTACCCCCCTCGTCTCCGTCGTCACGAAGATCGCTCGCGAGCATACCGATTACCTGGGCCCCGATCTCGCGTCGATCGCGCGGGAGAAGGCGGGCATCGCGAAGCCCGGCGTCGCGTTCGTCACGGGTGAGCGCGATCCCGACGTGCGGCGTGTGCTGGTTGACGAGGCGGAGCGCCGGGGAGCCGATCCCGTCATCCTGGTCGACGCCCACCGGCCCGCCTCACCGAACGCCCGGCCGCTCGGCCTGCTGGGCCGGCATCAGCACCAGAATGCCTGGGTGGCGCTCGCGGCATTGAACACGCTGCCGCCCCCCTTCGGGCCGGTCGGCGATGCGTGGCCGGAGAGCTTCGCGCATGCCTACGTCGCGGGGCGATTCGAGGTGCGCGGCAAGTGGATCTTCGACGTGGCGCACAACCCCGACGGGGCGCGGGTCCTGGCGCAAACGCTGCACGATACGGATCCGGCTCGCCCCCGGCGCGCGCTGGTGGGCGTGCTGGGCGACAAGGACTATCTCGGGATGATCGAGTGCCTGGCCGAAGAAATCGACGGCTTTGTGTTCACCATGCCCCACACGGCGCCGACCAGGCGTCGCTGGGACCTGCGGCGCGTCGAGCGCGAGCTCGGCGGCCTCCACGTCGCGCACGAATTCGAACCCGACTTCGAGCGCGCGCTCGAGCGGGTGCAAACGGGCGCCGAAACCGTCGTCGTTACCGGCTCGTTCCACACGGTCGGGGACGCGCTCGCCCGCTTGCCCGGCTTCGCGCCGGTGCCCTAAATTGTTGCGATGCAAGGACAAGCCCTCCCAGGCTTCCGCGACTTTTACCCTGAAGATTTCGCTTTCCGGAACTCGATTTTCGCCACCTGGCGCGAGGTGGCGCGGCGCTACGGCTTCCAGGAGTACGACGGCCCGCCGCTCGAGCCCCTGGAGCTCTACACCGACAAGAGCGGTGCGGAGATCGTGCAACAGCTGTACGCGTTCGAAGACAAGGGAGGGCGCAAGGTCGCACTCCGCCCCGAGATGACCCCGACGCTCGCGCGTATGGTGGGCGCGCGGGCCCAGGCCCTGAAAAAGCCGATCCGCTGGTTCTCGATCC
The DNA here is from genome assembly GCA_003220795.1 of Gemmatimonadota bacterium. Classification (GTDB taxonomy): domain Bacteria; phylum Gemmatimonadota; class Gemmatimonadetes; order Gemmatimonadales; family GWC2-71-9; genus 20CM-4-69-16. Next base: position 2,821 of record QHTK01000083.1, on the reverse strand, counting down.
CGCAGCTGTTCCGCTACGAGCGGCAGCAGCGGGGACGCCTGCGGGAGCACTTCCAGCTCAACATGGACATCATCGGCGAGGCCGGGCCGGCGGCCGACGCCGAGCTCATCGCGGCGGCGATCGACATCGCGCGGGCCTTCGGGCTCGGCGCGGAGCACGTCCGATTGCGGCTCTCCGATCGCCGCGTGTTGACCGCGCTCCTGCAAACGCATCCGCAGTTCCACGGCGAGCGCATCCGCATCGCCTTTGACGTCCTGGACAAGGTAGAACGACAGAACCGGAATGAGACCGAACGACGCCTCCGCGAGGCCCAGTTCGACGCCTCGGCGATCGAGCGGCTGTTCGAGATCGCGTCGTTGAAGGGGATCGAGGCCGTGCTGGCAGAGCTGCGGCGCTGTCCCGACGGTCCGGCGGCAGGGGAGAGCCTCGTCGCGGTGATCACGGCGCTGGGAGCTATGGGGCTGTCCGAATTCGTCGAAGTCGATCTCACGGTCGTCCGAGGCCTCGCCTACTACACGGGCACTGTCTTCGAGCTGTTCGACAGGGCGAAAGAGCTGCGGGCGATCTGCGGGGGCGGTCGCTACGACAACCTGATCAAGGAAATCGCCGGCATGGATCTCCCCTGCGTCGGTTTCGGCATGGGGGACGTCGTCCTCGGCGAGCTGCTCACGGAGCATCGGAGGCGATTCGAAGCGCCGGGGCAACTCGACGCCTTTTTGGTGGCGGTGGGCGGGGAGGACGTAGCACCCGTACTGCACCTCGCGGCGGGACTGCGGGACCGGGGGATCGCGGTCGAGTATGCGCTCCGGAATCAGCCGATCCGCAAGCAGCTGGAGCTGGCCGCAGCGCGCGGGGCCCCCCGCGCGGTGATCATCGGACCCGACGAGCGCAAGGCGAAGGTCGCCGTCGTGCGGGACTTGAAGACGGGGAAGCAGCGCAAGGTGGCGTTGACGAAAGTCCGGAAGGGTGTCTTCAAGTAATGGCCCGAGCTCAAAAAATCACTCCCCGCGCCCAAGACTTCAGCGAGTGGTACAACGACGTCATCATGCAGGCCGAGCTGGCGGACTACTCGCCGGTACGCGGCTGCATGGTGATCCGGCCGCACGGCTACCGCGTGTGGGAGCTGATGCAAGCCGCCCTGGATGCCATGTTCAAGGCGACAGGCCACCAAAACGCCTACTTCCCGCTGTTCATCCCCCAAAGCTTTCTCGCGAAGGAAGCCGAGCACGTCGAGGGGTTCGCCAAGGAAGTCGCGCTCGTCACGCACACGCGGTTACGCGCGACCGGGAAGGAGGGTGCGGCCGCGATCGAAGTGGACCCGGAGTCCAGGCTCGACGAGCCGCTGGTCGTGCGCCCCACCTCCGAGACGATCATCTACGCGATGTTCGCGAAGTGGATCCAGAGCTACCGCGACCTGCCGCTGCTCATCAACCAGTGGTGCAACATCGTGCGGTGGGAGCTGCGCACGCGGCTGTTCCTGCGAACCACGGAGTTCTTGTGGCAGGAAGGGCACACGGCGCACGCCACCGAGGCCGAGGCGGAGGCCGAAGCGCGCCAGATGCTCGGCGTGTATCGCAAGTTTCAGGAAGACTGGATGGCCATGCCGGTGATCACCGGTCGCAAGACCGAGAGCGAGAGGTTCGCCGGGGCGCTGCGGACGTACGCCCTCGAGGCCCTGATGCAGGACAACAAGGCGCTGCAGGCGGGGACGTCGCACAATCTGGGGCAGAACTTCGCCAAGGCGTTCAACCTGCAGTATCAGACCGCCGCGGGCGGCCTCGAGTACGCCTGGAACACCTCCTGGGGGGTTTCGACCCGCATGATCGGGGGGCTGGTGATGACCCACTCCGACGACAACGGCCTCGTCTGCCCACCCAGGCTCGCGCCGGTGCAAGTCGTCATCGTGCCGATCTGGAAGTCCGAAGAAGAAAGGGGTCAGGTGTCGGGGGTCGGGGGTCGGGTAAAGGCGGACCTCGAGAGAGCGGGCATCCGTGTCGAGCTCGATCTGCGTGACAACATGAAGCCGGGCGCCAAATACTTCGAGTGGGAGGCGAAGGGCGTGCCGCTGCGGCTCGAGATCGGACCGCGCGACGTGGCGGCAGGGCAGGTGATGACGGCGCGGCGGACGGGTGGCAAGGCGCCGGCGCCGCTCGACGGGCTGGCGCGCACGGTCGCCGCCGCCTTGGACGAGATCCAGGCGGGTCTCTTCAAGGCTGCTAAGGACCGCCGCGAAGCCCACTCGATCCGCGGCGTTACAAAGCAGCAGTTCATCGAGTTCATGAAACAACCCGGCGGGTTCGCCTACGGCGGATTCTGCGGGTCCGCGGCGTGCGAGGCCGAGATCAAGCAGGCGACGGCGGCCACGGTGCGCGTCCTCCCCGATCCCGAGTTCCGCTCCCCGGAGACACCCGAGAAGTGCACGTGGTGCGGCAAGCCGAGCGTCGCAGAGGCGGTGTGGGCGCAGGCGTACTAGTCGGAGTGCAATCGGTCTTGCCAAGCGGAGGACGAGTCTATAGTATGGACTGTGCAGAATGTGCAGTTCCCTTAGGTTGGGCCGAGGCGTCCCGTGAGGGCAGGGCAGGGCCGGGAATCTCCTCCAGCAGAACGGTGGGCCCGCTTGGTGGTCGATGTAAAATGCCCGCTGCGCCGTGGCGCGTGGTACCCCGTGCTCAGCGCCGGTCCCGAGGAAACGGTCGTCGTGGTGCGCGACCGCGCCGTGATCCTGCCACACCACTGCCTCGAAATCACGAACACCCGCCCCAGCCAGTGGGCAATCGTCGCACGGGCATCTTTCACTCCGTATGCCGTTTGCCCGAGGTGC
>QHTK01000082.1 GCA_003220795.1 Gemmatimonadota bacterium | reverse complement strand
GAGCATGCGGGCCACGTCGGCCGCCACCAGCTCCGCCCCCTTCATTTGTTGGACCGGGATCAAGTGCAGGTAGACGAGGTTGGCCGCGAGGTACAGCGCCACGACCGAGCCCGTGCCGATGAACATGGCGCGGGGGAGATTGCGCTCCGGGTCTTTCACCTCCCCACCGACGAACGCGAGATCGCCCCAGCCGTCGTAGGCCCAGAGGATCGCCACCATCGCGAGCAGGAAGGGCGACAGCCCCACGGAGGCCCGCTGGGCCAGCATGGGACCGGGCGCGAGCCCCCTGTGGCCGCCGCCCAGCAAGAAGCCCAGCAACACCAGCGCCACGAGCGCGCCCACTTTCAGCGCCGTGCTCACGTTCTGGAGAATCGCCGCGCGATGGATGCCCACGTAGTTCACCACGGCCACCACGCCGACAAACACAGCGGCCAGGAGCTGCTCGGCGCGCACCGTTTGCCCCGCCAGGGTCAGCGCCGGCGCCGCGGGGTCGAGTCCCAGGACCCGCAGGGTGTATGCCGACGACGTGATGGAGATCGCCCCGTAGGCGCCGGGGCGGATGATCAACAGCTCCCCCCACCCGAACAGGAACGCGGGGAGCGGGCCGAACGCCTCGCGAATGAACACATAGATGCCGCCCGAGCGCGGGAACATCGCGGCGAGCTCGGCATAGGTGAGCGCGCCGCACAGCGTCACCGCGCCCCCCAGCACCCAGCTCAGCAGGAACAGTGGCACGTCGTCCACGCGCTGGGCGATCGTGGCGGGGGTGCGGAAGATGCCGCTGCCGATCGTGGAGCCGATGACGACCGCCACGGCGCTCCAGAGACCGAGTCGGCGCGGCAGGCGGTCGCCCCAGTGATCGAGCGGCGAAGGGGTGGACATGGGTGCGACAATATACGCGGTCAGCGCATATTTCCCGCGCCATGACCCGTTCATTCGCGCGGCTCGCCTGGAGCGCCGCCGCCGCTACCTATCTGCTCATCGTGCTCGGCGCCATCGTCCGGATCACCGGCTCCGGGATGGGGTGCGGCGACCACTGGCCGCTATGTCACGGACGGCTGTTCCCGCCGCTCGACGAGCTCGGCACGTTGATCGAATGGACACACCGGCTCGTAGCCGCTCTGGTTTCCGTGCTGGTGGCCGGGCTGGCGGGATACGCTTGGTCGCTGAGACAGCGAGCAGGGAGCACAGAGCAGTTCAATCCCGGGCGCGGTGCCTACGTCGCGCTCGGCCTGCTCATCGTGCAAATCCTACTCGGCGCGGTGACGGTGAAGCTGAGCTTGCCGCCGTGGACGGTCGTCCTCCATCTCGGCACCGCGATGCTGTTGCTCGCGACGCTGCTCGTCGCGGCGCTCGGACCCCGGCCCGCCCCGCCGTCACGGGCGGGGCTCCGCGCCGCCGCGCTTGGATTCGTGACGGTGTTGCTGGGCGCGCTCACCGCGAACACCGGGGCGTCGTCGGCGTGTTTCGGGTTCCCGCTGTGCAACGGGCAACTGGTTCCCGACGGCACCTACCTCCAGTACATCCATTGGACGCACCGGCTGCTCGCCTACGCGCTGTTCGGGTACACGCTGTGGTGGGCGAGCCGCACGCGGCGGCGGGCCGCGTGGAGCGTCCTGGGCCTCGTCATTCTTCAGATCGCCGTCGCGGCCGCGATGGTGCTGCTTGCACTGCCCGCGCCGCTGCAGGCGCTACACGTCGCCATCGGCGCCGCGGTCTGGGCGGGGTTGGTGGTGGCAGCGGTGTGAGGAGGTCGGGCCTGCGCGGCCTACGGAACCAGCACCTTCACAGAATCGCTCAGCCCCAATCCGGTGATGCGGATGTAGCTCGTCCCGGCGGACAGTGCACGTACGCGAAACCCGGTGATCCTGGGGTCAGGGGACGCGCTGGGGTCCGGCCCCACCGATGCCACCTTCGGCACAGTGGAGGTCGCCTGCGCAGTAGCCAGCAACGGCCTCCCCGCCTCATCCAGGATCTGCACCGTCATTTTGCTGCTGTCACCCGCGCTGAGCTTGACCGCGGCAGGGTCGATCAGCATGGTCGTTGCCCGCCCCAAGCCCACCGTCGTGTTGGGGTTGCACCCGACCGCCACCAGCGCCGGTATCAATGCGCCCAGCCACACACTGATCCGAGAGGTCATCCCACGTCGCCTCGACCATCCCAGTGCCAAGCGCACGCGCCGCGAAGGGCACGTCGGCCCCCGCGGCGCGCCGCCAGCCTCCCCACGAGCCCTGCTCAGCCGATCCCCGATACTCGGGCGCGTGCGATGACGCTCGGTGCGCCTGCGGGGTCGAACAGATTGAACCACAGATACCAAGTGGCCCCGGCGGGAATAATCACGGTCGAGTTTTCTGGGTTGTTCGACGTCGCTCCGCCGCCGGTCGTGACGCTGGAGCAGGCGGCGTTCCGACACCACAGGATGTCCACGTCGGAGCCGGTGAACCAGTCCAGTCGCACACTAATCGTGTCTGGGCGGGCCAGCGAGTTCGTAAACTTGAAGAAGTCATTGCAGTCGTCCGTGCCGGCGCTTGTCGAACCATCAGTACACACACCGCTGAGCACGACAAAATAGTCTCCGTTGGCGCTGATCGCCGGTGCAGTCGACGGATCGTCGCTCGCGCGGTCGTACTTGTCGAGGAACTCGCCGGTCTTGCTCGTGAAGGTCGCCGTGTCCGCCTCGAAACTGGCACCTACGCGTGTCAACCGCAGGGACGCCGGAGCGGTCCCGTTGATCCCCGGCACGATAACCGAGATGCGGTCCGCCGTCGAGTCGACGACGAACGTGCGGACGCCGTTGAAGTACGCCCGCGTGCCCGTGTTCAGACCGGCGCCAGTCCGGGTCAGCGTCACGGTGTCGCCCGGGGCGCCGCTGACCTTGGATAGCGTGCCGCCACTGCTCACAAAGGAAGCGGGCTTATGGACACTCAGGGCTGACGAGTACGCCACCCGGTTGGGACCGACCCGGGTCAGGCGGACGGAGTCGGACGTCGTGTCGGCGAGATCCGAAATCCGCACGGTGAGCGAGTCCACCAGATTGGCGAGCGTGGTTTGACGGACGCCGTTGAAATAGGCGCGAGCCGTGTCCGCACTTACTCCCAACGGCTGCGCGCCGCGGGTGAATTTCGCGATCGCACCCGGGTAAACCAGGCTCGTGACGGTGCCGTCGAACGCGGCGGGCGCGGTGATGACGAAGCTGTCCGCCGCCGAGACATTGGCCGTATCGAGATTGAAGAGCGTGAACTTGACTTTGCCGGCCGTCGCCATGTCCGGAATCGGCACCGGCACCGTGTCCACCTTCGTTTTCGGAGTGTCCAGTGTCTGGGCGAGGTTGCCGAAGACCACCTGGATATCCGCAGGCTGGATGTGGGGCCCGGCCGGCGGGGTGGCAAACACGACGGAAGTCCCCAGGTTCACTGGATTCGGTGTGATCGATCCGTTGAACGGGAGCGCCACGATCGTGACGGCCTTCGTCCCGGTCACGCCCGCGGCAGAGGCCCCCGGCGCCTTGAACGTGAGCGTCGCCTTCCCCGCCCCGCGACCCTTGATCGACACGGGTGGCGCCGCGACGGGCTGCGCCTTGCTCGTGTCGTCGACGTGCACGGTCGGGGCCGGGACACCAGCGACCACGGCGCCTGCCTTGTCGACGAACTGATACCCGTAAGAAGCGGTGGCGCCACTGGTGACGCTATCGGGGCCCGAGGTGACAACGATCCGGGCTGGGAAGGTGACCACACTCATCGTGTCCCGCACACTCCCCACCGCGCCCACGACGCAGGTCGTCCCGTACGCCGTCCCCGTGATCGTGAAGCCGGTGTGCACGATTGGCGCGTCGGAGACCGGGGCCAGCGTCACGATTGCCGGCGCGCAGACCGAGAGCTGTACGTCCGTGTTCACGGGATTACCGGCGGCGTCGCGCGCGACGGCGTAGGTCTTCGTGGGATCGGCGATCGTCACGTTGCGAGCGCGGAATTCGAACTGCACGCTAGCCGCGGTGCCGGAGAGCGATGCCGTGGGGTCTTCCTTGCACGAGCCGGACCAGACCGCGACGGCCAGGACGCAAAGGGCTTCAAAGAGACCTCGTTTCATGCAAACCTCGCTGAATGGTGATTCGCCGTCAGCTCGCGTCAGAACCGGTCAACGTCTTGTGCTGCTTCGGGGCCCAGCAGCTCTCTCCAGTTCGGGCGGCTCGGCTCCCGGCGTTCGTCAGTCCAGATCAAGGCGTAGTTCCCAAACTCGGTCACGTCATAGAACACGAACTTCCGCGCGCGCTTCTTGGTGTACTTCCACACCTCATAAGGAGCCGTGCTGCCGGCCTGCGGCCGGCTTAGCACCTCGTCGGGCGCCCCGTACCGGATGAAGACCCGTCCCCGGTCCGTACGCCACCCCGGGATCTCGGCCGCACCGCCCTCGTGGAAGCGCCGGTTCGCTTCCCCAATCGCGGCATAAAACTGCTCCTGCGCTTCGTTCCGCGAGGTCCCCGGCGTCGGATCGCGCCTCGCCCAAAAGGCCCCGAGGAACTTCCGCTTTCCCTCCAACGTGAGCGACGGGTAGATCCCCTCCTCATCCCCGGACATCAGGTAGACCAACGGCGCGTACAGACTGTCGAGCTGCCCCTCCGCCAGCGGCCCGAATCGGTCGCCCGGCCGCGCCCCCGGCGCGGCGGCGATGGCGGCGTCGGTCGCGAAGCCAGCCATGCCGAACTCGGCGCTCCGGGTCAAGTCCCTCCCCGTCACCGTCGCCGTCACATCGAGCACATAGGCTCCCGGAGGCAGCCCCGCCACATCCAACAGCCCCCGCGTCACCCCGCCCCCCGCCGGCAGCGGCAGCCGCTGGGGCGACGTCGCCACGACCTGTGCGCCCGAGGCGCTGCGCACTCGTGCAACTATGCTCGCCGTCTCGGGCCGCTGCGTGTACAGCTCCAGGTAATAGCCGAGGCGCGATTGCTCCGGGGTCAACACCGGCCGCCCGGACGCCTCCACGAACAGGTCCCCCTTCCTGATCTCCCCGGCGCGGGGCACCGTGTCGGCCGGACCGCTCGCGGCCCGCAACCCGGCGGCCAACAGCAGATCTGACGCACCTGGCGCCTCGGCGAAGGTGCCGACCTCGGCCTGCGCCCGTGACACACGGCCGGTCGCCGAGTCCGTCACCGCCACGGCGACCACATATCGGCCGCGCGGTCCGGCGAATGCGAAGTGCTCCGCCAACGATGCCCCGACTACGCCCAACAGCGCCTGCGGCACGGCCTGCGACCAGGACTGCGACGTGAGCTCCACGCCAGCGCTGTCGTGCACCGTCACGGCGAAGCGATAAAAGGCCCCCGCGCCGCCCGCCCCCGAGGCGATCAGGGGGCTCACCGCTGACATCGGCACGCGGCAGAACGCATCGACGAACGTCAACGAGTTCACGCTCCGATAAAACCGTACGACGCTGACTTGAAGGCCGCGCGGTTCCTGCCAGAGCGCCAACCCCGCCACGACCGCCCAGGTCGTCAGCGCTCCACGTGCCTGCACCTGCCTCACTGCCTCCGACGGCGCCGTCCTACCATCCCACGCTGAAGCTCAGAAAGTTGGTTCCCCCCAAGAGCCCGAGATCGCGCCAGGCGTAGTCGAACCCGAGTCGCAGGCTTCCCTTTCCGTACGCCAGGCCCCCACCCACGGCAATGCCGTCCTCCGTGAAGCTCCCTGAGCTCGCAGTGGTGGACAGGGCCCCGAAACTGATGTCGTTGACGTTGTTGTACGGGTGTATCGTGTAACTCGCGCGTGCGGCTAACGAGAACCCGGAGTTGCCGATGTTCGCGCTGGACAGCTCCAGGCCCCCGCCTGCCCCCGGCTTGGTGTTGTTCGGCTGGGTGAACTCCCCCAGTGCGGTGACTCGGTTCTGACCGCTGCTATACAGGTCCAGTGCGGCACTCACGCGGAACAGCACCGGGAGGTCCCAGCCGGAAGCGCGCAACCGCGCGGGCTGCGGTTCCTGGGGGACTTCCGGCGTGCCAAGCGGTGGCGGGCGCGTCACCCCCGCGTCGAGCCCGGAGCCGTCGTGCTTGAGCTGCGAGCCCAGGTTTTGCAGCACGAACGACGCGCGGATCGGCCGCGCGCCAATGGTGGCGTGGAAGCTCGTCCCAAAGTCGACTGCGAACGCTCCGGCGCGCGTCTCGGCCAGCTTGTCGCTGATGAACTTGAACGAGAACCCGGCGGAGAAGCGGTCGGAGAAGTTCTGAGCGTACGTCCCCGCGAGGAACGTCTCCGCCACGGAATATGTGCGGCCTGTGCCGTCGGGCTGATCAACGGTGTACTCCGGCTGGTTGGAGAAGCCGAACGTCCCTGCGCTCAAACCAATCGCCCGGACGCCTCCCCCGAGTGGAAAGGCCAGGCCCAGCCACGAGTAGCGCGTGCCCGCCACGTAGTCGTAGGTGGAGACCATCGCCGCGGGTCGGGGGAGTTGCGCCAGCCCGGCGGGGTTGTAATACAGCGCGGTTACGTCGGTGGCGAGGGCGGCGTAGGCGCCGCCCAGCGCCGCGCCACGGGCCCCGGCGCCCAGCAGCAGGAATTCCCCGGACGTGCCGCCGTAGGCGGTGTTGTCGGTGCGGGTACTGATCTGTGCAGCCGCCGGCGTGGCCAGAACCATCGCCAGCCCGATCGCACCCAGTCCACAAACCGAAGACTTCGTCATGGCGATTCTCCTCAAGGCGCGAAGTTGACGATGGTGAACCGCCCAATCTTCGTCTGACCGCTCGGCGTCTCCAGATGGTAGAAGTACACACCGGAGGCCACAAACTGATTATTGCGGTTCCGCAGATTCCAGGTCGCCTCACCGCCGAATCCCAAGTCGTCGTGAACGAGCACATTGACCAGCACGCCGCTCACCGAGTAGATGCGGATGATCGCCTGCGGTGGCAGGTTGACGAACTTCAGCACCTTCTGGTTGGCCGTGATCTCCATGGCGTTGGACACGTAGTACGGATCCGGAACCGTATGCACCTTGCTCAAGTCGGCGGGTTTGCTCGGGTCGAACACCGCTGGAGTGGTCGCCTTCGCCACGATCTGCAAGCCCGGCACGGCAGCGTTGGAAGGCACGGGACTGTACGTGTATGAGCCGCTGGCCTTCGACACGAGACCAAAGTAGGTGCGCAGCGTCCACACCGCAGGTTTCGCCGGGAGCGTACTGGTTAGGAAGATGAAGGGCTCGGCGTTGATGTACATCCCGAAGCCGTTGCCGTCGGATGCCAGGTCGCCCGTCACGTCGACCGGCCCCAGGGTCGCCGCCGCCGCGTAGCCGCGGGTGGTACACCCGGTGTTGTCGATGCTTGTCGCGTCCGGCAAGCAGGCGCCATCGAGGAAATCCACGTACGTGACGATGCCGTCAGCGGCGCTCGGAGCGCCGATGGCGGTGCCGACCACGTCGTTCCGGAAACCGTACGACGCGCGGTTTTGGGGATTGTAAGGCACCTGCACGTGATGTGTCACGTCCATCACGGAATCGACGGTCCCGGGCGTCGTACCCCAGTAGACCTTCATGTCGGCAGCGCGGAACAGGAGTCGGGTCTCCTGGTCGAAGCGACGAAACAAGGCGTTGACCCCGCTGTGGCTCCGCACCGGGCGGAAAATCGTGGTGACGCCCGCCAACTGGCCGTGCAGGTCACCGAGCGTCGGATCCGCCATCGTTTCGTTCGCTCCATCGAACCAGCGGGAGCCGCCGTCCGCGTTCATCCCACTGACGGGATCGAAGAACGCGCCATTTACGTCCGTGTGCCAGTCGATATCCTTGGACGTTTCAGTAACGGGCCCGACCACTAGCTCGGCGCTTCCCTGGGCCGCGAGCGGCAGCGGCCCCAGGCCGACCTGCTTGGCGAGGACCGTGTCGGCGGGGAACACTGCACTCAGGGGTCCGAACGTCAGCGTACCGTTTTCCGCTCCCAACACCCCGTCCGGACCGAAACTGATGTGCGTGGTTGTCGACCCGATGACATCCGTTAGGTAGTACGTGACTAGCTGGAACCCCGGTACGAGCGAGTCGATCCTGAAGGACGCCTGGAAATTCGGGACGAGCAGCTGGTCGGCGAACACCGTGAACGCGAGACGCTCGAACCGGCCGGTCGGCGCCGCCGGACCTGAGAAAGTCCCCTTCGTTGCGTCGATCTTGGGGGGGTCGACGGCCGGATTCACGCTGTCGGGGCCGGAGCCGAGCAGAAGGAAGGAGACCTGGGCTGGCGTGACGCCTGTGCCGGCCCGCCGGGGCGTCACGCGCTTCGTCACGCGCGGCGACTCGAGCGACGTCGGCCCGGACTTGAGCGAGTTGACGTCGAACGCCGTCACCGCGTAGAAGTACGAGAAGGAGTTTCGGACGTCCTTGTCGACGTACGCGAACGGCACGCCCGTATCCCCCAGAGGCGGGCACTTGACGTCGGCGCACTGCTGATTCTCGACCAGCGTATCCGCCTTCAGGTTGATCGTGCCGCCGCTCGCGAGCTTCACGCGGTCGCCGGGCTTGACCTGAACGACGTGGCCGGCGAGCGGTATCTGCTGGCTGGGCGAAACGCCGAGCGTCACGTTGGTGGTGTCGAAGCGCACCGGGCAGTCCGCCTGCAGCCCCAGCTCCGGCGCGCACTGCACCAACCCGTCGCTGTTGCGGTCGCCGTAATCGATCTGCCCCGTGTAATCGACGAACGACGTCTTGTCGTAGTCGAACTGCGCCACCAGTTGCAGCGAGCTCGTGGTCCGGCCGCGGTAGATGCGGTAGCCCTCGACGTCGAACTGCCGAAAGTCGGGGTCGTAGAGGGGTGAGGCTGCGTTCGACGCGACGACGAAGAACGGATCGCCGGTCGCTTCCGAGCGGGTCTTCGTCCATACCACCGTCACCTGGTTGTCGCCCGGCACGAGGAAGAAGTCGGGCGCATCCGGCGCGAACGGCAGCAGGAACTTGTTGTCGAACACCGCCTGCGCCACGCGCGCCTTGTCGAGGAGCGAACGGGGCACCGTGGTTACGTCGGTCTGCACGATCGGGCCCGGGCCGACGTGGTTCGACGACACCCACCCCGCGACCTTGTCGATGAACCGGATCGAATCGCCCTGCACCGCGGTCAACCCGACCCCTCCCGTGCCTGGCTTGATGTCGACGGTCGGCCCCTTGGCGAAACCCGGCACGTTGACCGGCGCGGCGTTGATGTACGCCACGACGATGCTCTTCGCCTCACCAGGAGGGAGCGAAAACGGCCCCGACGCCTGGTAGAAGCGCGCGTCCCCTTGGTTCTGCCCGAGGAAGCAATACCGGCGCGCCCGGATATTGGCTCCGATGTCGTTGGGGTTGCAGGGGTTGTCGCTCGGCCCGAGAAAGCCGGACAGATAGCGGAACAGCTGCCGTACCCCGACGGGATCGGGGAATCCGGTGGCCGAGTTGAGCTGTTGCGAGAACATCGTCAGGCCGACTTGCTTACCTGTCGCATCCGTCGGCGATTTCAGGTACTTGATCCCGATGAAGCCCGTCGCCGCGGCGAAGGGAGGTCCGAAGACGTCGGGTGGGAATTGCCAGCCCACGTCCCCGAGGAACGTCCCGGTATACTCCAGGCCGATGTTGAACGGCACGATCGCCGTGGCGTAGTTCTGATTGAATACGGCCACGTCGGCGTCCATGGCTTGGGCGGCGTACATGGAGTCGATCGTGTAGCCGCCGTCCGGGATGTCGATCTTGAACTTGCTCTCGTTCAAGTCCTGGAACTGATCGCCGATCGCCCCGATCTCCGTCTGCAGCGCCGCCGGGATCGTCGGATTGTTGTATTTCCCAGACGACGAGCGCGCCGTGACGTTGTAGAACGTGTAGAGGATGTAGATGATGTCCTCGTTGCCGCTCGGGAAGTTCCAGGCCAGGATGCGTTGGTCCACCGCGATGCCGGTCGGGTGCTCGCGGCCGGTGAGGTTCACCGGGTCGGCCTCCCAGTAGCGCACGAAGACGTCACCCTGCGAGATCGCGTCGCTACCGATCAAGACGGGATTGTAGAGGCTGGTATCGAGAATGGTCTTGGTGGGCGGCGTGCTGCCCCAGGCGGCGACGTCGGCCGACTCGAGCCGGCTGAAGATCAAGGACAGCGGCTCCCGGGCGTACTGGTCGCCCCGCGCGTCGAAGAAATATGCGCCCACCGTGTCGCCGGCCCAGGAGAACGGGGCGCTGCGCGACACTATCCCGGCGATCTCGAGACCGGAGTTGAAGATGTACTGATCCGGCGTGCCCTTGGGCCAGAAGCCGCCGCCGCCCACCGGCGAGCCCGCGAACGCGACGCACACCTCACCGTCGTTCTTGAGCCCGCACTGCTGCCGGTTCACCTGGAACAGGTAGCCCGCGGCGGAGAAGAGATTCATGGCTTGCGACCTGATCGGCTTGATCGGCTTGGCCGCCGCCAGCGACGTGGCCCCCGTCGTCCCGACGACCAGACACACGAGGACTGCCCGCACCGAATGCCAAAACGACGTTGAACCCATTGTCATTGCTCTCCTCGAGTCAGGAGACGTGAGCGGCGGCACCCCGCGCGTTCGGGATGCCGCCCATCGACACCGTTCAGAAGTTCAGCTCGACGCCCACCCGGATGTGCCGCGGCTGCCCGTTGAACCGCTGTGGGCCGAGGAATGAGTTGTAGAATGAATTGAGAGCCCGCCGCTGCTCGGCTGGCGTATAGATGCCGTCGCCGTTGCCGAAGCGCGCCTCGACCCGCTTCAACGATTCACAGTTGGCCTTGATGCCCCAACTGGCGCAGCCGAGCGTGAGGTCCACCGAGCCGTCGGAGGTGAGCGCGCTCGCCTTCGTGGCCTCGCTCGCCAGGTTCGTGCGTTCCGGGCTGAGGGTCTTGTCCTTGAGCAGACTGCTGGTCACGTCGCCCGTCTCCGCATACGCGCCCTCGACGTTCGTGAAGTTGAAGATGTTCCGGATATCCGCATACATCGTCCAGTCGACCCGCCCCACTCGGAAGCCCTTGTTGAGGCGCACGTCCACGTTCCGCGTCCACGGCAGGACCGAGGCGTTCAGGTTCTCGAACGCCCGGCCGCCCAGCCCGAAGCTCAGGTGCGGCACCGTCTGCCCGTCGCCGTTGTTCACGAGCAGCGTGTACGGCAGCCCGGTCCGCGCGTAGAACGTGACGAACGCGCTCACGTTCCGCCCAATCGCCCCGAGCGTCGTGCCCTTGCGCCAGTCGTTGGGAAGGCTGAGCGCCATCGCACCCACGATGTTGTGCGTCCGGTTGTCGTCGGTGGGCTGCGCCTGCTCCGGCGGCAGCGTGCGGTCACCGGTGAGGGCCGAGACCTGGCGCGCGAACGTGTTGAGGTAGGTGGTCGGATCCGAGCCCGTGTTCTTCGCGACCTGGAACGTGTAGGCGATGGATGCGTTGACGTAATTCGACAGGCGGTAGTCGAGCTTGAAGTCCACGCCCTTCGAGTTACCAAAATCGCCGTTCGTCAAGACGTTGACGCTGAGAGTCTCCGACGCTTGGGCGGGGTTGACGAACGGCAGGATCCGGTAGGCGAGGTCGGACACTTTGTCCTTGTTATAGGCGGACACGTCGAGCACAAGGTCCTGGCTAAACGCGTGCCGCACTCCAAACTCGAACAAGATAGTCTTGCCGAACCGCACGTCCCGACCGAACGTGTCGTTCGTGTTCGTGAAGAACAGATCGTTATTGCTTCCCGACAGCAGGGTGGTGAATTCGGGGGTCTGCACTTGGTGCGAATACGAGAGCCGGAACCCGGTCTTCTCCGTCACCGGGAACGACACCCGCAGCCGCGGCGACAGGGCGCGGTGACCGACCGACGGCGTGAACACGCGCGCCAGCGAGCTGGCGTACGCGGCGTCGTTGGTCGCTGCGTCGGCACTCCACCCCGGATCCCCGAAGATGAACCCCGGTGTGTTTGAGAACAGCGCCTTGGGATTGAAGTAATCCCAACGCAGCCCGAGCTCGAGCACCACGTCGCCCAGGTCCAATCTGTCGGAGGCGAACAGGCCGTACTGCACCGGGTGCACCACGTACGCGTCCATGAAGATCTGGCGCAGCATACCGCTGCTCCAGTAGGCCAGATCGGTCTTCTTCGCGTCCCCGCCGAGGGTGAATCGGTGATACCGGTTCGCCTGCCAGTCGACGACCAGCCGCCCGATGTAGCGTGTCTCCGAGAGGAGCGTCCCAGTCACGTCCATCCCGGACGTGAAAAAGGAGCCTGCCTGCAGGCCGTACGGATTGAGCCGGCCGGTCTGAGAATTCGTGAGGTCGCCGCGGTTCAGCAGCGGGACCCTGAGTCCCGCCGGGTTGTTTGTCCGAATGTTGCGGATGATCTGGTCCGTAATCGGGAACGGGAAGCCGCCGAAACCGGCGAACTTGAGCGTCCCAAACTCGAGGCCCAGCTTGGGATCACGCGTTTCAATGTCCGTCGTAGGATCGAGCGGCCCCTGGATCGAGCGGTCCCGCCCCCACGACAGGTTGAGGTTGACCGACAGCGCCCGCTCGGCGCTGCGCGTCAACTGGTGGTTCCAGTTCAGCACCCCGAGTCGCTGCCAGGTGTGCTGCCCTTGGAACAGGGCCGGATCGGCAAGGTTCCGACCGGGATTGAAGCGCTGCTGGGTGCCGTTGGCAACGCCAGTGAAGCGGATGCTCGAGCCTGAGCCGTAGGTGTATTGCAGGTTCCCCTGTAACTGGATCTGAGTGGTCCAGTTCATCGCCAAACGCCGGCCCTGGCAATCGAAGCCGTAGTTGCTCTGGATCGCCTGCGCCGTCGGGTTGGCGCCTGAACCGAGCTGCCCGCATTGGCCGCTGTACTGCACGAAGCGTGGCAGGACGGTTTGCGTCACGTTCCCATCGGCAGTGGTGTCCGGCACGATGGCATCGATGCCTGCCACAGTGAACCGCGCCACGGTGTCGGCGTCCTTGCCGCGGAAATCGGAGGCCTGGCCCTGTACCACTGCCGAACCAAACCACCGCAGGTTTTTCACACTCGGGACCGGACCACCCAGCGACCCCTCGAAGCGGTTGAAGCCGACGCTGATCGCGTTCCCGAACGGCTCGTCGGTTTCCCCCGAAAACGAGCCGGAGATCTTCTCGCCACCGGCTTTCGTGGTGTAGGAAATCACCCCGGACTGCGCATCGGAGAACTCCACGCCGAGTGCGCCCGTCGTAACCGACGCCTCTTCCAACGCGTTCGTGCTGACCGTGATGCGCTGCGAGCCACTGTTCGTGCCGCGCACCGGCGCGCCGTCGATGTAGACATTCGCCTCTCCCGGTCGACCGCCCCGGATCGACACACCCGCTGCCGATCCCGACTCCACCACGCCGGGCTGGAAGGTGAGGACCTGGCGGACGTCGTCGACGGGGAGATGCGCGACCAGGTCGCCCGCCACGGTCGCGCCGGACGTGACCTTGTCGCGCGGCACGATCGGGTTCGCCGCCGCCTCCACCGTCACCGGGCCGATCGCCACCGCCGAGGGCGTCAGCTTGATATTCACCGTCAGCGTGAAGCCGCCCTGCACGCGAACGCCCGGAACCTCGGCGGCCGTATAGCCGATGAATCGGGCGCGTACCGTGTAGGTGCCCAGCGGCACGTTGTTGATGAAGTAGTAGCCCTTGTCGTTCGTCAGGGCCCCGAAGGACGTGCCGACGATCGTCACCTGCGCGTTCGCGACCGGGCCGCCCTGTTGGTCTGTCACCGAGCCTTCGATTTTCCCTGTCGTCTGTTGCGCGGCGAGCGACGCCGCCGCCAAGAGCAGCGCCGCGGCAACCGCGAGACCCGACGCGAGGAGACGACCGAAGGCGGCTCTCACACGATGAGTCATGGAATCGTCCTCCAAAAGCGTGAATGCGCGAGGATCAACGGACGGAAAGCACGATGACACGCCATCACCTCCAAGGTGGTGTAGCGGCGTCAAATGTGGTCGGCTTCCGGGGAAGTCGACCCGCACGAGAACGTCGGCGAGACGAAGCGACGGCCGATACAGCGAATCGGACGGCGACCGGGGTGTCCTCCGGTGCAGGACTTGGTCGATTCGTCGGGCGCGGCGAAAATGGCGCGCATCCGCCACACCCGCAAGCCCCCCCGGGACATGGGGTTTGGCGTGGCTTTCGGGGGATGGCTAGACCAGAACCAGCTCCTGCTGCGGCCCCCGGGGGGTGACCTCCGGACCCGTTTCGTTCATGAACACGTTGATCTCGCTGCGCATGCCGAACCGGCCCGGCAGGTAGATCCCGGGCTCGATCGAGAACCCGACCCCGGGCACGAGCGGGCGCTCGTCGGCGGTCTCGAAGTTGTCGATGTGCGGGCCGGAGCCGTGCAGGTCACGGTCGATCGAGTGGCCCGTGCGGTGCACGAAGTACTCGGCGTAGCCGGCGGACCGGATGACGGCGCGCGCGGCATCGTCCACCTCCGCCCCGGTGGGGACCCTTCCCCCTTCCCCCTTCCCCGGCCTTTGCGAACGGTCTCGGAGTAAGGCCACCGCGGCATCACGCGCCCCCCGCACCGTTTGCCAAACCTTGCGGACCTCCGCGTCAGGCGCCCGTCCCGTGAACCCCATCCACGTCTGGTCGGCGAACACCGAGCCGAGCGTCGGGCCCGCCCACAGGTCGAGCAGGACCACCTGTCCCGCCTCGAGCCGCCGGTCCGCTCCGGCGCGCGGCTCATAGTGCGGCATCGCCGAGTTGGGCCCGAACGCGGCGATCGGAGGATGATCGGTCGCGAGCCCGGCGCGCTCGATCGCCTCGAGCACGCGCCGTTGCAGTCCCGCCTCGCGCACTTCGGCGCCGCGCGCCGTCTCGCGCCCCGCCCACGCGAGCGCCTCGGCGGCGATCTCGGCCAGCGCCTGCGCCGCGCGTCGGTGTCCCTCAGCCTCGCCCGCGCTCCACCGCGCCGCGAAACGGGACACGAGCGGCGCCGACGACACCACCCGCGCGCCGAAGCCCTCGAGCAGCTGCACGACTCCGTGGGGCACGCGGTCGAGATAGGGCACGGCGTCCTGCGGCGAGACCTCCATCGCGAGCGTGCGGCCGCGCGCCAGCCCCCGCAGCTCGGCATGCAACTCGAGCCAGGAGCCGTAGGGATGCACCTCGCCCGGAAAGTCCGCCAGCGGCTGCAGCTCGATGCGGTGCGCCACGGCCACCGGCTTCCCGCTGCGAGGCAACAGCACGAATAACCGCCGGCTGCCCATGCCCGTGGGACCGAGAATGCGCTCGGCCACGGGATTCACGTGGCGGAAGTCGTACACCAGCCAGGCGTCCGCGCCCAGGGCCGCGAGCGCGTCGCCCAGCGCCGCGAAGTCGAACCCGTCGAGCAGAGGAGACATCAGTGGTGCCGGGGATCGGGTGGAGCGGCGCGCCACTCGCACCGGTCGCCCCCCTTGGTGCGACACGCCGTGTGCAGCATCGCGCCCTCCAGGCCCACGAGCAGGCGGAGCAGCTCCGCGAAGCCGGTGCCGTACAGCGCGCACGCCGCGCCGTCGGGGGTCGCGTTCACGGCGATCGGATCGCCCACCCGCGCTACGGGCACGCCGCCCTCGCGCCGCAGCTCCCCGCCGAACACCGCCCGCGCCGCGCGGCGCGCCACGCCGTACCCCAGCATGCGCGGCGCCGCCCGGGCCGCGAGCCGCGACGCGAGGAACAGCCGGCGCACCGCGCGGCGCGCCGCGCGGCGTCCGGCGTCGGCGAACACCAGATCCGCGTCGGGGCGGCGGCCGACGAGGCGGAGCAGCGCCTCGACGTGTGCGGGGTCGGCGCGCGCATCGCGCCGCACCATTGCTTCGTATTGGCTGAGCTGCATGGCCACGGTGTTCGAGAGCCCGAGGCGCTTGGAGAGCAGCTCCTCGGCGAACTCCGACAGCCCGTCCTCGACCGGCGTGTCGAGGTTGCGGACCGCTTCGAGGACGGCGAGAGGCACGATGCTGTGGACCACGGCGGGCGTAACCTAGCACGCTCCCACCCCATTGCGGAACCCGGCACGCCGCGGGCAGGTTATGGGTTACTCTATGGCCTCGACCCCACCACCCGCGCCCACGCCGACGCCCGCCGCCGACGCCGAGAAGCGCGCCAGTTTCGAGCGGGAAGCACTGGTGCATTTGGACAGCCTGTACCGGGTGGCGCTGCGCCTCACCGGAAACGCCGCGGAAGCCGACGACCTCGTCCAGGAGACGATGCTCAAGGCGTATCGCGCCTGGCACCAGTACGAAAAGGGCACCAACGCCAAGGGCTGGCTCCTGACCATCCTGCGACACGCCTTCATTAATGAATACCGGCGGCGCACGCGGCACCCGGAGACCGTGGACCTGGACGCGATCGAGCCGTTTTCGGTGTTCGAGGAGCTGCAGGACGACGACCCCCAGGGCACGTTCTTCGACCGGATCGTGGACGACGAGGTGCTGCGGGCGATCGACGAGTTGCCGGAACAATTTCGGGAGACGGTGGTGTTGAGCGACGTGGAGGGGCTGTCGTATGAGGAGATCGCGCGCGTGCTCGAGGTGCCGGTGGGCACGGTGAAATCGCGGCTGTTCCGCGCCCGGCGCATGCTGCAGGGCAAGCTGTACGACTATGCGGTCGGGATGGGATACATCAAAGGGAACGCCACATGAATTGCCGCGAGTGCAGCGAGCATCTGTACGAGTACCTCGACCGCGAGCTGACGCCGCAGGTGGAGCAGGAGATCCGCCAGCACCTCTCCGATTGCCCCCCGTGCGGCGAGCACTTCGACTTTGAACGGCTGTTCCTCGACTTCCTGCGGGCCCGCTGTCGCGCAGAGGGCGCGCCCCCCGAGCTGAAACGCCGCATCCTGCGGGAGCTGTTCGACGAGTGAGCTGGCTCGCCCCGGGCGGCCTCGCCGCGGCGCTCGCGGTCGGGGCGGCGGTCGCCTGGGGCTTCGGCTGGCACGGACTCGTCGTGCTGTTCGCGTTCTTCGTCTCCGGCAGTCTCCTCACACAGATCGCCGAGCGCCGCGCGCCGCGGCGCACCGCCCGGCAGGTCATCGCGAACGGCGGCGTCGCCGCCGTGGCGGCGCTGTTGGGCGCCTGGTGGGTGGCAACCGGAGCGCTCGCCGCCGCCGCCGCGGACACCTGGGCCACCGAGCTCGGCGCCTTTTCGCCGTTCGCGCCGCGCCTCATCACGACGGGCGCGCGGGTCAGTCGCGGCGCGTCGGGGGGTATCACGGCGCTGGGAACGGCGGGGGGGGTGGTGGGGGCGCTGGTGATTGCCGCACTGGCGGTGTTGCTTGAACCCCGGGGCATGGCCCCGGCCTCGGTCTACCCGCGACGCACCCACAGCTTGGCCCTCCTGACCGCCGCAGGCGTTCTGGGTATGCTCGCCGACTCCGTGCTCGGGGCGACCCTGCAAGGGAAGTACGAGTGCCCGGCGTGCGACGCGCGCTTCGAGCGCGGGAATAACGTGTGCCACGAACCGGTACGGCTCACCAGGGGCTTGCGATGGCTCGACAACGACGGGGTGAACCTTGCTGCGACGCTGGTCGGCGCGACCGTCGCCGCGCTCGGCGCTGGCTACTCACCGTAATCGCCTAACACATCGAGACAAGGGCCGGAGTGGCCGGGGAGGGGGAAGGGTGGCTCGATGGGATGCCATCGTAGTCGGCGCGGGACCCGCCGGCTCGGTCACCGCGCTGCTGCTCGCCCGGGCGGGGGCATCCGTCCTGTTGCTCGACCGCGCCCGCTTCCCGCGTCACAAGGCCTGCTCCGAGTACCTGAGCCCGGCGACTACCCCCATTCTCGAGCGACTCGGCGGGGGCGTGCTCGCGGCGATCGAGCGTGGCGCGCACGCGAAGCTTTACGGGATGACGGTGGTGGCGCCCAGCGGCGCCGCGATGAGCGGCCACTTCGCCTCCGATCACGGCCCTGCCCCGCCCCGGCCCTACAGCTTCGCGGTGTCGCGTGCGACCTTCGACATGGTCCTGCTGCGCGCCGCGGAGCGAGCCGGAGCCGTGATTCGGGAAAGGACCGCGGTTGAAGACCTCGTGTGGGATCGAGCACGCGGGGCGGGCGTCGTTGCTCGATCGTGTGACGGACAACGTGTGACGTGCCACGCCCGCGTAGTTGTCGGTGCCGACGGCCTGCACTCCGTGGTGGCGCGTCGGCTCGGACTGGTGTGCACGTCGCGGCCACGACGAGTCGCCTTCACCGCTCACCTCGCCCACGTGGACGGTATGCAAGGCATGGGCGAGCTGCACGTGGGCCGCCGCGGGTACGTCGGTCTGGGACCGATCGGCGAGGACGTGACCACCGTGGCGCTGGTCGTGCCCCTCGCGGCCGTGCGCGGCCGCACCCAGGATTTCCGCCGTGGCTTTTTCGCCGAGCTCGAGCGCTATCCGCGACTCTCCGGGCGGTTTGAGCGGCGACGGCTGGTGCGCGACGTGCTCGCTACCGGACCATTCGCCCAGTGGGCGCGCCGGCCGGCCGTGAACGGCGCCCTCCTGGTGGGCGACGCGGCGGACTTCTTCGACCCCTTTACGGGTCAGGGGATCTACGCGGCGCTGCGCGGGGCCGAGCTCGCGGCGGACTGCTTGATCCCCGCGCTGGCGCGCGGGGCCACGTCCACCATCTCCGTCACCATGCTCGAGCCCTACGTCCGCGCACGCCGGCGCGAATTCGCCGGCAAGTGGGCACTCGAGCGCCTTATCGGACTGGGGGTGGGGTGGCCGGCGCTCACCGAGCGAGTGGTCGGCCGCCTGGCGCGCCGCCCGGACCTCGCGGATCTTTTGGTCGGCGCGACCGGCAACTTCGTGCCGGCGCGCCGCGTGCTCGCTGCCGGATTCCTGGCGAGGCTCCTCTGGTGACCACACAGGGCGTCGACCCCGCACAATTTCGCCAGCTGCTCGGCCGGTTCGCGACGGGGGTGACCGTCCTGACGACGCGCGACCCGCGCGGACGCCCCATCGGGATGACGGCGAGCTCCGTGGCGTCGGTCTCGCTCGAGCCGCCGCTCCTCCTCGTCTGCGTAGACCGGCGCCACGATATGCACCCCGCCATGCAGGCCGCGTCCCGCTTTGTGCTCAACGTGCTGGCGGCCGACCAGGAGGCCCTGTCGCGCCGCTTCGCCGCCGAGCACCCCGACCGTTTCGACGGGGTTGGGTACACCGAGAACGAGGACGGTCTCCCGCTCCTCGACGGCGTGCTCGCGACCATCGCGTGCGAAAAACACGGCGAGACCCCGGCGGGCGACCACACGGTGTTCCTAGGAATCGTCACGGGGGGCAGTGTGACCGACCGGACGCCGTTGCTCTACTACCGCGGCGGCTACGCGAGCCTCTCCTCCGGATGATCGGCACCGAGCTGCTGGACGATCGGCGCGCCGATCCGCGCGCCGTCCGGAGCGAGCTGGGCGACATCGCACGGCTCAACGCGCTGTTCGGGGGGACGCGAGCGGTCCTCGACGCCCTCGAGCCCTTCTTGCGCGACTCGTCCAACGTGCAACGGGCGACGTGCGACGTCCACTGGACGCTGCTCGATGTGGGCACCGGCTCCGGAGACATCGCGCGGGCGGTGACCGAGGCAGCGCGCCGGCGCGGGATCACGCTGACGCCCATCGGTCTCGAGGTGATCCCGGTCGCGGCACGACTCGCGCGGGGGAACGGCGTGGACGTCGTCATGGGCGACGGCAGCGCGCTGCCGTTCGCCCCGAAGTCGGTGGACATCGTGATCGCGAGCCAAGTGCTGCACCACCTCCCGCGCGCGGTCGCCGTGCGCTGGATCGCGGGCTTCGATAGGGTGGCGCGGCGGGCGGTCGCGCTCGCCGATCTGCGACGCTCGCGCGTCGCGATGGCGGGCGTCTGGCTCGCCGGGCACGCCCTCCGCATGGACGCCACCACGCGGCACGACGCGGTGGTGTCGTTGCGGCGCGGCTACACGCGGCGCGAGCTCGACACGATGCTCGCGGAGGCCGGGGTGGCGGCGGCGGCGAGATATCGACCTGGGTTTAGAATCGTGGCTTCATGGGAGCCGTGCGCACCGTCGACCAAGTCCTGATCCGTGCGCCGGTCGCTCGCGTCTTTCAGTTCGCGTGTGAGATCGAGCGTTGGCCCCATATCCTCCCGCACTACCGCTGGGTCCGGTTTCTGGACCGCCGCGACGGCGGCGGCACCGTCGAGATGGCCGCGTGGCGCCCGTTCGGGCTGCTACGCTATCCCGTTTGGTGGGTGTCCGAGATGACGGTCGACCGCGCGAATCGCGCAATCCGATATCGTCATGTCCGGGGTATCACGGCGGGCATGAGCGTCCTGTGGCGACTCGGTTCCCAGAACGACGGAGTGGTCGTCACGGTCGTTCACGAGTGGCCGGGACCCGCGTGGCCGCTCGTCGGGCCGCTCGCGGCGAGCCTCGTGATCGGGCCTGTGTTCATTCACGGCATCGCCTCGCGGACGCTCGCGGGGATCAAACGAGCAGTGGAGGACTTGTGAACAACGGCCGGCGGCGGGTGGTCATCACCGGCAT
The DNA here is from genome assembly GCA_003220795.1 of Gemmatimonadota bacterium. Taxonomy (GTDB): domain Bacteria; phylum Gemmatimonadota; class Gemmatimonadetes; order Gemmatimonadales; family GWC2-71-9; genus 20CM-4-69-16. The sequence goes on along the minus strand of QHTK01000082.1, from coordinate 5,679 downwards.
CGGCGCCGTGACGCCGATCGGCACGGCGGCGGACGGTCTGTGGCAGGGGCTCACGGCGCGGCGCTCGGCGGTACGGGAGATCACGCGCTTCGACCCGGCGCCGTTCCGCAGCCGTATCGCGGCCGAGATCCCCGACTTCCGGCCGCAGGATCACCTCAACGCGAAACGCGCCAAACGGCTCGATCGCTTCTCACAGCTCGCGGTCGCGAGCGCCCGGCTCGCCCTGGCCGATGCGGAGCTCGACCCGGGGCGCGAGGACGCCGATCGGGTCGGCTCCATGATGGGCTCGGCGCTGGGCGGCGTGGCGTTCGCCGAGGCACAGGTGGGGAGCTTCCTCACACGGGGCCCGCGCGGGCTCGATCCCGCGCTCGCGCTCGCCGTCTTTCCGGGCGCGGCGAGCTGCAACATCGCCATCGAATTCGGCTTCACGGGCCCGAACTCCACCAACGCCATGAGCTGCGCGTCGGGTACGATCGCGGTCGGTGACGCGTTTCAGGCGATCCGCGAGGCCCGCGCCGACGTGATGCTGGCGGGCGGCGCCGAGGCGCCGCTCGCGCCCATGACCTACGGGGCGTTCAGCGTGATCCGCGCCATGAGCACCCGCAACGACGACCCGGCCCACGCGTCGCGCCCGTTCGACGAGGCGCGCGACGGCTTCGTGATGGGAGAAGGGGCCGCGGTGCTCGTCCTCGAGGAGCGGGGTCGGGCACTCGCCCGCGGAGCGAAGCTGTACGCCGAGCTGGCGGGCTACGGCTTCACGAATGACGCCTATCACATGACGGCGCCGCGTCCCGATGCGCGCCAGGCGGCGCGCGCCATCCGGCTCGCGCTCGAGGACGGTGGGCTCGCGCCCGGCGACGTCGGCTACGTCAACGCGCACGGCTCCTCCACGCCGCTCAACGACACCACCGAAACGCTGGCGTTGAAACAGGTGTTCGGCCCGCATGCCTACCGGCTGAGCATCAGCGGCACCAAGGGCTACTACGGGCACGCCTTGGGCGCGAGCGGGGCGATCGAGGCGGCGATCTGCGCTTTGGCGATGCAACGGCGCTGGCTGCCCCCCACGATCAACCTTGAGCGCCCCGATCCCGCCTGCGACTTGGACTGCCTCCCGGGAGAAGGACGTCCCGCGGCCCCCGAGGTCGTCGTGTCGAACTCCTTCGGGTTCGGCGGCATCAACGCGTCACTGGTGTTGCGGCGGGTGTAGACGGCCCCCTAGATTGCCGCCGCCACTCTCTCCCGAGGTCCCTGCGCGATGTCTCACAACCTCCGGTCCCTCACCGCCGAGTTCGTCGGCACACTGTTGTTCGTCTTCCTGGGCGCGGGCAGTGTGGTTACGACCGCGCCCGCCGGTCCGAACGCGGGTGCCGTCACCTCGCTCATCGTCGCCCTCGCGCACGGGGTCGGGATGGCGATCATCGTCTCGGCCACGATGAACATCTCCGGCGGCCACATGAACCCCGCGGTCACCACGGGATTGTGGATTGCGAACAAGATCGACGGTCGGCTGGCCTCGCAGTACATCCTGGCCCAGCTCCTCGGGGCCCTCGTGGGTGCGGCCCTCGTCAAGGGCGTGCTCCCCCGGGCGGCGGTCAGCCTCGCACTGGGCGGCGCCCCCCGCCTGGCCGGCGACGTCACCTTCCTGCAGGGCGTCTGGATCGAGGCGCTGCTGACGTTCTTCCTCGTCAGCGCGGTGTTCGGGACGGCCGTCTCCTCCGAAGCGCCGAAGATCGGCGGCTTTGGGATCGGGCTCGCGATCTTCGTGGCGGCGCTGGTCGGAGGGAACCTCACCGGCGCCATGATGAACCCGGCGCGCGCGTTCGGGCCCGCCGTCATCAACGTCAGCCTCAACGGTCAGGCCGTCTACTGGATCGGGCCGCTGCTCGGCGCGGCCGTCGCGGCCGCGCTTTGGAAGGCGGTCCTGCTACCTAGAGGACAGTAGTTCTGCGGCGCAGGGCGCGAAGTAGCTGAGGATAATGTCCGCCCCCGCGCGCCGGATGGCGTAGAGCGTCTCCCACATCGCGCGCTGCTCGTCGAGCATGCCGCGCTCTGCCGCCGCTTTGATCATGGCGTACTCGCCGCTTACCTGAAACGCCGCGAGCGGCGAGCCGAATCGCTGCTTCGCCCGCCCGATCAGATCGAGACAGGGGAGCGCGGGCTTCACCATGATGATGTCAGCGCCTTCGTCCACATCGAGCTCGATCTCCTTCATCGCCTCGTCGGGGTTCGTGCCCTGCATCTGGTAGGACTGGCGGTCGCCGAACTGCGGGGTCGCGCCGGCGGCTTCGCGAAACGGCCCGTAGAAGGCGGACGCCATCTTGGCGGCATACGACATGATCGGCACGCGAGCCTGGCCCGCGGCGTCGAGCGCCTTGCGGATTCCGGCCACTCGGCCGTCCATCATGTCGCTCGGCGCCACGATGTCGACGCCGGCGCGCGCCTGCGTCACCGCGACCTTGCCGAGCAGGTACACGGAGGCGTCGTTCTCGACCTCACCGTCCTGGATCACCCCGCAGTGTCCGTGATCGGTGTACTCGCACAGGCAGACGTCGCCGACCACGAGCAGGTCGGGCGCGGCCCGCTTCACCGCCCGCACCGCCTGCTGCACGATCCCCTGCTCGTCGTAGGCCTCCGAGCCGGTCGCGTCCTTGGTTTCGGGCAGGCCGAACAGGATGATCCCGCCGAGTCCGAGGCGCCGGGCGCGCTCCGCGTCCTGCACGAGCTCGTCCACCGAGGTCTGGTACACGCCGGGGAGCGCCGGCACTTCCCGGCGCACGCCCTCGCCGTGGCACACGAACAGCGGCCACACGAGCTGCGCGGGCGCGAGCTGGGTCTCCTGCACCAGCCGGCGGAGCGCCGGCGTGCGGCGCAGGCGGCGCAGGCGGCGGATCGGAAAGTGACTCATCGGCCGAGCAATCTCGATGCGCCCTGCGCCTGGAGCAAGCCCGCGACGGCGACGCCCGCGGCGGCTGGATCGGCGTCGTCGATGTCAGCAGACGCGGTAATCTGGATCGAGCCATCCTGCGCCGTCACACGCCCGTACAACCGGGCCCCGGGCCCCGGGCCCGGGACCCCGACATATGCCGCCACCGGTGCCTGACATCCGCCCCCGAGGGCCCTGAGCAGGCTGCGCTCCGCGGCGACCGCGCGCGCGCTGGGCGCGTGCTCGAGCGGCGCGAGCAGCGCCCGGACGGCCCGGTCGTCCGCCCTGACCTCGAGGCCCAGCGCCCCCTGCCCGGGCGCCGGCATGACTTCGAGCGGGTCGAGCCGCACGGCGATCCGGTCGGCAAGCTCGAGTCGCTCGAGCCCCGCGGCGGCGAGCAGCGCCGCGTCGAGCCCGTCCCGTCCGTCCCTCACCTTCTGCACACGGGTGGGCACGTTGCCGCGCAGCGGCACAACCTCGAGATCCGGGCGCAGATAACGAATCTGTGCGACCCGCCGCAGACTGGACGTCCCGATCTTCGCGCCCGCTGTCAGACCGCCGACAGACGTAATCGCGTTTGCCCGAGTCACCAGCGCCTCGGCGGAATCCCCGCGCTCGGGCACGACCCCCAGCGCCAGCCCGTCGGACAGCTCGGTCGGGAGGTCTTTGAGGGAATGCACCGCGACGTCGATCCGCCCGTCCAGCAGCGCTTCCTCGATCTCGCGCGTGAAGAATCCCTTCCCTTCGAGCTGGTGGAGCGGCCGGTCGACCTCCGCATCGCCGCGGGTCGCGATGACGACGAGCTCGGTGGCGGTCCCGTGGCGCGCCAACGCTGCACCCACCCACTCAGCCTGCCACAGGGCGAGCTTGCTGCCACGAGTGCCGAGCTTGAGCGCGCCGCTCACGTTTCCGCCTTCCCCTTTCCCCCTTCCCCGTAGTACTGCACCAGCGCCTTCACCAGCCCTGCCGTCGTGTATTCCGCGGGCTCGACCTGCACGGTCATGCCGTAGCTTCGCGCCGTGTCCGCCGTGACGGGGCCGATGGCGGCGACGCCGAATCGCCCGGAACGCGCCGCGTCGACCCCGACGGCGGTCACGAAGTGGTCGACGATCGACGACGCCGTGAACGTGACGACATCCAGCTGCCCCGCAAGGAGCGCCTGCCGCAAATCGGCGCTGTCGCCCAAGGCGGGCACGGTCCGGTACACGGCGATGACGTCGACGAGGGCCCCCAGCGCCTGCAGCCCCGCGGGCAGCGCGTCGCGGGCGGTGGCCGCCCGGGGGATCAGGATGCGCGCCCCCCGGAGTGCATCGCGCAGTGCGAGCGCATCCACCAGCGATTCGGCGACGTAGCCCGTCGGGACGAGCTCCACCCGCACGCCGCCGGCGTCGAGTGCATCCGCCGTCGCCGGACCGATGGCGGCGACCCGAGTCTGCGAGAAGATGTTGGCGGAAAGACCCCACACCGACATCCGCTCCAGCACGACGTGCACGGTGTTCTGGCTCGTGAACACGGTCCAACGGTAGTCGGCGAGCCCGGACAGGGCGCGACGCAACGGCTCGAGATCGGCCAGTGGCTCGATGCGGATCGTCGGCGCGAGCACCACCTCGGCACCCAGTTCCTCGAGCGCGCGCACCAGCTCGCCGGCCTGCTCCCGCGCGCGCGTGACTACGATGCGCCGCCCGCGCAAGGGGGGCACGGGTCGCGCGGGAACCGGCTGCGGCGGCGAATGTGACATGCGTGGTTGCAATCTCTCCGGCACTAAAACCATAATCAAGCAATGCTCCGCTCCCTGCGCTCGTCGCTGGCGCGGTTCGCCGTGCGGCGAGCCGCGGCGTGCCAGCGGTTCGCCCCCAAGCGCGCCGCTTTCTGGCTCCGCCTGGCCTGCGGGCTCACGCCCGTGTTCGCGGACCCCTACCCGGCGTTGGTGCGGCTGCGGCGCGCGACGGAAGATCGCTGGGGCGCCGTCGCGGCGGCCCGCGTGGGCACGGAGCGCTTCCCGGACAACCCGGACGCGTGGATGCTGCTCGGTGAAGCGTACCAGATGGTGTTCCGCCAAAAGGACGCCCTGCACGCCTACGAGCAGGCGCTCGCCCTGGAGGAGCGTCCCGACGCCGCCGTCGCCGCCGGCGATCTGTACCGCCGTGCCGGCCTGCTCCAAGAAGCGGCCGCTCGGTTCGCCCGGGCCTACGCCGCCGGCGGCGGGGCGGAGGCGCTGTGGCTCAATGCGCAGGCGCTGTTCCAAGCGGGCGAGGAGCGGGCGGCGGACGAGGCGCTCCACTTGTGGGCGACGCAGGTGCCTGGCGGCATGGAGCGGCTGTCGGATGCGCGCGCGGAGCTGCGCGGGGGAAAACGGGAGGATGGGGGGTAGCGGGAGGACTAGGGGCCGGGCGTCGTGGATGGGTGTGGTGGTATGAGGGACTGAGAGTCCCCACTCGGCGGCGGGGCGTCCTCAAGGACGCTGGTCTACGAGAGCGTCCTTCAGGACGCAACCGGGCCGAGTTGGGACTCTCAGTCCCTTATAACACAACGTTCAGTCGCCCGAATCAATCTCAATCCCGCCTCTCGGTCCGCCGGTACAGCGACAGCGCGTACCCGAGCAGGATGACCGCCGTCACGATGTACGCGGCGACCATATAACCGCCGTTGTGGGGCACGTCAGGCATGCGCGCTCCTCTGCTCCCGCTGCTCCTGCCCGAGCGCCAGGGCGTAGCGCTGCACCACGAACCCTACGTACAAGAGCGTGAACACCCCGA
>QHTK01000004.1 GCA_003220795.1 Gemmatimonadota bacterium | reverse complement strand
CCTCGATGTTCGCCTGGCCGGCGCGGATGATCATGGCCGAAGTCACGTCGCTGGGCCGGATTGGCAGGAGATCAGCTCGGGCCGCGTCCCTCGCGGCGACGGCGAGGCCCACAGCCGCTACGGGCCTGCTTTCGGCTCTCAAGTTGGTGCCTGGCGCATAGCCGGACACTCGATCGGCCGCGCGGTCGCGAGCGTCCGTCCGGTCGGAGCGCTCCAGGCGCCCCAGACAAGCGGTCAACGCGGTGGCGAATGCCGCCGCGGCGAGGATCGGTCTCTGCATCGTGAATTCCCGGGTTGGGGTTCCATGAGAGACGCATGAGACAGAGCGGCGTGCACACCGGCGGGAACCGGCGAGCACCGCGCCCCGTAGGGCGGGCCATGGCGATCCGAACGCTCAAGCTCGCCGCGCTGCGGGAATGGGAGCGGCTGGAAGCGCGCATCGCCGCGGGCGGAACGCTGCCGCCGTGGCGGCCGCTCGCCCGCCGCGGGCTCGCGGTCGCCGGGAAGTTCACCGCGCTCGCCCTGCTCCCATTCTTTGTGTTAGTGCGGGGCTCGGTGTTTCTGTACTCGCACCGGGGCGCCGGGCCGTGGCTCGCGCTGGCCGGCGGCGCCGGGTGCACGCTGGTGGTCGTGACCACGTACGCCGCCTGGCTGTCGCACCGGCTGACCGGTCGGGTCAACGTGCTCTCGCTGACCCGGCGCGTCACGCTGCCGCTGGTACTTGCGTATTGCGGCTACGCGCTGATCTACCTGTCGAGCGGCAACGCCAAGTCGGATCAGGTGCGCGCGTACTATGGCTCGCTCCACCCACTGCTCCGCGTCGCGCTCAGCACCTGGATCCTCGTAGACAAGGACATCCTGATCACTGACCTCGCCCGCCGGCCGGCCGATTACGCCGCCATGGGGATGCGACCCAATGACGGGTCGCTGCATTACGTGCAGGCGGATGGATACATCCATGCCGTCGATCTGCGCACGGGCGGGCGCAGCGGCGTGAAGAACCGTCTGGTGCAGCTGTATTTCTGGAGCGTGGGACTCGGGACGCTGCGCCACGTCGGTACGGCGGACCATCTGCACGTCGAGTTGCCGCTGCGCTGACGGCGTGTAGCTTGTCGCGACATTCCCTCTTCCTTTACCGAGCACGACACCGATGGTCACGCCGTCTTGGATTCGCCCGCCGGGCCTGTGCGGGAGATGCGGGCTCGTCGCCGTCCTGTGCGTCTGGGCGCCCGCGCATGCCGCGCGTGCGCAAACTTCTGCGAAGTACGACACCAGCCTGTATCGCGGTCTCGTGTGGCGCGAGGTCGGTCCATTCCGCGGCGGGCGCGTGACCGCGGTCGCCGGGAGCTCGGCGCAGCCGCTCGTCTACTATATGGGCGGCACCGGGGGCGGGGTGTGGAAGACGGCGGACGGCGGGCTGACGTGGCAGCCCGTCTCCGACAAGTTCCTCACCGCCGGGTCCGTCGGGGCGCTCGCGGTGGCGCCGTCCGATCCCAATGTCGTCTACGCCGGCACGGGGGAGTCCCCGATTCGCGGCAACCTCTCGCCGGGCGACGGCCTCTACAAGTCCACCGACGCCGGCAAGACGTGGAAAAGGATCGGGCTCGCCGACGCGGGCCAGATCGCCCACGTCCTAGTCCATCCGCAGAATCCCGATCTCGCGTACGTCGCCGTGTTGGGTCACGCATTCGGCCCGAACGCCACGCGCGGCGTGTTCCGGACCAAGGACGGCGGCAGGACGTGGGACAAAGTCCTGTATCGGAACGACAGCACGGGGGCGATCGACCTCGCGCTCGATCCCGTCAACCCGCGAATCCTGTATGCGGGGCTCTGGCAGGCGGTGCGACGTCCCTGGGAGCTGGTGTCGGGTGGAGCGGGCAGTGGGGTTTTCAAGTCCACCGACGGCGGCGACAGTTGGACGGAGATCACCCGCAACAAGGGCCTGCCCAAGGGGATCATCGGGAAGATGGGCCTCGCCGTCTCGCCTCTCGACCACGAGCGGGTCTGGGCGCTGGTCGAGGCGGATTCGGGCGGGCTGTTCCGCTCGGACGACGGCGGCGTGAGCTGGACGCGCACCAGCGAGGACCACGAGATCCGCCAGCGCGCTTGGTACTTCACGCACGTGTTCGCCGATCCCGGGAACTCAGACGGCGTGTACGTGCTCAACACAGCCCTCCTCAAGTCGATCGACGGCGGCAAGACATTCACGACGCTGCGTGGTCCCCATGGGGACCACCACGCGCTGTGGATCGACCCGCGCGATCCCGCGCGCATGATCAACGGCAACGACGGCGGAGCGACCATCAGCACCAACGGCGGTGCGACCTGGACCACCGAGGGGAACCAGCCGACGGCGCAGTTTTATCACGTCATCGCCACGACGCATTTCCCATACATGCTGTGCGGCGCGCAGCAGGATAACAGCACGGTGTGCATCGCCGCACGCACCGACGGGATCGGGATCGGCGAAAAGGATTGGTATGACGTGGGGGGCGGCGAGAGCGGCTGGATCGCGGCGCGTCAGGACGACCCGGACATCGTCTTCGCGGGCAGTTATGGTGGGCTCATCACGCGGTACGACCACCGCACCGGGCAAGAGCGGGCGATCAACGCCTGGCCCGATAACCCGATGGGCTGGGGCGCCGCGAATCTCAAGTATCGCTTCCAGTGGACGTTCCCGATCGTGGTGGCCCCGCTCAATCCCAACGACCTGTTCATCGCCGCCCAGGTGCTGTTCCGCTCGAGCAACGAGGGGCAGAGCTGGCAGGCGATCAGTCCGGACCTGACGCGTAACGACAAGAGCAAGCAGGGGCCGTCCGGGGGCCCGATCACCAAGGACAACACCAGCATCGAGTATTACAACACGATCTTCACGGTGGCACCGAGCTCCAGGGACTCGAGCGTGATCTGGGCCGGCACCGACGACGGCCTCGTGCAGGTGACGCGTGACGGCGGGAAGTCGTGGCAGAACGTCACGCCCAAGGAGCTGCCCGAGTGGGGTCTGGTGAGCACCGTGGAACCATCGCCGCAAGACGCGGCGACGGCCTATGTGGCGGCGACGCGCTACAAGCTCGACGACTTCCGGCCCTACGTGTACAAGACGAGCGATTACGGCCGCTCCTGGAAGAAGATCGTGACCGGGATTCCCGAGACGCATTTCGTGCGCGTGGTGCGCGAGGATCCCGCGCGCCGCGGGCTGCTGTTCGCCGGTACCGAGTTCGGGATGTACGTGTCGTTCGACGACGGCGCGAGCTGGCAGACCTTGCAGCTCAACCTGCCCGTCGCGCCGATTCACGATCTCACGCTCAAGGACCACGATCTCGCCGCGGCGACGCACGGGCGCGCGTTCTGGGTGCTGGACGACATCACTCCCCTCGAACAGCTGTCGGACGAGATAGCCCACGCCGACCGGCACCTCTTCACCCCGCGTGACGCCGTGCGATTCCGGGGCCCCAGCTTCGTGCCGGCGCGCAGCCTCACGGGGCTCGGGACCAACCCGCCGAACGGCGCGACCGTGTACTTCTACGTGAAGCAGAAGCCCGAGGAGGAGGCGACACTCGACTTCCTCGACGCGCGCGACTCGCTGGTGCGCCGGTTCTCGAGCCGCCCCAAGGAGCCGGCGGACTCCCTCAAGGCCGAGGCAGGCCTGAATCGCTTCGTGTGGGACCTGCGCTATGCCGACGCGCATCGCTTCAAGGGCCTGGTGTTCTGGGCCGGGAACACGCGGGGCCCGCTCGCCGTGCCGGGGAGCTACAAGGTCCGGCTCACCGTCGGGGGCTGGTCGGAGACCCGCGGCTTCAACGTCATGAAGGACCCGCGGGTCAAGGCCACGCAGGACGACCTGCAGAAGCAGTTCGACCTCCTCGTCCGCATTCGAGACCGTGTAAGCGCCGCTGACGACGCGGTGCAGCAGATCCGCGACGTGAAGGAGCAGATCGACGCCGCCGCCAAACGGGCGAAAGCGCTGCCCGCCGGGAAGGGTGCCGCCATCGCGCGGGCCGCGGACTCGCTGCAGGCGAAGCTCGGCGCGGTCGAAGAGGCCATCTACCAGGTCAGGAACCGGAGCAACGAGGATCCGCTCAACTTCCCGATCAAGGTGAACAACAGGCTCGCGTCGCTCGGCGGTGTGGTGGCGAGCGCGGACGCGCCGCCCACTGATCAGTCGTATCAGGTGTTCGACCAGCTCGCGGCCGAGCTGCAGGGCTATCTCGACCGGTTGAAGACGATCGTGGAGACCGACGTCCCGGCGTTCAACCGCACGGTGCGAGAGCAGGACATCCCGGCGGTGCTCGGCCGGTAGCGATCGCATGCCGTTCACGCGCGACGACATCCGAGCCGCGGTGGAGCGCGCCGGGGACGAGCACTGGAAGGCGCTGCGCGATCACCACGAAGACGCCTACCCCGACCCCAAACCGACGCCTGGCGATGTGTGTAAGGCCGAGGCGGAGCGTCTCAATGCCATGGGCTTGGCCGACGCCCGGGAGTTCGAGCTCGTGGAGACGCGGGTCGAGCGGGTGGGCGAGGAGGTGCGTCTTACCCACGTGTTCCTCTACAAACCGCTCCATGTTCGGCTCCTGACCGAGCCGTTCCAGGGCTACCGCTAAAGCCGCTCCCGCAGTCCTGCTGTCACGCGAACCGTGTATTTTATGCACGGTTCATGATTCATTAATGTATCCTACCCGAATGGGTGGTTGCGCACTGTTGCCAATTTCGTGCATGTTTAGCACGAAATCGAGGACAGTGTTTCGGCCGTTCAACCCCTGTTCGGGAGACCGTATGAGACGCGCTGTTGGGCTTGGTTTGCTGGTGCTGGCGGCGACTCCAGTGACGCTGGTCGCGCAGGCCGCGGACTCTCTAGCGCAGGCCGCGAACACCGCGGCGGCCGCCAACACCGTGGCGATCAACTTCGTCTGGACACTCGTCGCCGGGTTCCTCGTGATGTTCATGCAGGCCGGCTTCGCCATGGTGGAGACCGGGTTCACCCGCGCCAAGAACGCCGCGCACACCATGACCATGAACTTCATGGTGTACGGCATCGCGATGCTGGCGTATTGGGCGGTCGGCTTCGCTATCCAGGCAGGCGGCGTGGGGGCGCTCGGCACGCTGGGGGGCTACGACAAGCTCGCCCATGAGGTCTCCCTCACCATCGCGGGCAAACAGTGGGGGTTGTTCGGCGGTACGGGGTTCTTCCTCACTGGCGTGGCGTACACGGCGCCGGTGTTCGCCTACTTCCTGTTCCAGATGGTGTTCATGGACACCGCTGCCACGATCCCCACGGGGGCGCTGGCGGAACGGTGGAAGTTCCTGGCGTTCGTCGTCTTCAGCGTATTCGTCGGTGCGTTCATTTATCCCGTGTACGCGAACTGGACGTGGGGCGGCGGCTGGCTGTCGATGCTCGGCAAGAACCTGGGGCTCGGCCACGGCCATGTCGATTTCGCGGGATCGTCCGTGGTGCACATGACGGGCGGGGTGATGGCGTTCTTCGCCGCCGCGTTGCTGGGTCCGCGCCGCGGCAAGTACAACTACGACGGCAGCGCCAACGCGATCCCCGGTCACAACATCCCGATGGCGCTCGCCGGGACGTTCATTCTCGCCTTCGGGTGGTTCGGCTTCAACGCCGGGTCGACGCTCGCGGGCTCTGACCTGCGCATCGGGGTCATTGCGACGAACACGATGCTGGCTGGGGCAGCGGGGGGCATCACGGCGATGGTGTACATGTGGATCAGGTACGGCAAGCCCGATCCCTCGATGCTGGCGAACGGCACGCTCGCAGGCCTCGTCGCCATCACGGCCCCGTGCGCCTTCGTGACCGCGCCCTCGGCGGTGCTGATCGGTGGGGTCGCGGGGGTGCTGGTATGCGCCGCGGTCTTCTTCATCGAGCGGCGGTTGCGCATCGACGACCCCGTCGGCGCGATTTCCGTGCACGGAGTCAACGGGCTGTGGGGCATCCTGTCGCTCGGCTTGCTCGCCGACGGCACTTACGGGGACGGGTGGAACGGAGTCAACGGGGCGGTGCGCGGACTGTTCTACGGCGACGCGGGGCAGTTCGCGGCCCAGCTCGTCGGCGGCGTGACCAACTTCGTGGCCGTCGGGGCGATGACCTACGTCGCGTACAAGGTCACCGCGGTTCTCGTGGGCGGCCATCGCGTGGCCCCGGACATCGAGGAGCTCGGGCTCGACCTGCCGGAAATGGGAGCACTGGCCTATCCCGATTCGCCCGAAGTGGCCTCGGCGGTGATCCTCGCCGAGCCCGCCGATGTCTCGCTGGGCGGCGGGCTGGAGCCGGAGCCGGAAGCGGCCTGACAGCGACCCGACAGCGTTTTGACACCTAGCCTGAAGGAGTGAACATGAAGCTCATCACCACGGTCGTTCGCCCCGAGCGCCTGCCCCAGGTGAAGGCGGCGCTGTTCCGCGCCGGCGTCACCGGTGTCACGATCAGTCGGGTGAGCGGGCACGGCGGGGAGGTCGAGCTGCACGAGCACTACCGCGGCGCCAACCTGGTGCTCGAATTCCGCGAAAAGGTGCGCCTCGAGATGGCGGTGTCGGAGCCCTTCGTGGAGCCGACGATCAATGCGATTCTCTCATCGGCACGCACCGGCCAGGTGGGCGACGGCAAGATCTTCGTCCAGCCGCTGGAGCGCGTGATTCGGATCAGGACCGGCGAGGTGGACACGGCCGCGGTCACCGCCGTCACCGCGGACGAGGTGCAACGCCGGGCGCTCAAGCAAGCGGCGCCCCAATAGCCTTCACGATGAGTCAAGGAGAGAACATGCGTCTTCTCAGCGCCCTCTTGATCGCTCCGGTCTGGCTGGCCGCGCAGACCGCGCCTTCGGCTCCGGCGGACACAACCGACAAAAAGGCCGTCCCCCCCCCGCCCCCACCCCCGGCGGCGACCGTCAACCACCTCGAGACCACGCTGGCCGGTTTCAAGCTGTCCGGCTTCGCCGAGGCGTCGTATGCCTATTCGGGCCGCAGCCTCGGCGACACCGCGATCGTCGGGCGGTTGTTCGACCGGCTGCAGAACCGCTTCACGTTGAACGCGCTCGCCATCGTGCTGGACCGGCCGTACGACCCGACGAAGTTCAGCGCGGGGTTCCACACCGAGCTGCTGGTGGGCCAGGATGCGACGATGATACAATCCAATGGCTTCTTCTCCGGCACCGGGACACCGGTCGACGTGCCGCATCTCTACGTCACGTTGAACGTCCCCACCGCGAGCGGGAACGGGCTGCAGTTCAAGGTCGGGCGGATTCCCACGCTCATGGGCCTCGAGGTGCTCGAGACCTACGCCAACCCCAACTGGTCGGAGGGGAACCAGTTCATCTACGTGGAGAACTTCACCGCGCTCGGCGTGAGCGTGGAGACGAAGTTCAACAACCACCTGGACGCCCAGTTCCGCGTGATCAACGGCTGGGACCAGGTCTCGGACAACAACAGCCGGAAGTCCCTGATGGGACGGCTGGGGATCTATCCCGACGCGGCGACCTCGCTCGGCATCGTGGGGTTCTGGGGGCCGGAGGAGCCGAACAACAACACCGCCAACCGCTACGGCGTCGAGGGGTTGCTCTGGCGCAAGCTCGGCAAGGCGGCGGTATGGGTGCAGGGAGACTACGGGAAAGAGCAGGCCAACGCGCTGCTGCCCGACCCGAGCAAAGACGCGCAGTGGTGGGCGCTGGGAGGCTGGGTCACGTACGACTTCAGCTCGTCGGTCGGCTTGGCGCTGCGCGGCGATTACGTAAACGATGAGAACGGCGCCCGGAGCTCGTTCAATGGTCTGGTGGGCTTCCCCGCGAACACGGGACAGAAGTTCGGCAGCGGCACGGCGACCCTGAACATCCGCGCCTGGCCCGATGCGGTGGTCCGACCCGAGCTCCGGTACGACCGCTCCACCCTGGCGGCGTTTGCCGGCAAGAAGGATCAGGTCACGTTCGCGCTGGCCGTGGCGTACCTGTATTGAGCGTCGGGTGTCCGATCGCGGAAGAATCGGTACAGCAGCCAGGCGTCGAGCAGGCCCACTGCGCCGAGCACCGAGAAGGCGGCGCCGCTCTCGATCAGGTGTAGCTGTCGCAGCAACGTAGAAATGCCAAACCCGACGACCCAGGCGTCGAAGCTCATGCAGACGCGCCTGAAGGTCTCGGGGCGCACGTGCCGTATGACGCGCACCCCGAGCGGAATCCCGACGGCAAGACTCGGGAGGATGTACGGCAGCAAGCAGGCGCTTTCAGAGGAAAACATCCCGGCCACGTAGTACGCCGTGGCGGTGAAGGTGGATTCGGCGAGCCGGACGAGTCCGAGCCCGGCTCGGAAGTCCTGCTTCGCGAGGCCTTGGTTGCTCAGCATCACGGCCAACGGCGGGCCGGAGATCGTCGTGACGGAGTACAACACGCCGAGGCCGCCTCCGAACAGCAGTCCGGCGCGCTGCTCCGCTTTGATCGCTTTGCGAAACCCGGCCGCCTGCAGCAGAATCAGCGGCAGCAGTGCGATGAAGGTCGCGAGTTTGAGCCACCCCGGATGTACGCGTCGCACGAGCGACGTGCCGAGCACGACGCCGGGTGCCAGGCCGAGGACCATCGGCAGGACCCGGCGCCACACGTGGGGAACGCTCGCGCGATTGACCCACAGGACATACGCGTTCAACACGACCTCGACCCACACCAGCGCTGGGTTGAGGATCCGATTGGTATAGAAGAGTAGGGCCACCGGCGCCGTGATCGACGAGAATCCATAGCCGAGGGCTCCGTTAACGGTCGCGGCGAGCAGTGTCGTGAGAACCAGGACGAGCGTGCTGGATGACATGTTCGGCGAGGTCTCACTCCTGCTGGCTGCATCGTTGACGTGATGGGATGACAAAGAGGCCCGGCGTACCGTGGGGTGGCCGGGCCTCTAGGCAGCTCGAGGGGCGAAGAAACTAGTGGTTCTTCACGTCATCCAGAAGCGCGCCGCCGTGTCCGTCCAACCCTGCGGTTGGTCGTTGCAACAACAAACCGGACGACACAGCGGCGCGGCGTGCATGTGACTGGGCAAGCTAGGCCGCGGGTCGCGGGGTGTCAACCGGGCGGGTTGACAGCCGAGCGCTCGCTCCGTAAATAACCGGGCATCGATGATGACGCACCGCGCCTGCCGCCGCTGTTGTCCGTGTTGTCGGACGATCGACGCTCGCTCCCCGGGGAGCGGACGCGGTTGTGGCGCTCGAGTGCCGGCCGGCATCGGATGCTGACCGACTAGTTTGTAAACGGCACGCGCGTCGCACATCGGGCCCGCTTCCCACGAGGGAAAGCGGGCCCGTTGTTTTTCTTGCTGCGGAGGTTCGAGACATGGCCCAAGTCGAGTTGGCGAGCGGCAGACGGATCAGGCAGTCGTCGGGTTTTGCGCTGTGGTTCACCGGCCTGTCCGGCGCGGGAAAGTCCACGCTCGCCGCCGCCGTCAGCCAGGAGCTGCGCCGTCACGGGCGCGCGGTCGAAGTCCTGGACGGCGACGAGGTACGCCAGAATCTGTCAAAGGGGCTCGGCTTCTCACGTGCGGACCGCGACACCAACATCCGCCGCATAGGCTACGTCGCGAAACTGCTGGCGCGCAACGGCGTCGCGGTCATCACCGCCGCTATCTCCCCCTATCGCGCGATACGGGAGGAAGTGCGGCACGAGATCGGCGCCTTTGTGGAGGTGTACGTGAAGGCCTCGCTCGAAGAGTGCATCCGCCGGGACACCAAGGGGTTATACCGCCGGGCGCTGGCGGGCGAGATCCCCCAGTTCACGGGCGTCTCGGACCCCTACGAAGCGCCGCTCGAGCCGGAGCTCGTGGTCGACACCGAGCAAGAGCCGTTGGAGCACAGCGCTGCCCGCGTGATCGATTGCCTCGTCGAGCTCGAGTACCTCGGGAGCGGGACGAATGCTTAGCCTCACCGAGGTGCGCGAGCACGCCCGGGCCTTGCGCGGCGCCACCCCCGACACGGTGCTCACGTGGGCCGTCGAGACGTTCCCGCGTAAGGTGACCCTCACCGTGAGCTTCGGCGGCGGCGGCGTGGTGCTGGCGCACCTGATCAGTCGTATCGATCGAACGGTCCCCGTGATGTTCTTGGACACCCGGTTCCATTTCCCGGAGACGTACGCCTTCAAGGAGCGGTTCGTCAGGCAGTACGGCCTCAATCTCGTCGAGCTGCACCCGCTGACCGACCCCGGACCACTGTACCGGACCGACCCCGACCGCTGCTGCTGGATCCGCAAGGTCGAGCCGCTCGAGCGGGCGCTCGTGGGATTCGACGCCTGGATCAGCGCGGTGCGGCCGGATCAGTCCGACAGCCGCTCCACGACCGAGCTGCTCGAGTATCACGACGTCGCCGGACGCCCGATCGTGAAGGTGTTTCCGCTCGCTCATTGGAGTCGGACGGACGTGTGGCGCTACATCCGGGAGAACGATGTTCCCTATCACCCGTTGCTCGATCAGGGCTATACGAGTGTCGGCTGCTGGCCCTGCACCCGACCGACCACAGCGGGGGAGCCCGAGCGGGCGGGCCGCTGGGCCGGCACCACGAAGACCGAGTGCGGGCTCCACACCTTCAGCGTGAAGCGGTGAGCGGGGACCTGGTCGACCGCGTGATCCCGGAAGGCGAACGGGCCGCGGCCCTCGAGCGCGCGGGCCGCCTGCGGTCGCTCACCCTCGATCCCCGAACGGTGGCCGATCTCGAGCTGATCGCGACGGCGGGATACAGCCCGCTCAAGGGCTTCCTGGGATCGGCCGACTACCAGCGCGTGATCCACGAGATGCGGCTTGCAGACGGGCGGCCGTGGCCGCTGCCCATCACGCTGCGGGTCGACGCTGCGTCGGTAATGGGCGACACGGTGGCGCTCAAGGCACCGGGCGGGGCCGTGGTCGGCCTCCTCGACGTGAAGGATGTGTACACCGCTTCCAGGGAAGAAGAGGCGCAGCTCGTCTACGGGACGCGCGATGTCGCGCATCCGGGTGTGGCGCAGCTCTACGGCCAGGGTGAGCTCGGCGTCGGCGGCGACGTCTGGTTGCTGCGTCGCACTCGGCCGCCGTTCCCCGAGCTCGCGCTCGATCCGGCCGACACACGTCGCATCTTCGCCGAGCGCGGCTGGCGCACGGTGGTCGGATTCCAGACCCGCAATCCCGTCCATCGCGCGCACGAGTATATCCAGAAGGCGGCCCTCGAAATCGTGGACGGCCTATTGCTGCACCCGCTCGTCGGGCCGACCAAGGAGGACGACATTCCGGCGGCCGTCCGCGTCCGCAGCTACCGGGTCCTGCTCGAGCGGTATTACCCGCCCGACCGAGTACTGCTCGCCGCGTTTCCCGCCGCCATGCGGTACGCGGGGCCACGGGAGGCGGTGTTCCATGCGCTGGTGCGGAAGAATTACGGCTGCACGCACTTCATCGTCGGCCGCGACCATGCGGGAGTGGGGAGCTACTACGGCCCGTACGACGCCCAGCGGATCTTCGAGCGGTTTCGGCCGGATGAGCTGGGCATTCAGCCGCTCTGCTTCGAGCACACGTTTTACTGTCGCCGCTGCGGCGCGATGGCTTCGCCGAAGACGTGTCCCCATGACGGGGACGCCCGCGTGACGCTCTCCGGCACCAGAGTGCGCGAGCTGTTGCGGAGCGGCGAGCTGCCGCCGCCCGAGTTCAGCCGCCCCGAGGTGGCCCGCGCGCTCGCTGACGGCCTAAAGGAGGTACTCGCATGAGTTCGTTCCGCGTCATCCTCGAGCGGCTACGACGCGCGGTGCGGGAGCGCTGGGAGTGGTACCGGCGCCAGCAGCGTGACGACGGAGAGCGGCACTGGTGGGACGTCTACAACCGGTGACCCCGGCAGGTCAGTCCGGGCGCCGCAGCAGCGGCAGCTCGAGCGCGTCCCGTAACGCCTGCCAGCTGGCCTCGAGGATGTTCTCCGAGCAGCCGACCGTGCTCCAGCGTTCGTCGCCGCGCGCCGACTCGATCAGGACCCTGGGTTTCGCCGCGGTGCCGAGGTGGTCGTCCACGATCCGCACCTTGTAATCCACGAGGCGCACGTCGGCGAGTTGCGGGTAGTGCGGCACGAGGGTCTGCCGCACCGCGCGGTCGAGCGCGTTCACCGGTCCGGCTCCCTCGGCGGTCGCGCGCATTACCGTCTCAGCGACGCGTAGCGTCACGCTCGCCTCGGCCCGCACGTCGCCGCGGCGGTTCTCGACGGTGACGGTGTACTCGATCATCTCGAACGGCGCGCGATAGTCGGGGGACGAGCGCCGCAGCAGCATTTCGAAAGACCCTTCGGCGCCCTCGAACTGGTAGCCGGCGTGCTCGAGCTCCTTGATGCGCTGGAGCACGGCACCTTCGCGCTCGCCCGCCGGCACGCCCAGCGCCGCGGCGCGCAGCCGCACGGTGCGCCGCCCGGCGAGCTCGCTCACCACCACCCGCATCTCGTTTCCCACGAGCGCCGGATCGACGTGCTGGTAGCTCTCGGGGAGCTCGGCCACGGCGGCGACGTGGATCCCGCCTTTGTGCGCGAAGGCGCTGCGGCCCACGTAGGGGGCGTGGGGATCGGGGTTCAGGTTCGCGACGGCCGCCACGAAGTGCGCGGCGTCGCGCAACTCCCGCAGGCGTTCCGGCGCGACCACCTGGTACTCGAGCTTGAGCTGCAGCGTGGCGATCAGCTGGACCAGGTCCAAGTTCCCGCAACGCTCGCCGTATCCGTTGATGGTCCCCTGGACGTGGACGCAGCCGGCCTCGACGGCGGCGAGGGCGTTCGCGAGCGCCAGACCGCTGTCGTTGTGCGGGTGAATACCCAGGGGCGCCGTGATGCGGTCCCGCACCTCCCAGACGCGCGCTTCCACGTCGGTAGGGAGGGCGCCGCCGTTGGTATCGCACAGCACGACGCAATCGGCCCCCGCGTCCGCGGCCGCGTCGAGCGTCGCCAACGCGTACGCTGGATCGAGCCGATAGCCGTCGAAGAAATGCTCGGCGTCGTAGATCACTTCCTTGCCCAGCGCCTTGAAGTGGGTGACGCTGTCGGCGATCATGTGGAGGTTCTCGTCCCGGCTCGTCCGGAGTACGCGATCGACGTGGAGCGTCGAGCTCTTGCCCACGAGCGTCACTACCGGCGTCCTGGCTTCGACCAGGGCGCGACAGTTCCCATCCTCCGCGCAGTCCCCGCCCGCGTGCCGGGTCATGCCGAACGCCGCGATCTTCGCCTGGCGCAGCGGGACGCCCGCGATGCGCCGGAAGAACTCCGCGTCCTTGGGATTCGAGCCGGGCCAGCCGCCCTCGATGTAGCCGATCCCGAGCGCGTCCAGCCGGCAGGCGATCCTGACCTTGTCCTCCGCCGAGAGGGAGAGGCCTTCGCGCTGCGTGCCGTCTCGCAGGGTCGTGTCGTACAGGATCGGGTTCATGTCGCTCTCCGTGTGTTCCACAGCCTATCGAAAAAAAGCGGCCCCTCGAGGGAGAGGCCGCGCTGCCTTGGCGCCACGCTGTGCTCGTCAGCGGAACGCCGGCACGCTGCCTCTTGTCGAACGCGGGATGCCGATGGGAATCATCACGACACCTTCTCCGCGGGCTCCTCGTCGGCCGCCACGGTGGTGACCGGCGCGCTCGCCGGGGGCGGCAGCGGGGCCACCTTGCGGAACAGGGGCAGGGCGCGGTGCCAGGCCGCGAGCAGGTCCCGCGCCCGCGGGCTCAACGTCCTCGCGAGATGCTGCTCCACGAGGGTCAGGAGCTGCCATTCGTCCTGCGGCTCGAGCGAGCGGATCGCGACCATGTCCGGGTTGAGACGGGCGGCGAGACTGGCCGTCTCGTCGAGTACGTAGGCGACGCCGTTGGACATGCCCGCGCCGAAGTTGCGCCCGACCTGACCCAGCACCACGACCGTGCCGCCGGTCATGTACTCGCAGCAGTGGCTTCCCGCGCCCTCGATGACCGCGATCGCGCCGGAGTTCCGCACCGCGAACCGATCGCCCGCGCGGCCGGCCGCGAACAGCGTCCCACCGGTCGCGCCGTACAGCGCGGTGTTGCCGAGAATCACGTTGCGGTGGGTCAGCCCGGCGTACGCCGCATCGTGGAACGGCTTGATGACGATGTCGCCGCCCGATAGCCCCTTGCCGACGTAGTCGTTCGCCTCCCCTTCGAGCTCGAGGTGCATGCCGGCAAGCGCGAACGCACCGAAGCTCTGGCCGGCGCTGCCGCGGAACCGCAGGCGGATGCGCCCCGCCGGCAATCCGGCGCTGCCGTGACGCTCGGCGATGCGCCCGGCGATCCGCGCGCCCAGCGTCAGATGCCCGTTCCCGACGTCGTAGGCCTCGCTGAACGGCCGGCCGGTCTCGAGGCACGGCCCCAGCGTGGTGAGAATCGCGTCGTCGAGCGACTCGACTCCGGGGCGGTCGTTGCGCGCCACGCTGCGCCGCCGGGGCGCGTTCCGCGGCTCCGGCTCGGCAAGAAGCAACGACAGGTCGAGCATCTGGGCGCGCGGCACGTCCGGGCGGTCGACCCGTTCCAGCAGGTCCACGCGGCCGATGATCTCGTCGAGGCTGCGGAATCCCAGCCCCGCGAGGATGCGCCGCACATCCTCCGCGATCGCCGTGAAGTACGCGACGACCTGCTCCGGCGTGCCCTTGAACTTGGCGCGCAACTCCGGCCGCTGGGTGGCGATTCCGGTGGGGCAGCTGTTCAAGTGGCACTGGCGCGCCATGGCGCAGCCGATCGCCACCAGGGCCGCCGTCCCGAAGCCGTACGCTTCGGCGCCGAGCAGGGCGGCGATCACGACGTCGCGCCCGGTCTTGAACCCGCCGTCCACCCGGACCTCGATGCGGTGTCGCAGCCCGTTCTCGATCAACAGCGCCTGCGTCTCCGCAAGACCCAGCTCCCACGGCGATCCCGCGTGCTTGATCGAGGACAGCGGCGAGGCGCCCGTCCCGCCGTTATGGCCGGAGACCAGGACGTAGTCGGCGTACGCCTTCGCCACGCCCGCCGCCACGCGGCCGACGCCGGCTTCGGCCACCAGCTTCACGCCGACGCGGGCACGGGGGTTCACCTGCTTCAGATCGTGGATCAACTGCGCCAGATCCTCGATCGAGTAGATGTCGTGGTGCGGCGGAGGTGAGATCAAAGGGATGCCGGGCACGGCGTGCCGCAGCCGGGCGATCAGCGCCGTCACCTTGTGACCGGGGAGCTGGCCGCCTTCGCCGGGCTTCGAACCCTGGGCGATCTTGATCTCGAGCTCGTCGGCGCGCACCAGGTACTGCGTGGTGACCCCGAAGCGGGCGGAGGCAACCTGCTTGATCCGGTTGTCGGCGCGATCCCCGTTGGGGAGCGGCGCGTAGCTCTCCGGATCCTCGCCGCCCTCGCCTGAGTTGGACCGAGCGCCCATGCGGTTCATCCCGGTCGCGAGCGTCCGGTGTGCCTCGGGCGACAACGCGCCCAGCGACATCGCGGTAGAGATGAAGCGGCGCCGGATGACCTCCGCCGGCTCGACCTGGTCGAGCGCCACTGGAACGCCCGTGCGGATCGCGAGCAAGTCGCGCGGCCCCGCGGGCGCGCGCGCCGCGACCTTAGCGACGAAGGCGTCGTATCCATGGCGCTGCAGCGCCGTGACGACCGGCGGCGACCAGCCATGGTCCTCTCCGTCCTTGCGGAAGCGCACGCGCCCGTGGTCGGGGAGCGCCCGCTCGGCCCCTTCGTCGCCGTACGCGGCAAGGTGGCGGGCGAGGACGTCTTCCGCGATCTCGGCGAATCCGATCCCGCCGATCGTGGACACCGTGCCCGTGAAACAGCGATCGATCACCTCCGCACCGAGGCCCAGCGCCTCGAAGATCTGGGCGCCGCAGTACGAGGACAGCGTCGAGATCCCCATCTTCGAGAGGATCTTCAGGAGGCCCTTTTCGGCGGCGGCGCGGAATCCGGTACGGGCTTGCGGCGTGAGCCGGGCCCGCACCGATGCCAGCGCGAGCCAGGGGTGCACCGCTTCGGCGCCATACCCGATCAGCGCGGCGAAGTGATGGACGTCCCAGGCGTCCCCGGCTTCCGCGGCGAGGCCGAGGCGGGTGCGGAGACCCTGACGGAGCAGATGCTGATGCACGGCCCCGATCGCCAGGAGCATCGGGATGGACGGGTGCTCGGCATCCGCGTCGCGATCGCTCACGATCAGGATGCGCGCACCCAGGCGCACGGCGCGCTCCGCCGCCGTGCACAGGCCATCGAGGGCGCTGCGGAGGGGGTCCGGTCCGCTCGCCGGCCGCCACAGCGCCGGCAGCGTCACTCCCTGATCGCCGGCGAGGTTGCGCAGGGCCACGATCTCGTCTTCCAGGAGAATCGGGTGCTCGGTGCGCACCAGCCGCAGCGCGGCTGGACTGTCGGCGAGCAACGAGCCGCGCCGTCCCAGGTGCATGCGCAGCGACATGACGAGGGTCTCGCGCAGCGGGTCGATCGCCGGGTTCGTCACCTGCGCGAAGCGCTGGCGGAGATACGCGTACAGGCTCTGCGGAATGCGCGACAGCGGTGGGATCGGCGTATCGTCCCCCATGCTCCACACGGTGTCCTGGCCCGCCGTGGCCATGGGCTCCGCGACGTAGCGCAGGTCCTCGAAGCTCCAGCCGAAGGCGAGCTGGCGCGTGACGAGCTCGGGGCCGTCGCACGGCGGGGTGGTGACCCCGGCAGCCGGGCGAAGCGGGCGGACCGAGCGGGCGGCCCAGCGAGCGTAGGGGCGGCGGCGGGCCACCTCCCGCTTGGCGTCGGCGTTGCGGAGGATGGTCTGGCGTCGCGTGTCCACGACGATCACCTCACCGGGGCCCAGGCTCCCGCTCTCGACGACCTCCCGCGGGTCCAAGTCCACGAGCCCCACCTCGGACCCGGCGACGAGCAGACCGTCGCGCGTGATCTTGTAGCGACAGGGCCGCAGGCCGTTGCGGTCCAGCGCCGCGCCGGCGATGACGCCGTCCGTGAACGCCAGCGCCGCGGGCCCGTCCCACGGCTCCACCAGGCACTCGTGGAACTCGTAGAACCCGCGCAGGGCGCGCCCCATCTCGGAAGCGCCCTCGTGGGCCTCCGGCACGAGCATCATCAGCGCGTGCACCGGGTCGCGGCCCGAGCGGACCAGCAGCTCGAGAGCGTTGTCCAGGCTCGTCGAGTCGCTTCCCTCCGCCCAGATGACGGGCTTGAGGCGATCGATGCGCTCGTCCCAGATCGGTGATGCGAGGGCCGGCTCGCGCGCCGCCATCGCGTTGCGGTTGCCCCAGAGGGTGTTGATCTCCCCGTTGTGACCGAGCAAGCGGAACGGTTGCGCCAGGGCCCAGCTCGAGCTGGTGTTGGTGGAGTACCGCTGGTGGAACACGGCGATCGCCGACTCGAAGTCGGGCGATACCAGGTCGGGGAAAAATCCGGGCAGCTGCGTGCCGGTGAGGAGAGCCTTGTACACGACCGTACGACAGGAGAGCGAACACGCGAAAAAGCCCGCGAGCTCGGGTCCCGCCGCGGCGATGCGTTGCTCCATGATCCGGCGGGCGAGATAGAGCGACCGCTCCCAGGCGGGTGCGTCCACGTGCCGGCCGCCTGCGGGCGCGGCGATCAGGGCCTGCCGGACGGCGGGGCAGGTGGCGCGGGCCGTGGGCCCGAGCACCGCCGGCTCGACGGGGACGTCGCGCCAGCCGAGCACCGGCAGGCCTGCGCCGCGCAGCACGTCTTCGACAATAGTGGTGGCACGGTCCCGGGCCGCCCGGTCGGTCGGCAGGAAGAACATCCCCACCGCGAACGGTTGCTCAGGCGCGAGCGAGAAGCCCAGTCGCGCCGCTTCTCTATGGAAGAAGGCGCGGGGGATTTGGACGAGCAGGCCCGCCCCATCGCCCGAATGGTCGGTGGAGGCGGCGCCGCGGTGCGCCACGCGGGCGAGCGCCTGGAGCGCCAGGGCGACGATCCCGCTGGAGCGCTCGCCGGACGCCCGCGCCACGCATCCGACGCCGCAGGCGTCGTGCTCCCGCCAGGGGTCGCGGTCCGGCGCCCGGCGGTTGGCCCAGCGCGATCGATCGTGATCGGGCATCACGGCTCCGTGGATCGAGACGCGAAAAAAGAAGGCCCGCTCTCGTGAGGGAGCGGGCCGGGGCGTTGCTCGTGATCTCGCACTCTAAGCCGCCCGGTCGCTCCCAGTCACGGGACAAGCCGGAGTCAGGATCAGATTCGCGTTCGACGTGCGGACGGTCACGGGCACCTACCTGATCGTATTAACCTGTTCGTATGAATATGCGACTTACCGAATAAATATACGTTGCCACGCCGCGGGTCAAGGGGGCCGCGCGATCCCTCACCGGTCGATCAGCCGCTGGATCTCTGCGAACGGGATCACCAGGTCGGCCAGGGCCTCGTAGGTGCCGCGCTCGTGCAACTCCGCTGTGATGCGGCGGATGAGTCCCAAGGTGGCTTGCACGATCCGCGGCCCGAGGCTGGCACGGCGCACCCCGAGGGATTCGAGCTGGCCGAGTGGCGGGGCGGGGGGGCCGGCGATGACGTTCAAGGGACCGGCGATCTCGCGGGCCAGCCGCCCGATCGT
>QHTK01000003.1 GCA_003220795.1 Gemmatimonadota bacterium | reverse complement strand
GCGGAGGCGGCCCGCTCGGGGGGCACGTCGAGCACCAGCACGCCGACGCGCCGCATGCGGCCGAGCGCCTCCTCCCGGGCGCGCAGCAGCTCTTCGGCCGCCGCCTTGCGAAACGCGTCGCGCGTCGTGTTGGGCCGGAGCACCGCGACGGCGTCGACCTCCGGGTTCCGCAGCGTCACCGCGAGCGGCAGGTGGCGCGGCCGCAGGCTGGCCACGTTCGCGACCAGGGCATCGGAGGCGAACCGGTCGATCACGTCGGTGAAGAGCACGGTGAGGGCCCGCTTGCGATTGCGCGCTGCGAGATAGCGAAACGCGCCTGGATAGTCGGGCTCGATCAGCGTCGCCTCCACCACCGCCAGCACGTCGAGCACGCGTTTCAGGCCGAGCCGCCCGCGCTGCGGCGCCACGAAGTGCTGCACGCCGTCCGCGAACGCCATGACGCCCACATTGTCGTCGTGCTGCGCCGCGACGTACGCCAGCTCGAGCGCGGCCTGCACGACGTAGTCGAGCCGTGACACCCCGGCGATCTCGGCGGTCAGGAGCCGGCCCGTGTCGAGCACCAGCAGCACCTGCTGGCGCCGCTCGGCCTCGTATTGTCGCGTGATGACCTTGCGGCGCTTGGCGGTCGCCTTCCAATCGATGTGGCGCAGGTCGTCGCCCGGCACCCATTCGCGCAACGATTCGAACAGCCGACCCTCGCCGAGCTGGCGGATCGGCGTCACGCCCTGTTGGCGCCGCGCGGCCCGGGCGACCGACGCCCGCAGCCGCACGGTGACGAGCGGCGGGTACACCGCGGCGTCCCACGGCAGTGCGACCGTGCCCCGCCGCAGCCCGAGGCCAAGCGGCCCGATCGTATCCACCACGAACGCTCCGGCCGCCTGTTCGCGGCCCCGCCGCACCGGCACGACGGGGAGCGTTTCGCTCGTCTCGCCCCGCGGCCCGACGGCGAGCGCGCGGGGCGGTTGGGTGCCGCCCAGGAGAGCGGGCCGCACTTCGCGCACCCGTACGCGCACGCCGCGCCGGGCCGCGTTGCGCCAGCGGTAGCTCACCTCCCCGGGGCGGCCGACCGAGAAGGCGGGCGGGGCCTCGCGCGTCACGCTGATCCCGCCCTCCCCCAACGGGGTCGCCCGCCGGGCGTCGAGCCACACGGCGGCGAGCAGCGCCACGTCGGCGACCAGCATCACGTCGAGCGCCCAGGGAACCCAGACGCCCAGCAACCCGAGCACGGCGAGGGCGGCGCCGGCCCAGAGCGCGCGCCGCGTCAGGAGCGTCACGCCGTCGGGACCTCCGTCTTGTCGAGGATGGCTTTGAGCGCGGCGTCGGCCGTCACGCCCTCGAGCTCGAGCTCGGGCGCCACGTTCACACGGTGACGCAGCACCGCGGGTGCCAGCGCCTTCACGTCATCCGGGATCACGTAGTCTCGTCCGTCGACACACGCGGCGGCGCGGGCCGCCTTGAGGAGCGACACCCCGGCGCGCGGGCTCGCGCCCAGCGTCAGCGACGCGGCATCGCGCGTCGCGCGCACGATCCCCGTGATGTACGCGGTGATCTGCGGCTCCACGCGCACCGCTTCGACGCCGTGGCGCAGCCGCTCGAGACCGGCGGCGTTCGTGACGGGGCTGACGCCGTACGTGGCGGGCCGGTCCGCCTCGAAGCCCGTGACGTAGCGGGTGAGGATGCCCTGCTCGTCCGCGGCGTCGGGGTAATCCACCAGTACCTTCGCCATGAACCGGTCGAGCTCCGCCTCGGGAAGCGGGTAGGTCCCCTCGAACTCGATCGGGTTCTGGGTCGCGAACACGGTGAACGTCGCGGAGAGCGGGTGGCTCACGCCGTCGACCGTCACAGTGCGCTCCTGCATCGCCTCGAGCAGCGCCGCCTGCGTCTTGGCCGGCGCGCGGTTGATCTCGTCGGCGAGCACCAGGTCCGCGAAGATCGGGCCGGGGCGGAAGGTGAATTCGTGCGACCCCGTGAGGATCGAGATGCCCGTGATGTCCGCCGGCATCAGGTCGGGCGTGAACTGGATCCGCTGGAACTTGACGTCCAGTGCGAGCCCCAGGGTCCGCACCAGCAGAGTCTTGGCGGTTCCGGGCACGCCTTCCAGCAGCACGTGGCCGCGCGCCAGCAGGCAGACCAGCACATCCCGGGTGGCGGCCTGCTGCCCCAGGATTACCTGCTGCAGCGCGCCTAAGATGCGGCGCGCGTCGTCGCCGGGCGTAGCTCCTCCCACACGTCCTCCGCGGCTTGGGCGGCTGCGAGCGCCCGCTCGGCGCCGCCGGGTTGGGTGATGATCCGCTGCAGCCGGCGCACGGCGTCGCGTGCTCGGGCGGTGGGCAGCGCCAGCTCGAGCGCCGCCAGCCAGGAGCGCTGCTCATCGGGACGCAGCAATCCCGTGCGGCCGAGCCGCCGCCGCAACCCCGACACGGTGAGGGTCACGGCCGTATCGGCGCCGGCGGCGCCTTCCAGCCCCGCCGCCAGCGCCTCGAGATGCTCGAGCGGCGAGCGGCGGCGGGTCGCCACGCCCCGCCGGGCCGGCCCGAACCGCACGCCGGCGACGGCGAGCCCGACGACCAGCACGCCGACGAGCTGCGTGATCGCCCACCCCCCCGGCGTGCCCACCAGCCAGCCCAGCACGACGCCGGTCATCGAGCGCCCCCGCCCGAACCCTTGATGGTATTCGTCCCACACCACGCGCCCTCGCCGGGCCGGCACGAGGAGCGGAGTAACGAAGTACGGGACATCGCCCGAGCGCCACAGCCGGTTGCGGAAGTATCCCGGGTCGGCGAACAGCGTCACACTGCCGCCCCCGCCATAGTCGAGCCGCAGCACCGCGGGCCGCCCATCGGTCAACCGCAGCAGGGTGTCCTCCGCGGTCGCGGACAACGTATCGCATTGATGCTCCTCGATCGGCCCGCCCAGCACCCGCCGGCGCGATTCGGCCGCCACGTCGTCACGCCGCGGCTTGAGAAAGTCGGCCACCGGAGGGAGGGTGAGCGCGGGCACTGGTGAAACGACGGGAAAGCTGTCTCGCAGCAGGAACGCTTCCTCGTTCTTGGTGCGCCAACCTACGCAATGGGTGATGCCACCACCCGCCCCGGCCGCCACGACCCTGCCGCCGGCCCGCACGAATGCCACCACCCGAGCCAGCTCGGCAGCATACAGGCTGCGCGGCGGATGGAGCACGACGAGCACCGCGGGCGGCGTGCCGCGCGGTGCGGCGCGCGCGAAGTCGAACAGCGGCGTGCGCCGGCGCTCCACCGGCACGCGCAACCGCGCGAGCACATCGTACACCGCACGGCTGCCCAGCGGGCCCGAGAGCAAGCTCGATGTTCGCAGGTCGAATTGCGGCGCGGTGCCCCGGTTCCCCGCCACGATCGCCGCGCTCACCGCGAGGGCGAGCGCGAGCGCGAGCCCGAGCTCAAGCCGCCGCGACATGGCGGAACACCGCGTCGGCGGCGGCCCCGAAGTCTTGGTAGGTGGCGGCGTCGCACGGGACGGCCCCGAACACGTGGCGGTACAGCCGGGCCACGAGATCCGCGAAGGACGCGCGGCCCGACTCGTCGAGCCGTGCTTCGCGCACGTACTCGGCCGGCGTCTTCGACGGATGGACAGTGAGGGCGCGGCGCCGCTCCAGCTCGAGGAGCAGCGCGACAAAACGATGGGCCAGCGCCTCGACGTAGCGGCCTGCCCGAGCGAGCTCGTCCGCACGCTCGCGGTGGGCCCGCCCGTCCTCGAGCCGCAATCCGCTCGCCCCCCCGGCCCGCGCCGGCGTGTGCACCGTCGGGCGCGTGATGCGCCAGACGACGTATCCCATGTGAATCAGCAGACCCACCAGCACGACGATGAGGATGGCGAGCGCCACCTTGAACGCCGCCGGGTGAGCCGTCTGCTGGCGCCCGATCCAGTCGAGCAGCCGCAGCCATTGCTCGCGGACCCAGTCGCCCAGACTGAAGCGCGGCACCCAGACGTACTCCGGGCGCGCGAACACATCGGCCAGCGCGCGCCGCAGCGAATCGGCCGGTGGCGCGCCTTGCAGCACGACGCCGGGTACGCCCGTCAGATGATCCCCAGCCGCTGACCCAGGACCTGCAGGTCGAACGCCTCACGGCGCACGCGCAGGTCGTAATACATCAGGGTGATCACCGCCGCGAGCACCGGGGCCAGCGCGAGCGGCGCCACGTATCCCAGCGCGGTGAGCGCGATCCCGAGTGGCGGGACCGGCCGCAGGAACGCCGCGCCGAGCCCGCGAAACACGAGCGAGGGAATGAAATTGGTTAGCAGCACCGCCACGAAGAACAGCCCCGCCACCTTCAGCTTGAAGCTCCGCGTCAGCTCCCAGGAGCGGCCGAAGGCGTCGAACGAGCTGCGCAGCTCCTCCAGCACCACGACCGGGGTCGTGACCCCGTAGCCGCACGCTACGAACAGCGCGAACCACGTCCCCGCGACGACCATCGCGATCGCCAGCAGGGCTCCGGCCCCCTTGAGGACCGCGACGGCGATCCCCACGACGACGCCGCAGCCGAGCACGATGAGCATCATCACGATGGCCTTGCCGAACCCCACCGCCGTGAGCGGCCAGATTTTCGACCAGCCGAGCGACAGCGCGTCGCGCAGGCGCGGCTCGCGGCCGAGATAGGAATCGGAGATGATACGGATCGTGCCGGTCGTCAGCACCAGGCTCGCGACGTAGTACACGAGCCCGATCGGCAGCAGGTAGAGCAGCGCGTGGACCGGGTTCTGCTGCAGCTCCGTCAACGCGCGCAGCGCGAAGTACACGAGCAGCACGAGCGGCACCGACAGGGCCGTCACGGCGAGCTTGAGAAACAACCCGAAGTGCCGCCGGTAGATCATGAGGGACCCGTCGAGAATCTCACCGAAGTCCATAGGCCGGAGGTCTGGCATGCGCGACTCGCTCCTGTGACGGGGTCGCGATAAGATGAGGACGTGAACGCGCCAGCGCGAGACCCGGTTCGCCCGGCGGAGCTGCGCCAGCAGCTCGACATCGAGACCCCCGAGCACGTCGCCGTGCGGCTGGAGCTGGCCGGCGTGGGCTCCCGGGCCGCGGCGGCGCTCGTGGACACCCTGATCGTGGTCGCGCTCCTGGTCCTGCTGCAATTCGCCGCGGGTGCCATGGACCTGTGGCATCTGGGGGCGGCGCTCGAGGGTTGGGTGCTGGCGTTCGCGATCCTGCTCTCCTTCCTGACATTCTTCGGCTACTTCGCCGCGTTCGAGGCGTTGAACGGGGGACGGACACCCGGGAAACAGGCGCTCGGAATCCGTGTGGTCATGGAAACCGGCCATGCCGTGACCCCGACCGCGGCGATGGTGCGCAACCTCGTCCGGCTGCTCGATTGTTACTTCCCGCTGCTGCCGTTCCTGCCGGGCCTCGTGATGGTGTTCCTGCAGCGGCGCAACCAGCGCTTGGGCGACCTGGCGGCGGGGACGATCGTGGTGCGCGATCGCCCGGTCGACTGGGGCCTCGGGCCCCTCCCACCCGCGGAGGTGGTCCCGGAGCCGGTCGAAACCGGCCCGCCGGAGCTCAGCGACGAGGAGTTCCGGCTGCTCGACCAGTTCCTGGCGCGCTCGGGCCAGCTCGACGCGGCGCTCGAGGTGCGGCTCGCCACCGAGCTGGCGCGCCGTTTTCAGGACCGCATCCCCCGCCGCACCGCGGATGCCGATGCCTATCTCACCACGCTCCACGCCGAGGAGCAGCGCAAGCGGCGCAGTCGGTTCGCGACGCGCGCGCAGGCCGGCGCCGCCGGACGAACGACCGTCACCGCAGAGCGGTTCGTGGCCGGCAAGCGGGTCGCGTGGGCCGCGTTTCACGCCGTCGCCACGCGGGTTGAGCGGGCCGGCGTCGGTACGCTGGCACCCGGTGAGATCCCGGCGTTCGCCGCCCGCTACCGGGAGGTGACCGCCGACCTCGCGCGGGCGCGGACCTACGGGGTCGACCCGCGCGTCATCGAGTATCTCGAGCGCGTGGTGAGCGCGGGCCACAACGCCCTGTACCGGGCGCGCGGGCGTCGTCGCGCCCCGCTCGCCCGTTACCTGATCCGCGACTTCCCTGCCGCGGTCGTCCAGTCATGGCGCCAGGTGCTGGCGGCGTTCCTGCTCTTCGCCGTCCCCGCCGTCGTCGGGTACGGCCTGATCCGTGGCCGACCGGAGCTCGCCGACGAGGTCATGCCGCCCGTTCTGGTCAGCCGCGCCGAGCAGGCGGCGGAGCACGAAGCCCGCGGCATCGGCTACGGTCAGTCGCCGGGAGAGGAGCTGCCGGTCATCGCGTCCGCGATCATCAGCAACAACATCGGGATCGCGTTCTGGGCGTTCGTGGGTGGGATGCTTGCGGGCACGCTGACCGCGCTCGTGCTCGTCGGCAACGGGGTGAGCCTCGGCATGGGATTCGGGCTGTTCGTCAACTACCACGCGGGCGCCTACCTCGCGACGTTCGTCGCGGGGCACGGGATCCTCGAGCTCACGGCGATCTTCATCGCCGGCGGCGCCGGGTTCCGACTCGCCGGAGCCCTGCTCCTTCCCGGAGACCTGACGCGCGCGGATGCGCTCGTGCTGGAGGGGCGCATCGCGGCGCGTATGATCGGCGCGGTCGTCACGCTGCTCGCACTCGCCGGCACCATCGAAGGGTTGCTCTCGGCGAGCGACGCACCGGGGGCGCTCAAGTACGGCGTCTGTGCCGCGACCGTGGCATTCCTGGGGCTCTACCTCTGGAGCGGGTGGCGCTACCTGCAGCAATCAGGCGAACCGGGGTACCCGGGCGGGCGGCCAGCGTAGCCAGCGCGGGCTCGCGAGACAGACGCGCCGGGGACGCCACCACAGGGCCGCCGGACGGTACCGCGGGCGGTGCCGCCGGCTCACGCCGGGGCTTGCAGGATCTGCCGCATCTTGCGGGCGAGGCTCTCGATCTGCTTCAAGCCGGCGACCGTCTCTGCGTCGAAGCGCTCGGCATTGAGAAGCAGCAGCTGGGTCTCGGCGAGGATCGCCGCCAGGGGGTTCGACAGGTCATGCCGCAGCGTGTGCAGCGGGTCGCCGCCCGCGGGGGGGACCATCAGAGCAGCGAGCGGTACAGATCGCGCAAGTGATGGTCCCGCAGGTCGCGGACCGACTGCCATAAGTCCTGCTCCGACGTAGCGCAGAAGATCTCGGCGGTGGAGCGCTCTCCCTCGGTGTCGGGGGCGCCGAACAGCATGCGGCCGCGCCAGATCCCGTCCTCGGCGCGGCGTACCAGGAGACGTATGGCGATGAGTTGTCCGTCGAATCGGATGGGGGGAAGGTCGTGGACGACCGCGTCGGAGGAATCGGGACTCGAGTATCGTGCCGGTTGTCCGGGCATGCGTCGCCGTAGGGCTGGTTTGTCCAAAGATATAAGCCGGCGATACTTACGCAATACGGAACTACCGGTGAGAGGCCGGGGAAGGGGGAACGGGCCTCTCACCGGCTTCTTACAGTCGGAACGGTATCGGCGTGAACGTGATGAGAAACAGGACGAGCGCGAGCCAAGCGAGCATGCGGCGCGACCGCGGCAGCGGCCGGTGCTCGTCCAGCACCGGCGGGTGGCCGAGGCGCCCACGCGACAGCAGCAGCACGAGCCCTCCCCACAAGAGCCAGCCCCTCCAGTAAACGCCGAGCGCCACGAT
>QHTK01000081.1 GCA_003220795.1 Gemmatimonadota bacterium | reverse complement strand
CCTCTTCGTCCGAGAGGGCGGTGAGGCAGTGCGGGCACCAATGGATTACGCGATGCCCGCGGTAGATCAGCCGCTCGTCCCACAGGCGCACGAACGCCTCGCGCACCGCGCGGGAGTAGGCCTCGTCGAACGTGAAGCGGGTGCGGCTCCAGTCGCACGAGCAGCCGATCACCTTGAGCTGCTCGAGGATGATGGGGCCCGTCTCCCGCACGAACCGCCACACGCGCTCCACGAACGCCTCGCGCCCGATGTCGAAGCGGGTCTTGCCTTCGTCCGCGAGCAGCCGTTCCACCACGTTTTGCGTGGCGATGCCGGCGTGGTCGGTGCCCGGCAGCCATTCCGCCGCCCGGCCGCGCATCCGCTCGAACCGGATCAGCACGTCCTGGATGATGTTGTTGAGCCCGTGCCCCACGTGGAGGATCGCCGTCACATTGGGCGGCGGGATCACGATCACGTAGGGCTCGCCGTCGGGGCGCGGCCGGAAAACCCCGCGCTCCTGCCAGCGCCGGTACAGCGGCGCCTCGACGTCGTGCGGGTCGTACTGCGGCGGGAGCTCGAACTTGGGCTGCGGCATTCCTTATAATAAGGTAGAATATTCCCCCATGGCCGACGAATCGAACCTGTTGCCCACCAGCCGTATCGTGCGCTGGCTCGCGATCGGCGCACTGCTGGCCTTCGCGCTGGCGTTGTATTTTCGCGACGGCCGCACGTTGCCGCCCCTCACGGCGCCCGCCGCCGCCTCTCCGACCACACCGGCCGACCAGCCTGTCAACTGAATCGATGACCGCTCGGGAAATCCGTGTGACGCTCCCCGACGGGAGCGAGAAACGGCTGCCCGCGGGTGCCACCGGCGCCGACCTCGCCCGCGCGATCGGCCCGGGGCTCGCCAAGGCCGCCATCGCCGTCCGCGTGGACGGTCAGGTGTGGGACCTCGCGCGGGCGCTCCCCGACGGCATGCAGGTCGCGATCCTCACCGACAAGGACCCACAGGCATTGGACGTGCTGCGCCACTCGTCCGCGCACGTGCTCGCCACGGCAGTCCGCCAGCTGTTCCCGCATGCGAAGATCGGATTCGGGCCCCCGATCGAGGACGGCTTCTACTACGACTTCGCGGTGGAACGGCCCTTCGGACCAGAGGATCTGGAGGCGATCGAAAAGAAGATGGTGGAGGTCGTCAAGGCCGATTACCCGTTTGTCCGCGAGGAGGTCACGCGCGCCGAAGCGAAGCGGCGCTTCAAGGATGACCCGCTCAAGCTCGAGCGCATCGACGACCTCGGCCCGGACGAGGTCATCTCGGTCTACACCGATGGCCCGTTCGTCGACCTGTGCCGCGGGCCGCACGTGGCGAGCACGGGGAGGGTCACGCACTTCAAGCTGCTGCACGCCGCGGGCGCCTACTGGCGCGGCGACGAGCGCCGCCAGATGCTGCAGCGCATCTATGGCACCGCGTGGTTCACCAAGGAAGACCTCGAGGCGTACCTCAAGCGGCTGGACGAGGCGCGCAAGCGCGACCACCGCCTGCTGGGGAAGCAGCTCGACCTGTTCTCGATCCAGGAAGACGTCGGACCGGGGTTGATCTTCTGGCACCCCAAGGGCGCGATGATACAGTTCCAGCTGCGGCGCTTCATCGAGGACGTGATCCTGGAGCGCGGCTACCAGCTCGTGTACACGCCGCACGTGACGCGCGAGCAGCTGTTTCTGCGCTCGGGGCACCTCCCGCTCTACGCCGAGAACCAGTTCCCGCCGATGGCGGCGGGCGAGGGGGAGGCCGAGGACGTGCGGTATCGGGTGAAGCCGATGAACTGCCCGATGCACATTCTCATCTACGCCTCGCAGCAGCGCAGCTACCGCGACCTCCCGATCCGGCTCGCGGAAATCGCCAACGTGTATCGCAACGAGCGCTCCGGGACGCTGCACGGCATGCTGCGCGTGCGCGGGCTCACGATGGACGACGCGCACATCTTCCTGCGCGAGGACCAGATCGAGCAGGAGATCTTTCAGCTGCTCGACATCGTCGAGCTGGTGCTCGGCAAGACGTTCGGGCTGTCCTACCGGCTCGACCTCGCCACGCGGCCGGACCAGAAGCTCGGCTCGGACGCGACGTGGGAGCAGGCGGAGCGCGCGCTCGAGCAGGCGCTCAAGCGCCGCGGCCTGACCTATCGCATCGATCAGGGCGGCGGAGCGTTTTACGGCCCCAAAATCGACGTGAAGTTCAACGACGCGATCGGCCGCGAGTGGCAGGGGGCGACGATCCAGCTCGACTTCGAGCTGCCGGAGCGGTTTCGGCTCGAGTACGCGGGCGAGGACAACAAGCCGCACCGCCCCGTGATGATCCACCGCGCCATCTACGGTACCCTGGAGCGGTTCTGCGGCTTCCTGATCGAGCATTTCGCGGGCGCGTTCCCGCTGTGGCTTGCTCCCGAGCAAGTGCGCGTGCTGCCGATCGCGGATACGCAGCTTCCCGCGGCACGCACCGTGCAGCGACAGCTCGCGGCCGCAGGCCTGCGCGCCGTGGTGGACGAGCGCAACGAGACCCTGAACTACAAGATCCGCGACGGCGAGACGCACAAGGTTCCGTACATGGCAGTGGTGGGGCAGCGCGAGGCCGACGCGGGAACGGTCGCCGTGCGCGCGCGCGGCGAGGGAAAGAAGCAGGTGGTGCTGCCGGTGGACGAATTCGTGGCGAAACTCCAGGAGGAGGTTCGCACGAGGGCATTGACCCCGTTAGTTTGAACGTGGAACTGATGCCAAACGAACAAACAACGCCCGTCATTCTCTCCGCCTGCCGCACCCCGATCGGCAAGTACCTGGGCGGGCTGTCGCCGCTGCCCGCGCCGCGGCTCGGCGCCCTCGTGATTCGGGAGGCGGTGCGTCGCGCCGCGATCGATCCCGCCGCGGTGGAAGAAGTGATCATGGGAAA
Source organism: Gemmatimonadota bacterium (assembly GCA_003220795.1). Lineage (GTDB taxonomy): Bacteria > Gemmatimonadota > Gemmatimonadetes > Gemmatimonadales > GWC2-71-9 > 20CM-4-69-16. The sequence goes on along the minus strand of QHTK01000081.1, from coordinate 23,454 downwards.
CGTGCTGCAGGGAGGCGTGGGCCAGGCGCCCGCGCGCCAGGCGGCGATCCACGCCGGTCTTCCCGGGTCCATTCCGGCGCTCTCCGTCAACAAGGTCTGCGGCTCGGGGCTCAAGGCCGTCATGCTCGCCGCCCAGGCGATCAAGGCGGGCGACGCGCAGTGTGTGGTCGCCGGCGGGATGGAGTCGATGTCGAACGCGCCGCACTACGTCTTCGGGATGCGCGCCGGCATCAAGGCGGGGAACAGCCAGCTCGTCGACGGGATGATCCACGACGGCTTGTGGGACTCGTTCTCGAACACCCACATGGGGAACTTGGCGGAGTACAGTGCGAAGAAGGCGGGCGTGTCCCGCCAGGATCAGGACGCATTCGCGCTCGCGAGCCATCAGAAAGCCGTCGCCGCGATGACGGCGTGCCGCTTCAAGGCGGAGACGGTGGCCGTCGAGATTCCCGGGAAGCGGGGTCCCGGCGCGATCGAGAAGGACGAGGGCCCGCGAGCCGACACGACCCTCGAGGCGCTCGCCGCGCTCAAGCCCTCATTCGAGAAAGACGGGACCGTGACGCCTGGGAACGCGCCGGGCCTGAACGACGGCGCCAGCGCGCTCGTCGTGACCTCGCTCGCGTTCGCGCGGGCGCACGGGCTCGCGCCCCTGGCGCGCATCACCGCCTACGCCACGGGCGGGGGCGAGCCCAAGGACCTGTTCTTCGCGCCGATCGTCGCGGTCCGGAACCTGATGGCGAAGGCCAAGACGCAGATCGCGGACTACGAGCTGATCGAGGCGAACGAGGCGTTCGCGGTGCAGGCGCTGGCCGACGGACGGGCGCTCGGCTGGGACTGGGACCGCGTGAACGTCAACGGCGGCGCGATCGCCCTGGGGCACCCGATCGGCGCGTCCGGTGCGCGCGTGCTCACGACCCTGCTGTACGCCCTCAAGGACCGCCACCGCACGACCGGGCTCGCCACCCTGTGCCTGGGCGGCGGCAACGCGGTGGCCTTAAGCGTGGAGATGCTCTGATGCCGGTGTCCTCGTCAGCCGTCCTCGCGGCTCAACCGCTCGCCCTGCGCCGCGCCGCGGCGGTCATTCTGGGCGCTGCCCTCGTGGCCGTCGCGGCGCAGGTGTCGATTCCCCTGCCCGGCACTCCCGTGCCGCTCACGCTCCAGCCCCTCGCCGTGCTCCTCGTCGGCGGCCTGCTCGGGCCGGTGCTGGGAGCGGCGAGCCTGATCCTGTACCTGGCGCTTGGCGCGGTCGGCCTGCCGGTGTTCACGCCGTACGGCCTGCCGGGACTCGCCCGGCTGCTCGGCCCCACCGGCGGCTACCTGCTCGCCTACCCTGTGGCGGCGTTCGCGGTGGGGAGGGTGGCCGGAGACGGGAAGCGGTGGGGGCGCCTGGCGCTCGCGCTGTTGGCCGGGTTGACGCTGATCCACCTGGGCGGACTGGCGCAACTCCTGATCCTGACGGGGAGCGTCACGAGCGCCGTGCGACTGGGAACCCTGCCGTTTCTCCTCGGCGACCTGTTGAAGCTGGGCATCGCGATCCTGGTTCTGCGACCCACCGTGAGTCCCCTCCGCGCGCGCCTATGACGGCGCGCGTTTCGTTTCCGGACCGGGCGAAACGCACCGGCGCCGCGGTCGCGTGGATCGCGTCGTTCGGCGTGGCGGGTGGCGCCTCGGGCTGGGCGGTGTCCCGCATCGGGCCCGAGCCGGGCCCGGCCTGGTCACTGGCGTGGAGCTCGCTCTCTGGTGCGGTCGGCTTCGCGCTCGCGACGTGGCTCGTCGGCCGCGTGCTCGACCGCCGGTCGTGGGCGTACCTGGGCTGGCGGCCGCGTACGAGGGTGCCGGCCGCTCTGCTCGCTGGAGTCCTGCTCGGCGCGGTGATGGCGGCGGGCGCGGCCGGACTCGCCGTGCTGGTCGGCGGGGCAACGATCACGAACACCGGAGACTGGGCGGGCTGGGGGAGGGCCACGCTCCCGCTCGGCACCGGGTTTCTGCTCGCCGCGATCACCGAAGAGCTGGCCTTCCGGGGCTACCCCCTGCGCCGTCTCGCCGACGCCCTGGGCGCGGGGCCCGCCACGTCGCTCGGCGCCATCGGCTTCGGGCTCGCGCACCTCGGCAATCCGAGCGCCACCGCGTTTTCCACCGTCAACGTCGCGCTGGCGGGCGTGTGGCTGGCGTGCGCCTTCTTCTCACCCGGCGCGATGCCGCTCGCGTGGGGAGCGCACTTCGGCTGGAATGCGACGCTCGCCCTCGGCTTCGAAGCGCCGGTGAGCGGGTATGTCTTCCCCCAGCCGGCAATCGCGTACCGCGCCGGCGCGCACGGCTGGATCGACGGAGGCGCGTTCGGGCCCGAGGGGGGGATCGTAACGACGCTCGTGATGCTCGTCGGGACGGTTGCGCTCGTCGCCTGGAGCCGGACGTTCCGGAAGGCGGAGCCGACGGCATGAGCCGGGTCGCGGTGGTCGGCGCCGGGACGATGGGCAACGGCGTCGCCCACGTCTTCGCGCAGCACGGGTGGGACACCGCGCTGATCGACGTCGCGCCCGGGTTGCTCGAGCGCGTGCTCGCCACCATCCGCGCCAACTTCGAGCGGCAGGTCAAGAAGGGGACGGTCACCGCCGAGCAGCGCGACGCCGCGCTGGCCCGCATCCGGACGTCGTCCAGTCTCGACGCCGTGAAGGACGCCGAGCTGGTGGTCGAAGCTGCGAGCGAACAGCCCGAGACCAAGTTCAAGATCTTCCGCGAGCTCGACCGGCTGGCGCCGGCAGCGGTCCTGGCCAGCAATACCTCGTCGATCTCGATCACCACCATCGCCGCGCAGACCAGGCGCCCCGGCCAGGTGATCGGCATGCATTTCATGAACCCCGTGCCGGTGATGGAACTGGTCGAGGTGGTCCGGGGCATGGAGACGGCGGATGAGACCGTGGTGAAGGTTGTGGAGGTTGTGAAGGCGCTGGGCAAGACTCCCGTCGTCGTGAATGATTCGCCCGGGTTCGTCTCCAATCGCGTCCTGATGCCGATGATCAACGAGGCCGTCTCGTGTGTGATGGAAGGGGTGGCGGCGCCGGACGCGGTGGATCAGATCATGAGACTGGGGATGAACCACCCTGTCGGGCCGCTAGCCCTGGCGGACCTGATCGGCCTCGATGTGTGTCTCCACATCCTCGACATCCTCCACCACGATTTCGGCGATCCCAAGTACCGTCCCGCGGCGCTGCTGCGAAAGATGGTCGCGGCGGGGCGCCTGGGCCGCAAGACCGGTCGCGGCTTCTATGTCTATCGCGATTGAGGCCGCCGGCCTCTCGGAGACGCAGCGCCAGATCGTCGATCTGGCGCGCGAGTTCGCGCGCACCCGGATCGAGCCGCACGCGGCGGAGTGGGACCGCACCGCGCACTTCGCGCGCGACGTGCTCGACGAGCTGGGCAAGCTTGGCTTCCTCGGCATGTCCACGCCCGAGGAGTACGACGGGATGGGACTCGACACACTCACCTATCTGCTCGCGCTCGAGGAGCTCGCGGCCGCCGACGCCAGCGTCGCCGTCTCGGTCTCCATCCACAACGCCATCCCCGCGACGATGCTGTTGCGCCACGGCGACTCCCGCCAGAAGGAGCGCTGGCTCAAGCCGATGGCCCGCGGCGAGCTGCTCGCCGGCTTCGCCCTCTCCGAGCCCGAATCGGGCTCGGACGCGGCATCGCTCTCGGCGCGGGCGCTGCGGGCCGGGGACCAGTGGGTGCTGTCGGGCACCAAGGCGTGGGCCACCAACGGCGGCACCGCGGATGTCATGATGATCATGGTGCGCACCGACCGGCCCGATGCGCGGCGCGGCGCGAAGGGGATCTCCACGTTCATTGTGCCGACCGATGCCCCGGGTTATCGTCCGGGGAAGCCGGAAGACAAGATGGGCCTGCGCGCCTCGAACACCGCCGCGATCGCGCTCGAGGACGTCCGGCTCACCGCGGACCACCTGCTGGGTGAAGAGGGGCAGGGGTTCGTCTACGCGATGGAGGGGCTGGACGTGGGCCGGCTGGGGATCGCGATCCAGGCGGTGGGGATCGCGCGGCGGGCGCTGGAGCACGCGCTCGCGTACTGCGCCGAGCGCAAGCAGTTCGGTCAGCCGTTGCGGGAGTTCGAGGCGGTCCAGTTCAAGCTGGCCGACATGGCGACGCGGGTGGAGGCGGCCCGCGCCCTGGCGCACGCGGCGGCGGCGCGCCGCGACCGCGGCGAGTCGATCACTTCGCAGGCGAGCATGGCCAAGCTGTTCGCCTCGGAGACCGCGATGTGGGTCACGACGCAGGCGGTGCAGCTGTTCGGCGGGTACGGCTACATGCGCGACTTCCCGGTGGAGAAACTGTTTCGCGACGCAAAGGTGACCGAGATCTATGAAGGCACCAGCGAAATCCAGCGGATCGTCATCGCCCGCGGTCTCTACCCTGGGGGTTAGCCCCGGGCGTGAGCCCCGGGCCACGCGTTCGTTCGAGCTGTTCTCGCTGCTCGCCGAGCACGACCACGAACAGGTGAGCTTCGCCTACGAGCCGTCGTGCGGCTACCGCGGCATCATCGCCATCCACTCGACCGTGCTCGGGCCCGCCCTCGGCGGCACGCGGTTCTGGAACTACCGCAGCGACGAGGAGGCCCTGGTCGATTGCCTGCGGCTGGCGCGCGGGATGACGTACAAGGCCGCGGTGGCCGGGCTCAATCTCGGCGGCGGCAAGAGTGTGATCCTCGGCGACAACCGCACGACCCGGCGGGAGGCGCTGTTCCGGGCACACGGCCGGCACGTGGAGTCGCTGAAAGGCCGCTACATCACGGCCGAGGACGTCGGCACGTCGACCTCCGACATGGAGTACATCAAGGCGGAGACCAACCAGGTCACCGGCTTGATCGGCAAATCGGGCGATCCGTCGCCGGTGACGGCGTACGGCGTGTACCGTGGTATGAAGGCGTGCGCGGCATACCGCTACGGTTCAGACCGCCTCGCGGGGAAGACCGTCGCGCTCCAGGGGTGCGGCAGCGTGGGGTACCATCTCGCGCAGCTGTTGCACGCCGAAGGCGCGAAGCTCGTGTGCGCCGACATCGACCCCCAGCGGGTGAAGCGCGTAGTGGACGAATGGGGGGCGACGGCGGTGGCGCCGAGCGAGATCTACGGCGTCCCGGCCGACGTCTTCGCCCCCTGCGCCATGGGCGCCGTAATCAACGACGATACGATCCGGCGGCTCGAGGTCGAGATCGTGGCGGGCGGGGCGAACAACCAGCTCGCGGAAGACCGCCACGGCGACCTGCTCGAGGAGCGGCACATCACCTACGCCCCCGACTACGTGATCAACGGCGGCGGGCTGATCAACGTGAACGCCGAGCTGCACGGCTGGTCCCCGGAGCGGGCGCGCAACAAGGCCGGTGAGATCTACGACACGATCCTGCGGGTGTTCGAGATCGCGCGGGACGAAGCGATCCCGAGCTACCGGGCGGCCGACCGGCTCGCCGAGCAGCGCATCGAGGCGATCGCGCAGGTGCGGCGCAGCCATGTCTGAGCAGGTGTACGTCGGGGCGGACCACGCGGGCTTTCAGCTGAAGCAGAGGGTGGTGGACGAGCTGCGCCGACTCGGCTACGAGCCGGTGGACGTGGGCCCGAAGGCGCTGGACCCGGCGGACGACTTTCCGGACTTCGGCAAGCCGGTGGCCGACGCGGTGAGTCGGGGCGTGGCGCAGCGCGGCGTGCTTACCTGCGGGACGGGGCTCGGTATGGCGTACGTGGCCAATCGGTTCCCGCGCGTGCGCGCCGCGGTCGCGTGGAGCCCCGAGATCGCCGAGCTGGCGCGCAAGCACAACGACGCCAACGTGCTCGTGCTGCCGTCGCGATTCGTGAGTGAGGAGGAGGGGATGGAGATTCTGCACCGCTGGCTCGACACCGGGTTCGAAGGCGGGCGCCACGCGCGGCGCGTCGCCAAGATCGAACCATGATTGACCGGCGCGCGCACCTCGCGCAGGCCGACCCGGCCATCTACGCGCTGATCCAGCGGGAGGTGGAGCGCCAGGAGCACGGGCTCGAGCTGATCGCGAGCGAGAACTTCGCCACCATGGCCGTCATGGAGGCCATGGGCACGGCGCTCACCAACAAGTACGCCGAGGGGCTCCCCAAGAAGCGGTACTACGGCGGCTGTGAAGTCGTGGACGAGGTGGAGCAGCTCGCGATCGACCGCGCCAAAGCGCTGTTCAAAGCCGAGCATGTGAACGTGCAGCCGCATTCGGGTGCGCAGGCCAACATGGCGGCCTACCTCGCGGTGGCGAAGCTGGGGGATACGCTGCTCGGGCTGGCGCTGCCGCACGGTGGCCACCTGACGCACGGCTCGCCCGTCAACTTCTCCGGTATGCTGTTTCGGCCCACCGCCTACGGCGTGCGCGAGGACACCGGGCGCATCGACTACGATCAGGTGCGCGAGATCGCCCGGCGCGAGCGGCCCCGAATCCTGGTCGGGGGCGGCAGCGCCTACGCCCGGGTGATCGACTTCGCCGCCCTCCGGAGCGTCGCCGACGAGGTCGGGGCCATCTTCGTGGTCGATATGGCGCACTTCGCCGGTCTCGTGGCGGCGGGCATTCACCCGTCGCCGGTGCCGCACGCGCAGATCGTCACCACCACGACGCACAAGACGCTGCGCGGTCCGCGCGGCGGCCTGATTCTCTGTCTGGAGGCGTACGCCAAGGACGTGGACAAGCTGGTATTCCCCGGCATTCAGGGCGGCCCGCTCGAGCACGTCATCGCGGCGAAGGCCGTCGCGCTGGGGGAAGCGATGACCCCGGCATTCAAGCAGTACGCGATCCAGGTCGTGAAGAACGCGCAGGCGCTGGCGGCGGCGCTCGTGGAGCGCGGCTACGCGATCGTGTCGGGAGGCACCGACACGCATCTCATGCTCGTGGACCTGCGACCCAAGGGTCTCACGGGCAAGGAAGCGCAGGCCCTGCTCGATCGCGCCGGAATCACGGTCAACAAGAACACCATTCCCGGCGACCCGCAGTCGCCGTTCGTGACGAGCGGGATCCGGATCGGCACGCCCGCCGTCACCACGCGCGGCTTCACGGAAACCGAAATGGAGAGGGTGGCCGACATGATCGACACGGTCCTCACGAATCAGGACGACGCCACGCTGGCGCGGGTCAAGGCCGAAGTGCGCGAGCTGACGGGTCAATTTCCCTTGTACGCGGCACCCTCCCGCCAGGCCGTGGGAGCGCGCCGTGGCTGAGCGGCCGTCGCGCGGCTCGGGGTCGTTCACGGTGCACATCGCCGACGAGCTCGAGGTCTACTTCAACGAGGTCGCGCACGGGCGACCGGTGGGGTTCGTGGCGTCGTCCAAGTGGAAGCCGCCGACGGATATCTACGAGCTCGAGGACGCGCTCGTGGTCTACATGGACATCGCCGGCATGCGTGCGGAGGATTTCACGGTCGAGTTCGCCGACGGCATCCTCACCATCGGGGGCGAGCGCAAGCCGCGCCGCGAGGGGAAGCCGCACTACCACGCGATGGAGGTGCAGGTGGGCCCGTTCGAGCGCCGCTTCCGGCTGCCGGTGCCGGTCGACCCCGATTCGATCCGCGCGAGCTACGAGCACGGCTTCCTCGAGGTGCGCCTCGCCAAGATCCCGGCGCGGCTGTCGGGTCCCCAGTCGGTGAAGGTGCAGTAGATGGACCGCCTTCCGATCCTCCCGCTCGGCCAGCTGGTGGTGTACCCCCACGTCGTGCTCCCCATGGCGCTGTCGGATCCGAACGCGGTGCACCTCATCGACGAAGTGGTGCAGGGGAACAAGCGCCTCCTCCTGGGCGTCGTGAAGCCGCTCGCCGGCGGGGAACCCCCGGAGGGCGCGGTGATGCAGGCGCGGCCGGACGAGCTGTACGAAGTGGGGACCCTGGGCTCCGTGGTCCGGATGCTGAAGCTCGGCGACGGCTCCGTGCGCGTGATGGTGCAGGGCCTCGAGCGCGCCCGCCTGGTCGACGTGGGGCCGGCCGAGCACTGGCTCGTCGCGGGCTACGAGACGCTCGCGTCCGGTGCACCCGAGGATGCCCGCACCGAGGCGCTCAAGCGCACCGTGCAGGCGCAGTTCTCCCGGGTCATCGACATCGCGCCGTACCTGGGGGAGGAGCTGCACGAGGTGCTCGCCGGCATCACCGACGGCTCGAAGCTCGCCGATTTCGCCGCCGCCAATCTCGACCTGGCGCTGCCCGCCAAGGCCGAGCTGCTCTCGATCGATGACGTGAACCGCCGGCTGGAGCGCCTCGCCGAGCTGCTGGGGCACGAGCTGCAGGTGCTCGAGGTCGGGACGCAGATCCAGGAGAAGGTGAAATCCCGGCTCGACGCGAACCAGCGCGAATACGTGCTGCGCGAGCAGCTGCGCGTGATCCGTCAGGAGCTGGGGGAGGACGAAGGCGAGGACGAGCTCACCGAGCTCGGGAAGCGGCTCGAGGAAGGCGGGTTGTCGCCCGAGGCGCGCAAGGTCGCCGACCGCGAGCTCAAGCGGCTGCGCCAGATGTCGCCGCAGTCGGCCGAGTACCACGTGGCCCGCACCTACCTCGAGGTGTTCGCCACGCTCCCGTGGAGCCGCACCTCCGAGGACCGGCTCGACCTGAAGGCCGCCCGCGAGATCCTCGATCGCGACCACTACGACCTGAAGGCGGTGAAGGAGCGTATCCTCGAGTATCTCGCGGTGCGCACCCTCAACCCGCAGGCGCGCGGCAGCATCCTCTGTTTCGTGGGGCCGCCCGGCGTCGGCAAGACGTCGCTGGGCCAGAGCATCGCCGAGGCGCTGGGGCGGCGCTTCACGCGCGTGTCGCTCGGTGGCGTGCGAGACGAAGCGGAGGTCCGCGGCCATCGCCGCACCTACGTCGGTGCCCTCCCGGGTCGCATCATCCATGCGCTGCAGCGCTGCGAGACGCGCAACCCCCTGCTCATGCTCGACGAGGTGGACAAGATGGGTGCCGACGTCCGGGGCGACCCGACGGCCGCGCTGCTCGAGGTGCTCGATCCCGCGCAGAACGCCTCGTTCGTCGACCACTACCTCGAGGTCCCGTTCGATCTCTCGGGCGTCATGTTCATCGCCACCGCGAATAGCCTCGCGCCGATCCCCGACCCCTTGCTCGACCGCATGGAGGTTCTCACCTTACCGGGGTACACCCCCGGCGAGAAGCTCGCGATCGCGAAGCGCTTCCTGCTGCCGCGGCAGTTCAAGGAGACAGGGCTCACACCGGAGCGGGCGAGTCTGGCCGACGCGGCGCTCGAGCGCCTGATCGCGGAATACACGCGGGAGGCGGGCGTGCGGCAGCTAGAGCGCGAGATCCAGGGCGTGCTCCGCAAGGCGGCGCTCGAGGTCGTGGAGGGACGGGCCGGGGCGGTCCGGATCTCGATGAAGAACCTCGAGAAGTATGCCGGTCAGCCCAAGGTGCAGAGCGAGGTGGCGGGGCGCAGCCCGGAAGTCGGCGTCGCCACCGGCCTCGCGTGGACACCGGTGGGCGGCGACATCATGTTCATCGAGGCGATCCAGATGCCGGGGAAGGGCCAGATCACCCTGACCGGGCAGCTCGGGGACGTGATGAAAGAGTCGGCGCAGGCGGCGTGGAGCCTGTTGCGGGCGCGCGCCGGAGCTCTCGGCATTCCGCTCGATGCGTTCACGCAGACGGACGTGCACCTGCACGTCCCGGCGGGGGCGGTCCCCAAAGACGGGCCGTCGGCCGGGATCACGATGGCCACCGCGCTCGCGTCGCTGTTGTGCCAGCGCCCCGCGCGCCACGACGTGGCGATGACGGGCGAGCTGACGCTGCGCGGCCGGGTGCTCCCGATCGGGGGGCTCAAGGAGAAGCTCACGGCGGCCGCCCGCGCCGGGGTCAAGACCGTGGTCGTGCCGGCGCGCAACCAGAGCGACATCGTGGAGGTACCCGACGAAGTGAAGAAGCTGCTCGAGATCAAGCCGGTCGACACGCTCGACGAGGTGCTCGAGCTCGCGCTGCTCGAGCCGCGCGTGGCGCGGTCGGTCGACGTGCGGGCGCGCAAGCCCGGGAGCCTCGAGGTGCGGCCGTGAGCGACTTCGCGACGCTGCAGGAAGCGTTCGAGCGGATCGGCCAGCAGGACGGCCGCTACCACGAGCGCGGCTACCTGTTCGTGCTCGCGGCGCTCGAGTACGCCCAGGGCAAGCTACCGACGCGCCGCCACCTGAGCGGGGCGGAGCTCGCCTGGGCCTGCCGCGACTTCGCGCTCGAGCAGTTCGGGCTGCTCGCGCCCACCGTGCTCCGCCACTGGGGGATCACCAGCACCGAGGACTTCGGCCACATCGTCTTCTCCCTGATCGACGTCGGCCTGCTGGCGCGGCAGCCGAGCGACAAGGTCGAAGACTTCGATCGGGTGTACGACTTCTCGGCAGTGTTCCGGGCCGGGTACCGCTGGCCCGGCCTGGAGCGCGGATAGCGGGCGCTGGACCGGGGAAGGGGGTGCCGCATGAGCACGGACGCCAGGGAATGGCCCGCCTGCAAGAAATGCCAGCAAGGTCTACTGATTCCGTTGTCGGATTACGGGCGCGACGGCGCGCCGATCACCTACAAGGCGTGGGTCTGCAGCAACCCGGAATGCGGGTTCAACATTCGCATCGATAACGGGGAGATCTCCTTCGGTCGCGCGATCGGCCAGAGCTTCAAATAAGGCTTGGACGCGGTGCGCACGCCCGCGGTGAGCGGGAGCTTCTATCCGAGGACGAAGCGCGAGCTGGAGCGCGCTGTTCGCGAGCTCCTCGAGGCCGTCCCCCCGACGAGCCCCGCGCCAGCGCGCGCCGCCGTGGCGCCGCACGCCGGTTACGTCTACTCGGGGCTGACCGCCGCGCACGTGTTCGCTCGCCTCGCCATCCCGCCCGTCGTGGTGATCCTCGCGCCCAACCACACCGGCGTGTGCGGCGCGCGCGGAGGCGCGTCGCTGTGGGAGGACGGCGCGTTCCGCACCCCCTTGGGCGACGTCCCGGTGGACGCACGGTTCGCCGCCGCGTTGCTCGAGGCGTCACCGCTCGTCGGCGTCGACCACACCGCGCACGCCGGCGAGCACGCCGTGGAGGTGGAGGTACCCTTTCTCCAAATGCGCCGGCCGGACGTGCGGATCGTCCCCCTGGTACTCGCCTGGGACGGGTGGGACGGCTGCCGCCGGCTGGGCGAGGCGCTCGCGGGCGTCACCGAGCGCTGGTCCGAGCCGGTGCTGCTGCTCGCCTCGAGCGACCTGACCCATTACGAGCCCGCCCGCGTGGCGGAGCGGAAGGATCGGCTGGCACTCGAGGCCGTCGCGGCGTTGGACGGCGAGGAGCTGCTGCGGCGCTGCCGGCGTGAGGGGATCTCGATGTGCGGTCGCGCGCCCACCGCCACCGTCGTCGCCGCGGCCCGCACGCTGGGCGCGGCGCGCGCGGACGTCGTGCACTACAGCCACTCCGGCATGGTGACCGGTGACGACGCGGCCGTGGTGGGTTACGCCGGGGTGCTGATCCCGTGAATCCGATCCCCGTGCTGTCGGCGACCGAAGCCGCCGCGTGGGATTCGGCGGCCCGCACCCAGTACCGCATCCCCTCGCGCGTGCTGATGGAAGCCGCCGGCCGCGCGGTCGCCCAGGTGATCGTGCGCGAATTCGCCGACGTGATCAGCCGCGGTGTGCTGGTCGCTGCCGGGGCGGGGAACAACGGCGGCGACGGCTGGGTCGTGGCGCGGGCGCTCCATGCGGCGGGCGTGCCCGTCTGCGTGTCGGGCCTCGATCCCAAGACCGACGATGCCATCGACAGCCGCGCGCTGGCGCGCGTGGACGGCGTGCGGGAGATCGGCCGGGAGGAGCCCTGGCCCGCCGCCGCCGTGGCCGTGGACGCCTTGCTCGGCACCGGCGCCGCGGGCCCCGCGCGCGGCGACGTGCTGGCGCTGGCGCAGCGGCTGGTCGCGTACGGGGCGACCCTGGTCGCCGTCGACGGACCGACCGGGCTCGACCTGTCGAGCGGCGAAGCGCACGGCCCGGTGCGCGCCGCGCTGTCGGTGACGTTCGGCGGCCCGCGCCGCGGCCACCTGCTGGCGCGCGACTGGTGCGGCAAGATCGTGGTCGTGGACATCGGGCTTCCGCCCGCCGACCCGTCGTGGCCGCTGCTCGTCACTGATGGGTGGGCGGGTGCGCGGCTCCCCAAGCTGACGCCGACGATGCACAAGGGCGACCGCGGCCGCGTGACCGTCGTGGGCGGCTCGAACGGCATGACCGGCGCCGCGTTGCACGCCGCGCGCGCGGCACTCGCGGCTGGGGCCGGGCTGGTGAAGCTGGTCGCCGGACCGGAGACGATCGTGGCGGCACGCGCCAGCCTTCCCGACGTGCTCACCGTGGAGTCCACGCTCGGGCCCGAGCTCGAGCCCGACGCCGCGGAGGCGCTCGAATGGGCCGACGCGCTCGTCGTGGGGCCGGGGCTCGGCCGCGCGTCGGCCCGTACGCCGTTCCTGCAGGCCGTGCTGGCGCGTCGCCCCGTCCCGACGGTCGTGGATGCCGACGCCCTCATCCTGTTCCAGGGGCCCACCGAGCGCCCGGTCGTGCTGACGCCGCACCTGGGGGAGTTCCGCGCGCAATTCGGCGATCAACTGGCCGATGCGGCGGCGAATGACCGGTGGGGGGCGGCGGCCAAGGCCGCGCAAAAAATCAAGGGGACGGTGCTCTTGAAAGGCGTGCCCAGCGTGATCGCCGATCTGCGCGGGCCGATCCACGTCGTCGCGAGCGGCAACCCCGGGCTAGCGACGGGTGGCTCGGGGGACCTGCTTGCCGGATTCATCGGAGCGTTTCTGGCGCGCGGCAGTCCGGGTCCCGAAGCGGCGGCGCTCGGCGCGCACGTGCTGGGGCGGGCGGCCGAGCACGGAGCGCGGCAGTGGACAGCCCGCAGCCTCCGGCCCGCCGACGTGCTCGCGGCGTTGCCCGACATCTGGCGCACTTGGGCGCATGCGAGAGCGGTCGGACCTCCGGTGCTCGCGGAGCTCGAGCTTCCGGAGACGGCGTGAGGCAGACGGCTGGACGGGTAGACGGTCAGACGGCCGGTGTGGCGGTGCTGGCCGCGGTACTGCTAGCCGTCTACCCGTCTATCCGTCTATCCGTCCAGTCTTCTCGCTGGCGCCCCGAGGAGCGGGTGCTCATCAGCGACTTCTCCGCGGTCGAGGCGGTCGCGGCGTCCCCGTTCACCGTGTTCGCCGCGACGACCCACGGCCTTACGATCTACGACCGCCAGACGCGGACCTGGCGCCTCCCCGTCACGTCGCTCGAGGGCTATCCTGCGGCGCGCGTGCGGGTCGCGCTCGCGGACGGCGTCGGCGACGCCGTGTGGCTCGGCACAGCCGAAGGGTGGGCGCGCTACGACGCCGGCGTCCGGACGTGGGAGCAAGGGGCCGTCCCGGGCGGTGTCGCGAGCCTGATGCTCGACGCGCGGGATCAGGCGAGCGGCATCTTCGTGCAGGGCGCCTTCGGTTGGGGTTTCCTGCCCCGCGGGGCGCTCTTCCCGGTGCAAGACCGGCCGCTCCCGCCGCCGGGCCAACGCGTCACGCCACTCGACCCCCGCAGGGCGCTCGCCCAGGCGCCGTTCGCCGAGGCGATGCGGGCTCTCATCCTCACGGACGCGCGGCTCGCGAGCTACCGCTTCACGGCGGCGGCGCGGTCTCCAGACCGGAGCGAGCTGTTTTTCGGATCGGACGGCGCGGGCGTCGTGCGCGTCGATCCCGCGACCGGGGAGTGGAACCGCCTCGTGTTCGGGTTGATCGCGACGCGCGCCGGTGCGGTTGCGGCGGCGCCCGGCGGCGTCTGGGTGGCGTCGGCGGGACGCGTGGGCGAGCGGCGCGGGGTGACCTGGGTCCCCGTGGATCTGTCGGCGGACACGACGATCGAAGGCACGGGCACACTGGGGTTTCCCTGCGTCGAAGGGAGACGGCTGCTGGCGCAGGGGCGCTCCCTCTGGGTCGCCTGCGAGCGAGGCATCGTCCGAGTCGATGCCCGGAGCTCAGGGATCAGACTGTTCCCGATGGACGCTCCTGCCGCGCTCGCTCCGGCGCCCGACGGCGTGTGGGTCGGGAGCGCGCGCGGCCTGTTCGTGGTGACGAATCACGACCAGCTCGTCTCGGTCGGCCAGGTAGGACAGCCGGTGCTGGCGTTGGCGGCCGTGCGCGAGAGCCTGTGGGTAGGGACGCCGGGCGGTCTCGCGTTGCTCGCGCCGGGGACGAACGACGTGGTCGTGCCGCCCGGCGTGGCGGAGCAACCGGCACTGCGCGCGCCGATCGTGGCGCTCACGCTGCTCGCGGACACGCTCGTCGCCGTGACGCCCGAGCAGCTCGCCTGGCGCGATCCGGCCAGCGGACGGTGGACGGTGCTGCGGACCCGGGCCGAGCTGGGCCGCGTGACCGCGCTCGCCCCGGACGTCACGAGCCCGGCAAATGGGGGCGGGGGGGGGGTCTGGATTGCGGGGACCAGCGGTCTCGGGTTCTGGGACATCGGGCGCGCGACGTTCCGCACGCTCACGGTGCCGCTCGACGTGCCAGCGCCCGTGCGCGACGTGGCGGTCGATCCGCCCTACGTGTGGGTGGCCACGGACAGCGGTCTGGTCCGATTCGCGCGCGACGCGGCGCTGCGGTGAGCGCCAACCTGCGCCTCGGCGGTGGTGGGGAGTTCGACCGCTTGCGCCGGATCTTCGCTCGATTGGGGCGGACCGGGCGGGACTTGGGCGACGACTGCGCCCTGGTTCGTGTCGGGCGTGCCTGGCTGGCGGTCAGCATCGACCTGAGTCTCGAGGGCGTGCATTTCCGGACCGACTGGCTGTCGTTCGCTGACATCGGGCGGCGGTCGGCCGCGGCGGCGCTCTCAGACCTCGCGGCCGAAGCGGCGGCGCCGATCGGGGTACTCGTTTCGCTGGGTGTCCCCGGAAAAGGCCGGGGAAGAGGGAAGGGGGAAGGGGACCGAGCGGCCGAGATCATGGCGGGCGTGGCTGCCGCGGCGAGGAGTGTGGGCGCCTCGGTGCTGGGTGGCGACCTGGTCCGCTCGGAGCGCTACATCGTAGACGTCTGCGTGCTGGGTTGGACGACGCACCCGGTGCGGCGCGACGGCGCGCGGCCCGGAGACGGCCTGTGGGTGACGGGCGCGCTGGGTGGAGCGCAAGCCGCGCTGCGCTCGCTCACCCGGGGTCAACGTCCGGGGCCCGCACTGTTCCGCCGGTTCGCGCATCCCGAGCCGCGCATCGCCGCGGGGCGGCGGCTCGCCGACCTTGGGGCGCGCGCGATGATCGACATCTCCGACGGCCTCGCGGCGGATGCCGCGCACCTCGCCGCGGCGTCGGGCGTCCGGGTCGAGATCGCGCTCGAGCAGGTCCCCTGTTTTCGCGGCGTCGATCGCCACCGCGCCGCCGCGAGCGGCGAGGAGTTCGAGCTGCTCGCCGCACTGCCGTCTCGCTTCCGCGAGCGCGACGCGCAGACGTTCCGGCGGGCGACGGGCGTGCCGCTCACGCGGATCGGGCGCTGTGCGCGTGGGTCGGGGGTCCGCGTCACCGACTCCGGCCGGTCGATCGCGCCGCCCGCGGGCTACAATCATTTCCCCGCACGATGATCCGCACCGTCTGGTTTTACGCGGTGCTCGTCGTTTCGAGCGTGATTCACGCGAGCGGCGTGCTTGTCGCGGCTCTGTTGGGCGTGAAGCGCCGCCCCGGCGGCATCTACGATTGGGGGGCGAGCGATTGGGCGCGCGACATCATCGCAGCGGCGGGCACGGCGGTCGAGCTCGAGGGACGCGAGCGCATCCCGCCGCACCAGCCCGTCGTGTACGCCTCCAACCATTCCTCCATGTTCGACATCTGGGCACTCGCCGCGGTGCTCCCGGGATCCGTCCGCTTCGTCGCGAAACAGGAGCTCGTGAAGGTTCCGCTGGTGGGCCGGGCGATGCTCGCGGCGGGCCACGTCGCGATCGATCGCTTCAATCGGGCGCGTGCCTTCGAGGCGTACGAGCGTGCGGCCGCGGTGATCCGCGGCGGCATTTCCGCCGTGGTGTTTCCGGAAGGGACCCGCAGCCGCAGCGGGGAGCTGCTGTCGTTCAAGAACGCGCCGTTCGGCCTCGCCATCGCCGCGGGCGTGCCCGTCGTGCCGGTCTACGTCCACAACACCTTCGAGATTCTTCCCAAGGGCGGCATCCGGCTGCGCCCGCGGCCGATCCGGATCCTCGTCGGCGAGGCGATCCCCACGGCGGGGCTCTCGCTCGACGACCGGCAGCGGCTCGCCGACCGCACCCGGGCCGTCCTGCTCGGTCTCCGGGCGCGCGTTGACTCGGGGGACGCCTCCCGCTAGGGTAGGGGCCACGATGAGCACCATCATTTCCGTGCACGCGCGCGAGATCCTCGACAGCCGGGGCAACCCGACCATCGAAGCGGATGTCACGCTGGCGAGCGGCGCCGCGGGCCGCGCCGCGGTGCCGAGCGGGGCATCCACCGGAGAGCACGAGGCGGTCGAGCTGCGCGACGGCGATCAGAAGCGCTTCCTCGGCAAGGGCGTGCTCGAGGCGGTCAAGAATGTGAACGAGGTGATCGGGCCGCGGCTCGAGGGGATGTCGGCGGAGGAACAGATCGGCGTGGACTACGCCATGCTCGAGCTCGACGGCACGCCGAACAAGAGCCACCTCGGCGCCAACGCGATTCTGTCGGTGTCGATGGCCGCCGCCCGGGCGGCGGCGCAGGACGCCGGGCTGCCCCTGTATCGCTATCTCGGCGGACCGGTCACGAACGTGTTACCGGTGCCGATGATGAACATCCTGAACGGCGGCGCCCATGCCGCGAACACGGTCGACTTTCAGGAGTTCATGGTCGTGCCGATCGGCGCCGAAAGCTTTCCGGAGGGCCTGCGGATCGGCGTGGAGGTGTTTCACGCACTCAAGAAGGTGCTGGCCAAGCGCAACCTCTCCACCGCGGTGGGCGACGAAGGGGGGTTCGCGCCCAACCTGCCGAGCGACGAAGCCGCGCTCGAAGCGGTGATGGCGGCGATCGACGCCGCAGGGTACGAGCCCGGCAAGGACGTGGCGATCGCGCTCGATCCGGCGGCGTCCGAATTCTTTCAGGACGGCTGCTACGTCTTCAAGAAGAGCGGCGCGGGAACCAAGACGGCGGAGGAGATGGTCGCGCTCTACAAGGGCTGGATCGATCGGTACCCCATCGTGTCGATCGAAGACGGACTCGCCGAGGACGATTGGGCGGGCTGGGCGAAGCTCACCGAAGCCCTGTCGTCGCGGGTGCAGCTCGTCGGTGACGATCTGTTCTGCACCAACATCGAGCGGCTCGACCGCGGCATCGAAGAGGGGGTCGCGAACGCCATCCTCATCAAGCTGAATCAGATCGGGTCGGTGACCGAGACGCTGCAGTGCATCGAGCACGCCCGCTCCAACGGCTACGGCGCCGTGATCTCGCACCGCTCGGGAGAGACCGAGGACACCTTCATCGCCGATCTGGCCGTCGGGGCCGGGGTCGGGCAGATCAAGACGGGCAGCGCCTCCCGCACCGACCGCGTCGCGAAATACAACCAGCTGCTCCGGATCGCCGAAGAGCTGGGCGACGTGGCCTACTATCCGGGCCGCGACCTGTACGGCCTGTGACCCGCCCCCGCCTCGCCGGCATCGCCGGCGCCGTCGTGCTCGCGGGGCTCGCGTTTCAGGCGGGAGAATACGGCACGGTCGACTGGCTGAAGCTGCGGCGCCAGCTCATCCAGGAGCGCCGGGCGGTGCGGGATCTCGAGGTGGAGGTCGACTCGCTCGCGCGGCTCGCCCGCGCCCTCGAGAGCGACCCGGCCGCCCAGGAGCGCGCGGCACGGGAGCAGTTCGGAATGATTCGCAGAGGCGAGATTCTCTACCGGTTGGTGCCCCAGGCAGACACGTCCGCGGCGCCGCCCCGCTGAGGCGCGGGTTGCCGCCCGCTGTTCAGCGACCGCCGATCCCCAACGCGAAGCTGACGGCCTCGACCGACTCGCTACGGCCGCCACTTGCCAGCTGAGCGCCGTCCACGCGGTACCCGAGCCGGAACCACACGGCGGAGCCACGCGGGCGCAGCACGACGCCCGCTTCGCCGCCTTGCATGTGGTCGATCGGCTCGGGGAGGTTCACCTTGGCCGAGAGCGCGTACCACAGCTCGACGTACGTCTCGAGCCGCGTCGAGGGAAGGGCGCCCTGCACCCGGGCCCGTGCCTGCCACATCACCCAGCGCACGGTCGTGGTATCGAAGACGAACGCGCGGACGTGCGGCCCCACGCCGAGCGTGAGCCACGGCACCGGCTGTACGCCGAGCAGCAGCCGGGCTTCAACGAGATCGCGCGGGACGGTGTCGGTAGACCCGCTCCTCGGCTCCAGTCGGCCCTCGAGGTACGTCGCGCTCAGCGTAACCTTGTCGAGACTGACGCCCGCTTGGACGCCGAACGTCGGGCCGCCGAACGACCCGGCATCGGCCCCCCCGAGCTTCGATCCGTACCGCACGAGCGCGCCGTCCGCGAAGGCGCGGCCGCGGGGGCGCTGCTGCGCCGCGAGCCCCGCGGTCAGCACGGTGAGGCCGGCGACGGCGACCACGAGAGTCTTCATTGGGCCCCCAGTTCCACGACGCTCGCCGCTCCGGCGCGTACGATCAGCCGGACTTCGGCGCGGGCTTGCGCGTTTTGCTTCTGCACCTGCTCGAGACGGCGCCGGTAGGCCTGCGCGGCGGTGCTCGCGCCCGCCGCAAGGTCCACGGGGGGCCGGGATCGCTGTGCGACAAAGCTCGCGATCCCGGCACCGCCGATGGCAGCCGCGACCGCGAAGCGGCCTTTGAAGCCGCCGGCGTCCTGCGCGACGATCGAGGGGAGCACCACCACGGCGAGGGCCGCCGCCAGGCCGCCGGCCAACGAGCGCACCGCCGGGCCCGAAGGCGCGTGCAGTGGTGCTGAGGTGCCGTCCGGCCGAGAGGGCCACGGCTGGGTGTCCGGCCGCGCCCGCTCGATCTCAAGCGCGACCTGGCGGACCAGGCGGCCCGCGCCGGCAGACCGGGGCGTGACCCGCAGCAGGTACCGACCGCTCTTCACCGGCTCTCCCTCGTCGGTCAGCCCGTCCCAGGTGACGGCGAGGCTCTCGGCGATCGACCCGGCGAAGACCTCTCGCACTGGCTTGCCGTCGGGGAGCGTGATGGCGACGGCGATGTCGTGCGGGGAGCTCGCCAGCAGCCGGGCGGTGAAGTGCTCCACCTTCGCGCGGAACTCGGTCACGGGCGGGACCTGCAGGAAGACCGTCTTCGTCTGCTGCCGCACTTCCTGAAACACGCCGGTCACTTGCGGCGGGAATATGATCTCGCTCGGCCGGTACTTTGGGTCGGTGACGGCGATCTGCCGGAAGGCGGCGAGGGCGGAGTCCCGGCGGTCGCGGAACAGCTCGGTCGCACCGAGATACGTGAGCGCCTGGAGTCGCTCGCCGGTGGAGAACGTGTCGCCCGTGGCGCGCGCCAGGCCGCGACGCAGCAGGGCGGCGGCCTGATCGTAGTCGAGGTTCTGGTACGCGCGTTCTCCTAGGGCGAGCAGTTCGCTGGCCGACTGCTGTGCGGCGACGCTGCGCGCGGTCAACACGAACAGCGTGACCAGGAGCACTTGGAGAACGCGGCGCATCATGGGGCGAACTCTCGCAGAACGATGTCGGTGATCTTGAGCCGCTGACCCGAGGTGATCTCGAACGTCCGCTCGTACGGCTGGAAGCCCTCCCGCTCGACGCGCAGCGAGTGCGTCCCGGGCCAGATGGGCACGTCGGTCAGCGGAACGGTCCCGAGCAGCTGTCCGTCGATGTAGACGTTACCCCAGGGCATCGCGTTGACGGACAAACGGCCCAGCTCCAGGCGGCGCTCGGCACCGGCAGGCGGCGGCGTGGGCTTCGCGACGGTCTTCGGCGGTGCGGTGTGCGTCACGCGCGGCGCCGGGGCTCGCCGCAGCGGGGCCAAGACACGGGCGGTGCCAGGCGAGGCCTCGGGCTGCCCGCGCGGAAAGAGCGGGTTCGGCTGCGCCTCATGCTTCACGGTCGGCGCCGGGTCCGTCGAGGGCGGGGGGGCCGGGGGGGGCGGTGGCGGCAGCGGGGCGGAAACAGTCGCGGTCTCGGACGGGCGCCCCATACGCCGATCGAGCGGCGCGGCGGCGGGGAGCGACGACAGGGTGAGCCACACACCACCCGCCCCGAGCGCGAGCACCAGCCCGGCCGCCGCGGCGAGGCGGCGGCCCCCACGGTGCGGCTCGGGTTCGTCGTCCATGATCACGACGGGAGACCCCGGCCCGCGCCGCGGGTTCAAGGTGAACAGGGCGGCGCGCGCTCCGGCCCCCGCGCCCGGCGACGTGCCCCCGACCGCGGCGACCAGGTCGAGCACGCTCGGGAACCGCTCGGCGGGACGCTTGCTCAACCCCTGCCGCAGCGCCTCCGAGACGTGCGGCGGGATGTCCGCTCGGAGCTCGCTCAGCTTCGGCGAAGCGTCTCCCGCCGGTCGCGTGCCGCTCAAGCACTCGTAGGCGAGCGCCGCCAGCGCGTACTGGTCGGCCCCAGCCGTCGGCCCGCGCGCATTGAACGCCTCGGCGGCCGCCCGGGCGCTGACCACGACCTCCGCGACGGCGAAGTCCCCGACCAGCGCCCACTCGTTCGCGTCCAGCACGACGTTGCTGGACGACAGCGCGCCATGGACCACACCGCGCCGGTGCGCGTAGTCCAGCGCGCTGGCCACCTGCTCGAGCGTGCGCAGGCAGTGGGCCAGATCCATCGGTCCGCTGGTGCGGACGATCTCCGCGATGGAGCGACCTTCGACGTGCTTGGTGGAGAACCAGAGGAAGCTCGCCGTGGCGCCGCTGCGGTAGGTCGGGATGATGTGAGGATGATCGAGCGCCGCGGCTGCCTCGGCGGCGCGCCTGAACCGATCTTCCGCTCCCGCGTCTCTGAGCGGCTGGCGCGGAGCGACCTTCACCTGCACCTGCCGATCCTGACGCGGGTCGTAGGCGAGGTAGACAGCGGTCGTGGCCTCGTCCTCTGTCGGCAGCAGCGCCTCGATGCGGAATTCGCGCGCCAGCTCGCGACGGGCGTCGAGCTCCGTCAGGGCGGAAGTCGGGGGGGCCGAGGCGGCCGGGGGAGGCGTCGTCTCGGCAGTGATACCGGGCAGCTGGTAGCCGCACACGGCGCACCCCGGCGCACCGTCCGGAATGTCGAAGAGCGAGCAGCGCGGACACTTCATCAGAAGACACCGATCTTGATCGCTCCGCTCATCGCGTCCCCCAGCCCTGCAACCTATACACCGGCGGCTCGATCGTTGCGAAGGTGCTCATGGCTTATCTGATTACACTATGCAAGCGCCGCACCGCGTCGCCGCGCTCCTGTGGCTGTGCTGGCCCGACGTCGCCTGAATCCGTCGGGCACCTATGTGGCGCGTACGCAACGGGTGTGGAACCGACACTCGCCGCGTCAGGGCGATTGCTCTGATCTTGAAATCTACCGAGACGTTGTTCGGTCCGCTGTCCTGTCGTACGAGGCAACCATGACGAAGAGCACAGGCCTGTCCATACTCTTGCTGCTTGCCGCGGCGCAGCTCCCGGCTCAATCCCTGCCCGCCGACTCCCTCTTCGATCGTCTAATCGGGCACTGGGTGCTGCGCGGGACCATAGCCCGACAGGCGACAATCCATGACGTGACGTTCGACTGGATCCTGGGCCGCGAGTAACGAGAACGCGCGCCGAACGGCGCCGCGGCCTATGAGGCGGTCGTGCTGTTCGGCCGGGATCCTCGCTCTGGCGACTATGCGTGTCTATGGCTCGATAACACCGCCGCGGCTGCGTTCGATCCTCAGGGTATTGGACGAGGAACGGTGGCGGGCGACTCGATTCCTTTCGTGTTCCACTACACACCCACAGACGGCTTCCATACCACGTTTGTCTACAATCGCGCGACGCACTCTTGGCAGTGGCACATGGACAATGACAGCGCTGGGGTGCGCCGACCGTTTGCTCGGGTGACGCTGACGCGGCGCCAGCCCGCCGGCGGTGCCTGGTCGTTTGCCGCCTAACAAGGACGGTGCCCTAGCAGCGCACCGGTGTTCGGAGTACTTTGGCGCGCAGAGTTCATACTGCCAACGGAGGGAGGTCCTGTGCGCCAGAGGGGCTCTTCACTCGGACTCGTCGCGGTCACTTCGTTGCTCGCCGCCTGTTCGGAACGTCAGATAACGGCACCTTCGAATGCTCTCGACTTGGCTGCTTCGGCCGAGCGGCACGCCCGACAACCGGACTGCGAGCACGTCCGCGGTGCGTTTGTCTTCACGAGGTTCGCGTTCACGGGGCCGACGACCGCCGCCGGTGCAGGCACAGTGCGTGGGCACCTCTCCGGAACATTCACCGCCGAGTACTTCGATATTGCGCCGGAGGCCGACGGCGTGATCCACATGCACGCCCATCACACGATTACAAGACGCAACGGGACGATCATGACGTCCGACGAGATCCGGCTCTTCCCGGATCCGGATCCAGCGTGGGTCCGACCCAGGTCGCGGCTGGAGGTGACTGGCGGAACGGGCGCGTATGAAGGAGCGACAGGCCTGCTCCTCACGGACGGCCGCGTGAACCTGAACGAGGTCCCGCCGGCCGGGTCAATCCAGTTTAGAGGACGGCTGTGCGTGCCGGATGCCGAGGAGGACGACGACCGATAGGACGCGCGTCCGGGTCACGCGCACGCCGCGACTTTCCCATTGTGGTTCCCGCCTTCGTGGCGGGCGGCTGCGATCACAAGACAGCGCCCCAGCACCGCGTTGACTTCGAAAGCCCACATTTTGTAACTTCGACGGCTTCTGGCGGCGTAGCTCAGCTGGTTAGAGCAGCGGAATCATAATCCGCGGGTCGTCGGTTCGAGTCCGACCGCCGCTACTGCGATTTCGCCAGGCCAACGGCGTGTCTTCGTGGTATGCGTGCCGAGCCGGCGCCAGCGCCGTCACAAAGACTTCAGGAACTCGATGACGGCTGCCTGATCGCTCGCGGTCAGCTTACGAAACCGGTTGGACGCGTCGCTCGCTTCGCCGCGATGCCGCACGATGGCGTCGCGCAACGTGAGCGACGCGGCGTCATGCATCAACCGCGGGCGCAGACGCACGCCCCATAACGGCGCCGTCCGCACCTTATTGCGGGTGCGGCCGACGCTGTCGATCGAAAACTCCCGCCACACGACTTTGTAGACGCTCGGCCCATAGTGCTCCGGCATCGCCATGACGATCCCGTCGCCGGTGCCGACATTGTGCAGCAGGAAATCGCTGAAGGGGTGAAATGCCTTCTCGCCCAGCGCCGGCGGGATGGTGTCGGCGCCGCCGTTGATCGCGGTCCCGGCGGCGGCGGTGACCAGAGTGCGCACGTGACACGTGGCGCAGCCGATCGCGTCGAACAACTCCGATCCGCGGCGCGCCGCCGGCGTCGCGGCCAACAC
>QHTK01000002.1 GCA_003220795.1 Gemmatimonadota bacterium | reverse complement strand
GGAGACCTGCCGCATGAATCCGTGCCGCTTTGGCGTCGCCCTGATCACTCTCCCAGCACCTTGATGATCACCCGCTTCTTGCGCTGGCCGTCCCACTCGCCGTAGAACACCCGCTGCCAGGGACCGAGATCGAGTTTGCCCGCCGTGATCGGCACGATCACTTCGTGCCCGATCGTCAGGCTCCGGAGGTGGGCGGCGGCGTTGTCCTCGCCGGTCTCGTTGTGCCGGTAGCGCCCCGGTTCCCACGGGGCGATCGTCTGCTCGAGCCACTGCAAGATGTCCGCCCAGAGCCCCGACTCGTGATCGTTCACGAACACGGACGCCGTGATGTGCATCGCGCTCACGAGCACCAATCCCTCCTGCACGCCGCTCGCGCGCACCTGTTCGACCACCTCGTCGGTGACGTCGATGATCTCCTGGCGGGATTTCGTGTTGAACCAGAGGTAGTGCGTCTGAGCTTTCATCAAATCCCCCGAGAATTGCCCCGTGTCGATTTGTCACACGCACGCCGAACGCCTAGATTGCCCCGTCAAATATGGCGCTCCCGTTCCGCCAGCGGATCTTCCTCATTCTCGTGGCGCTCACGGCCGTGCCCACCGCGCTGGCGGTGGTAGGGTGGGCGCTGGCGGTGCGCACGGTAGGCCCGTCGGCCGGAACGCGCGCCGGGTGGGAAGAAGTGGCGGCCGCCGCGCGCGACATGGCTGACCGGATCGACACGACGCGGCTGGCGCCGCGCGAGCGGGCGGCGGTGCGGCGACTGCTGGAGCAAGTGTCGACCGAGGTGACGCTGTCGCGCCGCGCCGAAACGTACCTGCGCTACTACACCGGCGCGTTCGCCGGGGTGGTGGTGGTGCTGGGCGCGGTGGTCGTATTCGCGGGCGTGCGGCTCGCCGGGCACCTGTCACGCCAGTTGTCGCGGCCGATCGACGAGCTGGTCGGCTGGACGCGGCTGATCCGCCGCCGCATGCCGCTCCCGGCCGGGCCTCCCACTCACGGGGCCCCTGAATTCGAGGCGCTGCGCCAGGCGTTACGCGAGCTGGCGACGGCGCTCGACCAGGCGCGCGACAAGGAGCTCGAGGCGGAGCGGCTGCGCGCGTTCCGCGAAGTGGCGCGGCGCGTGGCGCACGAGATCAAGAATCCGCTGACGGCGATGCGGATTGCGGTCGATCAGGTGCGCCGCTCGGGCGCGCAGACGGCCGTGGCCGTGGACGTGCTCTCCGCCGAGACCGACCGCCTCGACCGCCTGGCGAAGGAGTTCGCTGAGTTCGGCCGCTTGCCCGAGGGGCCGAAGAGCGAGGTGGACATGGTGGACCTACTGGTCGACCTGGGCAAGAGCGCGGTGCCCCCTGAAATCGCGGTGACGGTCCGCGCCAACGGCGCCCCGTGCACGATCCTCGGCCAGTACGACCCACTGCGGCGCGCTTTCGCGAACCTGCTCCGCAACGCCGCGGAGGCGATGGGAGGCCGCGGCCCGATCGACGTCGAGGTGGCGAGGGACGGTCAGGGCCTCGTCGTCACGATCGCCGACCACGGTCCCGGCATCCCGGAGGAGCTGCGGCCGCGGGTGTTCGAGCCGTATTTCACGACCAAGCAGGACGGCACGGGCCTGGGGCTGGCGCTGGTGCGGCAGACGATCGAGTCCCACAACGGCACGATCCGGGTCTCGGAGACGACGGGCGGCGGGGCCACGTTCGCCATCGTGCTGGCGACCCCATGAGCCCGCGCATCCTGCTCGTGGACGACGAGACCAACATCCGCAAGATGGTGGGGGCGCTGCTGCAATCGGAGGGCTTCGAGACCGCCGAGGCCGCCAATGGGACCGCCGCGATCGCGGCGGTCGAGCGCGAGACGCCCGACGCGGTGTTGCTCGACCTGATGATGCCGGGCGGGCCCGACGGCCTGCAAACGCTCGAGCAGCTCAAGCGCAGCGCACCGGACCTCCCTGTGGTCATGATGAGCGGCAAGGCGAACCTCACCGACGCCGTGCGCGCCACCAAGCTGGGCGCGTTCCAATTCCTCGAGAAGCCGCTCACCCCCGAGGGCGTGCTCACGACCCTGCGGGCCGCGCTCGAGCTGTCGCGCACGCTCGCCGAGAACCGCCGTCTGCACGAGGCGCTGGGGCATGCCGATCCGCTCGTGGGCGTGAGCCCCGCGATGGAGGAGCTGCGCGCCCTGATCGCCCGGGTGGCCCCCACCGAGGCACGCGTGCTGATCACCGGCGAGTCGGGGACGGGCAAGGAGCTCGTGGCATCAGCCATCCACCGCCAGAGCGGGCGTGCGGCCCAGCGGTTCGTATGCGTGAACAGCGCCGCCATCCCGAAGGATCTCGTGGAATCCGAGATGTTCGGGCACGAGCGGGGCGCCTTCACGGGCGCCACCGAGCGGCGCGTGGGCCGCTTCGAGCTGGCGGATGGCGGGACCTTGTTCTTGGATGAGGTCGGCGATCTGAGCCTCGAGGCGCAGGCGAAGCTGCTGCGCGTGCTCGAGACCGGCGTGATCGAGCGGCTCGGCGGCGAGCGACCGGTCACGGTGGACGTGCGGGTCATCGCGGCCACCAATAAGGACCTGGCCAAAGCGGCCCAGCAGGGGCAATTCCGCGAGGACCTGCTGTTCCGGCTCAACGTGCTGCCGCTGCCCATTCCCCCGCTGCGGGAGCGGGCGGAAGACGTGCCCCCGCTGGTACAGCATTTCGCGGCCCGCCAATCCGCCCGCCTGGGGCGGCCGGTGCGACTGGACGCCGGTGCCGTGCAGTTGCTGACGGCGTACGCCTGGCCCGGCAACGTGCGCGAGCTGGCGAACCTCGTGGAGCGTCTCGCGATCCTGGCGACGGGCGCGACGATCACCGCCGACGATGTGGCGCGCGTCGTGCCGCAGGACGGCACCCCGCAGCCAAGCGGCGGGGCGGGCGACTGGGTGGACGTGGCGCTGGCAGAAGCGCTGGACAGCTTCGAGCGCACCCTGATCGCGCGCGCCTTGTCCGCCGCGCGCGGCAACGTGGCGGAAGCCGCGCGCCGGCTGGCCACCGATCGCGCGAACCTGTACCGGCGGATGCGACGGCTCGGCCTCGAGCCTCCCCGCAACGTGGCGGGATGACACGCTTCCCGCCCCGGCGGCCGGCCGCCGAGCACGACTGGGGGGCGGCACGGCCCATGCACGTGCCGTTCGCGCCCCCAACCAAGGCCCCGCTCATGCGTGCCACCGTCCTGATCCTCGTCTGCCTCGTCCCGGCAGTCGCCCGAGCCCAGGACACGGCCATCGTCATCAATCCCGAAAGCGTCAGCGTCGCCCCGCAACCGGGCGAGCTGCCGCGCCTCGTCGCGGAAGAAGCGATCCGTTTCTACAACGCCGCGACGACGACCCGCCTGGTAGGTCGCTCGCGGCTCCCGCACGGAAACGAGTGGCGCGGCGACGTGGCCGTGCGCAACGGCGCGGTCTCGGTGGGCGGCCGCATCCAGGGCACGCTGCTGGTGGTCAACGGGGACGCAAGCGTCGACTCGGGCGCCGTGATCTCCGGAGATCTGATCGTGATCGGCGGGATCGCGACACAGGCGCCCGGCGCCGCGGTGGGAGGCGAGGTGCGCGTGTACCGCGCCCCGCTGGGATATCGCACGCAAGGCGAAGAGATCGCCCTGGCGCGCGTGAACCCGCGCCGCTGGCTCCGCAATCTCGGCTTGGAAAAGTCGTGGGGCACCGCCGAGTCACGCTCGTCGCTCACGCTCGCGACGGGCGGCACTTTCAACCGCGTTGAAGGCCTGCCGGTCGTGTTCGGCCCGATGTTCGACTGGAAGCTCCAGGAGAACGTGCGGTTCCGGCTCGATGCCCTGGGCGTGTTTCGCACGGCGGGGGACCTGACGGACCGGCGCAGCGACCTGGGCTACCTGCTGCGCACGGAGCTGCGCTCGGGCGAAGTCCCCGCGTACGGCGCGGAGCTGCGTGCGTATGACGCCGTGGTGCCGGTCGAGGACTGGGGGCTGCACAACGCGGAGATCGGCTGGGCCGCGTTCCTGTTCCAGCGCGACTACCGTGACTACTACCTGAGCAAAGGACTGGGAGGCCGAGTGTTCGTGCGGCCCGCACGCCTGCTCCGACTCGGCGTCGAATGGCGGCGTGACTGGCAGACCAGCGTTGCGGCGCGCGACCCGTGGACTCTGTTCCGCCACGATCAGCCGTGGCGGCCGAACCCGCCGATCGATGCGGGACACTACACCACGCTGAGCGGCACGGTCACCTTGGACACCCGCAACGATCGCACCGACCCGACGGCGGGGTGGTTCATGTCGGCGCAGCTCGAGAGCTCGCGCAGCACGGACGTGAGTCCGCAGACCGGCGTGCCGACAACCGTGCGCCGCCCCCTCCCGACGGACGGGTCCTACAAGTTCACACGCGCGTTCGTCGACTTGCGCCGTTACACCCGCGTCAGCCCGTCAGGGCGGGTGAACCTCCGAATGCTGGCCGGCGGGTGGCTGGGCGGCGACCCCCTGCCGCTGCAGCGACGCCTCTCGATCGGGGGCGCCGATCCGCTGGCGGGGTACGCCTTCCGCCACACTGCGTGCAACCGCGACATCACCGACGCGGCGTTTACCGGCACGCTGGTCGCGGCGTGCGACCGCGTGCTCATGGTGCAGGCCGAGTATCGGGGTCACATCTCGCTCCACTGGGCATACAACTCCTCGCGCCCGGAGGACGAGGAATCCAAGTCGCTGCTCGCGCTGCGCGGCCCCGATCTCGTGGTGCTGGGCGACGCCGGCCAGGCATGGCTCGTCGGCAACGGGCCGGGGAGGGTGCCGAGCGATCGGCTGCCGACGCTGGGGAGCTGGCTCGGGGATCTGGGATTGGGAGTCGACTGGGGCGGGTTCGGCCTGTACGTGGCGAAGGCGGTGACGGCGGGCGAGCCCTTGCGATTCACGCTGCGACTCGACCATCGCTTCTGAGGTGAGGGCGGGGCTCCGTCTCCTGGCCCTGCTCGCGTGCGCGGCGGCGGCTCCCTCACCCCGGGCCGGCGCGCAACAGCCTTCGCTGACGGTGCTCGTGCAGGGCGGCGAGCCCCGCGTCCAGGCGACCGCGCTGCTCGCCGACGGTAAGTTTGTCGGCCTCATGCGGTCGGGGTTTCCGCTGCGGCTGCACTATCGCCTCGAGCTGTGGCGGGCGCGCTCGGGCTGGTTCGATCAGTTCGTGAGCGACGGGTCGTGGGACGCGGTGGCGCACCACGATCCGATCGCCGATGATTTCGTCTTGATCCGCACGGGCGGCGCGGTGTCGCGTTACACGACCGCCGACAGTCTCGAGCGGGCGCTCGAGATCCCCTACCGCGTGCGACTCGCGCCGAAAGGGCCGGGCCGGTTCTACTTCCTCTGCCGCCTCGACATCACGACGCTCAACGACACCGATCTGGAAGAGTTGACGCGCTGGCTCAAAGGGGACGTCAGTCCGGCAGTGTCGGGCGAAGGGAACGTGGGTGGCGCACTGGTGCGGGGCGCGCAGCGCATCCTGGTGCGGATCGCCGGGCTCCCGCGGCAGACCGTGGAGGCACGGTCGGAGACGTTCACCCGGAATTGACGATACTTACAGCGCTTCGAGGGTCGCGAGGACCTCGCCGCCGTAGAACAGCCGGATGTACTTGGACTGGATCGACGTGAGCCGGCGCACCGCCCACGCAAGATGCACGAAGTGCGGCTCGAACGGGGGCCGCAGCGGGTGCATTCCCGCCTCCTCGGGCAGCAGGTTCCCCTTCCGCGTGTTACAGCTACTGCACGCGGTCAAGACGTTCGTCCAGGCGTTGGTCCCCCCCCGCGACAGGGGCACCAGATGGTCGCGGGTCAGGCACTCCCGGTGCCGCAGCTCCTGCTGGCTGCGCCCGCAGAACTGGCAGCGGTAGTTGTCGCGGGCGAAGAGGAATGTGTTGGTCACCTGGCGGCGGAAGCGACGGGGGACGTGGACGAATTTCACGAGGCGGATGACCGCCGGCCGGGGGATTTGCAGGCGCTCGCTGCGCACGACGGACCCGTCGGCCTCGACGATCTCCGCCTTCCGATCGATCACGAGGCGCAACGCCCGTCGCACGGGCACCATGGTGAGGGGCTCGAACGAGGCGTTCAGCGCAAGGCAGCGCACAGCGTTTTCTCCAGGCGAAAAAGCGGCCGTCTCGCCGTGAAACCAGCGGGACGGCCCCGTATGCTACACAACCGCCTAACGCGCGGCAAGAGCGAGGGTTAAGTCCCCGCCCCCGCGCCGAACACCTTGCGCAGCTCCTCCAGCTGATGCTCCACGGACTTACGCGATGCCCCGCCCGGCGTGGCGCGTCCTTCGACGCTGTCCTCCCAGCTGCCGAGCTGGGCCAGCGCGGCGCCCAACGCCGGATGAATCCCCCCGGCGACGGCCTGCGGCACGCGGTCGAGCGGCACACCGGCACGCTCGGCTTCACGGACCAGTTTCCCCACGAGGGCGTGGCTCTCGCGGAACGGCACGCCGGCCTCGACCAGCAAATCGGCCAGGTCGGTCGCGCGGAGCGACGCATCGAGCGCGGCACGCATGCGCTCCGCGTCGACGCCGAGCGACGCGAGCGCGCCCGTGACGGCGGGCAACAGCACTGCGAGGGTGTCGAAGGCGTCGAACAGCAACGCCTTGTCCTCCTGGAGATCCTTCGAGTAACCCGCGGGGATGCCCTTGAGCGTCGTGAGCAGCGCCACGAGGTCGCCGAGCAGCCGGCCCGACTTGGCCCGGGCGAGCTCGAACACGTCAGGGTTGCGCTTCTGGGGCATCAGGCTCGACCCAGTGCTGAAGTCGTCGGCAAGCCGCACGAACCCGTACTCCGAACTCGCGTACTGAACCAGCTCCGCGCCGAGGCGCGAGAGGTGCGTGCCGACCAACGCGATGTCGAACAGTACTTCGGCCACGAAGTCGCGGTCGCCCGTGACGTCCAGCGCGTTGGCGGACACGGCGCGGAATCCGAGGGCTTCCTTCAGCAGCACGCGGTCGACGACGAAGCCCGATCCGGCGATCGCCCCCGAGCCGAGCGGCAGCTCGGCCACGCGGCGCCGCGCGTCGGCGAGCCGCTGGCGGTCGCGCACCAGCGGCCAGGCGTGGGCGACGAGGACGTACGCCCAGCGCACCGGCTGCGCCCGCTGGCCGTGGGTGTAGCCCGGGAGGATCGCGTCGATACCCTCCCGCGCACGCGCCACGAGGGTGCGGCCGAGCGCCGCCAGGTCCGCGTCGAGCTGGTCGATCGCGCCGAGGGTCCAGAGACGGAGGTCCGTCGCCACCTGGTCGTTGCGCGAGCGGCCGGTGTGGAGCTTCCCCGCCACGGCGCCGACCTCTTCGTAGAGCAGCCGCTCGACCAGCGTGTGAACGTCCTCATCGGGGGCGCCGACCGCGGCGCCGTCCGCCAGCCGCTCGGCCACGCGATCCAATCCGTCCAAGAGCTGCGACTCTTCGGCCGATGTCAGCACGCCCACCCGACCCAGGGCGTGCACCCACGCCTTACTGGCCGTGACGTCCTGCGGCCACAAGCGGTGATCCACCGGCAGGCTGCGATTCAACGCGTCGAGCGCCTCGCTCGGTCCCAGGCTGAAGCGCCCCCCCCACATCTGGTGGGGCGCGGGCGGCGTGGACGCAGGGGTTTCGATGGGGTGACGGGTCATCAGTCGGCCGCGGCGACGGCGTCCTGCTCCCGGCGCACCGCTTCGAGACCTGCCCCGATCTTGATGGCGAGACCGTAGAGGTGGATGAAGCCCTCGGCGTCCTTCTGGTTGTAAACGTTGTCCTTTCCGAAGGTGGCATACGACGGCTGATACAACGCGTGCGGGCTTTCCCGGCCCGCCACGGTCACACTCCCTTTATAGAGCTTGAGCCCCACGGTCCCCGTCACGCGCTGCTGCGTGCTCGTCACCAGGGCGTCGAGGGCCTCGCGCTCGGGCGTCCACCAGCGGCCGTCGTACACGACGTCGGCATAGCGGAGAGCGACCTCGTCCTTCAAGCGCAGGGTGCGCCGGTCGAGCACCAGCTGCTCGAGCTCGCGGTGCGCGGCGTGGAGCAGCGTCCCGCCGGGCGTCTCGTACACGCCGCGGGACTTCATGCCCACGAGCCGATCTTCCACGACGTCGGCGCGGCCCACGCCGTGCTCCGCGGCGACGTCGTTCAAGGTCTCGAGCAGCTCCACGGGGCCGAGCGGGACGTGATCCACGGAGACCGGCGTCCCTTCCTCGAAGCCGATCTGCACGACCGCGGGCTTCCCCGGCGCGTCGAGCGGGTTCTTGGTCATGAGGAAGATGTGCTCGGGTGCTTCCTGCGATGGGTCTTCGAGGATGCCGCCTTCGTGGGAACAGTGCCACAGGTTCCGGTCGGTCGAGTACGGCTGCTCGAGCGTGGCCTGGACCGGAATGCCTTTCGCCTTGACGTAGGCGATCAGGTCCTCGCGACCCCGGAAGGTCCATTCCCGCCACGGCGCGATGACCTGCAGCTCGGGCGCGAGGGCGGCGTAGGTCAACTCGAAGCGGACTTGATCGTTACCCTTGCCGGTGCAGCCGTGGGCGACTGCCTGGGCGCCGATTCGCTGCGCCAGGGCGACCTGGTGGGCCGCGGTCACCGGGCGCGCCATGGCGGTACCGAGGAGATACGTGCGCGCGTACACCGCCCCGGCACGGAGCGTGCGGAACACGAAGTCCCGCACGAACTCCTCGCGGAGGTCTTCGATCACACAGTCCGTCGCGCCGGAGCGCTTGGCTTTCTCGACCAGTCCCTTGAGCTCGCCCGCCCCCTGTCCCACGTCGGCGGCGAAGCACATCACCCGGGCGCCGTACTGCTCGCGCAGCCAGGGTACGATCGCAGACGTGTCGAGCCCGCCCGAATACGCCAGCACCACCAACGGCCCCATGTCGCGCTCCTCGTGTGTTTATGCAGTCGGATGCATAAACATACACGACGCGGGGCGGCTGTCAACGACCCCCGAGCCTAGCGCCCGCGCCGTGGCGCGCCGATCTTTTTGGTCCCGA
Source organism: Gemmatimonadota bacterium (assembly GCA_003220795.1). GTDB lineage: Bacteria > Gemmatimonadota > Gemmatimonadetes > Gemmatimonadales > GWC2-71-9 > 20CM-4-69-16. The sequence continues at coordinate 1,095 of QHTK01000002.1, read as the reverse complement.
TGAACCGGCGAGAATTACTCAGCGTGCTCGGCGCCAGCGCCTTCCTGCCGGCGCTGCCGGGCCGTTCCGCCAGGCGCCTGGGCGTGGCCGGCCGCCGGGTGCATGCCGCCGCCCGCGGGCGCGGGCTCCAGGTGCTCGATCCGCACCAGAGCGAGACCGTCGCCACGATCGCCGAGATGATCATCCCGACGACCGACACACCCGGCGCGCGGGCGGCTCAGGTCCACCGCTTCATCGATCTGCTGCTCGCCGAATGGGCCTCGGACGACGAGCGGGCCCAGTTCCTCAAGGGGCTCGCCGACGTGGACGCGCGCGCCCGGACCGCTTTCGGCGGCGATTTCCTGTCTGCGACCGACGCCCAGCGCGGCACCATTCTGACGCAGCTCGACGCGGAGGCGCAGCGCGGCGGCGAGCGCGGGCCGCCGCCGTTCTTTCATTTGATGAAGTGGGTCACCGTGTATGGGTACTGCACGTCGGAAGTCGGCGCCACGGCCGAGCTGCACTACGAGGTGATCCCAGGATCGTACGACGGGTGCACGGAGCTGGGGCGCTCGAGCGCCGGCCCCGGGGACTTCTGATGGCCGCGCCCAGCTTCGACGCCATCGTCGTCGGCTCCGGGATCTCCGGTGGATGGGCCGCGAAAGAGCTGTGCGAGCGCGGGCTCAAGACGCTCGTGCTCGAGGCCGGCCGGCCGATCGATCCCGCCCGCGACTACGTGGAGCACGTGCCGCCGTGGGCGATGAAGTTCCGCGGCTTCGGCGACCGCAAAGCACTCGAGCGCGATCAGTTCATCCAGCGCCACTGCTACGCCTGCAACGAGTACAGCGGCAAGTTCTTCGTGAACGACCGGGAGAACCCGTACAGCTTCGATGCCGACAAGCCGTTCCACTGGATCCGCGGTCGCCAGGTCGGCGGCCGGTCCATCATGTGGGGACGGCAGGTGTACCGCTGGAGCGATCTCGACTTCGAGGCGAACGCGCGCGACGGCTTCGGCGTGGACTGGCCGATCCGCTACGCCGACATCGCACCGTGGTACGACCACGTCGAGGAGTTCATCGGGATCTCGGGCGAAGCGCTCGGTCTCCCCCAGCTCCC
>QHTK01000001.1 GCA_003220795.1 Gemmatimonadota bacterium | reverse complement strand
GCGTGTAGACGCCCCGGATCGTGAACGTCCAGTCGCCGCCGAAGATCGTTCCCTGGATCGTGACGTCCTGGCCCAGCCGCCATCCGAACACGTCGAGCAGTCGCTTCCCCACGATCGCGGACGTGCGCTCCCGGAGAAACGCCTCGCGCTGGTCCGGCGGCAGCTGGATCTCCGGATACATGGCGAGGTACGACGCCGGATCGACGGCGAACGTGGCGAAGAAGCGCTTGCCGTCACCGTAGCGCCCGCCGAACCAATTGGCCCAGCTCACCGCCTGCACCCCGGGCAATGTCCGCAGGCGGCCGGCGTAGGCGACGGGCAGGGGGAATACGATTCCCGTGGCGTTGGTCACCACGAGCCGGCGCGCGCTGCCGAATTGCGCACCCGCGGCGATGGTCGTGACCACGGTGCGGAGCGAGGCGAACAGGAAGAGCGCCAGCGCGACGCTCACCGCGGTGAGGAAGGTGCGGCGCTTGTGGCGACCGAGGTTCGCGAGCACGAGCGGCAGGTACCTCATGAGCCCACCGCCGCCGCGCGCTCGATCAGCACGCCCTTTTCGAGGTGGAGTACGGTCTTGGCCTGCTCCGCCGCGTGCGCATCGTGCGTCACGATCACGATCGTCTTGCCGAACTCGCTGTTGAGCCGGCGCAGCAGCGTGAGCACCTCCTGGGAGCTCTTGGCGTCGAGCTGCCCCGTCGGCTCGTCGAGCAGGATGAGCGTCGGATCCGCCACGATGGCGCGCGCGATGGCCACCCGCTGCTCCTGCCCGCCGGACAGCTGGCGCGGGTAATGGTGGAGCCGATCGTCCAGCCCCACCACGCCGAGTGCGACGCGCACCCGCTCCTCACGCTGCGGCTTCGAGAGCGAAGTGAGCAGGAGCGGCAGCTCCACGTTCTGGTACGCGGTCAGCACCGGCAGCAGGTTGAGCTGCTGGAACACGAAGCCGATGTGCCTGGCCCGCCACGCCGCGAGCTGGCCCGCCGTCATGGCGTGCACCGCCGCTCCCGCCACCTGGACCGTACCGCTCGTCGGCCGGTCGAGGCCGGCGATGAGGTTGAGCAGCGTGGACTTCCCCGAGCCCGACGGGCCCATCAGGGCGGTGAAGCTGCCTTGAGCGACGTCGAGCGAGAGGCCGGTGAACACGTCGATGCGCTGTGTGTCGCGCTGGAAGCTCTTGTAGACGTCTCGGATTTGGACAAGGGCCATGCAGGGGTCAGTGGTCAGGGGTCAGGGATTATGGAGTCGTGGCCTGTACGCGCAGGCCCGCCCGGGGGGTTTCAACGCCACCCACCAGCACCAGCTCGCCTCCCGAGAGGCCGGAACGGATCTCCCGGAATTCGCCGCTCACGGGGCCCGCCTGGACGACGCGGGGCTCGAGCCGGCCGTTCCGCACCAGCCACACCACCGTCTGCCCGTCCCGCTCGCGCACGGCGCCGGCCGGCACGCGGATCCGCAACGGGGTGGTTGGGGCGGCACCACGCGCCGCGGCCGGGCGCTCCGGCTCGAGGAAGTCCACGCGCGCCCCCATCTCCGGGAGGATGCGGGGGTCATGGTCCAGGATGCTCACCTTCACCTGCACCGTCGCCCGCTGCCGGTCGGCGGTGGGCACGACCTGGCGCACCTGGCCGCCAAAGGACGTATCGGGATATGCGTCGAGCGTGATCTTGGCCGGCTGGCCGTGATGCACCCGGGCAATGTACGCCTCGTTCACGTCCACTTCGACCTCGAGGGTACGCAGGTCCGCCATCGTCACCACCGCGCCGCGCGTCAGACCGCCGCCCACCGACGGCGCCACGACCTCGCCCACCTCGGCCTCCTTGCGCAGCACCGTCCCGCTGAACGGCGCTCGGATCAGCGTGTTCTCGAGGCTCGCCTGCGCGAAGCGCAGCGCGGCTTCGGCCGCCTCGATCCGCGCCGCGGCCGCGCGGGCGCGCGCATCGGCCTGGGCGGCGCGGCTCTCGGACGCGTCGACATCCTGCTGCGACACCAGTTGCGCGTTCTGCGCCCGGATCTCCTGGACCCGCTGCGCCTCGCGCTGCAGCTGGTCGCGCTCCGCCTGCGCCTCGATGAGCTGCGCCCGGGCATTCGCCACGCCCGCCTGGGCCTGCGTCACCTGCGCCTCGTAGTCCGCGTTGTCGAGCCGCGCGATCACGTCGCCGCTCTTCACGTCCGATCCCTCGCTCACGGCCAGATAGGCGAGCCGGCCCGGGACCTTGGAGGACACCGACGCCCGCGTGCGCGCGACGACATAGCCGTTCGCCGTGACCGCCGTGGCGCCCCCGGCGGCGCCCGCGCCGGCGTCGAGCGGGGCGACCACCACGGTCTGGACCGGCACGGCCGAGCCGCGCCGCACCACCAGCACGGCCGCGGCGATCAAGCCGGCGGCCACGGCGGCGAGGATGAGGCTGCGGCGGAATGCGCGCCGCACCCCCGGCGGGGTATCCCGGTCGAGGCGGAGCTTCCCGAGGTCGTGCACGGATGTGGTCATCGAGCCCGGAGAATGTAAGAGCGCGGCGACGGCGCGCCAAGGCTTGACGCGCGCCCCTCGCCGCCGCGTATTCGTGCACGTGTTGACTCCGCGGACCCGGTTCATCGCCGCCCGCCTGGCGTACGTGGCGGTCGTCCTCGTCGCTACGGTGACGCAGCTCGAGTTCTCAGCCGATCTCGCCGCCGCCGCTCACCGGCTGGCGCGCGCGTTCACGCCCTCCCTCGGTTGGCGCGACGCGATCGACGGCTTGCGCAACGCGGCGCTGTTCGGAGGCCTCGGCGTCGTGTGGGTCGTCACCTCCCCGTCCGGCAGAGTGCGCGCCGAGATCTGGCGGGCGACGCTGGTCGCGTTCGGGCTGAGCGTCACGGTCGAGGGGCTGCAGGTCTTTTCGCCCGTGCGCACGGCCAGCATCGTGGACGTCACGACCAACACGCTGGGAGCGCTCGGCGGCGCCATCGCCATGGCGGTGCTCGTCACCGCCGTGGTGCGGGCCAGGGGAGGACACTTCCTCCTCGGCGTGCCGACGTTTCTGCTGGCCGGCGCGTACGCCCTCGCCACCCTGTGCGAGGCGGTGACGCCGTTGTTCCGGTCCGATCGGCTCCCCGGGATGGAGGGAGGGCCCTTCAGGATGTTGGACACGGCGCTCGATCGGTCGGTCCCGCTACGGCTGGGGGAAGTACCGCTGCTCGACGTATTGCTGTTCGCTCCCGCCGGATTCCTCGTCGTGACGCTGCTGATCGAGCGGATGGGGAGCGGACGGCGCATCTGGCCCGCCGTGGCCGGCGCGGGCGCGGGACTCGCGTTCGCGGCGGAGCTGATCCACGGAGCGTTTGGACTCTCGATCCGGTGGGAGGCGACGGCGACCCACGCCCTGGTCGTGGGTGCGGGCGCCTGGGCGGCCCAACGCTGGCTCCCGTCGCTGCGAGAGGCGCTGCGCGGCTGGGCGCGGGCGCGCGCCGCCATTGCAACGTACGCGGGGCTGCTCGTTCTCTGGGGGTGGCGCCCCTTCTTCCCCCGGACCGATGTCGGCGCCATCGCCGAGCAGCTCACCGCGGATCACCTCGTGCCGCTCGCTTCCCTCGCCGGTCGGGTGGACGTATTCAGCGCGCTGCACGTGGCGCAGCAGTTTTTGCTCTATCTGCCGCTCGGCAGCCTGCTCGCCGTCTGGCCGCTGCGCCGCTCGTGGCGCCTCTGGCCGGCGGTAGGGCTCGCGGTGGCGATCGAGGCGGGACACATCGTGATCGCCGATCGCTTCTTCGACGTGACCAATGCGATTGTGTCGTGCGCCGGGCTGGGAATCGGATGGCTCGTGGTGCAGCGCTCGGGATTCGCGCCGCACGGGGAGGCGTCAACGGCCGCTCGCCGGCCCTGAGTGCGCATCACCACCCCATGATTCCTCCATCCCACTTCATCGAGGGAGAACCTGATGCGACGCGTGCGTTATTCGGTGGCCATGAGTCTCGACGGCTACATCGCGGGCCCGAAAGGGGAGTACGACTGGATCGTGATGGATCCGGACATCGATTTCGGCGCGCTCTTCAAGGAGATGCAGGCCCATGCGGTCGAGATTGCCATCATCCCCGTGCTGCTCGGCACCGGCGTGCCGATGCGGCCGAGCCCGGCGAAGCTCGCAAAGCTCAGGCTCACAAAACACCGGGTGTACGAGAAGACAGGGACGGTGTTGCTGAATTACGTGGTGACGTAGCCGGGGGGCCCTGGCTACAGTACGACCAGCTTCCCCCCGCCCGTCAACACAATCGCGAGATTCATCACGAGCAGCATCAGGTCGTAGTGCCAGCCGTGGCCACCCCAGAAGCCGCTCTTCCACACGAAGATCTTCTTCTGTATCGCGCCGAGCATGATCAGCATGAGCCCGATGGCGGCGAGCTGCGTCAGGATCCCGAGCGCCACGCCGGTGCTGCCGAGCACCTCGGTCGTACCGAGAAACACCGTGAAGCGGGGGCTCGCGCCGATGCTCTGGGCGCGGGCCACCGGGTCCTTCAGATGATTCAGGCCGCTCGCGAAGAACACCACAGCCACCATGAGCCGCAGCAGCAGCAGCCCGACGTCACTGAATCGCAGCAGCGCGGGAAACAGTACGTGCATCAGGCGTGCGCGTGCGTGCGGGCGGCGCCCTCCCCGTGGGCCTCGACGAACCACAGCCACTTGTCGACGCCGCGGGAGATCTCCGTGCAGATGTCGGTCGAGTCCGCGTCCCCCAGCTCGTCCGTTTCGTCGATAGCGCGGCGGATGCGCTCGCCGAAGCTCGCCAGTGCGTTCGACAGCGCCCAGACGTGCTCCTCGCCGGTCGAGATGTTGATGGGGTACTGGGGCAGCTCGGACCGCTCAGCCACGATCGCGCCGGTCCCTTCCGCGATGCCGCCCAATTGGATCACGCGCTCCGCCAGCAGGTCGACGTACTCGAGCGCGGCGTCGTGCAGCTCATCGAACAGCTTGTGGAGCGCGATGAACTGGGGCCCCTTCACGTTCCAATGCGCCTGCTTCGTCTGCAACTGGAGGTCGATCGCGTCCGCCAGCCGCTGGTTCAGGAGGTCGATCACCTGACCGCGGGTCGATTCGGGGATATCGTTGAGCGTGGGGTGCGTTGCGCCGGCCATGGCAGAACTCCCGTCTCTCGTTGAAGTGTGGTGTGCACCGTCAGTCGGGACGCCGCGGGTGCCGCCGCAGGCTCGCGGTGGCCTCGTCGATCCGGCCGATATAGGCCCGGATCACCTCCCCGTGCTGTCGGCGCGGGACGACATAGTGCGGATCGTCGGGGCGCGAGCTCCGCAAGTCATCGACCATCAGGTCCCCGCCATGCGCTTCCACTGCCAGCTCGAACCGCTCCACCGCGGCCAGCAGGTTCGCGAGGTCGTCCGAATCCTCGGCGCCGGTCACGGCGATGCCGCGCTGCCGCAGCCGGCCCGCCACCTCGGCGACCGCGGCGTCCTGCTCCTCGGCGCGGTGGGGGTCCAGGCTGCGCTCCAGGTCCTCGTATTTGTCCATGCGTCTCCTCCGTGTTTCCAAGCGTCGGGAATGCTCCGGGTGTTCCCGACGGATTAGACCTCCATGTCGTCCACGAAGCAGTACCGCCAGTCCTCACCGGGCTCGAACGACTGGACGATCGCATGAGCTGATTTCCCCGCGTGTTTGCGGGCGTGGCGATTGGGCGAGGAATCACAGCAACCGACGTGGCCGCACGCCAGACACAGGCGCAGATGAACCCACTGCCCGTTGGTCTTGAGACACTCCTCGCACCCGTTCGGCGTGCGCGGTGTGACATCCCGAATCTGATCGAGGTGCGTGCATGCCGCCACCATACCTTCCCCTCCCTCCCCTTGCGCCTGATCACGCCTGCAGGAATGTTCGGAAAGGTAACTCGGATGCCAAGCCTCTGATTGGCAAAGGAGCGACGCATGATCCCCTCGCAAGTCGCCGCTGCGGTACAGCATCACTGGTGGCTGTTCCTGCTCCGTGGCGTCGCCGCGTTGGCGTTCGGCGTGCTCACGCTGGCATGGCCCGGCGCGACCCTCCTCGTCCTCATGGCCTTCATCGCGGCATACGCACTGGTGGACGGCATCGTCGCTCTCGTCTACGCATTCCGGCTGCGCGCCATGTTCGATCGCTGGTGGGTGCTGCTCGTCCAGGGGCTCATCAGCGGCGCCTTCGGCGTGTTGGCGTTCATTTATCCGACGCTGTCGTTTGCCTACATCGTAGTATCGGTGTCGCTGTGGATGCTGATGGCGAGCATCGTGCAGTTCCTGCTCGCGCGTGCCCAGAGGGCCATGGGCGCATCGTCGGGCTGGAGCGTGCTCGGCGGGTTCCTCAGCCTGGCGCTCGCGGCGGCCGCGGTCGTCTACCCGCGCCTGACCGTGACGACCGTGCTGGCGCTGATCGCGTGGTTCGCGCTGGTAGTGGGCGTCGTGCAGCTCGTGGTAGCGTTCCGCGTCCGGTCGTTCGCGCGCGCCCTCACGACTGCTTGAGCAGGCGCCGCTCGCCCGATAACATTCGCGCTGTGAGCATTCGCCTGGTGGTCTTGCTGACGCTCGGTGCGCTCGCCGGGTGCCGCACCAGCACCGCCGCGCCCACGAGCGGCGGGCCCCCGCCGCCGCCCCCGCCGCCCGGCGCCCCCACCGTGCACGTACAGGGCACCCGACTGGTGGACTCCGCCGGACGGCCCATCCGGCTGCGCGGGGTGAACCGCTCGGGGACGGAGTACGCCTGCGCGCAGGGCTGGGGCATGTTCGACGGACCGTCGGACTCGGCGTCGGTGCAGGCGATCGCATCCTGGAAGGCCAACGTGGTGCGCGTGCCCCTGAACGAGACGTGCTGGCTCGGCATCAACGGCGTGGCGCCCGCCTACTCGGGCGCAAACTACCAACGTGCCATCGCCGACTACGTCACGCGCTTGAACCGCGCCGGGCTCGCAGTCATCCTGGACCTGCACTGGAGCGCCGATACCGGCAAGGCGCTCGGCCAGGCCCCGATGCCGAACCGCGACCACACCCCAGAGTTCTGGAGACAGGTCGCTGCGGCGTACAAGGGCAACGATCGCGTGATCTTCGACCTGTTCAACGAGCCGTTCCCCGACAACAATGCCGACACGCCGGAGGCGTGGCGCTGCTGGCGGGACGGCGGCACCTGCAGCGGCATGACCTTCCAGGCCGCGGGGATGCAGGAGCTGGTCGACGCGGTCCGCGGCACCGGCGCCACCAACGTGATCATCGTCGGTGGCGTCCAGTACGCGGCCCGGCTGTCGCACTGGCTCGCGAACAAGCCGAGCGATCCGCTCAACAATCTGGCCGCGTCGTGGCACATCTACAACTTCAGCTGGTGTAACACGCAGACGTGCTGGGATGCGGATGCGGCGCCGGTAGCGCAGCAGGTACCGCTCGTGCTCGGCGAGCTCGGCCAAAACGACGGCGGCAGTGCGTTCGTGACGGCGCTGATGGACTGGATGGACGCCCGGCAGGGGAGCTACCTCGCCTGGGTGTGGGACGTCTGGCGCACCTGGTCGGACCTGATCGCGACTTACGATGGGACCCCGACGGCGTACGGCCAGACGTTCCGGACGCGCTTCGGATCGTAGACCAATACCACCCACCAGGAGGTCGAGGCATGCACACCCGGTACGGATTC
>QHTK01000080.1 GCA_003220795.1 Gemmatimonadota bacterium | reverse complement strand
ACCAGCAGCGTCCGCCCGATCTCGTCGAGCCCGTGCAGCAGCATCTCCCGGCGGTAGGCCTCGATGGCGAACCGGGCGGCGAAGCCCGCCCCGTCCTCCACGCGCTGCTCCGCAAGATCGATCGAAAGCCGGTAGACCCCGCCCCCGCCCCCGCCCCCGGCCGCGTGGCGGCGCAGCAGCTCCGCGATCTCCTCGGGTGAGAGGCACACCGCCAACACTCCGTTCTGGCAGCAGTTCGCGTAGAAGATGTCCGCGAACGATGGGGCGAGGATGGCGCGGAAGCCGTACTCGGAGAGGGCCCACACGGCGTGCTCCCGCGATGAGCCGCACCCAAAGTTCGCCCCGGCGACGAGGATGGTGGCGCCCTGGGCCTCGGGCCGGTTGAGCTCGAATGCGGGATTCAAGCTGCCGTCGGGCCGGAAGCGCCAATCGTAGAACAGGGCGGGACCGAAGCCGGTGCGCTCCACCCGCTTCAGGAACTGCTTCGGAATGATCTGGTCGGTGTCCACGTCGGCGCGAGGCAGCGCGGCCACGGCGCCGGTGTGGCGGACGAAAGGCTCGATCACGACGCGGCCCGCTCCCGCTCCCCCTCCCTCTCCCACGCCCATTCGCGCACGTCGACGAGCCGGCCCGCCACCGCGGCGGCCGCCGCCATGGGCGGGCTCATCAGATGCGTGCGACCACCGCGCCCCTGACGCCCCTCGAAATTGCGGTTGGAGGTCGAGGCGCAACGTTCCCCAGGCTGGAGAATGTCGGGATTCATCCCCAGACACATCGAGCACCCGGCGTTGCGCCACTCGAACCCGGCCTCACGGAACACCCGATCGAGCCCCTCGCGCTCCGCCTGGGCGCGGACCAACTGTGATCCCGGAACCACCATCGCCCGCACTCCGGACGCCACGCGCCGGCCCCGCACCACCTGGGCCGCGGCGCGCAGATCCTCGATCCGGCCGTTGGTGCAGGAGCCGAGGAACACCCGGTCGATCGGCAGTCCCGCGAGGGGGGTGCCGGGCTCGAGGCCCATGTATTCGAGGGCCCGCGACACGGCGCGCCGCTCGTCGTCGGTCGGGTAGTCCGCCGGATCGGGCACGGCGCCGGTGACTCCCGTGACCATGCCGGGGCTCGTCCCCCACGTCACCTGAGGCGGGACTCGGGCGGCGTCGAGTGTGACTCGGCGGTCGTACGTCGCGCCGGGGTCGCTCTGGAGCCCGCGCCACGCCTCAACGGCGCGGGTCCACGCCGCGCCCGTGGGCGCCCGCGGCCGCCCCGCCAGATAGGCGAAGGTCGTCTCGTCCGGGGCGATCATCCCGGCCCGCGCGCCCGCCTCGATCGACATGTTGCACACCGTCATCCGCTCCTCCATCGAGAGCGCGCGGATCGCGTCCCCGGTGTATTCGATGACGTGCCCGGTCGCACCGGCGGTACCGATGGAGCCGATCAACGCGAGAATGAGATCCTTGGCCGTGACGCCCGGTCCGGCCGTGCCGGTGAGGCGCGCCTCCATGGTGCGCGGCTCGGACCAGACGAGGCACTGCGTCGCGAGGACGTGCTCCACCTCGCTCGTGCCGATCCCCACGGCCAGGGCCCCGAACGCTCCGTGCGTCGAGGTGTGCGAGTCCCCGCACACGATGATCATCCCCGGCTGGGTGAGCCCTTGCTCGGGGCCGATCACGTGCACGATGCCCTGGCTGGGTGATCGCAGGTCGAACAGCTCCACGCCGAATTCGCGGGCGTTCGCGGCCAGGGCGTCCAGCTGCCGCGCGGAGACCGGGTCCTCGATCGGCAGCGCGCGGTCGCCCGTGGGCACGTTGTGGTCCACGGTCGCCACGGTCAGCTCGGGCCGGCGCACGCGGCGGCCGGCCTGTCGCAGGCCCTCGAACGCCTGGGGTGACGTCACTTCGTGGACCAGGTGAAGGTCCACGTACAACAGCGCCGGCCCCTCCGGAAACCGGTGGACGACGTGCGCGTCCCACACCTTCCGGAAGAGCGTGCGGGGCGTCATGCCCTGAGGGGCTCGGGATTCGGAGTTCGGGGCTCGCGTGCCTTTCCCGGGCCCCTGGCCCCGGGTCCGGACGCCGCTGCCTTCCCCTCTTCCGTCCACGGCATCATCGCGCGCAACTTGGCCCCCACCCGCTCGATGGGGTGCTCGGCCTCGGCCCGGCGCAGGGCCTGGAAGCGCGCGGCGCCGCCGCGCGCCTCACCGATCCACTCGCGCGCGAAGCTGCCGGACTGGATGTCGGCCAGCATGCGGCGCATGGCGGCCCGCACTTCGTCGGTGACGATCTTGGGACCGCGCGTGTAATCCCCGTACTCCGCCGTGTCGCTGATCGAGCGCCGCATGAAGCCCATCCCGCCGCGATACATCAGGTCGACGATCAGCTTCAGTTCGTGCAGGCACTCGAAGTAGGCGATCTCCGGCGCGTAGCCCGCGTTGGTGAGCGTCTCGAACCCCGCCTGAACGAGCGCGGTCACGCCGCCGCACAGCACGGCTTGCTCGCCAAACAGATCGGTCTCCGTCTCTTCCTTGAACGACGTCTCGAGCACGCCCGCCCGCGTGCAGCCGATCCCGGCGGCGTAGGCGAGGGCGTCGGCGAGCGCGTGGCCGCTGGCGTCGCGCTGCACGGCCACGAGCGCCGGAACGCCGCGACCCGCCTGGTACTCGCTCCGCACCATGTGGCCGGGGGACTTGGGGGCGATCATCGCCACGTCCACCGAGGGCGGCGGCACGATCTCCCCAAAATGAATGTTGAAGCCGTGCGCGAACAGCAGTGTCTTTCCCGGTCCGAGGCTGCGAGCGATGCCGGCCTCGTACACGGCGCGCGCCTCCTGGTCGGGAACGAGCACCATCACGACGCCGGCGGCGGCCGCGGCGTCGGCGATCGGCCGCACGTCCAGGCCCTCCGCCCGCGCGCGCTCCCAGGACGCTCCGCCCGGGCGCAGCCCGACGATCACTCGCACTCCGCTGTCGCGCAGGTTGAGCGCATGCGCGTGGCCCTGACTGCCGTATCCGATGACGGCCACCACGCGATCCCGCAGCCGGGTCAGGTCGGCGTCCGCGTCGTAGAAGACGCGCACTCCAGACGAACTCATGATTGCACCTCCCTAGTGGATTCTTCGGTCGCCGCCAGCACGACGTCGCGCACGCCGACGATCTTGTGGAATTGCTGCGCGACGCGATCGGCGGTGGCGGCGTCCGCCTTCAGAATGAACGTCAGCTGCGATACCCCCGCGGTCGCGGTGGGCCGCAGCGCGACACGCTCGATCGGAACATTGCGCCGGCGCAGCACACCCACGGCGCGATTCAGCGTCAGCAGCGCGTCGTCCAGCAGTACCGCGACGGTATGCGAGTCCGGCATGCGCTGGCTCAGTCGCCCGCCGACGCCGGCGCGGTTTCGATCGGCTCCGAGAGCGAGCCGCCGGGGGGGATCATCGGGTATACGTTCGCCTCCTGCTCGATCACGAACTCGACCAGCGCCGGCCCGGAGTAATCGTTCGCCTGGGCCACGACGTCCGGGAGCTCCGCCGCTTCCTTCACGCGCCACCCCGGGATCCCGTATGCCTCGGCAAGTTTGACATAGTCAGGGCTCCAGATCGGCGTGCAAGAATACCGCTTCCCGTGGAAGAACTGCTGCCACTGCCGCACCATCCCGAGATACCCGTTGTTGAAGATCGCCATCTTTACCGGCAGCCGCTCCTGCACCATGGTCGCAATCTCGGCCATGTTCATCTGGAAACCGCCGTCGCCCGAAATCGCCCAGACCGTCTCCCCCGGCCGGGCGAGGTGCACGCCCATGGCGGCGGGGACCGCGAACCCCATGGTGCCGAGGCCGCCCGACGTGATGTGCGAGTTGGGCTCGCGGTACGGATACAGCTTGGCGACCCACATCTGGTGCTGGCCCACGTCGGTCACGATGGTGCAGCGTCCCTCGGTCGCCTGGTACAGTGACGCGAGAATCGTCTCGGGCGCCAGGTCTCCCCGGAACGCCGCCGCCCGCGGTCGCGTGAAGTCGTGGATCTCCGCGAGCCAGCGCTCGCACGTGCGGGGCTGCACCACGGCGGCCAGGCGGTGTGTGACGTCGCGGGCGTCGCCCACGATCCCCACCGTCACAGGCACGTTCTTCCCGATCTCGGCGCGGTCCAGGTCGATGTGCACGATGCGCGCCCGCGGCGCGAAGCCGGCGGTATTGCCCGTGACGCGGTCGTCGAACCGCAGCCCGATGCCCACGATCAGGTCGGCGTGCTGGATGGCGCGGTTCACCCGCACCTCGCCGTGCATCCCCGGCATGCCGAGGAACAGCGGGTGGCCGTCGGGGAACGCGCTGATGCCGAGCAGCGTGGTGATCACCGGGATACCGGTCTTCTCCGCCAGCGCGCGCACTTCGGCGTAGGCGTTGCCGATGATCACCCCGTGCCCCACCATGATCAGCGGGCGCTCGGCGGCGGCGATGAGGCGGGCGGCCTCGCGCACCCCGTCCTCGACCGAGGCCGACACTCCGGGCGCAGCCGCGGGGGCCCCACGAAGCGACTGGGTATTCTTGTCGCGTAGTGTGGCCCGCGCGGCTGCGCCCGGGGTGTAAGTAGTCTTCTGGTTTTGGACGTCCTTCGGCACGTCGATCAAGACCGGCCCGGGGCGTCCTTGCTGGGCGACGGCCAGCGCCTCCCGCACCACGCCCGCGAGCTCCGTGACGTCCTGCACGAGGTAGTTCTGCTTCGTGATCGGCAGGGTGATACCGACGATGTCCGTCTCCTGAAAGGCATCACGCCCGATCATGGCGCGCGGCACCTGCCCGGTGATCGCCACCACCGGCGATGAGTCCATGTGGGCCGTCGCGAGCCCGGTCACCAAGTTCGTGGCGCCGGGACCCGACGTCGCCACGCACACCCCCACGCGCCCGCTGGCGCGGGCGTACCCGTCTGCCGCGTGCGCGGCCGCCTGCTCGTGCCGCACCAGGATATGGCGCAGCGCCGGATGGTCTCCCAGCGCGTGATAGAACGGCATGATGGCGCCGCCGGGATACCCGAAAATCACGTCGACACCGGCCTCGAGCAGGGTGCGGCACAGAATCTGCGCGCCCGTGAGCGTTTCGGTCATCGGCTCACACTCCCCAGAGGTAGATGGCGTTGAGCGAGCGGTCCTCCAGCTCGTCGGCGTAGCTCGCCTTGTTGAGGGCGTGCAGCACCGCGCGCGCGCTCGCCTCGACGATGTCGGTCGACGCGCCGTGCCCCGACAGCGACTTGCCGGCCACGCGGACCTGCACCAGCACCTGGCCCAGGCTGTCCCCCCCGGGGGTGACCGATTGGATCGTGAGGTTCAACACCTCGATGGGGCGCTCGACGACCGCGCCGATCGCGGCGATGGCCGCGGCGATCGGTCCGTTGCCGCTCCCCGCCGCGCTGCGCTCGCCCAGCCACGGGCCAGTGAGCCGGACCTGGGCGGAGGCGGGCGTCGACCCGCACGTTACCTCCAGATGCGCGAGCCCGTACACCTCGGGCGCGTCGTGGAACCGGCCGTGCAACAGCGCCAGCAGATCTTCGTCGAGCACCTCCCGCTTGCGATCCGCCAGCGTGGTGAACTCGTCGTACAGCTTGGCGAGGGTCGCCTCGTCGAGCTCGTATCCGAGCTCTTGATAGCGCCGCTCCAGCGCGTGCCGGCCGGAGTGCTTACCGAGCACCAGCGTGGAGCGCGGCACGCCGACCTCCTCCGGTCGGATGATCTCGTACGTCAGGCCGTTTTGCAGCAGGCCGTGCTGGTGGATGCCCGCTTCGTGCGCGAATGCATTGCGGCCCACGACCGCCTTGTTCGGCTGGGGGAAGACGCCGATGACGTGGGACAGGAGCTGGCTGGTGCGGAAGATCTCCTTCGCGTTCACACCGCACTTGAATGCCACGGCGTGCGAGCGCACCCGACCCGCCATCACGATCTCCTCGAGTGCGGCGTTGCCGGCGCGTTCCCCGATGCCGTTGATCGTGCACTCCACCTGGCCGGCGCCGGCCTCGATGGCGGCGAGCGAGTTGGCGACCGCGAGGCCCAGGTCGTCGTGACAATGGGCGCTGAACACCACCTGATCGCTGTTCGGCACGCGGCTACGTACCGCGCTGAACATCGCGCCATATTCGGCGGGCAGCGCGTAGCCCACGGTATCGGGCAGGTTGATCGTCCTGGCCCCCGCCGCGATCGCGGTCTCGACCACGCGGCACAGGAAGTCCAAGTCGGTGCGCGTGGCGTCCTCGGCCGAGAACTCGACGTCGTCGGTGTAGCGCCGGGCGCGACGGATCGCCGCCTCGGCGCGGGCGAGGCAGTCGGCGCGGCTGATCTTGAGCTTGTGGTCGAGGTGGAGGTCCGACGTGGCGATGAAGACGTGCACCCGCGGTCGCGCGGCCGGCCGCAACGCCTCCCCGGCGAGATCGATGTCGCGGTCGTGGCACCGCGCCAGCGCCGCCACCGCGGACCGTCGCACGGCTTCGGCCACGCCGCGGACGGCCTGCTGATCGCCCTGGGACGCGCTCGGGAACCCGGCTTCGATGACGTCCACGCCCAGGGTGTCGAGCTGGAGGGCGAGGCGCAGCTTCGCCTCCGGCGTCATGGAATTGCCTGGCGCCTGCTCGCCATCCCGCAGCGTGGTGTCGAAGATGCTGACGTTTCTCTCCATGGCGACCGCTCCGTCCCTTTCCGAACCGTGAGGTGAAAAAAAGCCGCGGACCTTGGGGGTCCGCGGCGCTTGGCATTGCTTTGCTGTCTCGCTAGTTGCTCACGTCGTCTTTGCGCGCGCCGCCGACCCCTCCTGAGCAGGAATGCTCAGCAGCAGGACCAGCAGCAGCAGGACGAGAACGAGCGCGAACGGCATCACGAGTATGGGGTTCCGAGTGTCAGGTCGTGGCCAGCTAGGTTACCCCGGCGGGCGGAGGGTGTCAAGGCCATCACCTCGGCCGCAAACCGCTCCATCTCCTCGTGCTGCGGGCTGAACTGGAGCAGCAGCAGATCGACCCCGGCCCGCTCGAACGCTTGGATGCGCTGCGCGATCTGCTCAGGGGTCCCCACCAGCCCGGCCTTGAGCCCGCGGTTCGAGACCGAGTAGTCCTCCAGGCTGACGCGCTGCTCGAGCTGGGTGTTGGCGATCCATTCCTGATAGTTCGCGTAGCCCGCCGCACTCTGGCGCACGTCCGTGATGCGTGCCACCTCGGTCTGGGCGGCGGCCTCGGTGGGCCGGCATACGACGTAGCCCGCGACCCCGAACTTGAGGGGCGGAAGTCCCAACTGCTCGCGGCGGGCCCGCAGGTCGGCCACCTTGGCACTGATCCGCTCGGGCGGGTCCCCGTGCATCAGGTACGCGTCGCAGGTGCGCGCGATCAGCTGCTTTGCCGCCTCCGACTCACCGCCGGCGTACAGCGTCGGGCGCGGCCGCGACACGGGCTTCGGCTCGAGGATCGCGTTCTCGACCGTGTAGAATTGCCCCGCGTAGCTGAACCGGGGCTCGGCCCACATCCCGCTCACCACCGCGAGCCACTCGGCGGTGCGGGCGTAGCGCGCGTCGTGCTGGTCGAACTCGACGCCGTACTGGCGCGCCTCGTCGGCCCACCACGACGACACCACGTTGAGGGTGACCCGCCCCCCGCTGATGTGGTCGATGTTCGCTGCCTGCTTGGCGGCGAGCGCCGGCGGATGAAACGTCGGCCGCACGGCGACCATCAGCTCGAGCCGCTCCGTCACCGCCGCGAGCGCCGCCGTCGTGGTCCAGGCGTCGAGCGCGGGCGCATCTGGGCCCTTGATGTCGTTCAGGTTGAGCTCGGCGATGAGGGTGACGTCGAAGCCGATCGCTTCGCTGCGCCGTGCCAGGCGGCGCACGTACTCCCAGCTCGCCTCCATGCCCTCGTCAGGCACGTTGCGGAGCCAGCCGCCGAACACCGGGAGCCAGTAGCCGAAGCGCATGGTCACTCCGCCGCCTGCTCGAGGTAGTCCACCAGCCGCGCGAACGGATCGAAGCCCACGACGCGCGGCGCGTCGGCCACGAAGTTCGAGAGCGCGTTGATGTCGTAGAAGTACAGGCGCCCGTCGCGGGCATCGATCATGTATTCCACCCCGCCCACATCGATGTGCGCCGCCCGCATGATGCACTCCACTTGATCGACGATCTCGGGGGGCGGGGTATAGCCCTCGACCCGCAGATTGTTCTTGGGCGCATCCACCGGGCAGGCGGCCCGCGCCAGCTCGGCGCCGCCGACGGTCTGGCAGACATCCGCCGGGCAGAGGTTGAAGCTGTCGCCCGGGGTGTAGATCCGAATCGCGTACAGATAGCGCCCACCCAGCACTTCCACGCGCACGATGCGCTGCTCGGCGGCCGGGATGTACTCCTGCACCAGCGCCGTCTGATCGATCCCCAGGTCGAGCGCACCGGCGCTCGCCGCCTGGTCGAGCTGCGCCGGCGTCTCGAAGCGCCGGATCCCCGCCCCCGATCCGCCGATGTTCGGCTTCACGATCACCGGGAAGCGGAACCCCTGTGCCGCCTCCGGCGCCCGGGCCGGGTGGTTGATGACGCGGGCCCGAGGGTACGGCAAGCCGAGGTGGTGCAGCAGCGACAGCTGTAGCGCCTTTGAGGTCTCCGTGACGTAAGCGTCGTATCCGTTGATGACGCGCACGTCGTGCCGCTTCAGGTACGCCAGGTAATGCAGCGTGTAGAAGATCGCGTTGCCGTGGCCGCGCAGGTACGCCGAGGGACTCATCCGGTTGAACACGAGCGAATAGGGCGGCCGCCCGTCACCCGCGTCGAAGCGGTGATCCGCGGCGTCGACTCGCACGTACGGCACGCGGCGCCGGTCGAGCTCCTGGAACAGGGGCCGGAACCAGTCCGGGTGCTCGTAGTAGATCGCGATCGGGCGCTCGGTGGTCGCGCTCACGGTGAAGTCGCCTTCCTCAATAATCAGTCGCTGCCGGCGCTCGCCAGCGCGACCGCCTCCCGCACCGCGCGGTCGACGGCCGCGCGCAGCTCGGCGGCCGGCGTCCCGTCGGCAAACTGCTCGCTCGTGGCATAGACGCCGTGCGCGATGACCGTCGCGCCGACGCTCGCGAACAGCGGGCGCAGCCCGTGATCGAGCGCCAGCGAATGCGCCACGCCGTGCCCCGTCACGATCGGCACGCCCACCTTCCCGACCAGCGCATCCTGAGGCAGCAGGTCGAAGAAGACCTTGAGCAGGCCGCTGTAGGTGGCGCGGTACACCGGTGTTCCGGCCACGACGATCCGGGCCTCGGCGACGCGGGCGAGCGCGTCCGTCAGCTGGGACGCCGACCCGCGGCCGAGCAGCGCGTCGGCCGGCAGCGTCGCTACGTCGATGAGCCGAACCGCCGCGCCCCGTGCCTCGAGCTGCGCGAGTGCATGCTCGACCAGGACCCGCGACTTGGACGTCGCCGACGGGCTGCCCGAGATCCCGACGGCCACGAGCCTGCCGGGCGCAGCGCCCACTCGCTCGTCTCTTACCACGGAGCAAAACGCTAGCCGGGGGCCGCCCGCCGGGCAAGGGCGGCGCGGTGGGAACATTTCGGGCGATATAGTTCATTCATGA
The DNA here is from genome assembly GCA_003220795.1 of Gemmatimonadota bacterium. Taxonomy (GTDB): domain Bacteria; phylum Gemmatimonadota; class Gemmatimonadetes; order Gemmatimonadales; family GWC2-71-9; genus 20CM-4-69-16. The sequence goes on along the minus strand of QHTK01000080.1, from coordinate 34,121 downwards.
ACTGCACGCTGGTTGACGGCACTCAAACAGGAGTGGAAACACGTGGGCGGAAGAATCGCGGCGCTCGTCCTTGCGGCGGCCCTGGCCGCGGGCCAGTCGGGGGCGCGCGCGCAAGCGCCGTTGCCCCTGCCGCCCGTGCCGAGCCCGAGCGCCGCGCTGTTCCCGTCCCTGGTTGCCGACCCGAAGGAGCCGGAGTTCTTCGCCACGTACCTGTGGCAGCGCTCCTCGCGCCTCTCGTCCCGACTCGGCTCTGTCGGATTCGGCCAGACCATCGGCATCCTCCGCGCACGGGACTGGCAGCTGTCGATCGCCGCCGGCGTCTTCTCTCAGTTCGACCTCTCGTCCACGACCGCCGACTTGATGAACACCGACTATCTGGTCGGCCTCCCGGTGGCGTACCGGCGCGGCAACACCGCGATGCGACTGCGGGTCTACCACCAAAGCTCGCACCTGGGCGACGAATACATGATCCACGCGCACGCGCAGCGCGTGGACCTGAGCTTCGAAGCCGCCGAGCTGCTCGTCGCACGCGAGCTGGCACATTGGCGAGTGTATGGCGGCGGCGAGTACATGTTCACCCATTCGCCGGCCGATCTGAAGCCCGGTGTGCTGCACGCCGGCCTCGAATACCGCCAGCCCGGGTCGCTCGTGCGGCTCGGCCGGCTCGCCGCCGGCCGGCTCGTGGCGGCGTTGGACGGGAGATCGGTGCAGGACCGCGGCTGGCAGATCGGCTGGAGCTTCGTCACCGGGCTCGAGCTGGCCGACCCGCTCCTCCTCCCGGGATCCGGGTGGCGGTGGAGCGTGCAGCTCAAGGGCTACAGCGGGCCCTCGCCGTACGGAGAATTCTTCCGTGATCGCGTCTCGTCGCTCGGCTTCGGTCTCGGGTTGGCTTTGTGAGACGCGCCTCGTCTCGATCAGCGGGAACATTCTTGAGAAGATAGTTCATTCATGAAGCATCACGGCTTTGTCCCGGGGGCCGGAGCCCCCAAACCTTGAGTCCCTTCTGGAGGATCTTATGCTGAACCGTTCGATGTCCCTGCTCTCCCTGGCCCTGGTTCTGGTCGTGGCGCCCTCCGCGCTCCGCGCTCAGATCAGCGCCCCGCTGGCCGGCAGCAGCCGGCCCGTCTATGACCGCTTCACCGTAGGCGGGGCCTTCGGCGGCCTCTCCGGCGCGGCCAATCTGAACCAGGCCGGCACCGCCGATTGGCGGCTCGGGTGGGCCGCGTCCCTCAACGCCACGGGATGGGTCAACGACTACGTCGGCGTCCGCGCCGGCGCCGGCTGGGGCCAGGACAGCATTCGCGGCACCACAGTCACCGGTCGCGGCAAGCTCAACAAGTTCACCTACGACGCCGACGTCGTCCTGCGCTATCCGCTGCGCGCCGGCTCCGGCACCGTCAGCCCGTACCTGCTCGGCGGCCTGGGCGCGATCAGCGTCCATCAGCTGGGCTCGGACAGCACCTGGTCCAAGTTCGCCGGCAACTACGGCGTGGGCTTCGAGTACCGCTTCCGGCGCATCGGTGTTCGCGCCGAAGGTCGGGACTTCGTCTACAAGTTCGATCGCTACGGGTTCGACAAAACGCAGCACGACATCGCTTGGCAGGGCGGCCTCACGCTGTCCTTCTAGACGTCGTTCACCCGAACGGGTGGGTCGTCCCCACCCGTTCGGGTGAAGTTGCGCTAGGCGCGCGACATCCGCGGAACCTTTCCCGCAAATAGTTCATTCCTGCACTATCACGTTGTTCGTCTCGTTCGAGAATCACACGGAGAGGATTCACAATGACGCGTTCGATCAAACCGACGGCTTGGGCCCTCATGGGAGTGGGTGTACTGGTCCTCACGGCCGGCGCCGCCGCGTTCCGCAGGGCGCCCAGCGCGCCGGTCGCTCCACCTCCCGCCGAAGTGTCCGTCCTCACGGTGGCCCCCGAGACCGTGGCGGCGCGCTACGAGTACGTCGGCCAGGCCGAGGCCTCGCGCTCGGTCGAGGTCCGCTCGCAGGTCACCGGGGTGATCGTCGCCCGGCCCTACGCGGAAGGCACCGACGTTGCAAAGGGGACGCTGCTGTTTCGGATCGACCCCACGACCTATGAGGCCGCCTACCGCAGCGCCCAGGCGCGGCTCGCAAACGCCGAGCGGAACCTGGCGCGGCTCAAGTCCCTGCTCGCGTCCCGCGCCGTCGCCCAGAAGGACGCCGACGACGCCCAGACGGCGTTCGACCAGGCACAGGCGGCGGTCGACCAGACGAAGAAGGACTATGACGACACGTCCGTCCGCGCCGAGATCGCAGGACGCGTCGGACGCGCCCGGCTGGAGCTAGGCGCACGCGTGACTGGACCGGGCGATCTGCTCACTACGGTCGAGCAGGTCGACCCGATCTACCTGAACTTCAGCCCCTCGGACCAGGACATCCTGCGCTGGCGGCGCGACGCCGCGACCGGTCAGTTGCTGCTGCCACGCACCATGTCGGTTCAGGTGGTGCTCGCCGACGGGACGGTCCTGTCCGAGCCCGGCAAGCTGAATTTCGTGGACCTCGCGTTGCAACCGGAGACCGGAACGCAACAGCTCCGCGCCGTGCTGCCCAACCCGAAGCACGTGCTACTCCCCGGACAATTCGTGCGGGTGCGGCTGCTCGGCTTGAAGATTCCGAAGGCGATTCTGGTTCCGCAGCGCGCCGTCCAACAGGGGCTGGGGGGCGCATTCGTGTACCTCGTCGCCGACAGCGGCAAGGTCGCGCTGCGCAACGTCGTCGCGACATCCTGGGATGCCGGGGCGTGGCTCATCGCCGCAGGGTTGCAGGCGGGAGATCGCGTGATCGTGGATGGCGTGCAGAACGCCGCCCCCGGGGCGCCGGTCAAGGCGGTGGCCTACCAGCCGCCCGCCGACAGCGCCGCGAGGGTTCCATGAGCAACGCACCCGAGATTCGCAACGTCTTCATCCGGCGCCCGATCTTCTCGGGCGTCATCTCGATCGTCATCGTGCTGCTGGGGCTGTTCGCGCTCCGCACGCTCCCGGTGAACAGTTACCCCGCGCTCACGCCCCCCGAGATCCAAGTGCAGGCGGTCTACCCGGGCGCGACTGCACAGGACGTCGCCACGGCCGTGGCCGCGCCGATCGAGCAGCAGCTCTCGGGGCTCGACGGGTTGCTCTATTTCAAGTCGTCGAACTCGAGCGCCGGCGTCATGAACCTGTCGGTCTATTTCGACGTCTCGCGCAACCCGGACCTCGCGGCGGTGGACGTGCAGAACCAGATCGCGCTCGCCGAGCCGCAGTTGCCCCAGGAGGTCGTGCGCAACGGGATCACGGTGCAGAAGCGCCAGACGGCCATCCTCGTGGTGGGCGCGCTCACCGCGGACGACCCGCGCTTCGACGCCGAGTACCTGAGCAACTACTCGAAGATCTACGTCCAGGACGAGCTCAAGCGCATTCCCGGCGTGGGCGACGCGCAGACGGTTGGCCAGCTCGAGTTCTCGATGCTCTTGAGCCTCGACCCCGACCGCATGGCGCAGCTCGGGTTGACCGTGTCGGACGTGGCCGCCGCGGTGCAGGAGCAAAACGCCACGAATCCGGCCGGGCGCATCGGGCGCGAGCCTTCGCCGCCGGGCACCCAGCTCACCATCCCCGTCGTCACGGGGGGCCGGCTCAAGGATCCCGCCGAATTCGGGCGCATCATCGTGCGAGGGCGACCGGACGCCTCGCTGGTGCGCCTCAACGACATCGGCGAGGTCCACTTGGGGGCCCGCAACTATGACGTCGTGGGGCGGCTCGACGGCAAGCCCACGGCCCTGTTCCTCGTCTTCCTGCGACCGGGAGCGAACGCGCTCCAGGTCAAACAGGCGGTGCTGCAGCGCATGAGTGAGCTGGCCAAGAGCTTTCCCGCCGGCGTCCGCTGGTCGGTGCCGTTCGACACGACCCCGTACATCACCGCCTCCATCTACGAGGTCGTGAAGACCCTGTTCGAGGCGATGCTGCTCGTGACCCTCGTGGTCTTCGTCTTCCTGCAGAGCTGGCGGGCGACCCTCATTCCCGTCCTCGCCGTGCCCGTGTCGGTCATCGGTGCGTTCTTCGGTATGCAGGCGCTCGGCTTCTCGATCAACCTGCTCACGCTATTCGGCCTGGTGCTGGCGATCGGGATCGTGGTGGACGACGCGATCGTCGTGATCGAGAACGTGGAGCGCATCATGGCAACCGAGGGCGTCTCGCCCGCGGTGGCCGCGGACCGGGCCATGCGCCAGGTGAGCCGGGCCCTGATCGCGATCGTGCTCGTGCTGTGCTCCGTCTTCGTTCCCGTGGCCTTCCTGGGAGGCATCACGGGCCTGATGTACCGGCAGTTCGCCATCACGATCGCGATCGCGGTCGTCCTCTCGGGGATCGTGGCGTTGACGCTCACGCCGGCGCTGTGTGCCGTGCTGTTGCGGCCGCCCTCGGAACACGCGACGGCGCGCTCCCCGCTGGGCCGGTTCTTCGACCGGTTCAACCGCGGGTTCCGCGCGGCCACGGAGCGCTACCTGGGCGCGGCAGGTCGTGTGATCGACCGCCCCCGCACGTTCTTCGCCGCGTTTGGGGTCGTCGTCGCGCTCGTCTTCGTGCTGATCCGCAGCGTGCCCAGCGGGTTCATCCCCAGCGAGGACAAGGGCTACTTCGCGATGCTCGTCGCGTTGCCGGACGACGCGTCGCGCCAACGCACCGAAGCGGTCGTCGGCGGGATCGAAGGCTTCTTGAAGCGGCAGCCGGCCATCAACCACGTCGTGGCGCTGGTCGGACTGGACTTCATCCAGAACGCGAACCAGACGAATGCCGCGATCATCTTCGTCAACATGAAGCCCTGGGACGAGCGCTCATCCCGCAGGGACCAGATCAACGCGGTGCTCGGCGCCGTGAACGGCTATCTGTTCGGCATGCGGGACGCGCGCGGGTTCGCGTTCAATCTGCCGGAGATCATCGGCCTGGGCACGAACGCGGGCCTCGAGATGAACCTGCAGGATCGCGGGGTGAACGACGTGCAGCGGTTCGCCGCGCTCGTCAATGATTTCACGCGCGACGCGAACGGCAGCCCCGACCTGCGGGGCGTGTACTCGACGCTCCGGGTGAACACGCCGCAGCTGTACGTCCAGGTGGACCGGGAGAAAACGAAGGCGCTGGGGATCTCGCTCACGGACTTGTTCCAGACGCTCCAGGCGTTCCTCTCGACCCTCTACATCAACGATTTCAACCTGTACGGGAAGACCTACCGGGTGCAGGCGGAGGCGCAGCCCAAGTTCCGCCAGACGCCGGAGGACATCGGCCGCCTCTACGTACGGGGCCCCGATCAGCACATGGTGCCGGTCTCGGCGCTCACGCACACGGAGTTCCAGGTCGGGCCGAGCGTGCTGACGCGCTTCAACGGCTTTACCTCGGCGCTCGTGATCGGCGCCCCCGCCCCGGGCAAGAGCTCCGGCCAGATGCTCGACGCGGTCGAGCAGCTCGCGCAGCAGAAGTACGGCAGTCAGGGCGTGGGCTACGCCTTCAGCGGCCAGTCCTATCAGGAGCGCGCCTCGGGCGGCCAGGGCGGGCTCGTGTTCGGGCTCGGGCTCGTGATGGTGTTCCTGGTGCTCGCGGCGCAGTACGAGAGCTGGTCGATCCCGTTCGCGGTGCTCTTGGCCGTGCCGTTCGGCACGTTCGGCGCGCTGCTCGGCGTGTGGCTGCGCGGCATGCCGAACGACGTGTACGTGCAGATCGGCCTCATCGTCGTGGTTGGCCTCGCGGCGAAGAACGCGATCCTGATCGTCGAGTTCGCCAACGAGCTGCGCGCCCAGGGCCGCTCCATCAAGGACGCGGCGCTCGAGGCGGGCCGCGAGCGGCTGCGGCCGATCCTGATGACGTCGTTCGCGTTCATTCTCGGCGTAGCGCCGTTGCTTACGTCGAGCGGTGCCGGGGCGGCCAGCCGCCACTCGATCGGCACGGGTGTGTTCTTCGGCATGCTCGTCGCGACGGCCGTTGGAATCTTCTTCATCCCGTTGTTCTTCACGGCGATCAAGGCCTTGAGCGAGCGGGGCGTGTTCGGCCGCCGGGCGAGTGCCGTCGTCCCGCAAGCGGCGCCGCTCGCCGTGGAGGGCGACTGACATGCGACGCGTCGTCTTGCTCGCGTCCGTCGCGCTGATCGCCCTCGCGGAGGCGTGTGCGGTGGGACCGCGCTATCGCCGGTCCTCGGTCGGCATGCCGGACGGCTGGCGGCGGCCGGCGGCGTCGGAAGACTCGCTGCGGTCGTTCTACGACTCGCTGCGCACCAGCCGGGACACGCTGCTGCCGCCGGGGACGGACACCGCGCGCGTGCCGTTCGCCTACGACACCACGTATCCAGGTCCGCACGGGGACTCGACGGTCGCGCTGCGGTGGCTCGACCTGATCCAGGATTCCGTGCTCCGGCGGCTCGTGGACACGAGCCTGCAGGAGAACCGCGACGTCCGCACGGCGCTCGCCGTGATCGACGAATTCCGCGCCCAGTACCGGGCCACCCGGGGTGCGCTCCTTCCCGAGCTGACGGCCAACGGTCAGGCCGGCCGTAACCAGCAGGTGTTTGGCACGTTCGGGTCGTTCACCTACGATTCGTACCGGGCGACGGCCGACCTAAGCTGGGAGCTCGATCTCTGGGGCCGGCTCCGCCGCAGCACCAGCGCCGCGCGCTCGGATCTCGTGGCGCGACAGGAAGACCGGCGCGCGCTGCAGTTGTCGCTGATCGGCGACGTGGCGACCGCGTACTTCGACTTGCGTGCGGCCGACTTGAACCTCGCGATCGCGCGGCGGACGCTCGACTCGCGGCGCCAAACGCTCGCACTCGCCCGGCAGCGGCTCGACCGTGGGTTGATCTCGGAGCTGGACGTCCGCCAGTTTGAAGCCGATGTGGCGAGTCCGGCGGCGAGCGTGGCCGACTTGGAGCGCCAGGTGGCCCAGCAGGAGAACGCCCTGAGCGTCCTGGTGGGACACAACCCCGGAGCCATCCGCCGGGGCCGCGCGCTCACCGAGATGGCGGCGCGGATCCCGGTCCCGGCCGGCGTGCCCTCCGCGCTGCTCGGCAACCGCCCCGACGTCCGGAGCGCCGAAGCGACGCTGCGCGCCGCCACCGCGCGAATCGGGGTGGCGCAGGCGGCCTGGCTGCCGACCTTCACGATCACCGGTCAGTACGGCACCCAGAGCACCGAATTCTCCAAGTGGTTCGCGTCCGGCACCAACATCTGGCAGGCGTTTGCCGGAGTCTCGATCCCGCTGTTCAGCCAGGGCCGGCCGGGGGCGGGCGAGCAGGTCAACATCGCCCGGGCGCGGGCGTCGCAGGCGCGGTCGCGTTATGAGCAGACGGTGCTGGTGGCGCTACGCGAGGTGGAAGACGCACTCGTGGGATTGCGGACCGCCCAGGACCGCAGCGGGGCGCAGGAGCGCCAGGTGATCGCGCTGCGCCGGGCGCTCGACCTCGCCACCATGCGTTACCAGAACGGCGTGTCGAGCTACCTCGACGTGCTGGACGCGCAGCGCGGCCTGTTCGGTGCGGAGCTCGCCCTCACCCAGGCGGAGCGGGACCAGCTCGTTGCGGCGGTGCAGCTGTATCGCGCCGTCGGCGCCGGGTGGCCTGCCGCCCACCCATAACCTTATAGAAAGGGGATTCCTGTGGTCTACCTCGTGCCCGTAGGTCGATTCCTCTTTTCGGCGATCTTCTTGATGACGGTGTTGGGGCACTTCTCGCCAGCCTACATCGGATATGCCGCACAACAGGGAGTGCCGGCCGCGGGGCTCCTGGTCCCGCTGTCGGGCGTGATCGCCACGCTCGGAGGTTTGAGCGTGACGCTCGGCTACAAGGCCAAACTGGGCGCCTGGCTGCTGGTCCTGTTCCTGGTGCCGGTGACGCTCATGATGCACAACTTCTGGGCGGTGACCGATCCGATGATGCGCGGGATGCAGATTGCGATGTTCATGAAGAACGTGTCCATGCTGGGCGCCGCGCTGCTGATCACGCACTTTGGCGCGGGCCCCTTGAGCCTGGACGCGCGACGCGACATTAATCGTCCTTCATGAATAACCGTCCGCGCATGAATAACCGTCCGCGGAAGCGGTCACGGCGCGCCCCGGCGGCCGACGTGCTGGTCTTCTCCCTCCTCGGAGCGGCGGGAGCGGTCGAGGCGCGGCTCGAAGCCGCCGTGAGCCCGTTGGGGCTGTCCCTCGCCAAGTTGGGGTTGCTCCGGCTGCTGGCCGAGGCGAAGCAGCCGCTGCCGCTCTCCGAGCTGGCGCAACACCAGCGCTGCGTGCGATCCAACATCACGCAGATCGTCGGTCGGCTCGAGAAGGACGGGCTGGTCCGCCGACGCGCCGACGCGGACGACCGCCGGAGCGTGCGCGCCGCCCTCACGCCGGCCGGCGAGCGGGCCTACGCCAAAGGCATGCGGGCGCTCACCCAGGAGCAACGCGCCATCGCGAGCTCGCTCGGAACGACGGAGGCGGGTAACCTCCAGGCCGTGCTGGAGGCGCTGGCGCGCTGAAACGCCCGCCCGGGGCGCTAGATTTTCCCGGTATGCCGCCCGCCATCACGGCCGATCGGCTCAGCAAAACCTTCAAGGTCAAAGTGCGGGACCCCGGGCTCAAGGGCGCGCTCCAGGCGTTGCTCAAGCCCCGCTACCGCGACGTGCACGCCGTGCGCGACGTGACGTTCGGCATCGAGCCCGGGGAGATCGTCGCGTTCCTCGGGCCGAACGGCGCGGGCAAGACCACCACGCTCAAGATGCTGGCGGGCCTGCTGTACCCCACGAGCGGCCGGGTCACCGTGGCCGGCTTCGCGCCCTGGGGCGGCGGACCCGCGTTCAAGCGGCGCATCGCCCTGGTCCTCGGCAACCGCCAGCAGTTGGTGTGGGACCTGCCGCCGGAAGAGACGTTCCAGCTGAACCGCGCCATCTACGACATCGCCGAGTCCGACTATCGCGAGCGGCTCGCGGAGCTCGTCGCTCTGCTCGAGCTGGAGGACCTGCTCGACAAACCGGTGCGTCAGTTGTCGCTCGGCGAGCGCATGAAGTGCGAGCTCGCCGCCGCCCTGCTGCATCACCCGCCGATCCTGTTTCTCGACGAGCCGACGCTGGGACTCGACGTCACCGCTCAGGAAGCGATTCGCCGCTTCCTCACGCAGTACCGCGACCGCCACGGCGCGACGGTGCTGCTCACGTCCCACTACATGCAGGACGTGACCGCCCTCGCCTCGCGCGTCCTCATCATCAACCGCGGCCGGCTGCTGTACGACGGTGCGCTCGCGGCCCTGGTGGCGCGGATCGCTCACACCAAGCGGATCGAGCTCATGCTCGCCGACGGCGTCACCGCCGAGCAGCTCGCCGCGTTCGGCGACGTGAAGGAGTTCCGGTTCCCCAACGCCGTGCTCGAAGTGCCGCGTGAGGAAGCGGCCGCGACGAGCGCGCGGCTGCTCGCCCAGCTCCCCGTGGCCGACCTGTCGATCGAAGACCCGCCGATCGAGGACGTGATCCGGGTCGCGTTCGCCCGCGGCGTCGCAGAGGACGAGGCGTGAGCCGCGCCGCCTGGCTGCGTCGCTACGCGGCCTTGATCCGCAACGCCTGGCTCGTCGACCTGCAGTACCGCGCCTCCATCGTGCTGTGGCTGTTGTGGGGCGTGACGGAGCCGGCCGTGGCGCTCGGCATCTGGTGGACGATCGCCGGGGAGGGTCAGGTCGCCGGCTACGCGCGGGCCGATTTCGCCCGCTACTTCTTCGCCCTGATGCTGGTGAACCAGCTCACCATCGCGTGGGACTCCTGGTACCTGGACGGCTGGATCCGCGAGGGCGAGCTCAACTTCCGGCTGGCGCGGCCGCTCCACCCCGCGCACGAAGCGGTGGCGGAGAACATCGCCTACAAGGCGCGCACCGCCGGAATGATCCTCGTGGTGTGGCTCGTCGTGTCCCTGGTGTGGCCGGCGGTGCGGCTGCCGCTCGCGCCGGCCCGCTGGGCGCTCACCGCCGCCGCCGTGCTGCTCGCCGGCGCGATGCGGTTCTTCATCAGCTTCACGACGGGACTGCTGGCGTTCTGGACCACCCGCGCCACCGCGATCATGGAGCTGCACGCCGGCGTGTCGCTGTTTCTGTCGGGCCGGCTCGCGCCGCTCGCGCTGCTTCCGCCTGCGGTCGCCGGGGCGGCGGCGCTCTCGTGGTTCCCGTACATGCTCGCCTTCCCGGTCGAGCTCCTGACCGGCGCTGCGCAAGGCACGGCCGTCGTGAAGGGCTTCGCGGGGCAGCTCGTCTGGCTCGGCGTCTGGATCGCGGCGTATCACGTCACCTGGACCCGGGGGGTGCGGCGGTACGGAGCGGTGGGGGGATGAAGATCCGCATTCTCGCCGCTCTGTGGCGCCTCAACCTCGCCGAGGAACTCCAGTACCGCGCCAATTTCGTGGCAAGCGTGCTCGGCACCTTCTTCTGGATCGGTACCGCGCTGCTCACCCTGGCGGTGTTCTTCTCCCACACGACGCGACTGGGCGGCTGGGACTACTGGGAGGTCGTGGTGCTCCTGGGGGTGTTCAACGCGCTCACCGGCGTGATCGAGGCGGTGCTGCGGCCGGGGATCGGCCGGCTGGCGGGAGAGGTGCGGAGCGGGGGCCTCGATCTCGTGCTCGCGAAGCCGGTGGATGCCCAGGGATTCGTCTCGTTCCGGCGCCTCGACATCTGGCGGCTGGCGGACGTCGTGCTCGGGCTAGCGCTCGCGGGCTACGCGCTCCACCGGCTGGGACGCGTGCCGTCGCTCGCCCAACTTGCGGCTTTCGTCCTCGCGCTGGCGTCCGCGGCGGTCGTCGTGTACGCCCTGTGGGTCGTGCTGATGAGTCTGGCGTTCTGGTTTGTGTCGGTCGAGAACCTGTCCGTGCTGTTCGACGCGGTGTACGAAGGCGCCCGCTACCCCGTCTCGGCGTACCCCGAGGCGCTGCGATTCCTGTTCGTCTACCTGATTCCGATCGCCTGGACCACGACGATCCCCGCCTCGACCCTGACCGGACGGCTGCGGCCCGAGATCGGTCTCGTCGCCGCCCTCGTCGCCGGCGCGGCGCTCGCGCTCGCGCGCCTCGTGTGGCGGACGGCGCTGAAACGCTACACCGGAGCCAGCGGCTGACGCGCTACCACGGCAGCGGCCGTCCGTCGCGGAAGAACCCTCCGGTCGGCCCATCGTTCGTCAACGTCGCCGCCCACACGACACTCGCCGCCCCGTCGGCGACGGGGCGTCCGCCGGAGCCGCCCATGTCGGTGGCCACCCAGCCGGGGCAGACGGCGTTCACCAGAATGCCGTCTTCTCGGAGTTCGGCGGCGAGCATGCGGGTCAGCGCGTTCAGGGCCGCCTTCGAGAGGCTGTAGGCGGGCGTTCCACTGCCCATCGAGGCGAGCGACCCCGCCTCGCTCGACACGTTCACCACGCGAGCGTGTCGGCTGCTTCGCAGCAGCGGCAAGAACGCGCGGACCATACTCCAGGCCCCGAACAGGTTGGTGTCGAGGGCCTCGCGGACTTGGGCGAGGTCCGCGTCCGCGGCGCGCTGCCAGGTGTCGTACAGGATGGCTGCGTTGTTCACCAGCACGTCGAGCCGCCCGAACTCGCGCTCCACGCGGGCTCGCGTGCGTTCGATGCTCTTCACATCGGTGACGTCCAGCTGGCAAGGGAGAACCATGCGCCCCTCCTTCGCGAGGTCGGCCGCGGCCGCTTCGCCCTTCGACCGGTCCCGCGCGCCGAGCATCACGGTGTGCCCCCGCTGCGCCAGCTGGCGGCATACCTCGAAGCCGATCCCGCGGTTGGCGCCGGTGACCAGCGCGACGGCGGGCGAGGAGTGAGGCACGTCGAGGCAACGTCCACGCGTCGTCGCGGGTTCCGCCGGCCGCCCCTTGCTCTTCCGGCCGGGGTGCGAGAGACTCCTTGTCCCTGCCGTCGTAACCGGAACCCGCTCCGCCGGGAGGCGCTCACATGCCCGCACCCAGTCTTCGCGGCCGCTTCGTGTGGCACGAGCTGATGACCACCGATCCGGACGCCGCTGCCCGCTTCTACCCTGCTGTCACCGGCTGGAAGGTCCAGACGTGGGAACACAACCCCGCGTATCGATTGTGGACCATGGGCGGCGCTCCCATGGCCGGCCTGATGGCGCTCCCCGATCACTCGCGTCGCATGGGCACGCCGCCTGCCTGGCTGAGCTATGTGGGCGTGCCGGACGTGGACGCCACGGTCCGCCAGGCGACGTCGCTGGGCGCGCGCACGTACGCCGGGCCGCAGGACATCCCCGTGGGACGGTTCGCCGTGCTCGCCGACCCGCAGGGCGCCACGTTCGGCTTGTACAAGCCGAGTCAACAGCCGGTGCGTGGTAACGACGCCGCGATCGGGGACTTCTCCTGGCACGAGCTCGCGACGACGGATTACAAGGCGGCGTGGGCGTTTTACCGCGCGCTGTTCGGCTGGGAACCCCGCGAATCGATCGACATGGGACCGGATGGGACCTACTGGGAGTTCGGGCTCGCCGGCAGGGACGAGACTATCGGCGGGATGTACAACAAGCCGCCGGCGCTCCCTGCCGCGCGCTGGCTCGCCTACGTGAAGGTGCCGAGCGCGGACACGGCGGCCCGGACGGCGCAGCGCTCGGGGGGCCGTGTGGTGAGCGGGCCGATGGACGTCCCGGGGGGCGGCCGAATCGCGCAATGCGTCGATCCGCAGGGCGCTGTGATCGCCGTACACGCCGTGGCGGTGGCCGTCAAGCCGGCGGCGAGGCCCGCCGGCAAGCGCAAGGCCCCGAGGGCAAAGGCAAAGAAGGCCGCGAAGAAGGCGGCGCCGAACCGGAAAGCGAAGCGCGCGAAGCGCGCCCGCTAAGCTACGCCGGCCTTACGACCGCGTGACCGTGTATTGCCCGCAGGCCGTGAACGCGATGGTCACGGTGGACGTCGTACTGTTGCGCGTGACCGTGGTCTTGAGCGTGCCGGCATCGAACTTCGGCCGCGCGGTGCAGCTCGCGTTGTAATGCAGCACGGGGTTGGTCGAGACGGTCAAAGCGTACGAGTTCGTGCCGTGCGTCCACGTCGACGTGCCGTCGATGCTGAGCGTGCCGCTCGGTAACCGTGCGTCCGGCTGGATCGAGCCCGCCGCATCCGCCGTGAACGTGCTGTTCCAGGTGCGGTCGTGGCTCGCCGTGCTGCCGTCCGGGAAGGTGTAGGTGCTCTTGAAGTCCTTCTCGATCTGCGCGATCACCGACGCGTCTCGATCGGTCTCGCGCGTGCCGTTCACCACGAGCGAACGGACTTTGCCGTCGCGCACATGCACCCAGGTGAGATCGGTGAACACGGTCTTCACCGAGCGGTCCGCGACCGTCGGCGTGGGGTCGACGATATCGATCGTCCCGCGCACAGTGTCGGCCTCGCTCCCCATCGCGAACCCGCATCCGGTGAACGCAATGCGCACCGCGTCGGGCACGCGGTCGCCGTCCGCGTCCGCCGGCGACGCCGGCGTGCGGGTGGGCATGCAGAACGCGTCACCCGCTCCGAACGGGGTGATCGGTGCGCCCAGCCCGGGGAGGAACGTCCCGCTCGATAGCGTCGCGCCGTCGAGCTCGCTCTGGGCATCGGCGGCGACGGCTTCTCCCATCATGTTGGCCTCGGGGAGGCTCAGCGCCGGATTGGTGGACCCGGCAGAGACCGGCGCGGTGGGCTCGTGGGTGCACGCGGCGACCGCGGCCAGCGCGGCGGCCGCCACGCCGGCAAGGAGCCGGCGCCGGGAGCGAATGGGCGGCATGACAGGTCCTCCTGAGCGGTGTGTAGCGGGTGGCGTCCTACTTACTTATTGAAGAGTGTGGACGGTACCCAGGCGGTAACGTTAAGGTCCGCCACTGGACGCAAAATGAGACGCCATCAGCGGAGGATCTGGTCGATGGTCTGAAGCTCGGCGGCGCTGAAGCTGCGGTTCCCGAGTGCTCCCACCGCGTCGTCGATATGCCCCGGCCGGCTGGCGCCGATGAGCGCCGACGTCACTTCGGGGTGACGCAGCACCCAGGCCAGGGCCATCTGGGCCAGCGTCTGGCCGCGGGCGCGAGCGCACTCGTTCAAGCGGCGCACCTTCGCCAACACGTCCGCCGTCACCTCCTCGCGCTTGAGAAAACCGTGCGGCTTGGCGGCGCGGGAATCCGCCGGAATCCCTGAGAGATAGCGATCGGTGAGCAGGCCTTGCGCCAGCGGCGAGAACACGATGCACCCGATCCCCTGCTCGCGCAGCGCGGCGAGCAGGGCCGGCTCGATCCAGCGGTTGAACATGCTGTACTTGGGTTGATGGATCAGGCACGGAGTCCCCAGCGCGCGCAGGATCCCGTCGGCCTCTCGGGTCTGCTCCGGCGTATAGGACGAGATCCCGGCGTACAGCGCCCGGCCGCTGCGCACGGCGTGATCGAGCGCGCCCAGGCTCTCGGCGAGCGGGGTCCGGGGATCCGGGCGGTGATGATAGAAGATGTCGACGTAATCGACTCCCATGCGACGCAGGCTCTGGTCGAGGCTCGCGAGCAGGTACTTGCGGGAGCCCCACTCGCCGTACGGGCCCGGCCACATGAGATATCCGGCCTTCGTCGAGATGATCAGCTCGTCGCGGTAGCGCGCCAAATCGCGCCGCAGGATGCGGCCGAACGTCGTTTCCGCGGACCCGGGTGGCGGACCGTAGTTGTTCGCCAAATCGAAGTGCGTGATCCCCAGATCGAACGCGCGCAGCACCATGGTGCGCGAATTACTGAACCGATCGACGCCGCCAAAGTTGTGCCACAGCCCGAGCGAGATGGCGGGGAGATCGACGCCGCTTTTCCCACAGCGCTGGTACGCCATGGTATCATATCGGGTCTCGGCTGGGCGGCGCGGCATCGTGGGCCGCATAAGCTGCATCGCCCGTTGCACTCTCCGCCAGCACGGGTAGGTTAGCGTCGCTTCGAACCGGGTCCCCGTGCCAACCGCCTTCCGATCAGTGAGCATCGTCCTCGCCGCCGTCGGGGCCTTCCCCCCCGTCCCTTCGCTGGCGCAGGCCGCGCCCCGCACCGGCGATTGGCCCGCGTACGGCCATGACGCCGGCGGCACGCGCTACTCGCCGCTCGCCGAGATCACACCCGGCAACGTGGCGCGGCTCCGCGTCGCTTGGGTGTACCGCACCGGCGACTACCTGCGTGACCGGAGCCGGTTCGAGGCCGCTCCGCTCGTAGTGGACGGAACACTCTACGTCTCGACGCCGCTGGGCCACGTGATCGCGCTCGACCCGGAGCGCGGGATCGAGCGCTGGCGCTACGACGCGCGCGTCTCGCTCGAGGGAGACTACGGCGACTTCGCGAACCGCGGTGTGGCGACGTGGCTCGATCAGACCCGGGGGACGGCCCTGCCCTGCCGGCGCCGCATCTTCCTGGCGACGGTCGACGCGCGGCTCATCGCGCTCGATGCTCGCACGGGCCGGCCGTGCGGCGACTTCGGCGCGGGGGGGGAGGTGGACCTGGCGGGCGGATTGCGGCACGCGCCGGCCTACCACTGGGAGTACGGGGTCACCTCCCCACCGGCCGTGGCATCGGGCCTCGTGATCGTCGGGGCGGCGGTGAGCGACAATCAACGCGTGGACGCGCCCGAGGGGGTGGTGCGCGCCTTCGACGCCCGCAGCGGCCGACTGCGCTGGAGCTGGGACCCGGTCCCGCCCGCGCTCTCGGCCGGCGCCGCCAATGCCTGGTCGGTCCTCTCCACCGACCCGGAGCGCGATCTGGTGTTCGTTCCGACGGGCAGCGCCAGCCCGGACTTCTTCGGCGGCGAGCGCCCGGGCGCGAACGCCCACGCCAACTCCGTGGTCGCGTTGCGCGCATCGACGGGGCGGCTCGTGTGGGCCTTTCAGGTGGTGCACCACGACCTGTGGGATTACGATGTCCCGGCGCAGCCGGTGCTGTTCACGCTGCGGCGTGGCGGCTCGGCCCTCCCCGCTGTCGCGGTCGGGACGAAGATGGGACACCTCTTCATTCTCGACCGCCGTACCGGAGCACCGCTGTTCCCAGTGGAGGAGCGCGCCGTCCCCGGGAGCGACGTGCCGGGGGAGGCGGCATGGCCGACCCAGCCGTTTCCGGCGCCGGCGCTGCGGCTCGCGCCCGAGAGCCTTGCGGCAGCGGACGCGTTCGGCACGACGCCGGACGCCCGGCGACAGTGTCGCGACCGCATCGCGGCGCTACGCTACGACGGGGTGTTCACCCCGCCCTCCCTGCGCGGCACCATCATCTTCCCGGGCGACATCGGCGGCATGAACTGGTCAGGTGTCGCGGTGGACGAGGGACGCGGCGTGCTGATCGCGCCAACCAACCGGCTCGCGATGGTCGTGACGCTCATCCCCCGCGACAGCGTCATGGCGGCGCGCCACGCGCACCCCAACAGCGAGATCAGCACGCAGCGGGGCACTCCCTACGGGATGATGCGCGACATGCTGCTCGACTCTGCCGGGATGCCATGCAATCCGCCGCCGTGGGGAACGCTCGCGGCGGTCGACCTCGCCGCCGCGCGCGCGAAGTGGGAAGTGCCGCTCGGCGCCTACCCCGGCGGGATGGCTGGCTCGATCAATCTCGGCGGGGCGATGATCACCGCCGCCGGGCTCGTGTTCATCGCCGGCACATTCGATCGGCACCTCCGGGCTTTCGACGAAACAACGGGACGCGAGCTGTGGAGCGCCGGCCTCCCGGCGGGCGCGCAGGCGCTGCCGGTCACGTATCTGGCAGGCGGGCGCCAGTACGTCGTCGTCGCCGCGGGGGGGCACGACCGGCTGCACACGACGATGGGCGATTACGTGGTGGCGTTCACCCTGCCGGGCGCCGGTGCACCCGTGCCCGACACGACCGACGCTCCGGTCGAGGGCGCGTACACGGGCCAGATCCGGGTGGGCGGCGCCGCGATCGGCCTTGATCTGACGATCGGGACGATGGCCGACTCGCTTACCGGGCTCGTCGGCCGGATCGACTCGATCCGGGTAACCGGGCCAGTCACGGTGCGGCGCACGGGGCGGAGCGTGACGATCCGGGCGCCGTTCGACTATCCCGCGAAGCGGTGCGCCGGGACGATTACGGCGACCGGCGAGCAATGGAACGGCGCCCGGCTGCTGGAGGGCGACGTGGAAGTGAGCGGCTCGTGCGGCGGCGGCCCGCCGGAGCACGGAACGTTCGCGCTGTGGCGGCGATAAACGAGATCCGGACTGCGCTCGTAACCTACAAGACTCCCATGGAGGCCTTCCGTTGACTGCGACTCCCCGTCTGCTCGCCGCCGCGCTCGCGTGCATCGCGCCGGCATCGCTGCTGTCCCAGGGCAGCCATCCCGGACTCGATCCCGCGAACCGCGACACGACGTGCGCTCCCTGCCAGGACTTCTACCGCTACGCGAACGGCGGCTGGCTGGCGCGCACCACGCTGCCGCCCGAGTATGCGAGCTACGGCAGCTTCACGGAGCTGGTGGAGCGCAACAACGAGACGCTGCACCGCATCGTCGACCGGCTGGCCGCCGCCGCGCCCGCGACGCCGCAGACCACCGACGGCAAGCTCGGCGCGTTCTACGCGTCGTGCATGGACTCGAGCGCGGTGGAGCGGGCGGGCGCCGCACCCTTGCAGGGGGAGCTGCGCCGCATAGCGGCGATCGCGTCGACCGGCGACGTAGTGCGCACCGTCGCGCGGCTGCACGGGAGCGGCCGCGAGGCGCTCTTCAATTTCGGCGGCGCCCCGGACTTCAAGAACAGCGCCATGACGATCGCTTCTACCACGCAGGGTGGGCTCGGTCTCCCGGACCGTGACTACTATCTGCGCTCCGACTCGACCGCGACGGCGCTGCGCGCCGCGTACCTGCGCTACCTGTCGGCCACGCTGCAATTGCTGGGCGATCGACCCGCGGCGGCGGACTCCACCGCGGCGCGCGTCGTGGCGCTCGAGACCGCGCTCGCCCGCGCCTCGCTCACCCGGGTCGAGCGACGCGATCCCAACGCTAACTATCACAAGATGCCCCTCGTGGCAGCCGACTCGATCACCCCCCACGTGGTGTGGGCCACGTTCCTGCACGACGCCGGCGCGCCCCGGACCGACGCGATCAACGTGGGACAGCCCCGCTTCTTCCGCGCGGTGGACAGCCTGCTCGCGGCCGTGCCGCTCGCCGATTGGCGCGACTATCTGCGCTGGCACCTGGTGCGCCAGTCGGCGCAGTGGCTCTCCAGCCCGTTCGTGCGCGAGAGCTTTCGGTTCCAGAGCGCCCTCACCGGCGTGAAGGAGCAGCAGCCGCGCTGGAAGCGCTGCCTCCAGGCGGCCAACCTGCTGATGGGCGACGCCATCGGCCAGGCGTACGTGAGGGAGACGTTCACGCCCGAGGCGCGGCGCCATGCCCTCGAGATGGTCCAAAACCTGATCGCCGCCCTGGACGAGCGGCTGCACACGCTCGAGTGGATGAGCGACGCGACCCGCGCCCAGGCGCTCGGCAAGCTGCGCGCGTTCGGCAAGAAGATCGGCTATCCCGACAAGTGGCGGGACTACTCCAAGCTGAGCGTCGACCGCGGACCGTTCATCGGCAACGTGCTGCGCGCCCAGGTGTTCGCCACCCGCCGCAACCTGGACCGCATCGGCAAGCCCGTAGAGCGGGACGAGTGGCGCATGACGGCGCCGACGGTCAACGCCTCCTACAACCCGTCCCTCAACGACATCACGTTCCCCGCGGGCATTCTCCAGCCCCCGTTTTTCGACCCGGCGGCCGACGACGCGGTGAACTACGGCGGGATGGGCGCCGTCATCGGTCACGAGATGACGCACGGCTTCGACGACCAGGGCCGTCAGTTCGACGCCGCGGGCAACCTGCGTGACTGGTGGACGGCCGACGACGCGGACCGCTTCAAGACGCGCGCCGGGCTCGTGGTGCAGCAGTTCGACTCCTACACCGTGGTGGACAGCGCCACCCACGTGAACGGGCGGCTCACGCTGGGCGAGGACATCGCGGACCTGGGCGGCCTCAAGGTCGCCTACGCCGCGTTGCAGCGGGCGCTCGCGGGCCGGCCGCGACCGCCCGACATCGATGGGCTTGCGCCGGAGCAGCGCTTCTTCCTCGCGTGGGCCCAGATCTGGCGGTCCAAGGCGACCGACCAGTACCTGCGAAACCAGGTGACCGTCGATCCCCACGCGCCCGCCCGCTGGCGCGTCATGGGACCGCTATCGAACCTGTCCGAGTTCGCTCGGGCGTTCCATTGCCAGGCGGGGGATCCGATGGTGCGCCCCGACAGCCTGCGGGCCCAGATCTGGTAGCGCCGTCAGGCCGCGGCAGGCGTCCCGGGATGCGCGTCGCCGCTCGTGGTCTCGATTCGATTCGAGCCGCGCCGCTTCGCTCCGTACAGCGCCCCGTCCGCCAGGGCGTACAGCTGCTCCTGGCTGGTGGCGTCGAATGGCGCCGTCGCGATGCCTCCGCTCACGGTCACCTCGAGGAACTGCCCGCACACCGGGCGGGTCTCGAACCACGACTCCACGTCGGCGCGGAACCGCTCGGCCACGCTGCGCGCCTCGGGCTGCGCGGTGTCCGACAGGATGATGGCGAATTCATCGCCGCCCAGCCGGCAGGGCACGTCCGCACCGCGCAGGTGCTTGCGGATCAGCTCGCCGAACGCCAGCAGCACCTTGTCCCCGACGCGGTGACCGTACTCGTCGTTGATCTCCTTGAATTCGTCCAGATCCAGGAGCAGCAACGACACCGGGTTGCCGTAGCGCTGGCAGCGTTGCAGCTCGCGCCTCAGTGCGTGCTCGAAATAGCCGCGATCGTACAGCCCGGTCAGGGCGTCGGAGATGGCACGGCGCTCGATCGCGTCGAGCGCCGCGGTCTCGATGATCGTCGCGTCGACGTGCTGCGGGTGAATGTTGAGGAGGAAGTCGAGCAAAGCGACGCGCCGCCCCACGTCGCGCCCCAGACGCCGCAGCAGCTCGCGGCGGTGCCGGGATATCTCGCGCCACAGCCGCTGCGCCTCGGCCTCGGGGACCTGGAGGTGGGCAATCTGCTGCAGCCGGGCGGCATAAGAAGTCACAGGTGCCATCGGGTGGCCGGATTTGCACACTGCGTACCCAACCCGTGGTCTGCGACTTAACATCTTTCAGGGTAGGTACTTAACCGAATGAGTCAGCGAGCACCCGAGGCGCTAAACAGCCCAATTCGGGTGCAGCGCTCCCGGGCCACGCCCCGAAATGTGGCGTGCGTAACACAGGGCCTTTCACGAGTCGCCCTTGGAGGAGTCATGCATCGCTCGTTCCTGCTGCTTGCCATCGCCGCCACGCCGGTCGCCCTGCCCTCCCCCACCGCGGCACAGCAGGACGCCGATACGGGGTACGCCAAGACCCAGGCGATGGTCCCGATGCGCGACGGCGTCAAGCTGCGCGTCGTCATCCTCGCACCGCGCGCCGCCACGCCGCTCCCGATTCTCCTGCAGCGCACGCCGTACAACGCCGACGGCGCGACCGGCTTGGCGCGCCGCGCGAAAGCGCTGGGCCTGGACGGTTACATCATCGTGTTCGGCGATATCCGCGGCCGCTTCCGCTCCGAGGGGCGGTTCGACATGAATCGCCCGCCGCGCGGGGGATCTCAGGGGATCGACGAGAGCACCGACGCCTACGACACGATCGACTGGCTCGTGAAGCACGTGCCGAACAACAACGGCAGGGTAGGGACGTTCGGCGTCTCATACCCGGGGTGGCTCACGGCGGTCACGGGGATGGGCCCGCACCCCGCCCTCAAGGCGATCTCACCCCAGGCGCCGATGGGCGACACCTGGATGGGCGACGACTTCTTTCACCAGGGGGCCTTCCGGCTGAGCTACGGCACCGAATACACCTGGAGCATGGAATCGTCGTCGGATCAGAGCGAGGATCCCTCCCCGTCCCGCTACGACCTGTACGAGTGGTACCGCTCGTTTCCGACCCTGGCAGCGCTCGCCCGGACCGCACGCGCGGACCGGTGGCCGAGTTGGCACCGGTTCTCGGAGCATCCGGCGTACGACTCGGTGTGGCAGGCGCGCGCGCTGCCGCGCTACATGGGGCATGCGACCGTACCGACGCTCGTCGTGGGAGGCTGGTGGGACCAGGAGGACGAGTACGGTCCGCTCGCCCACTACGCCGCGCTCGAGCGCACCGACACTGCGCGGCTCGTACATTTGGTGATGGGTCCGTGGTATCACGGGCAATGGTCGGGCGATTCCGGCACGGCGCTGGGCAACGTCCGCTTCGGCCGCGCTACCGGAGTCGAGTACCGGGAGCTCCAATCCCGCTGGTTCGCCTACTGGCTCAAGGGCGACGGAGACGGGCGGTTCCCCGAAGCGTGGCTGTTCGACGCCGGCACCGACAGCTGGCGCACGTTCGACAAGTGGCCCCCCGCGAACGCGGTGCGCCGGCGGCTCTATTTCCACGCCGACGGCGCGTTGTCGTTCGATCCCCCGACAGCGGCGGACGCGAGCGACGATTTCACGTCCGATCCGGCGCACCCCGTGCCGTACCGCCCGCGACCGGTCGAGCTCACGTATTCGCGCACCTCGCGCTGGCGGCGCTGGGAGACCGAGGATCAGCGCTTCGTGGATGGGCGGCCCGACGTGCTCACCTGGGTGACCCAGCCGCTTACGGCAGAGGTGACCGTCGCGGGCGACGTCGTCGCGCACCTCTACGCCGCGACCACGGGCAGCGACGCCGACTGGGTGGCGAAGCTCATCGACGTCTATCCCGACACCGTACCGGGCCGTCCGGAGATGCAGGGCTACGAGCTCATGGTGACGGGAGACATCATGCGCGGGCGGTACCGCAAGAGCTGGGAGCGTCCGGAGGCGATCCCGCCGAACACGATCCAGCCGTTCACGGTGGACCTGCACCAGCAAGCGTACACGTTCCAGAAGGGACACCGCATCATGGTTCAGGTCGAGAGCAGCTGGTTCCCGCTGTACGATCGGAACCCGCAGACTTTCATGCCGAACATCTTCCAGGCGCACGCCGGAGACTACAAAGCCCAGGTGCATCGGGTGTACCGCACGGCGCAGTATCCGTCGAACATGGAGATCGACGTGCTTACCAGTCCCTGACAACCCCGCTGCAACCTTCCGTGGGAGTGGAACGTCTTACCTTACGCTCCCGCGCCATGCCGTCCGCCTATCGCACTGGAGGACGGTCATGGTTCCCACACTGATCGAGTCTGCCCGCAAGACCGACAAGCAGCGCATCCTGGGTACTGCAGTCGTCTCGTTCACGATTCACGCCGGCGTGATCGCCGGCGCCGTATTCGCCACCCTGCAGGTGCAAGGGACCGATCATACGGTCAGGATGGACACCACGATGGTGCTGCTCGCGCCGCAGCAACAGCCCAAGCTCGAGCCGCAACCGGTGCCGCTGGATGTGCCGGTCAAAGGGTTTCAGACGGTCGTGGTGCCGGCCGAGATTCCCACCGACATCCCCCCGGTGGACCTGCACGAGCGTTTCGACCCGAAGGACTATTCCGGCGCGGGAGTCGAGGGTGGCCGCGCGAAGGGGGTCGCGCCCGACGACAACCCCGTGTACGTGGAGGCGGTCGTCGAGCAACGGCCGGCGCTGCTCTCGGGCCCCCCGTCCTACCCCGAGCTGCTGCGAGGGGCAGGCATTCGCGGCCGCGTGGTGCTCCAGGCGGTCGTCGACACCACGGGCCGACTCGAACCCCACTCGATAAGAATCCTCCAGAGCCCCCACGCGGGGTTCGGGCCCTCGATCAGGCAGTGGGCCGCGAGCGCGCTGTTCCGGCCGGCCCGGTTGCAGGGTCGAGCAGTCCGCGTGTTGGTCCGGCTGCCGCTGGACTACGCCGTGTCCCAGAATTGAACGTCCCGTGGCGCGCGTGCTATGACGCGGCAGTGAGACGGTGAATCTTGACGGGCGAGACTCCAGCCTGTAGCTTCGCCGCGACACGCACTCCCAACGGTCGCGCGGAGGCGCACGATGGCTACGAACGTCCAGGAGTTCCTTGAGAGCTACGAGCTGTACGAGCGGTTCGACCCTCATACGCTGGCCTGGTGGAGGAGCAACTGGCCCGAGACGGTGAACGTGCCCTGCCGCCGCTGCGGCGAGGGGCGGACTCACAGACTCTGGCCCACCAAGGTGGCGGGGTTCACCCTCGACTCTGGCGTATATATGATCCACGGGACCTGCGAGCGCTGCGGTAACGATGGTGTGATGTTTTGGGTCGAGTACAACCAGCGGGAGGGCTGGATGCGTAAGGCCGGGCAGCTGCCCGCCGCTGGGGGAGCGTCGCGGCGCGGCTGCGAGCCGGCTGTTTCCGCGTAGACTTTCGGCTCTGCCGGCTGGAAGGCCGGCGTGAAGCCCGGCACCGCGGCCAGCGTTGCCGGGCTTTGCGTTTTGCGGTAGTCGCGCGCCGTGTGGCGCGCCCACGACGCACTCCAGGTGTAACCAAGCCGACCGAGGGTTCCGCAGCGTAACTGGGGCGGTATGTTCGAGACCTCCACGCCTCCCCGGAGCGCCCATGGCCATCTGGCACCGACTCGGTACGCGCGAAGAGCTGCTCACGCGCGTCCCCCTCTCCTTCAAGCTCGAGCGGCATCAGATCGCCGTGTTCCTGCATGAGGGCCGCTTCACCGCCATCTCCAACATCTGCAATCACAGGGGTGGACCGCTGTGCGAGGGCCGGCTGCGCGGCGAGTTCGTGATGTGCCCCTGGCACGGGTGGGAGTACAGCGTGGTCACCGGCAAAGGGCCCGCGGGCTACGACGAGGAGCAGGTGCCGTCGTTCGCAGTCGAGGAGCGTGCGGACGGAGTGTACGTCCAGACACCCCCCGTCATGCCGCGCAAGCTCGTTAAGCACAAGCCGTCTCACCTGCTCGACGCGCATCCCAGGCCCGCCGGGGCGCCGCCCCGGGTGCTCGGGATCTCCACGACGGCGATGGACGAAGCCAACCCCCGCTTCTCGACGTCGGATGCCCTGCTCGATCATGCGATGGACATGGCGCGCGAGCTCGCAGCCGACACCCAGCTGATCCGGTTGCGTGACCTCACGTTCCAGCATTGCGAGGGGAACTATTCCAAGGCCTCGCACGCCTGCACCTGGCCCTGCGCCATCACCGAGCGCGATCCCGCGGACCAGCTGACGGCCGTCTACGAGGGACTGGTGCACTGGGCGGACGTCGTCCTCATCTCCACACCGATCCGTTGGGGCAACGCCTCCTCGCTCTACTACAAGATGGCCGAGCGGCTGAACTGCGTGCAGAACCAGATCACCATCCACAACAACCTGCTGATCAAGAACAAGGTGGCCGCGCTCATCATCACCGGCGGGCAGGACAACATTCAGGCCGTGGCCGGCAACATGCTCACGTTCTGGTCCGAGCTTGGCTTCGTGTTTCCGCAGTTTCCGTTCATCGCGCACTCGCGCGGCTGGGACGCCGAGGACATGCAGAACAACGTGCGCCAGGTGCGGGCGAGCGACGCGTTGCGCGAGGCGGCGCGCGAGCTGCTGGGCCGTGCCGTGGACTTCTGGAAGGTCCTGGATCAGAACCGCGCCATGATGGACAAGCCGATGGAGCGCGCCGGGCGCAAGGCGAATCCTCTGGTGAATCCCGAAGAGGCGATCGTATGAGCCGCCGCCTGGAGATCGCACGGGCGTACGAGCAGGCCCTGTTCGCGGGCGATCGCGCCGCCGTGGGCAGGCTGTTTCGTGACGACATCGTGTACTGGGTCGCCGGCGCGCCGCCGCTCGGCGGCGAATGGACGGGTCGGGAGCGAGTGCTCGACGCCCTGTGGAACCGCGAGCCCGGCCTGGGTGCCGCCGACTGGGGCTCCGAGGATGTGTGGCGCGACTGGCACGACGCGGTCGACCGCGTGATCGTGGAGATCCGCGAGCGTTCCTGGCTCAACAGCGCACCGCACGACATCATGGACCAGCGCACGTGCTGCGTGATCCGGTTCCGTGGAGACCAGATCGCCGAGATGCGTGACTACACCGACAGCCACATCTACCAGGAGTTCCTGAAGCGGCATCGCGCCGAGCTGCCGAAGTTCAGGGGGAAGTAGCCTCGAACCTGTCCAGCCGTCCGTCGGCCCGCCGCGCGATCCAGTAGAGCGGCACCCCCAAAACCAACGTGGCGCCCGAGGCGACCCACGCCTCGGCGATGGAACGCCGCTTGGCCAGCCAGCCCCAGCCGGTCTGGCCCGCGACCCCGCCCAGGTTCGCGAAGAACGAGTCCAGCGAAAGGATGGTGGCCCGCTGCTCCGAGGGAATGTGCGCGTTGAGGTAGCCAGCCTTCACGGGCATCGCCACGCCCAGCGCGACTCCGTATACGAGGTACAGGCCCACCACCAGGTAGAAATCGCGCAACAGCCCGCACAGCACGATGGCAATGGCCTGGACGACGATCGAGCCCATCAGCACGGCGGTGCGTGTGCGCACGACTCGAGACAGTGGGAGGACGAGCGCGTTGCCCGCGATCAGGGTCAGGGAAATGAGCGCCGCGATCACGCCCGACACCCACACCGCGTCGCGCCCCAAGAGGTCCAGGAAATAGCGCTGCCAGCTGTAGTACCCGAAGATCATGAAGGTCATCGTCACCAGGGACCCGAGCATCACCGGCCGGACCACTGGATGGTGGACGCCGTACCGCAAGCCTTCGACGAACACGCGGCGCATTTCGGCCGGCACCCGCGCAAGCTCGAGCGTGCGGGGCGTGTAGCCGACCTCACGCATCGCGAACCACACCAACGCGAACAACGGCACGACCACGCCCGCACGGACCAGATACGGGAGGGCGAGGTTCATCTGCCCCAGCGCGCCACCGCTCAACGTCCCCAGCAGCATCGCGGCGCCGAATACCATTTGGCCCCGCGCGAACACGGACTCGAGCGGCCCCGTGTAACCGGTCGCCTTGAGCGCGTCCACCAGCCAGGCATCCACGGCGCCGGTGTAGAAGGTGTAGCCTAACCCGAGGAACACCGAGACCCACATGAACGGCCAGAAGCCCCAGCCCTCCCGCGCGATCGCCACGTACAGGAGCGTGGTGGCGAACAGCGTCACCAAGCACAGCAGCAGCGACACGCGTCGACCCAGTGTGTCCGCCACGACACCGGTGGGGATCTCGAACAGCACGTTTCCGAGCGTGAACGCGGCGTTGGTGAGCATCACCTGGAAGATGTCGAGGCCGGCGTGGAGCTTGAACAGCGTGTCGATACCCCAGATGAGGGACATCGCCAGGTTGAAGAGCCCCGTGATCAGCAGATAGGTGCGGATGATCCGCGCGCTCACGGCACATGCGCCTCGAGCCACTCGTGCGCGATCGTCCGGATGTCGCGGTGCTCCACGTCCGCGGCCGCGTTGAGACGGCGCATCTCATCGTCCGCGATCTTGCCGCCGAGCTCCTCTAGCGCACGCGCGAGCGTGGCGTGGCGCTCGAGCGTCGGGACACGCACCACCGGCGCCGCTTCGTAGGGCGGGAAGTAGCGCCGGTCGTCCTCGAGCGCGACGAGGCGCAGCGCCGCGATCTGCCCGTCGGTGGAATTGCCCGCGATCACATCCACCTTGCCCTCCGCCAGGGCGCGGTAGGTGAGGCCCAGGTCCATCGCGGTCGGCGGCGCGGCGAAGCGGAGCCCGTAGACCCGGGACAGCCCCGCGAAGCCGTCGGCGCGCTCGAGAAACTCGTAGCCGAAGCCCGCGTGCCAGCGCGGCGCCACCCGGCTCAGGTCCGAAATCGCCTTCAGCCCGTAGCGCCCGGCGTCGGCCGCGCGCACCAGGATGGCGAACGTGTTGTCGAACCCGAACGGCGCGAGCCAGCGCAGGCGGAACTGCCGGCTGTATTCGTTTGCGACCTGGCGATACACGCTGTCGCGGTCGGCGACGGGCGGGTGCTTGAGCACCGCGGTGAACGCCGTGCCCGAGTACTCGACGTACAGGTCGATCTGCCCCGCCATGATGGCGTGATGGCACACGAACGTGCCGCCCAGGTGCAGCCGCCGCTCCACTGGGACGTGCACCCGGCGCTCGATCTGCTGCGCCACGATTTCGGCCAGGAGATCGGATTCGGTGAAATTCTTGGCGCCGACGATGATGCGGTCGTGCCGCCCGCAGCCACCGAGCACCGTTGTCAGGGCGAGGAGCACCCGACCGCTTATCGCTGCCACGCGAGCCTCCGCTCTGCGATCCCCAGCGCTGCGTCCGCCGCCAGGGCGAGCAGCGCGGCGGGCAACGCGCCCGCCATGATCAGCGTGTCGTCCACGGTCGCCACACCGCGGAAAATGTACACGCCGAGCCCGCCCGCCCCGATCGCCGCGCCGATCGTCGCCACGCCCACGCTCACCACCGTCGCGACCCGAATGCCGGCGAGGATCACGCCGGCGGCGAGCGGCAGCTCCACCAGCCGCAGCAGCTCGCGGTCCGTCATGCCCATGCCCCGGCCGGCCTCGCGCACCGCGGGGTCGACGCCCGCGATTCCGGTATAGGTGTTGCGGATGATCGGGAGCAGCGCGTACACGATCAGCGCGGTGATCGCGGTCCACGCCCCGATCCCGAAGAGCGGGATCAGGAATCCGAACAGCGCGAGACTGGGGATCGTTTGAAACACGTTGGCGAGGCCGAGCACCGGCGCGCGCCATGCCGGGCGGCGCGTGAGTGCGACGCCCAATGGCACGCCCACCATGATCGCGGCGCCGGTCGAGACCGCGACCAGGTAGACGTGCTGCCAGGTCAGACCGAGCAGCTCGGCGGTGTTGCGGGAGTAGAAGGAAAGGAGGCTCATCGTGCTTCGTCAGCCGCGCCCATGAACGCCACGGCCTCCGGTTGCGTCGACGCCCGGAACTCCCCCGGCGTCCCGAGGAATACGAGCCGCCCTTGTTGCATCAGCCCGATCCGCGTGCCGAGCAGCAGCCCCTCACGCACGTCGTGCGTCACGAACACCATCCCCTTCCCCAGCCGCCGCTCGAGGCCGTGGAACTCGCGTTGCAGCTCGACGCGCGTGATGGGATCGAGCGCGCCGAACGGCTCGTCGAGCAACAGCAGGGGGGGGTCGGCGGCGAGCGCCCGGGCCACGCCGACGCGCTGGCGTTGCCCTCCCGACAGCTCGTGCGGGTAGCGGGCCTGGAAGGCGGACGGGTCGAGGCCGACGAGCGCGAGCAGCTCAGACACGCGGGCGGCGATCCGGTCGGCCGGCCACCGCTCGAGCCGCGGGACGAGCCCGACGTTCTGCGCCACCGTGAAGTGGGGAAACAGCCCGACCTCCTGAATCACGTAGCCGATGCGCCGCCGTAAGCGCGTGGATTCGAGCGCCGCCGCCCGTTGTCCCGCCACCAGCACTTCCCCGGCGGTGGGCTCGAGCAGCCGGTTGATGAGCTTCAGCGTGGTCGTCTTGCCGGACCCGCTGCGCCCGAGCAAAACGAGGGTCTCGCCAAGGCCCACGGTGAAGGATACGTTCTGCACCAGGATGCGGCCGTCGGCGGGCAGCGCGTACTTCAACCCCCGCACCTCGAGGGCCGCCGTCACGCTGGGCCCGCGAGGACCATCTGGAAGCGGGCGTCTTCGCTCGTGCCGCGCCAGCGGATCGCGAGGCCGGCGTCGGCCAGAACCCGAACGAAGCTGTCGGCGTCGTACTTATAGGAGTGATTGAGGTCGAGCCGCTCTCCGGCGGAGAGGGCGAGCGTCTCGCCGCCCAGTCCGGCTCGCACGTCGCGGGTCGTGCGGAAGTGCTTGGCGAGCGGGTGCAGGCCGGGGAGCCGCGTGTCCACGCGGTCTTCGAACACGATCTCGCCGTCCTGCTCGGTGATGCCGATGGCGACGAGCGGCGCCCAGGCGAAGCGGCGGTTGAGCGGGTTGTCGTAGCCGGCTACGGTGTGCTGGGCGGCATAAATCTCGCCGTCCACCAGGAGCGAGTCGTGCGGTCGCAGCAGCGCGCGCAGCTGGCGCGCGGCGGCGAGTGGGTCGAAGGCGCCAAGGGTGTTGCCGAGCAGCAGGACGAGTCGCGGCGGCGCTTCGGGGTCCGGGGCGAGGGCCGCGAGGTGATCGGGGCGCGTGATATCCGCCTTGATCCCCTGGGCCGGTAATCCCGCTCCCAGGGCTCCCTGGCACGCCAGCTCGAGCAGGGCAAGGCTCGTGTCCACAGGCACATAGGAGACGCGAACCCCGTGGCGGCTCAGCGCGTTCATGATAAGCAGGTCCTTGTCCCCCTGTCCCGAGCCCAGGCTCACGACCTCGAGGGAGCCGGGCCGGACGAAGCCGGCGAGCTGGTCGGCGGACTGGGCGATCAGGGAGCGCGACCGCACGTAGTTGCGGTACGCGCCGTCCGAGCAGAGGGCGAGCCAGGCGCGCACCGAGAGCGGAAACCAGTAGAAGAACTTCTCGGCGAAGCGGCGCGCGTGAAAGGCCGCGACGAATTCGTCGGCGAGCTCGTTCTCGGTCAGCAGGGAATGGATCGCGATCATAGCTCAGAGTTATCGGTTGACGGGTGAGACGGCAACCCGTTATGGTAGTCGAACCAGCCGTCGTTCTGTTTTCCCAAGCAGGGAGGAATCCAATGCAGATCGTCGAGACCGCAGAGCTGGTGCCCAGCTGTCATCGTCCCGAGATCGTCGAGACGAGCGAGCTGGAGCCCACCTGCCACTCCTAAGGGAGATCGGCTGGATGTGCGAAGGGGCCCGGACCGATGTCGGGCCCCTTTCGCGTTTCGCGGGCGTCGAAGCGCGATTGGGGTTCGGGGCGTGGGCGGTCGGCGGAACCGGCTGGGGGGCGGCGGGCGCGGAGGGCGAGCGCGCGGCGGCGATCCGGCACGCGGTCGAGCGGGGGGTCAGCTTCTTCGATACGGCACCGACCTACGGCGCAGGCGAGTCCGAGCGCCTACTGGGCCGCGTGCTCAAGGCCGATCGGGAGCGCGTCGCGATCGCCACCAAGGTCGGACCGCGCGACGAGCCGCGCGGGTCGCTCGAAGCCTCGCTGCGCCGCCTGGATACTGACTACGTCGACATCGTCCAGCTGCACGAGACCCTGGAGCGCTGGGAGTGGCAGCTCGAGAAGCTCCATGCCCTGCAGCTCGCAGGGAAAGCGCTCGCCGTGGGCCTGTGCAACGCCACGCACGGGCAGCTCGAGCGGGCCCTCACCCTCGCGCCGCTCGCGACCTATCAAGCCCCGTACAGCCTGTTCGACCGCGACGTCGAGGAGCGCGACCTGCCGTTGTGCCGCGCGCGCGGCCTCGCCTTCCTCGCCTACCGACCGCTCGCGGCCGGCCTGCTCACGGGCAAGTACGAGGCGCCGCCGCAGTTTGCCGACGGCGACCACCGCCAACGGATCTACTGGTTCAAAGGGAAAGAGTTCGAGCGACGACGCCGCGTGATCGAGCGACTGCGGCCGATCGCGCAGCGCGAAGGGAGATCGCTCATCGGGTTGGCGTTGGGCTGGCTGTGCGCGCGACCGGGCGTGAGCATCGTCCTGGTCGGCGCGAAGAACGCGGCTCAGGTGGACGAGACCTTCGTCCCCGACCCCCGACCCCTGACCCCCGACACCTGCCGTGCGATCGACGCCATCGTCGCCGACGTCTTCCGACCCGCGACGGGCACGCCGCAGCTCGGCGACGCCGCCCGCACCTGGGGCGAGCGGGAACGGTTCATCGCCGCGCGGCTCGACGGGACCACCCGCTACGAGGCGATCGCCGCCGAGTGGACCGACCGCGGCGACCAGCCGATGAGCGCGGCGCAGGTCAAGGTGTTCGTAGATCAGCTCGTCGAACAAGGACTGGTCGATTAGTGCGGAGTGCGGAATGCGGAGTGCGGAGTTGATGGTCGGGGCGTTTTACAATCCGCACCTGGCAGCGGAGCTGGTGCGGGCAGAGGGGATCGACCATTTGGCGATGGCGGACCCGCCGGCGCCGCACGACCCACACTGGCCCGCGATCAAGCAGCGCTATACCCTGCTGCTGCACGACTACCTGGGCCAGCTCTCGGAACCACTCGACGAGCGCTCCATCGCACGCGCCCGCTCGCTCGCCGAGCTGTACCGCACGCCCTGGGTGGCCGAGCATTTCCAGTGCCTCCACACCGAGGACGGCCGCTACAACATCAACTACGTCTTCCCGCCGCTCTATACCGAGGAATTCCTGCAGCGCTTCGTCACCAACGCCAACGCGCTGCAGGCGCGGCTCGATCAACCGCTCGTAATGGAGAACATCCCCGGGTTCTTCGACGTGAAGGCAAGCCAGCTGCCCGAGCCAGTGTGGCTACGGCGCTTCTTCGAGGGGACCGGAGCGGGCTTTCTGCTCGATCTGCCGCACATCTGGCTCGAGGCGCACTACCGCGCCGTGAAGCCCGCGGCGTGGCTGGCGGAGTTTCCGCTGGAGCGCGTCGTCGAGCTGCACGTGGCGGGCGTCGTGGAGGACAACGATCTGCAGGGGCCGTGGATCGCGCCCGCCGCCCCTTCGGACGAGATGCTCGACTTCATGGCGCTCGCGGTGAGCCGCTGCCCGCGCGCGCAGGCGGTGACGTTCGATGCGTTCTCGCCGTCGCTCACGCCCGAGGTGCTGCTCTCGAGCGTCGAACGGATCCGCCAGTCCTTGTGAGCGACCGGGAGATACAGGATTCCGTGATCCGGGCGCTCGCGGACGCGCCCTTTCGCGCGTCCCCCGACTGGCGCGGGCTTGCGCTCGCCGATCCGACGCGACTCGAGCGGTTCGCGCGGTTCCTCGCGCGGCATTTCTATCACGAGCGGCTGGTCCACTTTTTCAAGTACTCGCGTGCCCTGGCGAGGGTCACGGGCCGGCGCCCCGAGGCGGTGCTGCACGGCGCCGGCTTCGATGCGCTGCTCCCCACGGTGGTGCTCGGTAGCCGCGAGACGGCGCGCGCTGTCGCGGCCCTCGCCGTCCGGCACGTGCGGCCTGCGAGCGCTCCGCAGACGATCCCCTACCTCGCCGACTTGCTCGAGTACGAGGAGGCGATGATGATCGCCGAGGCGGGCCCGCGGGTGTGGCGGGACGACGCACGGGAGGTGATCGCACGGAGCAGGGAGCAGTTCCCACCGGAAAAGGTCGAAGGCACGGTCCTGCTGGATCTCGCCTACGACCTGCCCGCCGTGCTCCCCAAGCTGCTGCAGCCGTGGACCGAGGTGCCGCAAGCCTCGCCGCAGCACGGAAGGCTGCTGATAGCACGCTCCCCGCATGGCCGCGTCACGGTCGCGCGCGCCGATGCGGCGGTCGCGAGCGTGGTAGAGCTCGCCGACGGGCGGAAGACGCTGCCTGAGTTGGCGCGTGAGACCGGCTTGCGGTCGGACGACCTGGAGGCGACGCTGGCCGGGCTCGCCGACCTGGGTGCCGTACGGTTCGCGACCGGGAGCTAAAGGAGCCCACCATGGTGCAAGCCGACCCACTGCGAAGCAGATCCTTCGCGCCTTCGGCGCTCAGGATGACGGGCTCACTCGCTCGCGAAAAGAAATGATGAAGCCCACCCGGCGTGTCATCCTGAGCGAGCGCGCGGTACGCGCGCGAAGCGAAGGATCTGTTGCTTTCGGGCCCGCGTTAGGGCCGTTGCCCAGCGGGCGTGTACAGCTCGGCGTGCATGAATCCACGCAGCTCCGGGAAGTGCACGGTGGCGTCGCCCCAAGACTTGTGGAACACAGCCTGCGAAGCTGCCTCAAGTTCCCCTTGGAAGGTGCCCGTCCCGGACGGCGTTGCCACCTCCACGATGACGACATGCGTGTTCTCCCCGGCGCCGGCAATCTTGGTGAGCAACAAATATGACACGACTGCCTTACGCTTCACCAACTCGTCGAACACTGGGGTCACGACATTGACGAGCGCCGAATCGTATGCCTTCTCCTGGCCGGGCCGGACCTGATAATAGTTGACGTGATAGAAGTGGCCATGTCTCGCCTGACCGACAAGCGGGGCGGCGAGCGTAAGCAGGCCGACGAGAATGGGAAGCGTGCAGCGCACAAGGCGCGCGCCGTGGCAAAGCACGACGGAAGTATCCGTTGACATGTTCGCCTCCGAGGCGAAAAGTGATGAGGACCTAACCTCCTTTACGCCTGCCGGCAACCCTCCAGTTATGTAAGGCGTGAGGCCGGCTTGCGGTCGCGCGACCTGGAGGCTACTACGAGGAGCCACCATGGTCACGTTGAGCATCAACGGCACGTCCCACACGGTCGATGTCCCCGGCGACATGCCGCTGCTGTGGGTGCTGCGCGACGTCATCGGCCTCACCGGCACGAAGTTCGGCTGTGGCATGGCGCTGTGCGGAGCCTGCACCGTGCAGCTGGACGGCCGGCCGATCCGCTCCTGTGTAACGCCCGTTGCCGCGGTCAGCGGTAAGCGGATCACGACCATCGAGGGCATCGGCGCGACGCCCAGCGGCAAGAAGGTGCAGCAGGCGTGGCTCGATCTGGACGTGGTGCAATGCGGCTACTGCCAATCGGGCCAGATCATGGCCGCCGCCGCCCTGCTCGCCAGCAGGCCGCACCCCACGGACACCGATATCGACGCGGCGATGGCCGGGAACATCTGTCGCTGCGGTACCTACGTGCGTATCCGCGCCGCGATCAAACGGGCGGGAGGCTGATCAGATGGCTCCCGCACTGTCGCGTCGGGCATTCCTCGAGGTCGGCGCCGCCATCGGAGGTGGCTTACTGCTCGGCTTCACCCTGCCCGGGCGGACGCAGGGGCGCGCCGACCGGTTCGCTCCCAACGCGTTCGTTCGCATCGATCGCGACGGGCGGGTGACGTTGATCATGCACAAGGTCGAGATGGGCCAGGGGACGTACACCTCCATGCCGATGCTGCTGGCCGAGGAGCTCGAGGTGGATCTGGCCCAGGTGCAGCTCGAGCACGCGCCCGCCGACGACGCGCTCTACGCCGAACCGCTGTTCGGTGTCCAGGAAACGGGCGGCTCGACGTCGGTGCGCGGCAACTTCGAGCCGCTGCGCCGCGCCGGCGCCGCCGCGCGTACCCTGCTCCTGGCCGCGGCGGCGCAGACCTGGAAGGTCACGGCGACGTCCTGCCGCGCCGAGCGGGGCGAGGTCATCCATGGACCCACCGGACGCCGGCTGGGCTACGGCGCGCTGGTCGACCAGGCGGCGACCTTGCCCGTGCCGCCCAACCCGCCCCTCAAAGATCCCAAAGACTGGAGGCTCATCGGCACGCCCGCCAAGC
>QHTK01000079.1 GCA_003220795.1 Gemmatimonadota bacterium | reverse complement strand
CGGCCACACGCTGCCCGCCGGGCGGTGGCAGGCGCAGACATCGTACGGCGTCGGCGGGCAGGGATACGCGGCCGTGGTGAACCTGGCCACCGGCACGCAGCAGTTCGCCGGCGCGGCATTGCCCGCCGAGGGAGGCATGGCCAACGCGGACTTGGACAACGCCGCCGTGGCCAATACGTTTACCGCCAGCACTCTCACCTCAATCACCACCGGGATGGCCGATTCGGCGGGCGCGTCGGCGCAGACCACCGCGGAGGCGGCCGACGTGAACATCCTGAACGGGCTGATCACCGCCCGGCAGGTGCTTGCCGTCGCCGCGAGCTACGGCGACCAGCAGGGCGCCGCGAGCGAGGCCGGCGGCTCGATGCTGCTGGGCGTCGTCGTGAACGGCGTGCCGCTCGCCGCCGATGACGCGACGCCGGCACCGAATACCCGGACGGACCTGCCGGGGGTTGGCTACGTCGTGCTGAACGAGCAGACCGTCACGGGGGACGGCGTGCACAGCTCCAGCATGACCGTGAACATGATTCACGTGTACGTGCGGGACGCGCTCACCGGCGTCACCACGGGGGAGATCGTGGTGGGCTCGGCGCAGAGCGCGGTAGCGTTGTGACGGCGGTGCCGCGCGGCGCCGCAGTCACGCGATGCGGCGCCCCGGCTCCTCCGGTCCGGCGAGCATTACGGCCGCCGCCTTCGCCTCGAGCGGCTTCGAAAACAAGTAGCC
Organism: Gemmatimonadota bacterium; assembly: GCA_003220795.1. GTDB lineage: Bacteria > Gemmatimonadota > Gemmatimonadetes > Gemmatimonadales > GWC2-71-9 > 20CM-4-69-16. The sequence goes on along the minus strand of QHTK01000079.1, from coordinate 44,820 downwards.
CTGTCCCAGCGCGCACCCGAACGCGATCAGACGCGCCCGCTGGGTGACGGTTTCGACGCCCTCCGCGATCACGCCCAGCCCCAAGTTCCCCGCCAACTCCACGATCGAGCGCACGATCTCCACGTCGTTGCGGCGCGACCCCATGCGGTGCACGAACGAGCGATCGATCTTGATCGCATGGAGCGGGAAGCGCGGCAGCGAGCTGAGCGACGAGTGCCCCGTGCCGAAGTCGTCGATGTGCAGCTCGACCTTGAGCTCGCGCAACTGATGCAGCACATCCGTCGACGACTCCACGCTCTCCATGAGCACGCTCTCGCTGATCTCGAGCGCCAGGCATGTGGGCGGGAGTCCCGCGTCTTGGAACGCCGTCCGCACATCATCCACCAGGCCGGGGTGCGCCAGCTGTTTGCCCGACAGGTTCACGCTGGCGCGCACCGGGCCGGCCGTCGGGAACGCGTCCTGCCAGCGTCGCACTTGCCGGCACGCGTCCTGGAGCGCCCACCTGCCGATCGGGATGATTAGACCGGTCTGCTCCGCCAGCGGCACAAACTCGGGCGGCAGAATCACGCCCCGCTTGGGGCGATGCCAGCGCAGCAACGCCTCGAATCCGTACACGCGACCAGTCTGGAGCTCCACGATCGGCTGGAACACCAGGCGCAGCTCGCGGCGCTCGAGCGCGTTCCGCAGGTCGGCCTCCATGCCGAAACGGGCCTGGGCCGAGTCGCGCATCGCAACGTCGAACACCTGGAAGCGCGCGCGCCCCTGCTCCTTGGCTTGATACATCGCGAGGTCCGCGTCACGCAGCAGGTCCTGGGGCTGCCCGTAATCGGGATCGCTCAGCGCCACGCCGATGCTCGCGGTCGCGACGATCTCCCGGTTTTCGATCATGAACGGCGCGACCAGCGACGCCTGGATGCGCCGCGCCGCGTGCTCCGCGTCGGGCAGTCCGGTGATCTCCTCGAGCAGCAGCGTGAACTCGTCGCCCCCGAGCCGCGCCACCACGTCGCCCGGCCGCACGCACGTCCGCAACCGCCCCGCGATCTCCGTCAACAGGCGGTCGCCGGCGGCGTGGCCCAGTCCGTCGTTGACCGCCTTGAAGTTGTCGAAGTCGATGAACAGGACGGCGAAGCGATAATCGGGATCCCGCCGCACCCGTGCCTGGGCTTGCGACACCCGCTCGACGAAGTAGGCGCGGTTGGGCAGATCGGTGAGGGCGTCGTGCAGCGCCCCGTGCGCCAGCTGCTGCTCGGCCTGCTGGCGCGCGGTGACGTCATAGGCGATCGCCGTGGCACCGACGGGGCGACCCTGCGCGTCCAGGATCGGCGAGATGCTGAGCGACACCTCGATGCGTGCGCCGTCCTTGCGCACCCGCGTCGTCTCGTGATGCTCGATCCGCTCGCCGCGCCGCACGCGCTCGAGAATCCGGGGGAGCTCGTCGATATGGTCCGGAGGAGCGAGCAGGGCGATCGGCTTCCCGATCACCTCCTCGGCGGTGTAGCCATACAGGCGCGTCGCGGCCGGGTTCCAGCTGGTGATCACCCCGTCCAACGTCTTGCCGATGACGGCGTCGTCCGCCGAGTCCACCATCGCTTTGAACTGCGCCATGGGCTCCTCGGACAGCTGGCGCTCGATCAGGCCGATACACACCCCCGCGAGCTCGAGCGTCAAGCGCTCCGGCCCACGGCGCTCGACGCCGGCGGGAGGCGGCTGCGGTGGCTCGGTGCGGACCGGTGCGATGCACCAGCGCTGTCCTTCGAGGCGACTCGCCAGCCAGCGGCGCGGCGGCCGGCCCGCCGCCGGCAACTCGCCGACCTCGCGCAGCAGCGCCTCGAGCTCGTCGGCGGCGACGGGAGCAACGTCCTCCGCGGAGCTCACGGCGAGGAGCCGGGGTCGCCCGCGCGCGTCCGCTTCCCAGACGCCCACACCTCGCCCCTTCAGGGCGATGGCCGTCCGCCGCAGGATTTCTTGGCAGCGCGGCTCGAGCGTCTGCGAAAGTGCGTCAGTCATGCCTACGGCGCCGGGCGCCACCCCCTCTTGATTGCGCTAGCGAGCGCGGACCAAGGGCGTCCCAGAATCAACTATACGGATGTGGCATTCAGCGTGCCAGGCAAACTCCAGCCGGCCGTGACCAACCGGTGAGGCGGCCGCGCGACACTTATTCGCGTGGGGCAGACTGCAGGGTCGATTCGGGGGGGCTCGCCACTTTCTGCGGCCGCGCAAACGATGACCAGAGAGCGACGGTCGCAACGATGATGTTGGCCACGACGACCGGGAGGGAATGGATCAGCGCTCCGTATGTCATCCACGTGAGCGCCCCCACACCCTGCACGCGCCGCAGCATCGCCGGCGTGCGGCAGAAGTAGGAGACGGCGAACAGCACCGTGGCGAGCCACCCGATCCAGTCGGCGCTCATCACTCCTCCGCGAGGTCGCACCGGATCGGCGCCGCGGGCGCAGAGTGCGTGAGCGCGCCGATCGAGATCAACGCCGCCCCGGCCTGCGCATAGACACGCGCGCTCTCGGGCGTGATCCCCCCGGACGCCTGCACCGTGACGCCCGTGCCCGCGCGCCGCACCCATGCCGCCACGCGCTCGGGCGCCTGGTTGTCGGCGAGGATGTGTCGCACTCCGGCCGCGAGCGCTTGCTCGAGCTGCGCCTCGTCTTCCACCTCGACCACGACCGGGACGCCGCGCGGCGCGGCCGCGAGCGCGGCGGCGAGGTCGCGGGCGCCGAGCAGGGCCCAGTGGTTGTCCTTCCACAGCACCGCTTCGGCGAGCGAGCCCCGGTTCGCGACGCCGCCGCCGACCGTCACCGCGTAGCGCTCGAGCGCCCGGAGGCCAGGTGTGGTCTTGCGCGTGTGGGTGATGCGCGCGGCCGTTCCCGCCACCGCCTCCACGGCCCGCCGCGTCAGGGTCGCGACCCCGGAGAGCCGCTGCAGAAAGTTGAGCGCGACGCGCTCGCCGGCGAGCAGGGTGGCGGCCGTCGCCCGCACGCGCGCCAGCACCACGCCGGGCTCGACCCACGCGCCCTCGCGGGCGATCGGCTCCAGGCAGGCCGCGCGATCAAGCTCGGTGTACACGCGCCCCACGAGCGGCAGGCCCGCGACGACGAACCGACCCTCCGCCAAGAACGCGGCGGTCGCGGCCCGCCCGGCCGCGGCGCCGAGCAGCCGGGTCGTGACGTCGTCGCGCGCGCGGTCCTCCTCCAGCGCGCGGCGCACTTCCGCGACGCCCAGCGGATCAGCCAATCGCCAACATCCGGTCGATGGCGCGCCGCGCCCGGGCCGCCACGTCCGGAGGCACCGTGACCTCGGGGCGCATGTCCCGCAGGCAGTCGCGCAGCTTCTCGAGCGTAATCAGCTTCATGAAGCGGCACTCGGCAGATTCGGCCAGCGCGTGGAACTGCTTCTCGGGATTCTCGCGCCGCAAGCGGTGCAGCACGCCCGTCTCCGTGGCCACGACGAACCGGCGGGCGGGAGACGTGCGCGCCCGCACCGTCATCTGCTCCGTGGACACGATGTGGCCGCGCCCCGCGACCACATCGCCATCGGCCGCCGCATAGTACATCGCGCTCGTGGTGCAGCCACACTCGGGATGGACTAGGAACTCGGCGTCCGGGTACTCGCGGCGCTTCGCCGCCACCTCGGCGGGCGTGAGCGCGGCGTGCACGTGGCACTCCCCCATCCACACCTCGATGGCGCGCCCGGTGATGCGCCGCACGTGGCTGCCGAGGAAGAAGTCCGGGACGAACAGCACCGGCACATCGGGTGGGAGCGCCTGGACCACCGCCACGGCGTTCCCCGAGGTGCAGCAGTAGTCCGCCTCCGCTTTCACCGCCGCGCTGCAGTTCACGTACGCGACCACCAGGCCGTCCGGGTGGGTGGCGCGCCAGGCGCGCACGTCGTCCGGCCGGATTGTGTCGGCGAGCGAGCACCCCGCGTCGCGATCGGGGATCAGCACGCGCTTCCCGGGGTTCGCGATCGCCGCCGTCTCGGCCATGAAGTGCACGCCGCAAATGACGAGCACCGGCGCGTCCAGCTCGGTCGCCCGTCGCGCCATGCGGAGCGAATCGGCGACGACGTCTGCCACGTCCTGGACCTCGGGCCGCTGGTAATTGTGCGCCAGGATGGCGGCCCGTCGCTCCGCCTTGAGGTCCTGGATTTCCGCGATCAGGTCCGCCGGATCGGTCTGATCGGTGTGAGCAGGGTGACGCGTACGACGCTCCCATTGGTAGAGGTACCGCCGCTGAGGGGCCGTTTGGGAAACGCCTCGGTTCACCGGAGCTGGTGGACCGCTCCCAGCGGGGGGCGCGACCGCCGTGCGCCATCCGAAGACTACACGGGGGGAATCCCGTGCGCGACCCCCCCTTGGTGCACCAGAGAGCCGGCTGGCGCGGTGGAGCCTTCAGCGCCATGCTATCCGTCCCCATGATCCGACGCCTCGCCGTGATCGCGCCGCTGCTGGCGCTCGCGCCCGCCGCGCCGGCCGCGCCGGCGCAGCAGCTGGACACCACGCTGTGGGCGCGACTGCGCTACCGCTTCGTGGGGCCGGAAGGGAACCGCACCGTCGCCGTGGTCGGCGAGCCCGGCAATCCGCTGGTGGCCTACGTCGGCGCCGCTTCGGGCGGGATCTGGAAGACCGAGGACGGCGGGGTGCACTGGCAAGCGGCGTTCGACAGCGAGCCGGTACAGGCGATCGGCGCGCTCGCCATGGCGTCCTCTGCGCACAACGTCCTGTGGGCCGGCACCGGGGAGACTTTCTTCATTCGTTCCACCACGGCCCTCGGCAACGGCGTCTACCGCTCGACCGACGGCGGCCGCAGCTGGCTGCATCTGGGACTCGAGGGGACGGGGCGCATCGCGCGCATCGTGATCCATCCGGCCGACCCGGATGTGGTGCTCGTGTGCGCGCTGGGGCGGGCGTACGGGCCGGCGCAGGACCGCGGCGTCTACCGCACCACCGATGGCGGCAAGACGTGGACCCGCGTGCTGTTTGTGGATGCCAACACGGGCTGTTCGGACCTCGCCATGGATCCGGGCGATCCCAATACGATCTTCGCCGGGATGTGGCAGTTCGAGGTGAAGACCTGGCACCTGCAGAGCGGCGGGCCCGGCAGCGGACTGTGGGTGTCGCACGACGGCGGCGTGACCTGGAAGCGGCTCGTGGGACACGGCCTCCCCGACGCGAAGCACCTCGTGGGGAAGATCGCCGTGGCCGTCGCTGCGTCCGACCCCAACACCGTCTACGCGCTGATCGAGGACCAGGACCCGGCGTTGTACCGCAGTGACGACCGCGGCACGACGTGGCGCCTGGTGAGCCGCGACCACAGCATGGCGGAGCGGGCACCCTACTATGTGCGCTTCGCCGTCGCGCCGGACGATGCGGAGCGCCTGTACTTCGTGTCGGTGCGCTTCAGCATGTCGCGCGACGGCGGGCGCACCCTCGCCCGCTCGGGCTTCCAGGGGGGCGGCGACAATCACGACATCTGGATCGACCCCTTGAACCCCGACCGTTTCATGATCGCGCACGACGGCGGGGCGAGCATCACGCTCAACCGCGGCAAGACGTTCGCCCGCGTCGTGCTGCCGATCGCCCAGATGTACCACGTCCACGCGGACACCCGCGCCCCGTACTACCTCTACGGCAACCGCCAGGACGGCAGCTCGTACCGGATGCCGAGCCGGAGCCTGGCGGGCGGCATCTCGGAGGGGCAGTGGCAGCACGTGGGCGGTTGCGAGAGCGGCTTCGGCATCCCGGACACCGTGGACAACACCACGGTGTGGTCGGGGTGCTACGACGGCGGGCTCGAGGTGTACGACGTCCGTACCGGGCACGCGCGCAACGTGCGTGTGTGGCCCGAAGCGGGGTACGGCTGGCGGCCGGCGGACGTGAAGTACCGCTGGAACTGGACCTTCCCGATCGCCATCTCACCTCACGATCACAAGCGCGTCTACGTGGGCAGCCAGTACGTGCACGTCACGACCGACGGCGGTGCGAGCTGGAAGACGATCAGCCCCGATCTCACCCGCAACGACACGACGCACCAGCAGAGCTCGGGCGGCGTCACTACCGACAACCTGATGACCTTCGACGGCGCCACGCTGTTCGCGCTCGCAGAGTCGCCCCTGCAGGCGGGCGTGATCTGGGCGGGCTCGAACGACGGGCTGGTACACGTGACGCGTGACGGGGGCGCGACCTGGACGGACGTGACGGAGAACATCCCTAAGCTCCCGCCGTGGGGAAAGATCTCGAACATCGAGCCGTCGCATTTCGACGCCGGGACCGCGTACCTCACCGTCGACCTGCACGAGCTCGACGATCTCGACCCTTACATCTTCAAGACCGGCGATTTCGGCAGGAGCTGGAAGCGAATCTCGGACGCCTTGCCCCGCTCGCCGCTCGCGTTCGTGCACGTGGTGGCCGAAGACCCGGTGCGCCGCGGGATGCTGTTCGCCGGCACCGAGAACGGCGTACACGTGACGCTCGACGACGGCGCGCACTGGCTGCCGCTCCAGACCAACCTGCCGCACGCCCCCGTGTCGTGGCTCACCGTGCAACCGCACTTCCACGACTTGGTGGTCGCGACCTACGGGCGCGGCGTGTGGATCCTGGACGACGTCTCGCCGCTCGAGCAGCTGCAAGGCCCCGCCCTGACGGGCGGGGCTATACCGGGCGGGGCCGCCCTGTTCAAGCCGCGGCCCGCGTACCGGTTCCGGGCCCAGCAGGGAATCGCCAGCGCGCCCAACAGCGCGGTCCGGGCGGACAGCGTGCCGGAGGGAGCCGTCCTGACGTACTACCTGCCGGCGGCGCTCGCCGACACGACGACGCAGCCCCCCCCGCCTGACAGCGCGCGCCGCTCCAAACCCGCCAAGCTCGTCATCCTCGGCGCGGCGGGCGATACCGTACGCGTCCTCGAGGGCGAACGGCACCCGGGGTTGAACCGCGTGTGGTGGGACCTGCGCTACTCGGCGCCGGCGACGCCCAAGCTCCGGACACCCCCTCCCGGCAAGCCGTTCGTGCGCGTCGGGGCGGACGGTACCAGGCCGCTGGTCACGTGGGATTTGGACCTCTCGCTTCGCGGGCCGCTGGTACCGCCCAGCAGTTACACCGTGCGGCTCACCGTGGGCGACAGCACGGGGACCGCCACCACGCCAGCCCAGCCGATCACGGTCCTCAAGGACCCGAACACGACCGCGTCGGATTCGGACGTCGCGGCCCAAACCCGCCTGGCGCTCGCCATTCGCGCCGCGCAGGACAGCGTCGCGCGGATGATCAACCGCCTCGAGTGGGTGCGAAAACAGCTCCAAGATCTCGGCGGCCAGCTGCGCGGCGACTCGGCGGTAGCGGGGGACGCGGTGGCGAAGCGGCTCGCCACCCTGACCGACTCGCTCGACCGTCGCGCCGTGCTTGTGGAAGCCGTGCTGTTCGACGTGCAGTTGACCGGCGCGCGGGAAGACGCGTTCCGCGGCCCGATGCAGCTGTACGGCCGGCTCGCGGCGCTCCAGTCCGACGTGGCGGAGAACGGCGCCGACTTCGCGCCCACGACCCAGCAGCTGGCGGTGCACGCGCTGTTCCAGCAACGTCTGGCCGAGGCGTCGGCCCGGTTCGCCGACTTCATGCAGAAGCAGCTGCCGGTGTTCGGTGCGGAGCTCCGCAAGACGACGCTGCGAGACATCATAGCCGGGCCGTGACGGCCCGCTACTCCGCTTCTTCGGCCTCCGCCTCCAACATCTCGCGCCGCAGCGGATGGCGCCGCCACAGCACGACGAGGGTGACCAGGGCGCCCAACAGGTTGCCGCCGAGGATCCGGACCCAGGCGAGCTGTCCCAGACCGGTGTGCGACAGAATCACCGTCAGCATCACGAATCCGAACTCGAGGATGAAAAAGAAGAACGACGCACCCAACAGCAGGCTCGGCTCGCGCTGTGCGCCGTGCACCACGGCCACTGCGGCCAAACCGTAGGCCAGGCAGAGCGCGTAGTGGAGCAGGGTGAACGACGCGATGCCGCCGAGCACGATGAAGGTCCGGAACGGCTGACCCGCGATTGCGTCGACGACGGCCAGCCACAGCCAGATGCTCGTCGCCACTACGAGTCCGAGCAGCACGCCTTCGCGCCTGGGGTGACGGGGTCGGGGCATGAAGGGAATCTAGGCCCGGGTCCGGATGAGCTGCCAGGCCGCCTGCACGTGGCGGCGCTCGGTGTAGGTCCCGCCGATCGCCAGCCGCAGCACCAGTCGCCCCGCGAGGCGTGTGTGCGTCAAATACAGGCGCCCCGATGCGTTGAGGTCGTCCATCAGGCGCTGGGTCGCCGCGTCGCCCGCGACGAGGCGGAAGCAGACGAGGTTGAGCGGTGCAGAGGCCGCCAGCTCGAAGCGGTCGTCGCCCTGTACCCATGACGCGAATTCCTGCGCGAGGGCCACGTGACGCCGGATGTGCGCGCGCAGGCCCTCGACCCCGTAGTGCCGGATCACGAACCACAGCTTGAGCGCCCGGAAGCGGCGGCCCAGCGGGATGTGCCAGTCACGATAGTCGAACACCGCGCCCGACTCGGTGGCGGGGTTGCGCAGGTACTCGGGGGTCACGCTGAGCGTCGAGATCAGCGCCGCGCGGTCGGCCACGTAGAAGCAGTCGCAGTCGAAGTTGGTGAGCATCCACTTGTGAGGGTTGAAGCAGTAGCTGTCGGCGTGCTCGACGCCCGCGTGGATCCAGCGCAGCTCCGGGCAGAGCGCCGCGCTGCCGGCGTGCGCCGCGTCCACGTGCAGCCACAGCCCGTAGCGGCGGCACAGCTCCGCCACGGCCGGAACCGGGTCGATCGCGGTCGAGGACGTGGTGCCGACGGTGGCGCACACGAAGAACGGCGTATGCCCCGCGCGCCGGTCTTCCTCGAGGGCGCGCTCCAGCGCGTCCGGCCGCATGGCGTAGCCGGCATCCACCTCGATCGCCCGCACGTGACGCCGGCCGATACCGGCGATGCCGGCCGCCTTCTCAAGCGACGAATGCGCCTGAGTCGACGTGTACGCGGTGAGGACGCGGTCCACGCCGGTGTCGTTGGTCCGAAAGGCCGTGGCGCGCTCGCGCGCGGCGAGCAGCGCGCACAACGAGGCGCTCGAGGCGGTGTCCTGGATCACCCCGCCGCCCTGCCCGCTCGACTTGAACCGGTCGGGGAGGGCGAGCATGTCCACCAGCCAGTCGAGCACGTGCGTCTCGAGCTCGGTGCAGGCGGGGCTCGTCGCCCAGAGCATTCCCTGCACGCCCAAGCCGGACGAGACCAGGTCGCCGAGCATCGCCGGAGGCGACGCGTTTCCCGGGAAGTACGCGAAGAAGTTGGGGGACTGCCAGTGTGTGACCCCGGGCAGGATCACGTCGTCCAGGTCACGGAGGATCGCGTCGAACGACTCGCCCTGTTCCGGCGGGTGCGCCGGCAGGCGGCGCCGGATATCTCCCGGCGCGACGCGCGCGAGCACCGGGTACCGCTCGATCTGCTCCAAGTACCGGGCGATCCAGTCGATCGTCTGCCGCCCCGCCTCGCGGAACCGCTCGGGGGTCATGGCTCGGAGTCCGTGGGGGCCGTCCGCCGCTAGAAGACCACGCCGCTGCGCACAGCGATCGCCCAACGACTGCCGGTCCACCCCTGTCCGAAGCGATACCCCAGGGCGAACTCGGCCACGTCGCCGTGCACCGAGCGGGTCGGCCCCATCCGTAGCGCCAGGCCCGCGTTGCCGCCGAGCCGAGCCGGCTCGTCCGGGTACCATGCGCCCCCGTAGTCGAAGAACGGGGCGACCCCCAGGCCGACCAGGCTCCACAACTCGTCGCGCACCAGGATCCGGTCCTCCAGCGCGAGCCACACCATGCGAGAGCCGGTGAGCTGATGGATGCCGAACACGCGCGGTCCCTTTCGCTGTACCCACAGGTCGAACTCGGCGCCCGGCTTGGGTCGCTTGAGCGCGCCGGCTTCGGCGTGCAGGATCAGCGTCTGGCGGGGGAGGTTCTGGCTCGCGACCGTGACCCCGCCGCTCACCCGCCCGCTGTCGAGGCCGCCCGCCACCGGCGCGTACACACCGTTCGCGTCGCCGCGCAGCACGACGAACCCGCCCGACCAGATCGCGCTCGCCTGTCCGCTCAGTTCCGCACCCACGCCTGCCCGGTCGGACGGATAGCCCCACGCGCGCGGCGCCGCCCAGACGCCGGCGTGCAGCAGCTGCGAGAGGTCGACGTCCTCGCGACGCGCGTACGAGTTGAAGCGCTCGAGCACGTGAAACCGCACGTGCCCGACGTCCACGCCCGCGCCCACGGCGCCGAACGTCGAGCGCGGAAACGGCGTGCGGCCCAGCGAATCGAAATCCTCCCGCCGCCACTGCGCGCTGGCCCACACCCGCACGAAATCGCGGCTGGTCGCGTGAGGCGCGAAGCCGGCCGTGACGCCGATGCGGAGGACGCGGCGCTCGACCGTGTCGGCGACGCCGTCCCGAAACACCAGCACGCGCTCCGAGGCCGCCTCGCCATCGATCGCGAGCGCCCGCGCTGCCCGCGTCTCGAAGAACGGCACTCCCATGAACCAGACCCCGTGTTTGCCGTCCGACTTGCTCGCGTACTCCGCCGCGAGCCGCGTGCGCCGCCCGAAGAAATGCGGGTTGATGTGGCGAAAGTCGAGAATGGTGCGGTCCGGGGTCTTGTTGTACACGGCGGAGAGTGCCGTGGCGGTGCCGAACACGTTTTCCTCCACCAGCCCGGCGAGCCAAGTCGCGTCCCCGCCGGCCGTCGAGTAGCCGAACTGAGGCTTGGTACTCCACCCGTCCGAGGTCGTCACCCGCAGCGCGAGCCGGCCGGCGATGCGTGTGGTGTCCAGGCGCACCCGACTGAACACGAACAGCGATCGCAACGCCCGTTCGCTTTCGGCGACGCGCGCCGAGTCGTAGCGGTCACCGGGGTTCACGAGCAGCGTGCGCCGGATGACGCCCGCGCGCGTCGTCACGTGCAGCCGATTCGCCAGTCGCGCGAGCGGCCCCGGGGCGTCGTCGCCTTGGAGGTCGAAGATGTTGTGGTTCACGACGACGATGGTGTCGATCGTCTGGGCGGATAGACGGATAGACGGATAGACGGCTAGCAGTATCAGGGCCACGAGACCCGCCGGCCTACTTGATCGCGTCAATGCGCTGGTGCAGCGAATAGGTGACGTGCCGTGCGGTGTCGTTCCACTCAGTAAAGTACAGCGTCGCGTCGACTCGACCGGTGAGCTGGCGCAGGCCGCGCGTCGCCAGCAGGTAGGTGCCGCGCACCGAATCGGGCCGGAGCGGCCGGCACAGACAGGCGACGGTGGCGTGCGCCGCGATCTGGCCCGGCCCGGTGCCGAACGCATACGGCTTCCCCGGCACGAGGTCGTGCGCCCGGCCGAGCTCGAGGCCCAGCGCCAGTGAGTATTCGTCTCCCTCGCCGACCGCCGGGTTGAAGTCGTACCGCGCCAGGACGACATCGCCCCCACCCTGGCTCGTGTCCATGCGCACCCGGGCGATGGTGAGCGTGGGGTCGGGCTCGGCCACGATGCGCCCGTGCCATTCCCAGCGCCCGAGGCTTTGCAGGCCGAGCGTATCCCCGACGCGAGAAGCTCCATCGCACGAAAGGGAGACGGTCACGCAAACGACGTTGCACAAAAACGTCGCACACAGGCGTGAAAAGGGTGCCGCCTTCAAAGCCGTTCGCTCCTACTGTTGGGCATGGTCCTACGAGCGTACGCCCCACGACTACAGGTGCATGAACTCGCGGTGCAGATCTCGGTGCAGGCGGCCCGCTTGAGCCGCACGCTCTCGGGACCCGGAGCCGCAAGCCGGGCGGATCAGCTCGTTCGCTCGGCGCTGTCCGTCAGCTCCAACATAGCGGAGGCTTGTGGTCGGGGCACGGTGACGGAGTTCCGTCGATTCCTAATGTACGCAAGGGGATCTGCGCAGGAGACGCTGACGCAGCTGCGGGTGGGGGCGGCACTCGATTCGGGGAATGCCGCAGCCTTTCACGCGCTCGAAAACCGGGTCGCGCTCGTACTGAAGATGCTGGGGCGCCTGATCGCCCACCCGCCGCCGGACCGTTGACGATATCGTGCTACGCCTGTGTGCTACGCCTCCGTGCTACGCCGTCGTGATAGGTCAGTATTGCCCCAAATATCTGTCTAGCTCCCACTCACTCACCTGCCCGATATACTCCTGCCATTCCTCTCGCTTCGCGTCGAGATACCGCTCGTAGATATGCTCCCCCAGGGCGTCACGGACCACGGCGTCCTTCTCCAGGTGGTCGAGGGCCTCATGCAGGTCGCGGGGCAGGTCGTCGATGCGAAACTTGCGGCGCTCCCGGTAGGACATGCGCGCGATGTTCTTGTTCACGGGCTCGCCCGGGTCGATCCGTTCCTGGATGCCGTCCAGGCCGGTGGCGAGCTGCACGGCCAGCGCCAGGTAGGGATTCGCCGATGGGTCGGGCATCCGGTTCTCGCACCGCGTCGCGTCGCCGCGCTGTGCCGGGACCCGGACGAGGGGAGACACGTTCTGGGTGGACCACGAGACGTTCACGGGAGCCTCGAAGCCGGGCACGAGCCGCTTGTAGGAATTCACCAGCGGATTGGTCACCGCGCAGTAGCCGCGGGCGTGCCGCAGCAGCCCCCCGATGTACCACCGGCCCACCTCCGACAGCTGGACCGGCCCCTTGGCGTCGACGAAAGCGTTCTTCCCCTTGGCGAACAGCGACTGGTGCGTATGCATGCCCGACCCGTTACGACCGTAGATCGGCTTGGGCATGAACGTAGCGACGAGCCCGTGCCGCACCGCGACGGTCCGCACCACGAACCGCAGGGTGGCCAGATGGTCGGCCATCGTCAACGGGTCGGCGTAGCCGAGGTCGATTTCGTGCTGGCCGCGGGCCACCTCGTGATGCGACGCCTCGGAGCTGAGCTTCATCTCCTCGAGGGCCGTGACGATGACGCGGCGGGCGCGCTCCCCGCGGTCCACCGGCACGAGATCGAAGTAGCTGCCGGCGTCGAGCGTCCGGGTGGTCGGCTCCCCGCCCTCGCCCTGCTCGAAGATGAAGAACTCCACCTCACACCCGACCCGCATGGTGAAGCCGAGCGTGGCGGCCCGCTCGATCTGTCGCTGTAACGCCGTGCGGGGACAACCCTCGAACGGCCGGCCGTCCGGGTAGCGGATGTCGCAAATCAGCCGCGCCACCGCTCCCTCGCCTCCCGCCTCCCCGTTCCCCGCTCCCCCGGCGCCGCTCTCCCAGGGGAACACGCGGAAGCTCGCGAGATCGGGCACCAGCAGGGCATCCGCCTCCTCCACGCGGGCGAACCCTTCGAGCGCCGAGCCGTCGAACAGCACCTCGCCGGCCAACGCCTTCTCGAATTGGGAGGCTGGTACCTCCACGGCCTTGTTCACGCCCAGCAAGTCGGTGAACTGCAGCAGCAGGAACCGCACGCGGCGCTTCTTCAGCTCGTCGGTCAGCTCGCGGGTTTCGGCGCCGGTGGTGGGCATGGGCAGGTGGTCGAAGTTGGTGGAGGTTAGGGGAGGATGGTGGAGGTCACTGCACCGACCTCCACCATCCTCCACCGACCTACACAACCTGCCTCAAACGTCGTAATACAGGAAGAACTCGTAGGGATGCGGCCGCAGCGCGACCGGATCGACCTCCTTGGCCCGCTTGTAGGACAGCCACGTCTCGATTACGTCCTTGGTGAACACGCCCCCCTGGAGCAGGAAGTCGTGGTCCGCTTCGAGCGCGGCCAGCGATTCAGACAGCGAGCCCGGCGTGTTCTTGACGTGCTTGCGCTCTTCCGGCTCGAGCTCGTACAGATCCACGTCCATCGGCTTGGGCGGCTCGATCTTGTTCTTGACACCGTCCAGGCCCGCCATGAGCAGCGCGGCGAACGTGAGGTACCCGTTGCTCGAAGGATCGGGCGCCCGGAACTCGATCCGCTTCGCCTTCGGCGACTTCGAGTACACCGGGATGCGGCAGATCGCCGACCGGTTGCGCTGGGAATAGATGAGGTTGATCGGCGCTTCATAGCCCGGCACCAGCCGCCGGTAGCTGTTGGTGGTCGGCGCGGCGAACGCGAGCACCGCCGGCGCATGCTTGATCAATCCGCCGATGTACCAGCGCGCCGTGTCCGAGATCAGGCCGTAGCCGTTCGCGTCGAAGAACAGGTTCTTGGCGTCCTTCCACAGGCTCATGTGCACGTGCATCCCGGAGCCGTTGTCCCCGAACATCGGCTTCGGCATAAAGGTCGCCGTGTAGCCGTGCTGGTGGCACACGTTCTTGACGATGTACTTGTACATCATGAGCTGATCGGCCATGCGGGTCAGCGTGGTGAACCGCATGTCGATCTCGGTCTGACCCGCCGTGCCCACCTCGTGGTGATGCACCTCGACGTCGATCCCGGACGCGATCATGGCGAGCATGATCTTGGACCGCAGATCCTGGAGCTTGTCGACGGGAGGCACCGGGAAGTAGCCTTCCTTGTGCCGCGGCCGATGGCCCAGGTTCGCCGCCCCGCCGTTCGTCCCCGAGTTCCAGATCCCCTCTTCCGAGTCGATGTGGTAGTAGCCTTCGTGCGCGTTCTGGTCGAAGCGCACCGAGTTGAAGATGTAGAACTCGGCTTCCGGGCCGTAGTAGGCGGTCGTGGCGATCCCCGTCTTCACGAGGTATTGCTCCGCCTTCTGCGCCACGTAGCGCGGGTCGCGACTATAGCGCTCGCCGGTCACCGGGTCGGCCACGTCACACGTGAGCGACAAGGTCGGCACCTCGAGACACGGATCCACGAAGGCGCTCGCCGGGTCCGGGAACAGCAGCATGTCGCTCTCGTTGATCGCCTGGAATCCGCGAATCGAAGACCCGTCGAACCCGATCCCTTCCTTGAACAGCTCGTCCGTGAGCTCTTTGAGGGGAATGGAAAAGTGCTGCCAAGTGCCCGGCAGGTCGGTGAACCTCAAATCGACCACCTGCACGCCGGCATCTTTGGCTTTGCGGATCACGTCCGCGGGCGAGGCGCCGGCGCCCGGCTTCGCTGCCGGGCTCGAGGCGGTGGGCTCCAACGTCGCGGTCATGGTCGCTCTCCTCAGGCGGTCTGGTGAGTCGGGGCTGTCTGCACGGCCGATGCCAGGAACGACGAGAGCCCGGCCGCGGGCTCCGAGCGGCAGGCTCTCGATGATCTCACGGGTGGCTTCCCCTAGGCATGCGGGAAGGTAAGAGCGTCGTTGCGTAGTGTCAACCGTTCTGTGTCCAAAACGCAACAAGATGTACGTTGAACGGCTCGGATAGCGGGGTCACCCAGTCTGCCGTCGCTAAAATCGTGCAAATTATGCACACTTTTCCACACGCCGAGCTCAGCCGTCCAGCGCCGTGACGAAGTGCCACAGCTCGACGGCCGAAAATTCCCCGAAGCGATCCTGGATCTCGCGCTCGGACCACTCCAGGAAGATCCAGCCCGTGGTGCGGCGGCGCTCACCGCTTACGAAGTGCACACGCCCTCGCACCGCGCCTCCCCCGACCTCCGCGTCTGGCTGCATCTCGATGTAGACGTCCCAGCGCTCATCGCCGCGCTTCAGCTCGCCCATGTGCTTGGCGCGCTCCTGGCCGGGGAAGGGGGCGCCCATCAGACGGACGGAGGGACGGACCGACACACGGACTGGTAAGCGGCCATGAGAAATAGAGTACGCTCCCCTTGGGATTCCTGCCAGTTAGATTCCGGCCTCGATGACCTGTCATGCGTGCGGAGCCCCACTCGCGGCCACCGCGAAGTTCTGTCACAAATGCGGTGCCCAGGTGGGCGGGGGGCAGGCGCCGGGGTGGTGGGTGGGGCTGCCGTGGGGCGTGGCGGGCGCGGCGCTGGGGGCGCTGCTGGCGGTCCTGGCACTCCGCATCGGCAGGAGCAGGGAGCCGGGAGCAGTTCCCGACGGGGCCCGAGGGGGTACGGCTGCCGGCTCCCTGCTCCCTGCTCCCGACATTTCCCAGATGTCCCCCGAGGAGCGCGCCACGCGGCTCTACAACCGGGTCATGACCCTTCACTCCCAGGGGAAGGCCGACAGCGCGGAGTTCTTCTTGCCCATGGCGCTGCAGGCGTATGCCATGCTCCCCGCGCTCGACATCGACGGACGCTATCACATCGGCGTGCTCGACCTCACCGGCGGTGACTACGCCGGCGCGCTCGCCCAGGCGGACTCGATCCACCGCGCCGTCCCGGCGCATCTCTTCGCATTCATGCTGCGGGCCCGCGCGTTCGAGCTGCGGCACGACGCGGCGGGTGCGCGCCGGGCGTACGCCGAGTTCCTCCGGAACGAGGCGGCCGAGCGCGCCCGCCAGCGGCCCGAATACGCCGAGCATGCGGACAACCTCGACGCCTTCCACACGCAAGCGACGCAGGTCGCCGCGGGACGGACGCGTGCCCGCTAGCCGCACCATTCGCCTCGCGCACAGCCCCGATGCGGACGACGCCTTCATGTTCTGGGCGCTCGCGGCCGGCAAGATCGACACCGGCACCCGGCGCTACGAGCACGAGCTCGCCGACATCGAGACGCTGAACCGCCGCGCGCTGCGAGGCGAGCTCGAGGTGACGGCGGTATCGCTGCATGCGTACGCGCACCTCGCCGATCGCTACGTCCTGCTGGCCCACGGGGCGAGCGTCGGCGACCGGTACGGGCCCCGCATCGTGGCGCGCAGCCCGCGGCCGGCCGATCCCCGCGGCGCGCTGGCGGCGCCCGGAACCGTCGTGGCGGTGCCGGGCGAGCTCACCACGGCGTTTCTGACGCTTAAGCTGTACCAGCCGGCCGCCCGTCACGTCGTCGTGCCGTTCGACGAGATCGAGGACTACGTCCTTGCGGGGCGCGCCGACGCCGGCCTCCTGATCCACGAGGGACAGCTCACGTACGGCGACCGGGGCCTGCACCTGTGGGTCGACATGGGCGAGTGGTGGTACGAAGAGACGCACGGACTGCCGCTCCCGTTGGGCGGCAACGTGGTGCGGCGCGACCTCGGAGCCGCCCTCATCCGCGACATCGCGCGAGACCTGAAAGCGAGCATCCAGTACGGGCTCGAGCACCGCGCCGAGGCCCTCGCCCACGCGAAGCGATTTGGCCGCGGCCTGGATGACGTCCGCGCGGATCGGTTCGTGGGCATGTATGTGAACGCGTACACCATCGACTACGGGCCGCAGGGGCGGCGCGCCGTGACCGAGCTGCTGGGACGCGCGCAACGCGCCGGGCTCGTGCCCGGACCGGTCGACCTCACGTTCGTCGCCGCGTGACCCGGGGCCTGTCCAGACCGGTCCGCGAGCGCCATCTTCTGGGAGAATCACCCAAGGAGTTTTGATCGGTGGTCGAAAGCACGGGGCCGGTCCAGGTGCTGGTGGTGGACGACGAGGAGCCGATCCGCAACGCCCTCAAGAAATTCCTCGCCCAGCAGCAGTTCGAGGTGTACGCGGCCGGGTCGGGGGAAGAAGCCCTGCAACAGCTGCGGCGCCATCGCGTGTCGCTCATGCTGTGCGACATCCGCATGCCGGGTACCAGCGGCGTCGACCTCGTGCCCCAAGCGCTCGAGATCGAGCCCGAGCTCGCCATCCTGATGCTCACCGCCGTGAACGACGCCACGAGCGCCGCCCTGTGCATGCAACGCGGCGCGATGGATTACCTCACCAAACCGATCGAGCTCGCCGACCTGGGCCGCGCCGTGCAGCGCGCCCTCAAACGGCGCGAGATGCTGCTCGAGAACCGACACTTGAACCAGTGGCTCAAGGAAGAGGTCACCACCCGCACGGCCGAGCTCCACCGCGAGAGTCAGAAGCTCGAGCGCATTTCCGTCGCCACACTGGAAGCGCTGGTCAACGCGCTCGAAGCGAAGGACCCCTACATGCGCGGGCACTCGGCTCGAGTCGCCGATTTGTCCGCCACGATCGCCCACCAGCTCGGCCTCTCGGACGAGCAGCTCGAGCAGGTGCGCGTGGCGGGCCGGCTGCACGATATCGGCAAGATCGGCACCCGCGAGTCGGTGCTGAACAAGGAAGGCGTCCTCACGCCCGAGGAATTCGAGCACGTCAAGCAGCACGTCCTGATCGGCTCCCAGATCCTCGCGCCGCTCTCACACCTTGGCGACATCATCCCGGCAGTGCGTGGACACCACGAGCGGTGGGACGGCACCGGGTACCCGGACGGGCTGCGCGGCGAGGCGATCCCCCTCGCCGCCCGCATCATCGGCGCCGCCGAGGTCTACGACGCCCTCAGCACCTCGCGGGCCTATCAAGAGAAGATGACTGCCGATCACGCCGTGCAGCGGATGGCCGACCTTTCCGGCACGGTACTCGACCCCACCGTGTACGAGGCGCTCGTGACGATCGTGGGGCGCCGCGGGACACTGGTGTTCCTCGACGAGGGCGGCGGCACCCCGACCTGAGCCGCGGCTGAAGCGGCCCCTATCTCATGCTCGTCGCACTGACGGGAGGCACGGGGTTCGTGGGCCGCCACGTCGCGGCCTCGCTCGTCGCCCGGGGACACAACGTTCGAGTGCTGGCGCGCGATCCGGCGCGGGCGCGCCTCCTCTCCGATCAAAATGTGGACGTAGTAGCCGGAGGCCTCGCCGACCGCGCGCCCCTGGACCGGCTCGCCCGCGGCGCCGATGTGCTCATCCATTTGGTCGGCATCATCGTCGAGCAGGGCGCCCAGACGTTCACGGCCGTGCACGTCGGCGGCACGCAGGCGCTACTCTCGGCCGCGCGCGAAGCGGGCGTCCGACGCTTCGTCCACATGAGCGCCGTGGGAGCGCGGGACGACCCCGGTGCCACACGCTATCACCGCACCAAGCAACAGGCCGAGCAACTGGTCCGCGACTCAGGGCTGTCGCACGCGATCTTCCGGCCGTCCATCATCAACGGCCCCGAGAGCGTACCCATCCGGCTGCTGGCGCGCCTGCACCGCTGGTCCCCCGTCGTCCCAGTGTTCGGAGACGGCCGCTTCCCGACGCAGCCCGTTTGGGTCGACGACGTCGCGCTGGCGTTCGCCCTCGCCGCGGAACGACCCGACACCGTCGGAGTGTTCGAGCTCGGCGGACCGCAGGTGCTGACATACGAGGAGTTCTTGCTCACCATCGGCCGAGCCACGGGGCACTCCCGCCCCCTGGTTCATGTCCCGCTCGGCCTGGTGCGGGCCGCGGCAGGGATATTCGATGTGCTCGGCTCGGCAGCTCCCGTGACGAGCGACCAGGTGCAGATGCTCGTCGAAGGCAGTGCCACGCCGGCGAATGCCATCGAGAACGTGTTTGGGATACGACCTGTGACGTTCGAGGAAGGGCTGAAGCGGTTTCTGTGAGTACAAAAAAACCAAACCCGGGGCTGATAGCTCCCCGGGCTGGCGGTCGGGCGAAGTGGCCGTCACACTTCGGCCGCGACCCACATCGTCTCACTGTTGTACGGGATCGACCCCAGAAGGTTTCGTCCCGTACCCGCCTACTTAGACGCATACCCCCCCCCAAGGGTTGCACCCTCACCAACGTTTCACTCTGCCCACCCGGGAAACCGTGACTACGGCGCTCCGGACTCCCCGCCGCAGGGTCACCCGGGTATTCGAGAGGCCCCACGCGAGCCCGGTGGGAAGGAACACGATGTCGGCGTTCGAAACGTCGAGCGTGACGCCGCGCTCGGCGGGGCCGGCCCAGCGGGTGTACGGCTGCCAGGCTCCCGATTCTCGGCGGTCGATGCGCAGCGAGTCATCGGCGATCAGCAGGCGGGCCCGGGTGCTTCCCAACACGGCCGCGTTGCGCGTCACCGCCAGGGCCGTCGCCACTTCCACAGCAGTCCGATCGACTGCCACCCAGTCGAGCAGCTCGCTCCAGCGCGGCAGGACGAGCGCGGTGATAATACCCAGGATGGCGAGCGCCACCGCCAGCTCGGCAAGCGAGAAACCCCGTCGCATACTCCCAATTAGCGGCGACGAGACCGTAATCGCGGCATCCGAACCATGCAGCGAAAAGCCAGAAAACGCGGGAATTGCGGCCTAACGCACCTGCGCGGAAAGAGCTATGTTGTGGGCCCGTTGGACTTGCACCCAGGCACGGCGCCTGCCCAGAGAAGGGGTGGCGTACATCACAGGCCCCAACACCGGAGTGCACCGGGAAAATGCCGGTTTCGCGGTTGAAGTTCGATTCCCTTCCCCACGCGATCTTCCTGCAACGGGTCACGGCGCAATCGCCGGCGACCTCGCTGGAAGCGCGGCTGGGCCAGGGGGCCTTCCTGGCGCTGCGGCTGGTGGACCTGCTCGCCGCCGACCGGGAGCCTGTCGCTTCCGATGCCTTCCACTATCAATGGATCGCCACGGACCGCTTTTGCCGCGAGCTGCGCGCCGCCGCGACCGAAGGCGCACACGTGCACGGCATCGCCGCGAGCGCTGCCGATGCCCACCGGCTGAACGACCGGCGCATGATTGCGCCGGCGTTGCTGGCGTACGGCCATTATCTCGAAGACGCGCTGCGCCTCGACGAGGCGCTGGATGTGCTGTGGACGCTGGTGCAGGTGGGAGGAGTGCAACTGTCGTCCCCCGATGCGGTCGCCGTGCGGCTGCGCCTGGCCCGCGTGAACCGTAAACTGAACCGGTTCGACGAAGCCGAGGTGGCATATACGGAAGCGGGAGAGCTCGCGACGGTGGCGGGCGACCGCTACTCCGAGCTGCTCAGTCGGATCGGGCGGGCGAACACGCTGCTCGGCCGCGGTAACCTGTCCGAGGCGGAGCGGTGTCTGCAGAGTATCCTCGCGGACGCGCGCGCGGCGGGCCAACGGGACGCCGAAGCACGCGCCGAGCACGGCATCGGCGTGGCCCTGGTCCACATGGGACAGCCGGCGGATGCGATCCCGCACGTGTGGCGCGGGTTCGAGCTGTATGAGGACGAAGAGTCCCGCCTGCGCGCCCTCAACGACATCGGGATCATGTTGCTGTCTGTCGGCGACAGCGTCGGCGCGGAGCGCGCACTGTCGGAAGTCGTCCGCCGCGGCGGCACCCAGGAGAGCACCAGCAACGCGCTCATCGAGCTGATGCACTGCGCTTCGTTTCGGCGCGACCGCGTGGGGTTCGCCAGATGGCGCGAACGCTGCGAGGCGCAACTGGCCGATATGCCGCCGAATATCCGAGCCGACTACTACTTGAAGCAGGGGATCGGGCAGGCACGCTTCGGCCAGTTCAAGAAGGCCGATGCGCTGATGGCGCAGGCGTTGGAGATCGCGAGCGCCGCTCGGCTGCATGAGTTCGAGTTCCGGATCGAGCGGATCAAAAACGGACTCCGCGACTGCGAGTCGCTCCTTCACGGGGAGCCGACCGCGGCCGCGGAGCCGGTGTTCGACACCCAGGAGCTGCGCGAGGTGTCAGCCTCGCTGGCGCAGCTCGCGGGCTGACGGGGTTAGTGACAGGTGTTGCTGTTCTGGGTGTCGCAGGGCGTGCCGCCGGGGCGCGGGGCCGTGGTATCGGCACAGGCCGTGGCGGCGAGCACGAACGAGACAGCGAAAAGCGCGACGAGCGCGCGGATGCGACGCGACATGAGAACCTCCGAAAACCGGGTTGGGATGGGCACCACACTCGACGTCCCAAGCTGGGTGCGGCCGGCACGCTTTATTAGGGTGTTTTTGCGGCACCGTAGGGCGGTTTTGCGACATTCCTCGACCGTGCCGCCCGCCGCATGACCCATCCGCCCTATACCGTCTTGATCGTGGACGACGAAGCGCCGTTGCGGCGCGTCCTGGAACGCTCGCTCAGCCGCGCCGGGTACCGCGTCGTGAGCGCCGCGAGCGCTGAGACGGCCTACGAGCTGCTGGCGACCGCGCAGGCGAACGCCGTGCTGCTCGATATCCAGCTCCCCACGATGTCAGGGCTGGCGCTCTACCTCGCGATCATCCATCGCTGGCCGGCGTTCGAGGGATCCATCGGCATCATGACGGGCGACGCGGACGCGGAGGACGTGCGCACCTGGCTCGAGCGCCACCGCTGCCCCGTGATCCGGAAGCCGTTCGATCTCAAGGAAGTCTCCGATTGGGTCGCGGCCGTGATCGAGTTTCAGGAGCGACGCCGCGGGCAGGAGGGAGCTCAGGCGTGACGGGAGGGGGAGCCGGAGGGGGCGGGGGGGGCCCGACGCACCACGACCCCCTGCACAACCTGCGAGAATACCGCACGCTCGCACCGTGGAACCTGCGCGACCTCGCGTCGCTCGTGGGCGCGATCCTCGACGCGTCGGCGATCACGCCGATCAACGCGGCGGCCAAGGCGCAACCGAGCGAGCGGACGATCCGTTTCTACGTCACGAAGGGCCTCGTGAGCCCGCCCGAAGGGCGAGGAACGGCCGCCACCTATTCGTATCGCCACTTCCTGCAACTTCTCTGGATCAAGCTCCGTCAGATGGAAGGCGCGACGCTCGCCACGATCACCAAGGACATGCAGGACCAGACGGGCGATGTGCTGGAGCGGCGGGCGGCGCAGACGCTCGGGGCATCGCTGCCCCTGCCCGACCGCCTGCCACTGCGCACCAAGGGCGCGGCGCCGCGCGGTAAGTCCGGTCGGGCGCTCACCGCCTGGATCGCGCGCGATGCCGAGCGGGAGCCGGACGTGCCGAGCTCATGGCGTCGGATCCCCGTCGGCCGCGGGATCGAGCTGCACGTGGAGGCGGCCCATCCGCTCGCCCGACTCGGTCCGGCCGAAGCGGACGTGGCCGACGCGGTGCGGCAGGCGCTTGCGAAACTCATGCCTCACTCGTGACCCCTTAAACCGGGAGCGTGAATTCATCATGGGCTCGCTCATCCTCCTCGCTCTCCTCGTCGTCGCCGTCGGCTGGCTCATCGGCTCGTACAACGGGCTCGTCTCGCTCAAGAATCAGACGCTCAATGCGTTCAAACAGATCGACGTCCAGCTGAAGCGGCGCCACGATTTGATCCCCAACCTCGTGAATGCGGTGAAAGGCGCGATGGACTTCGAGAAGTCGACCCTCGAGGCGGTCATCCAGGCGCGCAACCAAGCGGTGAAGGTGAACGCCGCCGGGCCGGAGGCGATCAAGCAGATCAGTCAGGCGGAGAACGCCCTTTCGACCGCGCTGTCGCGCCTGATGGTGGTGGTCGAGCAGTATCCCCAGCTCAAGGCGACGGGGAACATTTCGCAGCTCCAGGAGGAGCTCACGTCCACCGAGAACCGCATCGCCTTCGCGCGCCAGCTCTACAACGACACCGCGACGCTGTACAACACCAAGCAGCAGCAGTTCCCGACGAACCTCGTGGCGGGGGTGGCCAAGGCGCAGACCGCCGACCTGTGGGAGCTCGAGGACCGGACGGAGCGCGCGGTGCCGACGGTCGACCTCTCGATGAAGCCCAAGGCGTGACCGACGAGCCGACCCTCAACCTGTTTCAGCAACAGGAAGCCAACCGCCGGCGCACCTTCTGGCTGATGGTTGGCTTCATCGCTTTCTTCGCCTGGCTCGGGTTCGGCGGGGATTACATCTTCCACCTCTCCACGCTGGGGGCGCCGCGCCAGGCGTACCACCACGATTTTCCCTGGTTCGGGATCGTACTCTCGCTGGTCGCGCTCGGGCTCGCGTGGTACGCGTACAAGACCGGGCCCGACAAGGTGTTATGGTCGACGGGCGCACGCGAGGTGACCGATCCAACGGATGCGAAGGAGCGGCAGCTCGTCAACGTCGTGGAAGAGATGACGATTGCGGCCGGCGTCCCGCGGCCGCGCATCTGGATCGTGGACGACCCCGACCCGAATGCCTTCGCGACGGGCACGGACCCGCTGCACTCCCACGTCGCGGTGACCCGGGGGCTGCTCGACCTCTGCACGCGCGACGAGCTGCAAGGCGTGATCGCCCACGAGCTCGGCCACGTGAAGAACCTCGACGTGCGTCTCATGACTACGCTGGCGGCGCTGGTGGGGGCGGTGGCGCTGATGCACGACGGCGCGAGCCGCGTGTTCCGGCCGGGCGGCGGGTCGCGCGACGAGGGGCGCAAGGCCGGCCCGCTCCTGCTCGTCCTCCTCGTCGTCTGGATCGTCTCGTGGATCCTGGCGCCGATCATCGCCCAGCTGCTGGCGCTCGGTGTGAGCCGCAAGCGGGAGTACCTGGCGGACGCGATGAGCGCGCAATTCACCCGGAACCCGCTCGCGCTGGCGAGCGCCCTGCAGAAGATCGAGGGGGCCGAGGCCCCGACCGAGCACATCAAGCGCGGCGCGGCGCACCTCTGCATCGCGGATCCGCTGGGGCGGCGGCTGACGGACCACGAGGGCGTGTTCGCCGACGCGCTCGCGACCCACCCGCCGATGGCGAAGCGGATCGCGATTCTCAAAGGGATGGGGTACGCGCAGCTCAAGAAGGAGGGAGGAGCCGTCCCGTGACCGGGGGCTCCGCCGCCGGGCGCTCCGCACGATCCACGAGTTCCGCACGCCGCGCGGCCGCCGTCGCTCGATCGATTTGCTGAATCACGGTGAGCAGGAGCTCCCGAACGACGAACTCATCGGTCTGCATCCCGGCCAGCTCGGCCGAGCAGCGCGCGGCGGACAGCGCGTTGCGGAGGTCGGCTGCCGTGGCCTCGTCATAGAGGCGCTGCGGATTCGGCATCCGATAGGTGGGTGTCATGGATCGGGAAGGTACGACGCGGCACCGCCCCGCCGGGATCATTTTTCCCGCGGCGGGTACGCCTTTGCGCGACGCCGCTCCGCGACGTCGTATCCTTTGTTAAGCGGCCTCCGCGGTCCGCTCCACCTCGCGCTTCACCCGCAGCAATCGCCACCCCGTCGCCATCGCGCCGAGCAGCAGCACCGGCAGCACCTGGAGTCCCTGGAGCGCGAGCCCGGCGGCGACGGCCTGCTCGGGCGCGACGCCGAACGGCAAGAGTCCCACGACGAGCGCGGCCTGCACGACGCCGACGTTGGCCGGGGTCGGCCGCAGCAGCCCGCTCAAGTTGGCGGCGATCAGAGCGGTGAACGAGGCCGCGACGCTGACCGGCACGTGCGTCGCCTCGAGCACCAGGTGATACGTCGCCCACTGCGTGCCCCAGTTCCACATCCCGAGCAGCGTCGGCACGAAGAGCCGGCCCCCGGATCCCATGCTGGCGAGCACGGCGAGCCGCGAGCCGAGGGTGCCGGGGAGCTGCGCGATGAGCCACGCCCAGCCCCGCGCCCACGCGAGCAGCAGCACGACACCCAGCGCGAGCCCGACGCCGACCTGTAGCGCCCGTAACCACGGCTCGAGCTGCAGCACACTCGGCGCCATCACGAGGAACACGGCCAGCGCGAGCGCCTCGGCTACCCGCGTCCACACGACCGAGGAGACCGCCGCCCCGACCGGCACGCCCGCCTCACGGGCAATCACATGTACCCGAGCGACTTCTCCCGCGACCGCGACGGAGAGATCGTTGACGGCGGAGCCGACGAGGTTGGCCTCCTGGGCCGCGCGCCAGCTGTGGGGAGCCACCGGCTTGAGAATCAGATGCCACGCCCAGCCCTTCGCGGCGAGCGAGGAGAGATTGACCACCAGGGCGACGGCCAGCAGCCAGGGATCCGCCGCTAACAGGGCGGTGACCGTCACGCGCCACGGAAAGCCGGCGAAGAACTTGAGGGCCAGCGCGACGCCGACGAGCCCGATGGGCCACCAGAGCCAGCGCCACCGGTGCGCGGTCACGACACGAGCTCGGCGAGCGAGCGGAAGACAAATCCCGCCGAGCGTGCGTCGGCGATGATCCCCGGCAGAGCCGCCGCCGTGCGCCGGCGATCACCATCGGGGTCGTAACCGTCGCCGTCATGGAGCAGCACGATCGCGCCGGGGCGCAGCTTGCGACGCACGCGCCGGCGGATCTCATCGGCCGACACCCGGGCATCCGAGTCCCATACACCGAAGGTCCATCCGAACACCGTGTAACCCAGCCGCCGTGTGGTGACCGTGACGAACGGATTGCGATACCCGTGCGGTGCGCGGAACGCGCGCGGCGCGCGCCCCGTCACGCCCGCGACGATCTCGTGCGCGCGCTCGAGCTCCTCGCGGATGCGGCCGGGGCCGCAGAAATGCAGCTTGCGGTGCCGCAATGTGTGATTGCCGACCACATGGCCCAGGTCGGCGACGCGGCGCGCGACGGCGGGAAAGCGTCGCACGTGCTCGCCCACCATGAAAAACGCCGCCGGGACCTGGTGGGCGGCCAAGGTCTCGAGAATCCGCTCGGTGGCGCCGACGTTGGGACCGTCGTCGAACGTCAGGTAGGCGACACGCCCGCTCCGCGACCCGCGACCGATGGCCCGGCCGAACAGGGGGCTGTTGGGCTCGTAAGTGCCGTAGGCCCAGGCGCCGAGCGCGGCGGCGGCGAGCGGGAGCGCGAGGAGCATGGGAGGATAATAAAACAAGAAGCCCCCGGGACGGCACGATAGGCCGCCCGGGGGCCCCTACACATCGGTTACCCGGAGCCGGGGGATTGCTCCCTCCGTTCTTCATCCCGCCGCCGCCGGTTGACTGATTCGTCGCTCGGTAGGGCGAACAGGAGCTCCGGCTTCCATCCCCAAGCAGCCTGGCCGGGCCGCAAGGTTCACCGATGTGGGTGCTGCGGGTCAGATCGGGTCGCGGACCGACCTTCCGCACTGCACGTCGAGGCACCGCGTCGACGTGGCTGGGGCACGCGACTGGCCCCAGCTATCCGAGCCGGAGAGGTTCCTCCCGGATCGCCGGCCGCCTGAGCCCTTGTTTGCATCGGCGGCCTCCCCGGAATTTCCGCTCGGACCCGTCTTGAAGGCGTAGTTGAGACACCAGGTCCCGACCCTTCCCTCCAAGCCGCGTGGCATCAATATAGGGGCCCCAGAAAACCGCGCAAGTGCCGATGTTTCTTCGGGTTAGCTCACCTGCGTGTGCATCCGATGTGGACGCTAACCCCTACCCCCGTCGCTCCTTGCCACGGCCGTCCACACAATGTGGAGTTGTTGATCCACATGTCCGCATGTACCGGCACTGCCCGAGCCGTCGGGGGCTCCCAGAGCGACTGCTTATTTTTGTCGCGTAGGGAGCCCGCGATGGCTCGGCCGGTTAAATATCGATGCCGACTTCGTGGTAGCTGTAGGGCGCGCCGGGCTGAGCGGGGAGGAACAACACCCCGGCGCCGCCGGTCGCGAACCAGCCGGTAAGGAGCTGGGTGGAGCGCGCGGCGCCGAGCGGCTCGCTGAACAGCGCCTGCAGCCAGCGGCGGATGTGGCGCAGCTCGGGCGCCCGGCGGCCCAGCATCGCGATGAGGGCGCCGACGCCGTGGGTGGCACGCAGGAAGTGCGCGATCGCGTGCACGCGTTGCGCAAAGATGTACGCGCGCACCCCAGGCTCGTCGTACAGCAGCGTGCCCTCGTACGGGTCGGCGGGCGGGGCGTCCATGCGGGGGCCGAAGTAGATGTAGACGCGCTGGTCGCCGTCCTTGCGCTCGACGAGGGCGGCGGCGGCGTCGGCGCCCAGCCGCGCCGCGTGGATCAGGTCGTCCTCGGAGAGGATGCCGACAGCCGCGGTCCACTCCAGGGCGGCGAGCGCCTGGTCCAGCGGGCAGCCCGTGGCGTCGTCGTAAGCCAGGAGCCGCGGCGCCTCGCCGGCACGCAGAAAGAAGTGCGCCAGCGCATCCGCCCGATCGTCGAACGTGCGGGTCTGGCGCGAGGTTGCGGGAAACGTCATTGTGACATTATAACCCGAGCTTCTACGTGAGGCATAGAGGAGCACTGATGCGCTGCCTGGCCGTGCTGGTGTGCGTGGCCACGACCGTCGCGAGGGCGCAGGAACCGACCCCCCCTCCCCCTCCCCCCTCGGCCCCGGACTCGGTCCGGGCCGAGTCGGCGCTCGTCCCCCCGCCGCCGCCCAGCCCCGAGCAGAAGCGCTTCCTCGACGGCCTGCGCACGGCGACGCGCGGGATCGCCCAGCTGAAGGATGGACTCAACCGCGTGACCCGCACGCAGTCAAAGAGCGACAGCGTGAGCCAACGACGGGCGGGGCGGCTGCTCGCCGGACTGTGCGGCAGCGCGCGCGCCTTCATGGGACGCGGGCGCCCCTACATGAAGCCGGCGGTCTACGAGGACTCGACCCGACTGAAAGCGCGCCGGCTCACCACGCAGATGGATTCGCTCATCTCCTACACGACGAGCTGCGAGCAAACCGCAACCGCAACGCCGGTCCCGGTCGCGACCGAGCTCACCAAGCGGTTGAAATCGTATGACGCGGTGCTGCGGGAGTTCCGATTGGCGGTGGGGCTGCCCGTTAAGGCGGACAGCGTTCCGACACTAAAACGATAGAACTGCGACTCACGACGGCACGACGGCACGTTGCAAGTAGTTGATCGCTGGCAACGTGCAACGTGCCGTCGTAGTACCGCCGTTCATGGTAGCGGCGCCGCCTTGGGCTCCAGTTTCAAAACCCACAGCCCGCTGTTGATGTCCGGCACGAAGATGTTCCCGTCCCGCACGACCACCCCCCAGGCGAACGGCGTGTGCGGCTGCGACCCCGTGGAGTCGGCGGTCAGGATCCAGCTCATCTCGCGCCCCTGCCGCAGCAGATCGCCCCTCAGCTCGCCCGAGATGTCGAGCACGCGCGCGCCTCCCTGGTAATTGCCGAGGTACAGCGTGTCGCCCACGACCCAGACATTGTGGACGCCGCCGTCCGTCGGCTCGTACCAGGCGACTTCCCTGGGGCGTTGGATGTCGGAGACGTCCACGACGTGGAGCCGGCCGAACGTGAGGTTATTGCCGCCCGAGAGGCCCTTATATGGGCGCGCGGCATACACCTCGTCGCCCACGAAGACGTACTTCCCAGCGCGCCACGCCGTATGCGTGCCCCGCACGAAACCCGTTCCCCACAGTTGTTCCACGCGGGCGTAGGTGGCGTTGAGGTCATACTTGAGCTGCGACACGAGCTGGGGATTCTCCGGACTCCCCCCCTTCAATCCGTTGCCCACGTCGAGGATGATGAGCCCGTCGTTCCAGTAGGCGAGGTAGGCGAGCCCGTCCACGACCATGATATCGTGGAGATAGCGCCCCGCCTCGGTCTGTTGCGCTTCCCAACGGGCCACCTCCTTGGGATGCGTGGCGTCGCGGATATCGATCACCCGCATGGAGCCCGTGGCGTCGTCGGTGATGTAGGCCCGTCCCTGGTAGACGTAGGAGCTGTGGACGCCCCCCGAGACCGTCTCGGTGTATTCGGCGACCGGCTTCGGGTGGCATGCGTCGTTTGCGTCGAACACGACGATACCGTTCTTGCGGTTCGACGCGCCCTCGCGCGAGAACACGCCGTACTTGCCGTCCTCGGTCGTCATCACGTCGTTCACGAGACGGGCGTCGGTCAGCATCGAGTCCACGATCTTGGGGCTCGCGGGATCGGCGATGTCGATCGCGTAGACGCGATCGGCGATGGTCGTCATGTAGAGGCATTTCCCCGACGGGTGCACCCAGGCCTCGGCCGTGCGGTACTTGATCGGCAGGTGCGCCAGGACGTCGATGCCACGCGTCACGCGGCGCTGCTCCACGCGCACGACCGCGTCGGCGCTCCTTCCCCCGAGACTCGCCGTGACCGTGTACACCCCGGGCGTCTCCGCCACGAACGCGCCTGTGGCATCGATCTGGGCGACGGCCGCACTCCCTTCGCCGCTCGCCGCCACGGCCCATTCGACGGGGACATCCGCGATCGCGCGGCCCCGCGTGTCTTTCGCGTTCACGGTGAACCTGATCACGTCCCCCGTACGGACGGCGCTCGACGCAGGCTCGACTGCGAGCCGGGTGACGGTGCTGGCGACGACCTGTAGGGGGAGCTGAGTCGTCGCGGGACCCGCCTTCGCCGTAATGGTCACGCGACCAGGCGCGAGCGCATGCAGTCGCCCGTCGGCGGTGACGCTCGCGACACGCGGGTTGCTCGAGCTGAAGGACACGAGGTCGGCGCGGCGGTCGCCATGCTTCGAGTACGCGGCTCCCGCAAGCGTGAGCCGCGTTCCGGCGATCGCTTTCGCCGGTGCGGGCGCGACGTCGATGCGCGCCGCCGGTTCGGGCAAGACGTGGATCACCGCATCCCCGAACACCTGGCCCTGCTGACCGGGGATGTACGCGACCGCCGTAACCCGCACGTAACCGTTGTAGCCGCCCTTCACGAGCCCCGTCGAATCGACGTCGCCCTCGGTGCCCCCGGAGTACCAGGCGATCGCGGCCCCGGTCACCGGCTGGCCGTGCACGTCCAGCGCCCGCGCGGCGAGTCGCACGGTCTGGCCGATCTCGATCTCCGCCGCGGGCGGCGTGATCTCTACCCTACTAACCGGAAAGGCCGCCGGTGCCGCGGGGTGCTGCAGCAATGCGAACAGGACCGCGAGATGCATACTAACTCCTTATGGCATAACTGGTTGCGGAGTCTCGATCTTCACGACCCACAGCCCTGAGTTGATATCCGGGACGTACACCAGCCCGCGCGAGTAGATCGCGCCCCAGGCGTTCGCCCCGTTGGGTACGAATCCGGCCGCGTCGCCGGTGTGCACGTGGGCGTACTCCCGGCCTTGGGCGAGCAGGTCGCCTTTCAGCTCGCCCGAGATGTCGAGCACCCGGAGGCCCCCTTGATAGTCCCCCAGGTACAGCGTGTCGCCGGCGATCCACACGTTGTGACTGCCGCCATCCTCCGGCTCGAACCACGCCACCTCCCGCGGGTCGGTGAGATCGGCGATATCGATCACGTGCAGCCGGCCGTACGCGCGGCCGAGCCCGATGACACCGGGGCCCCCGCCCTGCTGGCGGGCGGGGAAGACCTCGTCGCCGACGAACACGTAGCGCCCGTGGCGCCAGCTCGTGTGGGTGCCACGGATGAAGCCGGCCCCGCCAGCGAGCTCCACCTTCTTGTAGAGCTCGTTCAGGTCGTACTTGTACTGCAGCACAAGCCGCGGATTTTCCGGGCTGCCACCCTTCATGCCGTTGCCCACGTCGAGGATCACCAGGCCGTCGTTCCAGTAGGACAGCGTCGCCAGCCCGTCCCGCACGTCGATGTCGTGCAGCGTCCGCCCGGCCTCGGGGCGCTCCACCTGCCAGCGTGCCACTTGCTTGGGGTGGTATGGGTCGCGGATGTCGATGACGCGCATGGAGCCGGTCGCGTCGTCGGTCAGGTAGACATAGCCCCTGTAGACGTAGGTACTGTGGACGCCGCCGGTGACCGTCTCGGTGAACTCGGCGATCGCCTTGGGGTGTGCGGGGTCCTCGAACGAGAGAATCACGATGCCGTTCTTGCGCGTCGACGCACCCTCGCGCGTCAGCACACCGTATTTGCCGTCCTCGGTCGTCATGACGTCGTTCACGACCCGTGCGTCCACGACGACCGAATCCGTGAAGGCCGGCTTCGCAGGATCGGAGATGTCGATTGCGTAGATGCGGTCTCCGATGGTGGACATGTAGGCGTGCTTCCCGTCAGGATGTACCCACAGCTCGGCGCCCGGGAGTCCCTTGAGGGGCAGCCGGCCCACGATCGTGACCTGGCGAGTGATGTTGCGGGGAGCGACTTGGACGAACGCCTCGGCGGTTCGCGCGCCCAGCGTGGCAATCACCCGGTAGGTGCCGGGCTGGTCGGCCACGAACACGCCGGCCCCGTCGATCGTGGCGTATCCCTGCCCCACGGGCGATACGGCCCACTCGGGATTGGCGTCCGCGACCGTGCGCCGCGCCGCGTCGGTCGCGAGGAACACGAAGCGCACCACGTCGCCGGAGCGAATCGCCGTATCGGTCGGGGTGAGGGTCACCCGAGCCACCGGGCTGGGGGTCACGACGACCGTCCAGCTCGTGCTCGTCTTGCCGGCGAGCGCCGTGACGGCGGCACGACCGGCGGCACGCGCCGTGAGACGCCCGATCGGCGTGACGTCGACCACGCCCGGGCGGCTCGACTTCCACGTGACATGGTCGTAGCGTCGATCGCCGTTGGGCGCGTAGGGTACCCCGGCCAGCACAAGCGATGTGCCGACGAGCATCCGCTCCGGCCGAGGCGTCACCACGATCGTCGCGGCCGGCTGCGCCAACACCGTGATGTGCGCGAAGGCCACGGTTGATTTCACCGCCCGTCCGGCCAGACCGGCCACGGCGGCGACGTTCAAGGTGCCGGTGGAGCCGGCGCTCACGAGACCGGTGGAATCGACGCTCCCCTCGAACCGGCCGCCGCTCGCGAACCAGCGGATCACGGCCTCCGGCATGGCGCGGCCGCTCGAGTCATACGCGACCGCGTGGAGCCGCACGGTGTCGCCCACCTGCAAGGCGTACTCGGCAGGCTTCACGTCGACGCGAGCAATAGGCTGCGGCACGCTGGGCGCGGTGGGCGCTGGCGTGGGCTGTTGCCACGCCAGCAGGGCGTAGACGAGCGGGAGAGACATGACGGAACCTCATGAGCCGAGGGCTGTGGCAATGAAACGACGGAACTGGCTGACGGCGGCGTAGCACGTTATCCGGGACGCGCGATGGGCGGAAGAGGCCCGGAGATCGGGCCTCTTCGCAGTGGCGGTAAGCTGTCGTTATGGTGGCGCCACCGCACCCAAGCCCTGCAGCCAGTGCTGCTTACTCTATTGACAGGATCGGATTGAAACCCTACGTTTGGCCCCGGTTCAAGCAATACGTGGCACCGTCACCGGTTTGTCTGCGCTCCGCGAGGACCACTTGTCTCGCGGTTTTTGTTTGAGCCCGTCTCTGGTCGCGGTGACCAGGGTCGCACATGTCCGGGGCAGTGCCCCTTAGTGCTGAGGTTTGAACGGTATGGCAAAGGGTAAGGTGAAGTGGTTCAACGACGCGAAGGGCTTTGGCTTTATCGCGCAGGAGTCGGGTCCGGACGTGTTCGTCCACTTCACGGCGATCCAGGCTGAGGGCTTCCGCAGCCTCGCCGAGGGCGATACGGTGGAGTTCGAGGTCGCTCAGGGTCCCAAGGGCTTGCAGGCGCAGAACGTCCGCAAGGTCTGAACGACGCTGATCGCAGCTGACGGGCCCGGGTTCCCCGGGCCCGTTTGCATTGAGGGTCTTATATTGCCCCCATGACGTCGCTGAAGCTCGCGCTGGTCGCGCTGCTGGCTCCCGTCGCCCTCGCGGCGCAAGCCACGCCACCGTACCGCGGCTTCACGCCTGGCATCAGCTACCGCGCGTTCATCGAGCGCGCCCGCGCGCTCGCCGACTCAGATGTGGTGCGCTGCCAGACGTCCCCGCGCACGGCGCAGATCATGGAGTGCGGCGTCGTAATTCGTGATCCCGGCGACCGGGCGCGTTTCTATTTGAGCGCACACTTCGTCGAGGGAAACGCGGACGTGGTGGCGCTGTACGATTCTGCGGGGTTCGGCGACGCCCGGGGCGTGGCGCTCGTGAACCGCACCAAGCAGGGCTTGACCCGCGTGTTTGGTCGGCCCCGCCCGATCGGGAAGAGCGGGTGGGAGTGGCGCTACGGCCGCAAGGTGGTGCGGTTCAGCTGGCGGGGTCGGGGGACGGCGCGCTGGGTCTCCGTCACACTGATCGACCGGGACGTGATGGACCGGATCGGTCGGTATGTAAAAACAGCCGCAAGGCGCAAGCCGTAAGTCTTAAGGCCTTCCGCTTGCGCCTGTGATGAGTCGCTCCGCCAGCTCCGACACGCCGCGGGCGCTCGCCCTCCCCAGCTGATCGAGCCAGCGCGGCGGCAGGCACGCCTCGCCGTCCCGGGCACCGAGAAGCGCCCCCGCCACGGCAGCGTTGGTGTCGGTGTCTCCGCCCGCCTCCGCCAGAAAGATCAGCGCCTCTTCCAGGGCCGGCCGGTGCAACGCGCACCAGAATGCGATCTCGACGCAGTGCACCACATACCCGTATTCCCCCTGCACCGCAACCGGCAAGTCGCGTTCCTGCTCCCAGGGGACGCGCTGGATCGCCTCGAGCAGGGGCCGCGGGGCCGCGCCTTCCAAGTGATGCAGCACGTCTTCCACGAAATGCCGATTGCCATGCAGCAGCTCCCGGGCGGCGAGATTCACCGCGACTGATCCCCAAGTGCAGCGTTCGTCGGCATGCGTGATGGCGGCCTGCTGCGCCGAGACGCGGACAAGCCGGTCGGCGTTGGCGTGATAGCGCAGCGCGACCGGTAGACACCGCATGACGCTGCCGTTGGAGGCGGCCATCCCCGCCGCAAGCGCGGCACGGCCCGCCTCGAACGGCTCCATGCCCCGCTCAACGAATCGCAGCGCCCGCTGCGTGGTCAAGCCGATGCCCCGGCCATCCTGTTTCATCCAGTTCAGCCAGCGCTGGGCCACGTCGTTGGCGTCGAAGTCGCCTCGCTCGGCGAGCGAGTCGGCGAGCAACAGCGCCAGCGCCGCGTCATCGTCGAACGGGGAGCCCTCGGGGGGCCGCGCCAGGTCGCGCACGCCCTGAGGAAAGGCGTTGCGGATCGCCGCGGCCGTACCGAGGCGCTCGGTGGGCACGCCGAGCTGGTTGCCGATCACCAGCCCCAGCAACGCACCGCGCGCCCGCGTGAGGAGCTGGGGATCGACCCCGCCGGGAGCCGTCAAAAGACGAGCACGACGGCCCCGCTGCGCAGGGCGACCCGCGGTGCGAATCCCTCCCGGTCGACGTGCGGGCCCAGGTAGGGGTGCGCGTTGTTGTACGCGGCGATGGTGGAGTTGCGGTACAGCCGATAGTACCCGATGTGGGTGCGGACTGCGCCCTTCGGGACGAGGCAGTTGCAGCGCACCGCCGCCTGCGTGCCGGGGTTCACCTCGATCGTGATGTCCGTGGCTGTGGTGTTGGTGACGAGCGGGGCGAAGTAGCTCTGCCCCCCGACCTCCGGCACGATCGGCGCGACGCGGCGCCCGCGCAGCCGCTGAAAGGCGGGGAGCGGGCCCTCGAGCGCCTCGCCGATCGGTGGGTTGCCCGGTCGGATGAGACGCCAGCGAAGCTCCGCCCGCCCCCCGCCGGCTCCGTCACCCCCGCCCCGAGACACCGCCAGCCGGGCCGTCGCATCCGGCCGCACCGTGTCGATGGGCGCGCCGTCTAGCAAGATTTCGACCGGCTCGACCAGCGCGTTGTGCGCGAACGCCACGCCGGCGCCGACGAACCCCGCGCCGCGTGCCAGCAATAGCCCACTGGCAACGAGCGCAAGCCCACCGCCCACCCACCAGCCGAATCGGCCCGGGCGAAGCCGCACCGCGTCCGAGCGGCGGACGCGGCGCTCTACCGTGGCCGCGTCGACGAGCTTCGCGGATCCGGCGGTCGGTCCCCGCCGCAGGGCCGCCAGCGCTTCGTCGGCTGTTTGGAACCGGCCCTCCGGCTGCTTGGCGAGGCATTTCACGATCGCGTCGGACAGCCAGCGCGGGATCCGGGCATTCACGTCGCTCGCGATGGGGATGGGGTCGGCGAGGTGCTTGCCCACGATCTCGGCGCTCGAATTGCCGTCGTAGGGCGGTGCGCCGGTCACCATCTGGAAGAGCATCGCGCCGAAGGCGTACAGGTCGCTGCGCCCGTCGAGGTTGGGTTGACCCAGCGCCTGCTCGGGGCTCATGTACTGCACCGTGCCGACGGTGAAACCCGTGGCCGTCTTCGGGGCTCCTCCGGTCGCGGAGCCGGGATCGAGCAGCTTCGCGATCCCGAAGTCCACGAGCAGCGTGCGGCCGGTCTTCGCTTCGAGCATCACGTTGTCGGGCTTGATGTCGCGGTGCACGAGCCCCTGGGCGTGCGCGTGCGCCAGGGCCTCGAGGATCGGCTCCGCGATCCTGAGGGCCTCGTCGGGAGAGTACGACCCCCGCCGACGCAGCGCGTCGGCGAGCGATTCCCCTTGGACGAACGGCATCACATAGTAGACGAGGCCCTCGCCCTCCCCGATGAAGTGGATCGGCAGGATGGCCGGGTGCTGGAGGCGCGCGAGCGCCTTGGCTTCCTGGCGAAAGCGGGTGAGCATGCCGGGAGTCCAGGCGATCTCGGGGTGCAGCACTTTACAGGCGAGGCGGCGGTCCAGGTCCTGGTCCCACAGCTCGTACACCTCGGCGAACCCGCCGCGTCCCACGAGCCGCTTGACCTGGTACTTGGGGCCGAGCGCGCGGGCGAGACGCTCGGCGGTCGGCACGGCCGTCGGGGCCGACGCGGGCTGCGGCGCGGCGGCGACCCGCTCGTTGGTGATGACGGTCGGCGAGGGGTTGCCGCACGCGGGGCAGAACGCCGAGCCCGTGGGAATCTCCGCACGACACGCCGGGCACGTCATCTGCTGGGTGGTCACGGCACGTAAGATTCGCGGTAGGGGCGCCGCGTGCAATGGCGAAGCGCCGTGTACGGGCGCGGCATGCCGCGCCCGTACATATTCTCCCGGTGCTCATCCTCCGCGTCGCACTCGGTCTCGTCCTCTCGTACGTCGTCCTGGTCGCTGTGGCGTGGCTGTTCCAGGAGCGACTCGCGTTTCCCGCGCCGCGCGCGCCGGTGCCGGATCCACCGCGCGTCGGCGTCGCGAACGGGGAGAAGATCGAGCTGGTGATGAAAGACGGCACGAGGCTGGCGGGGTGGTACCTCAAGCCGGTGGAGGTCAGTGGCGCCTCCACCATCCTCCACCATCCTCCACAGCCTGCACAACCTGCCCCCGCGCTTCTCTGGTTCTACGGCAACGGCGAAAACATCGCGACGATCTGGCCGATCGTGCGTGACTTTCAGCCGCCGCACGCGGCGCTCCTGATCGTGGACTATCCCGGCTACGGCGGCAGTGCCGGGCGGGCTACGGAGGCGGGCATGTACGGCGCCTCCGACGCGGTGTACGCCGCCCTCGCGGCCCGCCCGGAGGTCGATCCCCATCGCATCTTTGTGTACGGCCGCTCGCTCGGCACGGCGGCGGCAACCTACACCGCGACGCACCACCCCGTCGCGGGCGTGATCCTCGAGTCGCCCTTCACGAGCGCGGCCGACATGGCCCGGCACGCCTATCGCATCTTTCCGTCATTCATCGTGCGGCTGTCGCTCGACAACCTGGCCCGGATCAGGCAGGTCCGCTGCCCGGTGCTGTTGTTCCACGGGACCGGGGATCGGCTCGTGCCGCTCGAGATGGGGATGCGAATCGCCGCGGCCGCCGCGGGCCCCGTCGAGCTCGTGCTGCTCCAGGGGTCGGGGCACAACGAGAGCTACGCGATCGGCGGAACGCAGTACCGGGACAAGGTGTGGGGATTCGTCAGATGACCGTCACCGGAACGATGCGGTCGCGCTCCTGGTCGAACCGCCGCTCCGCGTCGTCGAGCGCGCGCTGCACGACCGCGTGCTCCGCGTCGGCGAACTTGGCGCTCGGCGCCACCCGGCCGGTGAGCTTGCGCACGGCCACGAGCGCGCGGATCACTTCGCACCGGTCGATGTCGGGATCGGTGTGGCCCGCGACGAGCAGCTGCTCGAACAGCGGCAGGCTCCGCTCTTCCCCCAGCACGTAGAGCGATTCGAGGATCTTCGGGCCGAGGAACCGCCGCAGCAGCTGGTCTCCCCGGATCCGCTCGAACAGCGAGATCAGCACGTCCGCGCGTCCGCTGTAGTAGCGCGTCGCTTCGACCGCCGCGGCCACGAAGGCGTGGTGTGCGCCGGGCGTCACCAGATAGCGCTCGAACAGCGGCCAGGCCGCATCCGGATGGCGCTCGGCGATCCCCAGGAACGCGAAGTAGCGGCGTCCCAGCGGGGCCTGCGTGTCCGCGATGACGGTGCGGAGACCCGCGACGCCCCAGCGCGCGCCCACCAATGCCGCCGCCGCCGCGTGCTGCCAGCGCTCGAGCTCGGGCACGCGAAACGTCACGAGGTGGCGATCGAGAAACGCACGGCAGCGGTCCAGCACGGCGAGCAGCAGGCGGTCGACCTGCGCCAACGCGGGCTCGACCGCATCGGTATCCGCGCGGCGCGCCAGTGCCAGCGCATCCCAGGCGAGGCGATCGAGGCCGAGCGCGTCCCAGACGCGCTCGAACGCGGCGGAGTCGCGGGCGGCGAGCAACTGCTGCAACGCGGCGGCGAACCGGCACAAGCTCTGGACGACGTTCACACCCTTGAAACTACGGGCTCCAGTGCGGCTCGCGAGGGGGGATGTTGTGCACACCGTCTGGAAAACCGCGTGGAAATCATGTGGATGCGACGGGGACAACATTGCGCTTCCCCCTGGCCCTGCTTAACCTTGCCGCGCCACCTTGGAGGGCCTCTGCGAAGGTCAGCTCTCGTCGGCGCCGCCCTCGTGCTGGCGGCATGTTCCCGCCCGAGCGGCCCCATCGTCATCGGCTTGGCGGGCCCAATCTCGCAGGCGCGCGGCGCGTCGATGCTGCGGGCCGCTCAGCTGGCCGTCGACCAGATCAACGCCCGAGGGGGTGCGCGCGGCCGCCCGCTCAAGCTGAAAGCGGTCGACGACTCGGGCTCCGAGAATACGGCGCTGCGGGTGGCCGAGCAGTTGTACGCTGATCCCGCCGTCGTGGCGGTCGTCGGCCACCTAAGCTCGGACCCGTCCAAAGCCGCGCTGCGCGTCTACGGAGCCGGGCGGACCCCCCTGGTCATGGTCTCCCCGTCGGCCTCCAACCCCGACTTGGCGGGGATCAACCCCTACTTTTTCCGGATCTGTCCCAGCGACGTGCAGCACGGACCGCAACTGGCGCGGTTCGCGTGGCAGACCCTTGCGGCCCGACGCGCCGGCATCATTTACGTGAACAACGAGTACGGTCGCGGCGTGCGGCGCGCCTTCGACGGCGAGTTCGCGCGACTGGGCGGCGCCGTGGTCGAGGCCGACCCCTACGTCCCCGAGACGCGCTCGCTCGAGCCGTATCTCTCGCGCATGCGCCAACGGGGAGCGGTCGACGTGTTGGTGCTCGCCGCCGAACGCCCCGGAGCCGAGCTCGCGCTGCGGGAGATGCAGGCGCTCAAGCTGAGCTGGCCGGTGATCGGGGGCGACGCGCTGACGGGGATCGAGGCCGACGGGGCACTGGCGGAGGGCGTGCACGTGTCATCGGCCTACCTGCCCGATCGTCCCGAAGACCGCAATGTCACGTTCGTGGCCGACTACGCTCGCGCGTATCCGGGGCAGCGCCCGGACCATCGTGGCGCCGGAGCCTACGACGCCGTCCACCTGCTGGCGCGCGCCATCGCCGAGGCCGGCGCCGGCCGGCAGGCGATCCGGGACTACCTGGCGAAGGTCGGTCGCGGGAAGCCGCCGTTCGAGGGAGTGACGGGGACCGTCGCCTTCGACACCAACGGGGATGTCCCCGGCAAGCAGGTCGTGATCGGCGTGATCCGCGGTGGCCGGCTCGTTTCCGAGAGCGGGCACTGATGCGCCGCATGTTCGACACTATCCGCTCGCGCATCGTGGCGGGACTGATCCCGCTGGCGATCGGGCTCGTGGGGACGGCGCTGCTCGCCGCGGTGACGCTGCGGCAGATGCGCTATGCCGTGGCCGACGAGCTGGCGGGGCTGCGGGCGTCGAGCGAGATCGGCAGCGGACTTGTGGCCATGGTGTTTGAAGAGATTCGCGGCGCCGAACAGTACCTCGCCGCGCCGAGCGCCGACGCGCGCCAGCTGTTCCAGACCGCCAGTGACGAGACGTTCCATTACGAGCGGCGGCTCGAGGCGCTCGGCATCACGGGGGAAGACCGGATCGCGGTCAGCCGACTCAAGCAGCTGAACGCGGCGATCCAGGTGGACTACGCGATCGCCCATGCGCTCAAGGACCTGGGACGCGACGGCGAGGCGCTGGCGCAGTCGGCCGCCGTGCGACCACAGGCGGCGGAAGTGACCCGCCTAGTGCGCGATCTCGCGACCCGCCAGGCCGTGAAGGCGGCGCAAGTGGCGGACCGCCTGGCGGCCGCCTCGCGTGAGCGCGAGAAAGAGCTGTGGCTCCTGCTCGGGGGGATCGCCGTCGTCGGGTTGTTTCTCGCGCGCTGGGCGATGTTGTCGATTCATGGGCCCCTCAGCCGGCTGGTGACTGCAGCCGAACGGTTCGGGAGCGGTGACCTGCGGCCGGTCACAGTAGGGGAGATGCCGCGCGAGTTTCGCGTGCTGGCCGAGGCGATGCAGCACATGGCCGATCGGCTGCGGCGCATCGTGGGCGAGGTGGCCGGGGAGTCCGACCGGATCGCGGGCTCGGCGGGAGACCTGTCGGCCACGAGCGAGCAGCTCGCCGCCTCCTCCAGCGAGGTGTCCACCGCGATGGTCGAGATCTCGGACAGCGCGGATCACCAGCGCTCCGCGCTGGGGACGATGGGGGCAGGACTCGAAGAGCTGCGGCTGGCCGCGACCGAGATGGCCGAAGCGGCGGACCGCACCGCGCAACTCGGCGAGGAGATCCGCACCGTGGCCGACCGCCACCGGGGGGACGTCGCGGCCGCCGGCAAGGCGCTGCTGGACGTGCGCGAGGTGGTGCAGACGACGTCCCGGCAGATCGGCGAGCTGGCGCAGCTCTCGGCCGCGATCGACGACTTCGTCGACCTGATCAAGCGCATCTCCTCACAAACCAACCTGCTCGCACTCAACGCCGCCATCGAGGCCGCGCGGGCGGGTGAGCACGGCCGGGGCTTCGCGGTCGTCGCGGAGGAGGTCCGCCAGTTGGCCGACGAGTCGGCGCGCGCCGCCGAGGAGGTGACGCGTACGACCACCTTGATCCGGGAGCACATGGACGAAGTGACCGCCACGATGACGGCCGGACAGGCGAAGGTACGCGGCATCGAGTCGATCGCGGAGGGCGCGGCGCGCGGCCTGGCGGAGATCGTGGCCGCGATCGAGCAGGTGGAGCACGCCGCGCTCCGGGTGCGGGTCGCCGCGCAGGCGAACCGTCAGACCGCGGAGCGGCTCAAAGAGCAGGTCGAACAGGTGGCGGGCCGGGCGACCGCGCACGCGAGCAGCGCCGAGCAGGTTACCGCGGCCACGCAGCAGCAGGGTGCCTCGACACAGGAAATGGCGGCCGCCGCGGCGCACATGCTCGAGGCGGCCGAAAAGCTCCGGGGGGTGGTGCGGGGGCTGCGGGTCTAGCGGGATGCTGAGATTCACAGCAGATCCTTCGCTTCGCGCGCGTACCGCGCGCTCGCTCAGGATGACAAGCCGCGTGGCGCTTTGAGAAGAAAAAGAGGGACGTCATCGTGGAATTTTCTCACGGCCCGGCACTCAATTTTGCATCGGAGCGTGGTTTCATCTTTTCTTCTATTTCCCGGAGCGAGCGAGCCTGTCATCCTGAGCGCCGAAGGCGCGAAGGATCTGCTTCTTGCTGAGCGCCGAAGGCGCGAAGGATCTGCTTCTTGTCACCGGCTC
This sequence comes from Gemmatimonadota bacterium, assembly GCA_003220795.1. Lineage (GTDB taxonomy): Bacteria > Gemmatimonadota > Gemmatimonadetes > Gemmatimonadales > GWC2-71-9 > 20CM-4-69-16. The sequence goes on along the minus strand of QHTK01000079.1, from coordinate 3,620 downwards.
CAGTCAACCAGCACGACCGCCCGTGGGCCGACCAGCGATACGGAGCCGCCGTTGCTGTCCGCGAGCCGACCGAACGCCATCTGGCCCTGAACGAGCAGCGTCACCTGGCCGCTCGCCCGGTAGCGCAGGTCGACTCCCGGGCGCACGAGCCAGCCGAGCAACGTCAGGCTCCCCGCGCTCTCCCCGGTCAGCTCGCTGCGAAACTCGACGTTCGGGGCGAGGCCGAGCGCCGGCGAGAGCGTCCGCTCGAATCTCGCACCGAGCGCGAAGACATTGCCGCGCGGCACTTGCACGGCGTTCGAGTCGGCCGCCGCAAGCCCGCGCGGCCGCAAGCGATACATGTCGTATCCATAGAAGACGAGGCTGCTCGCGCCCGCGGGGAGGCTGACGCTCGAGTACGCCAAGATGCGATCCCCGATGCCGCTGCGAGAGCCGTTGGGAGTGGCCGCGCTGCTCGCCGTGGTGTCCACGCCGCTCGCGGTGTAGACCGCCGCTCCGCGGAAGTAGCCGCCCCCGCGCGCCCCGACCGGCCCCTCGACGCCGAGCCGCACCCGCCCTTCGCCTCCCGGCTCGAGCCGGCCGCCCCCCGCGACCGGTGTGTAGCCCGCGTGCCAGCGATAGCTCGCCGCCACGCCGCCCGCCCAGCGCTCTCCCAGCCGAAACGCCGTGGCGAACCCACCGGTCGCGCCCCCACCGGAGCCCAACGTCGGCGTGGTGAAGGCGAGCAGCTCGGTCGCGAGCGCGCTCAGCAGCGGTACGGTCGAGTCGGGCACCGTCTCCTGCCCCGTCGGGAGCGTGGCCGCGACCGCCAGGATGAGATGCCCGGACCCCGTGGCCCAGCTCGCGCGCACATCGGTGTCGGTGAAGCCCGAGACCCGGAAGTTGCCGCTCGTGGTCGCGCCCGACGCGCGGGCGAACGCGGCAGAGAGGTCCACGGTCAGCTGCTGCCCCAGGTGCTGCGACACGGTCACCGGTACGGTCCACTCGACCACGTTGTCGAAGGCGAAGCCCGATCCGAACGAATAGGCGTCGAGGATGACGCCGCTCCTGGCGGTGGCGAGATCGGCGCGGGGCTGCTGGGCCGCGAGCGGCATCGCGGCCAGGAGCAAAACCGCAAGCCTCACGGCGGCCGCTTGAAGATGATCGTAATGCCGTTTGTGACGGAAATGATCGACGGGAGGCCCGCAGTCTCGGGCCCGAGGTGCCGGATGGTCGTCGCCGTCCCCGATGCCGTCCCGCCGGCCTGCGCGACGACGTCACCAGGGGTCGGCAAGACGTCGAGCGTGCCGGAGGACAGGACCCCTCCGGTCGCCGACAGGACGGTCGCGGTGCCGTGCTCGAGCGCGTCGACTGCGGAGAGGGAGCCGACAGGGTCGGCGCCGGCCCGCTCGAGCGCGGGCGCCGTTTGCGCCGCCTGGCGCTGCTGCGACGCCGCCCGGAAGCTCGGATCTACGCGCGCGGCCTCGCCGAAGTGAAACGCCGCGCGGCTGTAGTCGCCCGCGTCCATCGCCTCGAGCCCGCGACTGTACGCGAGGAACGCGGCGAGATTCCGCGGCCCTTCCTTCAGGATGCGCTGTCGCTCGGCTTCGGTCAGCGCGATCCCGAGCTGCGCCGCGAGTCCGAACACGACCTGCTTCTCGAGCCCGAGCAACTGTGGGAGCGGCCCCGTCGCCGGCGCCACGGGCCAGATAACCCCGGCGCCGGTCACGACCGATGCCGTGAGCCGCACCGACCCCGCCCCCGTCGACGGGATCGTGACCGTGCCCTGCACCATGCGTTCGGCCCGGAGCAGGCGTCCCACGCGCGCCGCCGTCGCCGGGGCCGCCCGCTGGCTCGTCCCCAGCTTCAGCTCGTCGAGCAGCACGCCAATCTGCAGCCGCTCGAGCAACTTGAGTGTGCGGATGTAGGCGAGATCGGTGGTGATCAGCTCGGCCAGTCCGCGGGACAGCGGGCGGTAGGTCGAATCGCCCGAGACGAGCACGGGCAGCACTGCCACGGTCGCCGCCTGCGGCGGCTGTTGTGCCAGCTCGGTCTCACGCGCCAGCGCCTGGCGCGCCGTCTGCTCGGCCGAGGTCCGCAGCGCGAGCTCGGCGCGGGCGCGTAGCGCGGCGACGCCCCGCGCGCGGGGGTGCTGGGCGGCGAAGTCTTGATACGTGGCGATCGCCTCGTCGTAGCGCCCCGCCTGCTCCTGACACGCTCCCACCACAAGCGGCCCCCGCACGTTGTCGGCCTCGAGGCTTTGAGCGGCGCGTGCCACGACGACCGCGCTGTCGCAGCGCCCGGCGGCGGCGAGCGTCGCCGCGAGCCGGAACTTGAGCGCGGCGTTGCGCGGCTCGCGCTCGGTCTGGGCGACGAGCGCGGGGATTTCCGCCGGCGCGACGGCCGCCGGTTTCGGGGCGGACGAGCAGGCCCCGGCAAAGGCGATGAGGAGGAGGGCGGTGCCCTTCACGGCTAGCGGCGGAACTTCTTCTTCGCGGGCCTCTTCTTGGCCGCCTTCGGCTTCGCGCTCTTGACCACCTTGCGCCGCGACTTGAGCGCCACCTGCACCTCGGCGAGGACCCGGTCCCCCTCGTCCGGGCCGATCAACCCCCGGCGCACAGCGTAACGCACCAGCTCTTCGGCGTCCTCGGCCGAAAAATCACCCACGCCGGCCGCCGCCCGGATCGCCTTGACGAGCGCGTCGGCGACCGGGCTGCGCAACACACTGGCGATACCGGGGAGGGCTTCGAGCAGCGACGAGATCTGCGACCCGCCGAGTTCGGCTGGCATGAAGCACGCTGCTCCGGCGCTGAAGGTCGCGCCAAGCTACATCCCACCTTCGGGACCGTCAAGGATTTTGACGCCAACTAGCGCTGCGGCGCGCGGTTACGCCGCTGGCGCAGCGCCTGGGCCAGGCCGCCCGGGGCGCGCCGCGAGATGATCAGATCGGAGTGGGACAGCAGCTCCCCCAGCACCGTGCGCGTGCGGGGATCGAGCGGCATCCCGAACCGGAGGTCGAGCTGGTACTCCGCGTTGTCGGGACCCTGGCCGGTGAGCATGAAGCCCTGGCGCTCCGGCTTGACCTGATCGACCTCGATCTCCGCCAGTGGCTCGTACGCCCGACCGTCCATGGCAACCTCCCGTTCCCGTGAGAGATACGCCCCGGGCGGAGGGTGTCAAGGCGGCGGGAGCCCTTCCCGGGGTTGCTACATTTCTCGATTGGAGGTGCACGGCAGGCGTGGGGAGACGCGGCATCAAGGAGTATCGGGCGCCGGAAGCGCTGGCGCTGATCGCGGCAGACCGGGAGCACGTTCCCCTGGTCTGCCCGTCGTGTAGTACCCGGTCGATCGTGCGGTCGCCCCGCCGGCGGGGTGGGCAGGGCTTGTCGGCCGCATCGGAGCGGATCACGCTCACGTGCCACGGCTGCGGCCGGCACGCCTCGTATATCGAGCGCGGTCAGGAGCCGCCGCGCGACCAGACGATGGACCCGCGCGAGGCCCACGTCTGAGCCCGACCTGAGCGAGAGGAGCGACTGAGGAGCGGTGGCCGGCGACGCCATACAGATGATGGGCACCGTGAGCGAGGTGCTCCCCAATACTACCTTCCGCGTTAAGCTCGAGAACGGCCACGAGGTGCTCGCG
>QHTK01000078.1 GCA_003220795.1 Gemmatimonadota bacterium | reverse complement strand
ACCCCCGGCGGTTCCCGTGGTGCGGTTCTCCCTCTCCTTCGAGAACGGGTTTCAGCCCACGGACTTCCGCGGCTCGCCGATCGCCCTCGCGCCGGACGGGTCGCGCATCGTCTACGCGGGCACTGACTCGCTCGGGACGAGGTGGCTCTTCTCGCGCGGATTCGCGCGCGTCGAACCGGCGCTCATTCCCGGCACGGCGGGGGCCGGGCAACCGTTTTTCTCTCCTGACGGCCAGTCGATCGGGTTCTGGCAGGACGGCCGGCTGCGGAAGCTGTCCCTCTCCGGCGGAGCGGTCGTGACCATCTGCGAGGTGCCGAGCGTCGAGGGGGCCACGTGGGGGGTGGGCGATGAGATCGTGTTTGCCGCCTCCGGGCCGCTCTACCGTGTGTCCGCCGCGGGGGGAAAGCCGGAGGTCTTCGCGGCGCCCGATACGGCAGGGGGCCAGGCGTATCGCTGGCCCGAGTTTCTCCCGGATGGACGCACCGTCCTGCTGACGCTCGTCGATGGCTCCGGACCCCACCTGGCGGTGCTCCAGGGTGGCCGGGTCCGCGCGCTCGGTCAGACCGGCATGAGTCCGCATTACGTCGACGGCGGGTTCATCCTCTTCGCCCAGACCGACGGCACCCTATTCGTGGCTCCGTTCGATCCCCGCCGCGGGCGCTTCACGGGACCGCCCGGACCCGTCGTCGAGGGGGTGCGAATCGGACAGCTCGCCGTCGCCAAACTGGGCGCCTCGCGCACCGGCTCACTGGTGTTCATCACCGGCAGCACGGCGCCACGCGAGCTGGTGCTGGTCGATCGCGCCGGTCACGCGCAGACCTTGCCCGCACCGCTCGAGCGCTACCGGGCCCCCCGGTTCTCCCCGGACGGCCGGCGAATCGCCGTCGCGATCGAACATGGTGCTGGTGGGATCTTCAGCGCGGACATCTGGGTGTACGAGCTCGGCGCGCGCAACCTATCACGCCTGACGTTCGACTCGGTGAACATGTTCCCAGAATGGGCTCGGGACGGCCGGCAGGTGGCATTCGTGCGGCAACTGGGCGCCATCACCCGCGAGGGTCTGTTCCGCATCGCGGCCGACGGGAGCGGCGTGGCGGAAACGCTTCTGGTCCGGCCGTACCCCGTGTGGGAGGTCCAGTTCACGCCCGACGGGCGGACCATGCTATTTCGCGAGAACCATCCGCAGACCCATCGCGACATCTGGATCACGCCGGTGGACAGCCCACGGGCCGCGCGGCCGCTGTTGCGAACGCCCTTCGAGGAGCGCGGGATCGGCCTCTCGCCCGACGGCCGCTGGCTGGTCTACGTCTCCAACGAGACCGGGGCTGACGAGATCTACATACGGCAGCTGCGGGAGGGAAGCGCGCGCTGGCGCGTCTCCACGCGCGGCGGCACCGAGGCGCGCTGGGGGCGAGTCGGTCGCGAGCTGTTCTTCCGGAAGGGCGACACCGTGTACGCCGTGACCACGCAGCTCGGGGCCGAAGTCCGGCTCGGAGCACCGCGCGCGCTGTTCACTGGAAAGTACCAGGCGGCGGTTCTGGGCCAGAGTGGCCAGAATGTGTTGTACGACGTGTCCCCGGACGGCGGCCGGTTCCTGATGGTGCGCGAGCAGAACAGCGGCAACGGGGAGCAGCTGACCGTGGTTCTGAACTGGTTCGACCAGGTCCGCCGCCGCGGCACGGCGGCAGCCCCATAAATACGCTCGAGAGCGGGATGAGGCGGTGCGCACCAAAGATCAATTTCCCCTAGCTCCGCCGATCGAGCCGATGCTCGCCAAGTTGGCGGAATCGCTGCCCGACGACGGGACCTTTCTCTTCGAGCCCAAGTGGGACGGGTTCCGCGCGATCGTGTTTCGCGGCGCCGCGGACGTCTACATCCAGAGCCGCGACCTGAAGCCGCTGGACCGCTATTTCCCGGAATTGCACGACTCGCTGCTCGAGCGGCTGCCGAAAGGCAGTGTGATCGACGGCGAGATCGTGATCGCCACGGCGCACGGTCTCGACTTCGACGCGCTCCAGATGCGGCTGCATCCCGCCGCCTCGCGCGTGGCGAAGCTCGCGAAGGAGACGCCCTCGAGCTTTGTGGCATTCGACCTCCTCGCCTCCGGCGGGCGCGACCGGATGGCCACGCCGCAACGCGAGCGGCGCGCGCTGCTGGAGAAGCTGTTCGCGAAGCTGGATCCGCCGCTCCATCTCACACCCATGACGCAGGACCGGGGCCTCGCGGAACAGTGGCTCGAGCAGTTCGAGGGCGCGGGCCTGGATGGTGTCATCGCCAAGCCGGCGGCACTGACCTACCAGCCCGGCAAGCGTGCGATGATCAAGGTCAAGCACGCCCGCACCGCCGACTGCGTGGTGGCGGGATTTCGCTGGCACAAGACGGGCAAGGACGCGGTCGGGTCGCTGCTGCTCGGCCTGTACGATGACCGCGGCGCGCTGCAGCACGTCGGCGTGACGTCGTCGTTCACCATGGCGATGCGGAAACAGCTCGTGAAAGAGCTCGCGCCGCTGCGCAAGCATGCGCTGGACAAGCACCCGTGGCGAGCCTGGGCGCAGGCCGACGCGCGCTCCGGCCGCATGCCCGGCGGGCAGAGTCGCTGGAGCGCCGGCAAGGATCTGTCGTGGGAGCCGCTCCGCATTGAGCGCGTGTGCGAGGTGAAATACGACCACCTGCAGGGCGACCGCTTCCGCCACGCCGCGACCTTCTTGCGCTGGCGGCCGGACAAGCGACCCGCCGCCTGCCGCTACGACCAGCTCGAGGTGGCGCGTCCCTACCAGCTCGCCAAAGTCTTCTCGTCGGGGTCGAGGCGTTCTTGACGGGGCCGGAGCTTCGGCGGCACGTGCTGCAGGTTCACACGGATCCGCGTCCAGGTGGACGAGCGGCCACGCATTGAATCGACCAGCACGTCGGCGGGCTCGAGATACTTGGCGGCTTTTGGGTGGCGCGCCTTCCAGCGTTTGAGCCCTGCGAGCGCGTCCTGCTTGCGCTTGGCGCGCGCGATCTCGATCAGCGGGTATTTGGCCGCGCGGGCCCGGGACGGTTGCACCCGCGGGGGCTCGCCCCGCTGCTTCTTGAAGTGCGGCGGCCACGGCGCGTCGCCCAAACCTTCACGCTCATGCCGTGCCGACAGCTCCAGCAAGCCCTCGAGCGACCGGGCGGCGTCCTCGATTCCCGCATGGCGATCGCCCAGCTGCGCGAAGCGCTTGGGCATAGTGGCGAGCGTGAAATCGGCCGGGTCGGCGCTCGCCACTTCGTCCCAGCTGAGCGGCGCCGAGACCCGCGCATCGGGCGTGGGCCGTACCGAGTAGGCGGAGGCCACGGTCCGGTCTTTGGCGTTCTGGTTGTAGTCCACGAACACGCCGTGGCGCTCTTCCTTCCACCACTTGCTCGTCGCCAGCGCGGGCGCGCGGCGCTCCACGTCGCGCGCCAGCGCCAGCGCCGCGCGGCGCACTTCGTCGAAGGTCCAGCGCCGTTCGATCCGCACGAGGACGTGCATCCCGCGCGAACCTGACGTCTTGGGCCAGCCAATGAGCCCGAAGTCGCGCAACGTGGCCTGGACCACGCCCGCCACGGCGCGCACCTGGGGCCACTTCACTCCGGGCACGGGATCCAAGTCCACGCGCAGCTCGTCGGGATGGTCCAAGTCCTCGGCGCGCACCGGGTGCGGATGCAGCTCCAGACAGGCGAGGTTGGCGAGCCACACCAGCGCCGCGGCGTCGCGCGGCACGACCTCCTCGGCCATGCGGCCCGAGGGGAAGCGGATCGTGACGACCTCGATCCACGGCGGGCGTGACTCCGGCGCGCGCTTCTGATAGAAGAACTCACCGGTGATGCCGTTGGGGTAGCGCACCAGCACGTTGGGCCGGCCGCCCGCGCCACGCAGCGCTCCCCCGGCCACGGCGAGGTAGTAGCGCACGAGATCGAGCTTCGTGTACTTGGGCTTCGGGAAGAGCACCTTGGTGGGGTTCGAGACGGCGATCTCGTGTCCCGCGACGACGATCGGCTCGGGTTCGGCGCTCGTGCGCTTCGGTACCTTGCGACCCAGTGCCGACATAGCTTTGAGAGAATATATGTCGCCACCTCACCAGATCTTCCTGCTCTCGCCCGCCAACTGCGGAGGCAAGCGCGCCGGGTTTCTGCTGCGGAAGGACGCCCGCTCGACCCTGGCGCGGCGCCTGCGATCGGACGCAGGTGCGACCATCGGCGAGGTCTTCACCTTCATGAGCGGGCTGTACTTCCGGGGCAAGCTGGCCTATGCGCTGGCGTTCGCCAAGCCGCCCGATGATTGCGTCGGCGTGCAGGTCATCGTGCCGGGCCGCGGTCTCTGTCCTCCCGGGACAGGCATCGATCTCGCCGGGTTACGAGCGATCGCCGGGATTCCGGTCGATCCCGGCGAGCGGCGCTACACCGGCCCGCTGCAACGCGATGCCGCCCGCCTGGCCGAACGCCTGCACCCGACCGACGCCGTCGTCCTGCTGGGCAGTATCGCGACGGCGAAGTACTTGGAGCCCCTGAAAGAGGTGCTGGGGCCGCGGCTGCGTGTCCCCCGGGAGTTCATCGGGCGAGGCGACATGAGTCGGGGCGCATTGATGCTCCGCTGCGCCAGCGAGGGCCGCGAGCTCACATACATTCAGGGCTCCGAGCCGGTCCTCGGACCGAAGCGCTCGAGCGCTCGCTGATGCGCTTTGCGGCGCTCCGCTTCGCGGTCCCGCGGCGGCGCGCTCGTCCGGAGCGAGTGAATCAGACGGTGCGCCGCCACCGTCACCTCGTCCACCGCCCGATTGAACACCGCTTCGTTCACCTGGGAGGGCCGCGCCGTCCCGCTCAGCTTGCGAACGAACTGCAGCGCCGATGCCCGGATCTCATCGTCCGTCGCGGGCGGCGCGAAATTAGCCAGGGTCTTGATGTTGCGGCACATGCTCGCACTCCGTCGATTGGGGAGATCGTCGTGATAATAGAGCCGGGACGCGTCCCGGTCGAGACTTCCGCGGCGTCCCGGGTCAGCGCATAATATCGCCCATGGCAAGCGTCTTCGAGCAGCTCAACGGCCCGTGGCACAAGCGCACGCTGCGCGTGTTCATGATCATCGTCATCGTCCACTTGGCCGAGCACCTGGTGCAGGCCTATCAGGCCTACGTGCTGGCGTGGCCGCTGCACCAGGCGCGGGGTATTCTGGGCCAGGCGTTTCCCTGGCTCGTGCACTCCGAGGTGCTGCACTACGGGTATGCCCTGATCATGCTGATCGGCCTGTGGGTGTTGTTGCCCGGTTTTGTTGGCCGGGCGCGGATGTGGTGGCTCGCGGCGCTCGTGATCCAGTTCTGGCATCACATCGAGCACGCGCTGCTGCAGGGTCAGGCCATCACGGGCCGGACACTGTTCGGGGCCCCCGCTCCCACCAGCCTCGTGCAGCTGTGGATCCCGCGGCTCGAGCTGCACCTGTTCTACAACACCGTGGTCTTCGTGCCGATGATCGTGGCCATGTACTACCACCTGTTCCCGAGTGACGCCGACGCCGCGCGCATGCGGTGCGGCTGCGCGCTCCACCCGCATCCGGCTACAACCTGACGCGGCCAGAAGGTCTCGATGTCACTCGTCTCGCGCCGCAGGTTCCTGACCACCGCTGCCACCACAGTGGGCGGCATCACGCTGGGATGCAGCGATCGATCCATCATCGCGCCGACGCGCGCGCAGCTCAGCGGCGACATGTTGCCGGACCCCGCGGCCAGCGGCATCGAGCACGTCATCGTGTTCATGATGGAGAACCGGTCGTTCGACCATTTCCTCGGCTGGCTCCCGGGCGCCGACGGCCAGCAGGCGGGGCTCGCGTACGTCGACGCCGCCGGCGTTCCCCATTCGACTTTTCCGCTGGCCCCTGACTTTCAGGGCTGCGGTTACGGCGATCCCGATCACTCCTATGCCGGGGGACGGGTGGAGTACAACGGCGGCGCGTGTGACGGGTGGCTGCGCGCCAACGACGTCTTCTCCATCGGCTACTACCGCCAAGAAGACCTTCCCTTCCTCGGCCGCGCGGTGCTCGACTGGAGGTCGTTCGACCGGTACTTCTGCGCCATCCTCGGGCCGACGTTCCCCAATCGCATCTACCAGCACGCCGGCCAGACCGACCGGATTGAAAACAGCACCGCGATCTCGCAGCTGCCGACGATCTGGGACCGGCTGTCCGCTCGGGGGCTCGTCGGCCGGTACTACTACGGCGACCTGCCGTTCCTGGGCTTGTGGGGCGCCAAGTACGTGCCGATCAGCCGCCCGCTCGACGCGTTCTACGCCGACTGTGCGGCGGGCACGCTGCCGCACGTGGCGTTCGTGGACGGGAGCTTCGCGCAGGAGCTGACCGGGACGGGGGCGGACGACCATCCCTACTGCGACGTCCGCGCCGGCGAGGCGATGATGAACCGCATCTACGCGGCGGTGACGCAGAGCCCCGCGTGGAGTCGCACCATCCTCGTCATCAACTTCGACGAATGGGGTGGATTCTTCGACCACGTTCCCCCATCCGTCGCGCCGATCCCCCCCGCCGACCAGGCGGCGGGAAACGCCGATGGGCGCCGCGGCTTCCGCACACCCACGCTGCTCATCTCACCGTTCGTGCGCCGGGCGCGCACCTCGCACGTCCTGTACGACCACACGTCCGTGCTGCGAATGATCGAGTGGCGCTGGGGCCTGACCCCCTTGAGCGTGCGCGACGCGACGGCCAACAACCTGGCAAATGAGCTCGACTTCAAACTGGTTGATCCCGCTGCCCCTCCCCCTCCACCACCGGTCTACTCGGTGCCCAACGTGACGGGCGCGCCCTGTCCCGTCCGGCCGACGGACATCGTGGCGCCGGCGGCGCCGCGTCCGAGCGCTGCGCGCGCCCCTTGGGGGGAGCTGCGCGAGATCGCGCGCCGGCACGGCTGGAGCGCGTAGCGACGCAGGAAACCGACCGGCTCCGGAGATCGTAGAGCGTCGCAGCCCGACACTCCTACCACTGCGAAAGGAGCCGTCATGAACCGGCGCGTTGCCCTCCCCGCTCTGTTGACCGCGGCCGGCCTCTTCACCGCGTCCCGTGTTTCTGGCCAGCAGAAACCCCTCGTGCCCGAGAGCTTGGAGGTCTTCAACCGCACCGCGACGAGGCTCATCGACGGGACGAGAACCGGTATTCATCTCAGCGAAAGCGCCGACAACGGCGTCGCGTACCCGCAGGGAATCGAGCTCGGCAACGGCACGATCGAGCTCGATGTAAGAGGGAAGGACGTGCCGCAACAGAGCTTCGTGGGTGTGGCGTTTCATGGAGTGGATGGCACGACCTATGACGCCATCTACTTCCGCCCGTTCAACTTCAAGACCGACGATTCGGTGCGGCACGCCCACGCCGTGCAATACGTCTCGCACCCTACCTACCCGTGGCAGAAGCTCAGAGCCGAGCAGCCGGGAAAGTACGAGCAACCCGTCAGCCCGGCGCCGGATCCGAACGGCTGGTTTCACGTGCGGGTGGTGGTCGCGGCGCCGCAGGTGAAGGTGTTCGTCAATGAGGCGAAGGAACCGAGTCTGGTCGTCACCCAGTTGAGCGATCGACGGAAGGGACGGGTGGGCCTGTGGGTGGGAAACAACTCCGCCGGCGATTTCGCCAACCTTAAGATCGTGGCGCAACCGTAGCCAGCTGCACCCGGATGCTGCGCCACTTTCCCTGACGGAATCGCAGCACACTCAGGGCGCAGCGCGTCATGTGGCCGAACAGGATCGCCAGCCAGATGTCCGCGGGGTGGAGGCCGCGTGTCGCCTGGAACATCGTGCACAGGCCGAGCGGGACGACGATCTGGGACAGGATCGAGATGTAGAGCGGCGAGCGGGTGTCGCCCGTGCCCTGCAGTCCCCCCGTGTACGTGAGCGCTACGGTCACGAACAGCCCCGACACGCTGAGGAACGCGAGCAGCTGCGTCCCGAGGGCGACGACGGTGGGATCGGTCATCCCGAACAGCCCGAGCAGGGCGCGCGGAATCGTGAGGAACAGCACGCCGATCGCCGCCGCCACGCCGAGGCCGAGCCCCGCCGCGACGTGCACGCCGTGCACCGCGCGCTCGGGACGTTGCGCGCCCAGGTTTTGACCCGCGACCGTGGCGGCGGCGCCCATCAACCCCACCGACGTCCACGTGATGAACGAGAACAGCTCGCTGTAACCCACCGCGTAGGCGGCCTGCGCCTCGGCGCTCTGCGCCAGCGACCCGATGAAGCGGAGCAGCAGCACGCCTGCGACGTTCATCGCGATCCCCTGCATCCCGGTCGGAAGCCCGAAACGGAACAGCTCCCGGATGATCCCCCAGTCCGGTCGCCAGTCCATGCCGCGGCGCCACACGACCGGCAGGCGCCCCGAGAGCAACAGGTATCCGGCGAGGCCGCTGATCACGAGACCCGCCACGGTGGTGCCGACCGCGGCCCCGGCGGTCCCGAGCCGCGGCAGTGGTCCGAGACCCGTGATGAACGCGACGTTACACACGATGTTCAGGGCGGTGAGGAGGATGCCGAGGCGCAGCGGTGTGCGCGCGTCCCCCGCCGCCCGCAGCGCGCCGCCCACCATGAAAAACAGCAGCATCCCAATGCTGCCGACGAACATGATGCGCAGGAACGGCAACGCCTGGACACGCACGGCGGGCGTGGCGTGCACCACGCCGAGCAGCGACGGCGCCAGGATCCAGCCGAGCGGCGCCAACACCAATCCCCACAGCGCCACCGCGGCGAGGAACGCCTGGTACACGGTGCGATTGACCTGCTCGGGCTGGTTGGCCCCGGCGAAACGGGCGACCAGGACGCCCATCCCGCTGAACACCGACATCACGAAGACGATCACGACGATGAAGATCTGGATGGCGACGCCGATCGCGGCGTTGCCGGCGTAGCCCACGAAATGACCGACCAGGGCGTGATCCACCATGCCTTGCAGCCCGCCGATCAGGTTCTGGAGCATCGTCGGCCAGGCGAGCATCCACACGGCGCGCGGGATCGGCCCGTCCACGATGGAGCGGTCGAGCGGCTTGGACGGGAGGGTGTGCGCCGGGGCGGTCATCGGGAAAGGATGATAGCCGCCGGCGGCCGGTCTCGACAACCGGCCCGCAAGGGCCCGCAGTGTCGATTCCGGAACCCCTCGCTCGTCGTATGGGTAGAGGCTGGGCCGAGCCCGGCTCCCCCACCCGAACCACGAGGAGATCCGCCCATGCGAGTCATGGTCATCGTGAAGGCGAACAAGCAGTCGGAAGCGGGCGTGCTGCCGGACGAAACAATCCTGACCGCGATGGGCAAGTTCAATCAGGAGCTGGAGAAAGCCGGCTTGCTGCTCGCCGGCGAAGGGCTCCAGGCGAGCTCCAAAGGTGCCCGCGTCAGGTTCGCGGGCGGCAAGCGCACCGTGATCGACGGGCCGTTTACCGAGACGAAGGAGCTGATCGCCGGTTTCTGGCTGTGGCAGGTGAAATCGCTGAACGAGGCGATCGACTGGCTGAAGCGGGCGCCGTTCCAGGAGGGCGAGGTGGAGATTCGCCAGGTATTCGAGGCGGACGATTTCGGTGCCACGCTCAAACCCGAATTCAAGGAGCAAGAGGAGCGGCTGCGCGCGCGTACGGGGTGGAAGAAGAAGAGTTGACGCCGGCGCGTTAGACGGAGACTATAGGCGTGGAACCCTAGGTAGGAGTGAGCCATGAGCGGAGTACGAGTGCTGGTCGGTACGCGCAAGGGCGCGTTCATCCTGACGTCGGACGGGAAGCGCGAACGGTGGAATGTCAGTGGCCCGCACTTCGCGGGCTGGGAGATCTACCACCTCAAGGGCTCTCCGGTCGATCCGAATCGGCTGTACGCGTCGCAGACGAGCGGGTGGTTCGGGCAGATCATCCAGCGCTCCTGCGACGGGGGCAAGACGTGGGAGACCCCCGGGGGCGGCATGACGAAGACGCCCGAAGGCATGCCTGCCGGCGAGAGCAACAAGTTCGTCTACGACACGTCGCCGGACACCGGCAAGCCGCTGACCACGCACCAGTGGTACGACGGCACGCAGCACCCGTGGGAGTTCAAGCGAGTCTGGCACCTCGAGCCGTCCCTCACCGATCCGGACACGGCGTACGCCGGGGTGGAAGACGCCGGGTTGTTCCGGACCAGCGACGGCGGCAAGACGTGGCAGGAGCTCCCCGGGCTGCGCGGCCACGGCACGGGGCCCAAGTGGCAGCCGGGCGCGGGCGGCATGTGCCTCCACACCATCCTGCTCGATCCCGCCAATCCGAAACGGATGTACATCGCCATCTCGGCCGCGGGCGCCTTCCGCAGCGACGACGGCGGCAAGACGTGGAAGCCGATCAACCGCGGATTGCATTCCCAATACATCCCGGATCCCGACGCCGAAGTGGGACACTGCGTGCACCGCATCGCGCTGCACCGGTCGCGCCCCAACGTGCTCTTCATGCAGAAGCATTGGGACGTCATGCGCTCGGACGACGGCGGCGACTCGTGGCGTGAGGTGAGCGGCAACCTGCCGACCGACTTCGGATTCGTGATCGACGTGCACGCGCACGAGCCGGAGACGATCTACGTCGTGCCGATCAAGAGCGACTCCGAGCACTATCCTCCCGAGGGGAAGCTGCGCGTGTACCGCAGCCGCACCGGCGGCAACGAGTGGGAGGGGCTCACGAAAGGCCTGCCGCAGCGCGACTGCTACGTCAACGTGCTGCGCGACGCGATGGCCATCGACTCGCTCGACAAGTGCGGCGTGTACTTCGGCACCACCGGCGGGCAAGTGTACCTCTCGCCGGACGCCGGGGACAGCTGGACACCCATCGTACGCGATCTTCCGGCCGTACTCTCCGTCGAGGTGCAGACGCTGCGATGATCCGCGTGGTGCTCCCGCCGCACCTCCGGACGCTGGCGCACGTCAAAGGGGAGGTGCAGCTCGAGGTCGCCGGCCAGGTCACGCGGGCGGCGGTACTCGACGCGCTCGAGGCCCGCTATCCCATGCTGCGCGGGACCATCCGGGACCATGGCACCGAGCAGCGACGGCCGTTCCTGCGATTCTTTGCCTGCGAGCGGGACCTGACCCACGAGCCACCGAACGCTCCGCTGCCCGACGCGGTCGCGGCGGGAGCCGAGCCGTTTCTCGTCATCGGGGCGATCGCGGGCGGCTGAGGTGCAGGCGCTGCCCGCGCAGCCTGTCGAACTCGCCACCTCTGGTTCGTCGTAGAGGTAGAGCTCCGAACCCAGCTGCGAGGAGAGGCGACCATGCGATTCATGATCATCGTCAAAGCGACCAAAGACTCGGAAGCCGGCGTCATGCCGCACGAGAAGATGCTCGGCGAGATGGCGAAGTACCACGAGGAGCTGCAGCAGGCCGGCGTGCTGCTCGACGCCTCCGGCCTGCAGGCGAGCTCGAAGGGCTGGCGTGTCAAGTACACGGGGACGAAGCGCACCGTGGTCGACGGCCCCTTCGCCGAGGCGAAGGAGCTCATCGCCGGGTACACGCTGATTCAGGTCAAGTCGAAGGAAGAGGCGATGGAATGGGCCCGTCGCTTCCCCAATCCCGCGCTGGACGGCCGGGAAGGCGAGATCGAGGTGCGCCAGCTGTTCGAGCTGGACGACTTCGGACCGAGCGAGGCCGTGGAGCGCTTCCGCAAAATGGATATGGCATGAGACAGGTACGCTCGCGCGACGGCACCACGATCGCCTACGATCAGCTGGGAGAGGGCCCGCCGGTCATCCTGGTCGACGGCGCATTTTGTAGCCGATCGTTCGGGCCGATGCCGAAGCTGGCGCCCCTGCTGGCGCGCAGCTTCACCGTGTTCATGTACGACCGGCGCGGTCGCGGCGACAGCGGTGACACGGCGCCGTATGCGGTCGAGCGCGAGATCGATGATCTCGACGCACTGATCCGCGAGGCCGGCGGCTCGGCCTTCGTCTACGCCATGTCCTCCGGCGCGGCCCTCGCCCTCGAGGCGGCGGCGAGTCGCCTCAACATCACGAAGCTCGCGTTGTACGAGCCACCGTTCATGGTCGGCAACCCTGCGCACGTGCCTCCCGCAGACCACCAGGCGCAGCTCGTGCGGCTCGTGGCGGAGGGGCGCCGCGGTGACGCCGTCAAGTTCTACATGAAAGACATCATCGGCATGCCCGGCTGGCTCGTGACCGTGTTTCGGATCCTGCCGATGTGGTCCAAGCTCAAGGCAGTGGCAAGGTCACTTCCCTACGACTCGGCGGTGATGGGAGATTTCTCGCTACCCGCCAAGCGGGCGGCCATACTCACGATACCGACGCTCGTGCTGTGTGGCGAGAAGACCATGCCCGTGCTCCGCGCGGCGGCCCAGCGGCTCTCGGAAGTCGTCCCAGGCGCGCGCCTCCGCACGCTTCCCGGTCAGACCCACAACGTCGCGGCGGCGGCGCTCGCGCCCGTCCTGAAGGAGTTCTTCGCCCCATGAAAAAGTTCGCCTCGGTCGCCGCCTACTTGAGGGCGGTCCCACCGGTTCCGCGGGCCGTGCTCCAGCAACTGCGCAGGACGATCAAGGCTGCCGCGCCCAAGGCGACCGAAGTTATCAGCTACGGGATCCCGATGTTCAAGCACCATGGCATGTTGGTCGGCTACGCCGCGTTCAAGGATCACCTGAGCCTCTTCATGAGCACCCACCTGCCGAAGACCCTCAAGAAAGAGCTCGCATCGTACCAGACCGCCAAAGGCACCATCCGCTTCACCGCCGACCAGCCCCTCCCGGCGAGGCTGGTACGGAAGCTCGTCAAGGCGCGCATTGCACAGAACGAGGCCAGGCGGTGACGGCGTCCGATACCCACCGCACCATCGACGCGGTGTGGCGCATCGAGTCGGCCAAGCTCATCGCCGGGCTCACGCGCATGACCGGTGATGTCGGCCTGGCGGAGGACCTGGCGCAGGACGCACTCGTCGCCGCGCTCGAGCGCTGGCCCGAGTCGGGCGTTCCCGACAACCCCGGCGCCTGGCTCATGACCACCGCGAAGCGGCGCGCCATCGACGAGTTTCGCCGCGGCAAGCTGCTGGACCGCAAGCATCAGGAGCTCGGTCCCGAGCTGCTGACCCGGCAGGAGCATCCCGAGGCGGATCTCGCGGCCGCCCTCGACGATCACATCGGCGACGATCGCCTGGGCCTCATCTTCACGACCTGCCATCCCGTGCTCTCAACCGAGGCGCGCGTGGCGCTCACCTTGCGCCTGCTGGGCGGCCTCACGACCGACGAGATCGCCCGGGCGTTCCTCGTCCCGGAAGCGACGTTGGCGCAGCGCATCGTGCGCGCCAAGCGGACGCTGCGCGAGGCGCACGTCCCGTTCGAGGTCCCCCGGGGCGCCGAGCTCGCCGCGCGTCTCTCCTCGGTGCTCGAAGTCCTCTACCTCATCTTCAACGAGGGCTACTCCGCCACGGCGGGCGAAGACTGGGTGCGGCCGGGCCTGTGCGAGGACGCGCTCCGGCTCGCCCGAATCCTGGCCGAGCTCGAGCCCGGCGACCCGGAGGTCCACGGCCTCGTGGCGCTGATGGAGATCCAGGCATCGCGCCTCAAGGCGCGGGTCGGTCCGGCGGGGCAGCCGATCCTGCTGCTCGATCAGGATCGCGCGCGCTGGGACCGGCTCCTCATCCGTCGCGGCCTCGCGGCGCTCGAGCGGGCCGAGCAGCTCGCCGGGGCGCTGGGCCCGTACACGCTCCAGGCGGCCATCGCCGCCTGCCACGCCCGGGCGCGGACCGGCGAGGACACCGACTGGACGCGCATCACGGCGTTGTACGACGCCCTCGCCCAGCTCACGCCCTCCCCCATCGTGGAGCTGAATCGCGCGGTGGCGTACGCCATGGCGTTCGGTCCAGCGGCGGGTCTCGAGATCGTCGACGCCCTCACGTCCGAGCCCGCGCTCGCGAGCTATCATCTCCTGCCCAGTGTGCGCGGCGACTTCCTCGCCAAGCTCGGCCGCTTCGCCGAGGCGCGCGCGGAGTTCGAGCGCGCGGCCGCACTCACGCGCAACACGCGCGAGCGCGCGCTGCTCCTCGAGCGCGCCCAACGATCCCAGGAGCCCTGATGTCCCCGACCCCGACGAACGGCAAGATCTGTTACGTCGAGATTCCCGCACTCGACATCCGCCGCTCGGCGGACTTCTACGCCAAGGTGTTCGGCTGGAAGATCCGGAAACGCGGCGACGGCGCCACCGCATTCGACGACACCACGGGCGCGGTGAGCGGCACCTGGCTGCTCGGCCGGCCGGCGGCGGCGCAACCGGGCCTGCTCATCTACATCATGGTGGACAGCGTGGCCGCGACGATCGACGCCGTCATCGCCCACGGCGGCGCGGTGGTGCAGCCGGTCGGCGCGGACGCGCCCGAGATCACCGCGCGGTTCCGTGATCCCGCGGGCAACGTGATCGGCCTGTACCAGGAGCCGGGGCGGTAGGCACGAGATCGGCGCGGTGATCGTTCACCTCCTGGACGGCACGTACGAGCTGTTCCGCCAGTTCTACGGCCGGCGTCGCGCCACCAAGGGTGCGGACGAGCCGTTCGGCGCCGTCGTGGGCGTGCTGCATTCGGTGTTGGAGATGATCGAGCAGGGAGCTACGCACCTCGGCGTGGCGACCGACCACGTCATCGAGTCCTTCCGCAACGCCCTCTGGCCCGGGTACAAGACGGGGCAAGGGATCGAGCCCGCCCTGCTGGCGCAGTTCCACCCGCTGGAAGACGCCCTCGCCGCCATGGGCGTGGTGGTATGGCCCATGATCGAGCTCGAGGCCGACGACGCGCTCGCCTCCGCGGCGCGCATCGCCGCCGGGGATGTCAGGGTGGAGAAGGTCTGCATCTGGTCCCCCGACAAAGACCTGGCGCAGTGCGTGCTTGGCGACCGGGTCGTGCAGGTGGACCGCAAGGGGAAGAAGGTCCGCAACGCGGACGGGGTGCGCGAGAAGTTCGGCGTGGAGCCCGGCTTGATTCCCGATTTCCTCGCCCTGGTGGGGGATGCCGCAGACGGCTATCCGGGCATTGCCGGCATCGGCGCGGTCACGGCGGCACGGCTCCTCAACCGCCACGGCGTCATCGAGAATTTCCCGACTACCGTCCTGGGAAAAGACCGCGACCGGGCGCTGCTATTCAAGCATCTGGCGACGCTCCGGACCAACGCCCCGCTGTTTCAGAACGTGGACGAGCTCGAGTGGCGCGGCCCCACCGGCACGTTTCCCGAGTGGACGGAGCGCCTGGGAGATCAGCGGCTGCTGCCACGCTGCCGCACGTTGCTCACCACCCCTGACAACCGGAAGGAGGCACCATGACCGCACCAACCGTCGTCGCGCGCTGGTCGACCTGGGCACCGCAGCTGCGGAGCGTGCTCCGCATCTTCGCCGCGTTCACCTTCATGCAGTTCGGAACGGCCAAGCTGTTCGCGTTTCCGGGCGCCATCATGCCGGGCGGTGGCACGGCGCCCGTCGTGTCGCTGGTTGGCCTGGCCTCCATCCTGGAGTCGTTCGGGGGCGCGTTACTCCTCGTCGGGCTGTTCACCCGTCCCGTCGCCTTTCTGCTGGCCGGCGAGATGGCGGTGGCCTATTTCATCGGCCACGGGTCGCACGGTTTCTGGACGGTGCTCAATCAGGGCACGCCCGCGGTGATCTACTGCTTCGTGTGGCTGTACCTCTCGGCCGCCGGCGCCGGCCCGTGGAGCCTCGACGCGCGGATCGCCCGCTCGCCACGGAGCGCGGCGACTATTGCGTGAGGATGCGCACCGAGGCGGGCTCGAGGCCTTCCGCGGCGGCCGTCAGGGTCACCGCCCCCGCGCGCGCGCCCGCACGGATGATGACCAGCGCTTTCCCATTGAAGAGCTGCACGCGGTCGCCCTGGAACCGCGCATGGCTGATCTGGTCGCCATTGTCGACGGCGACGATCCGCGCATCACCCGCGAGCCGGAAGCGGACCAGCTGGCCCGCCGTCGGCACCGCGACGCCGGCGCGGTCCAGCACCGTCACCGTAACGAACGAAAGGTCCGCTCCGTCCGCGCGGATCGCCGCGCGATCGGGGGCGATCGCCAGCCGGGCGGGTGCGCCCGCGGTCTTCACCTCCTGGGTGGCGGTCACCTGCCCGCCGCGGCGCGCCACCGCGCGCAGCGTCCCGGGCGCGTACGGCACCCGCCACATCAGGTGGAGGACGTCGCCCTCCTTCCGCTTCACGCCGAGCGAACCGCCGTTCAGGAACAGCTCCAGTTCGTCTGCGTTGGTGTAGGCCCACACATCGATGGTATCCCCGGGGGCCCAGTTCCAGTGCGGGAAGAGGTGCAGCATCGGCCGGTCGGTCCACTCGCTCTGGTACAGGTAGTAGGGGTCCTTCGGGAAGCCCGCCAGGTCCACGACCCCGAAGTACGAGCTCCGGGCGGGCCAGCCGTACGGCGTAGGCTCTCCGAGGTAGTCGAACCCGGTCCAGATGAACATCCCCGAGAGGAACGGGTAGCGCTCGAACTGGCGCAGCGATTCTTCGTGCAGCGAGCCCCAGAATGCCTTCCGATCGTCGTATGACGACAGCCGGTAGTCCCGGTTCGGCTGCGGTCCGTGGTCCTTCACGTACGGCGTTTCGTAGCTGGCCACGCTGTCGGAAGGCTGCTCGTAGACGCCGCGGCTGTTGAGCGCCGACACTGCCTCAGTGATGATGAACTTCCCCCCCGGGAACTGCCCCGGAAGTATCGGCCACGCCTCGTGGTGGTAGTTGTGGCCGAGCAAGTCGAGGGCGCCGGCGTGAAACAGCGGGTTCGCCGGACTGCCGTTGTTGTTCGCCGACGTAATAGGCCGTGTGGGGTCGAGGCGGCGCACGATCCCGGCGAGCTCGCGAGCGATGGGAATCGCCGTCGTGTCGTCGTTGGTCCACTGCTCCATGACCTCGTTCCCGATACTCCACATGAAGACGCTGGGGTGGTTGCGGTCGCGCGTCACCATATCCGACAAGTCGCGCACGTGCCACGCGTCCCAATCGAGGTGGTAGTCGTATTTCGTCTTGGCCCGCTTCCACATGTCGAAGGCTTCGTCCAGTACGATGAAGCCCATGCGGTCGGTGAGATCGAGCAGCTCGGGTGCGGGCGGGTTGTGGGAGGTTCGCAGCGCGTTCACCCCCATCGCCTTCATGATCTGGAGCTGCCGCTCCAGGGCGCGGGTGTTCACCGCGGCGCCCAAGCTTCCCAGATCGTGGTGCAGACACACGCCCCGGACCTTGAGCGATTGCCCGTTGAGGATGAACCCGCGATCGGCATCGAACACAAAGGTCCGCACCCCGAACGGGGTGGTGTAATCGTCGCACGGCCTGCTCCCACACGTCACCCGCGACACGGCGCGGTAGAGATAGGGACGTTCCACCGACCAGAACGTCGGGCTCTTGATGACCAGCTCGTGCGCGATCTCTGTGACGGAGTCCGCTGGTATCCGCCCCTCGGTCGCCACGGTCGCCACTTCCCGCCCGGCGGCGTCGTAGACGACCGTCCGCAACATGATCGGCTGTTCCGCGTGCGAGCCGTTCCGCAGCGTCGTCCGTACCGTCACATGAGCCGAGTCGGGATTCACCGCGGGCGTGGTGACGTACGTGCCCCACTGATCGACGCGCACCGGATCCGTCGTCACGAGGCGGACGTGACGGTAGATCCCCGATCCCGAGTACCAGCGCGAGTTGGGCTGTTGTGAGTTGTCCGCGCGGACGGCGATCACGTTGCGCTCGCGACCGTAGCGGAGGTGCGGCGTGAGTTGGTATCGGAAGGAGCTGTAGCCGTACGGCCGCTTCCCCAGGTAGTGCCCGTTGATCCAGACCTCGCTGTTGCGATACACGCCGTCGAACTCGACGAACACGAGCCTGCTCGAATCCGTCACGGGAACAAAGAAGGTCTTGCGGTACCAGCCCACGCCGCCAGGCAGCGCCCCGCCCTCCGAGCCGGCGGGATTCTGCTCGCCGAATTCCCCCTCGATGCTCCAATCGTGCGGCACGTCCAGCGTCCGCCAGGCGGCGTCGGCGAACGTCGTCTCCTGTGCCCCGGCCACGTCCCCGAGATGGAATCGCCAAGCGCCATCGAACGCCCGCGTCGCCCGCTGCTGGGCGGACGCCGTCGCGCACCCAGCGATCAGCACGAGGTAGAGGGCGGCGGCTATGGCTAGCGAAGACGCCGGGCTACGATCTACGGAAGTGGTTCCCAATGAAGATGCCCTGGCCCGGATTCGAACCGGGATGCCTTGCGGCGCTGCCCCCTCAAGACAGTGTGTCTACCAGTTTCACCACCAGGGCCGGACCGGAAAGCTAGAGCGCAGCGCGCTGGCGATCAAGCGGAGCATTTGGCCCCCGGGCCTTCGAGGGATACTTTACACGCCATGGAACTATGGGTGGCGTTCGCGTTCGGCGCGGCCGTGGGAGCGTTCGTGGGCGTGGTGATCGGGCGCTACCGCGCGACCGCCGCCGCGCGCGGGGTGGCCGCGGCGTCCGGCGCCGCCGGCCGGACGCCCGCCCCCCCGCCCGTGCAGCACGTGGTGCTCGACGAAGGGTCGGCGAACGTGCTGAACGCGCTCAACAACCGACTCGCGGCGATCGGCGCGCTCGCCGACCTCCTGCACGGCAGCCCGCTCGACCCCGAGCGCGCCCGCGCGCTGATGATGCTGCACGGCGAGGTGCGGCGCGCGGCGGAGATCACGCAGCACTTCCTCGAGCTGGCGCAGCATCCCATCGGCGCCGCCGAGCCGTCGGACGCGTCGATCGTCTTGAACGGCGTGCTGGCGGACCGCGAAGGCACGCTCAAGGAGCTGGGGGTGAAGCTGGTGCGGAGCATCCCGCACGACATGCCGATGGTGGCGTGTCCCATGGCCCAGCTCACCGAGATGCTGATGAAGCTGCTGGATTTCTCGCTGCGTCGCCTGCGCGACAGTCAGCCGCCGCGTGAGCTGCGGATCGGCGTGACCGAAGGCGGGCCCTCGCTCGTCATCTCGCTGTGGGATTCGGGCGCGCCGCTATCGGTCGAAGCGGAGCAGCGGCTCGTGACGCCGTTCCGCTTCACGCAGAGCGCCGGGGGCGGCGAGATCGAGTTCGCGCTGGCGCGCGCCCTGGCGCAATCGTCGGGCGGGACGCTGCGGCTGCGGCCCCGCGGCGGGGGCGGCGCCGAGGTCGTCATCACGCTCCCCAAGAGCGTGCTTGCGCCGCTGGCGCGGGCCACGCCGTCCACTCCCTCCCTCCCCAAGCTCCGCATCCTCGTGGTGGACGACGACGCCGTGAACCGCCAGGCGATGCGGCTCTTGCTCGAGCGCGAAGGGCACGAGGTGGTCGCGGTCGAGAACGGCCTCGAGGCGATCGAGCGGCTCGGCCCGGCGAGCGACCGGTTCGACGCCGTGGTGACCGACCTCCAGATGCCCCGGCTGGGCGGGCGCGCGCTGTACGAGCAGCTCCAGGAGCAGCGGCCGCAGCTCGCCGAGCGCTTCGTGTTCGTCACGGGCGACCGGGCCCGCGACGAGACGCGACGCTTCCTCGATGAGTGCGGTCAACCCTCCGTCATGAAACCCTACGACTTCACGGACCTGATCGCCGCTATCGGGAAAGTGGCGGCCAAGACCGCCTGATCCCTGTCAGCTTCCTGACAGGTTCGCCGAGTAGTTTTCGCGCTCTGTGATCCGTCTTTCCTTACTCTACTTAGTCCTGGGCCTGCTGGCCTCCCACGCGCTCGTCGCCCAGCAGCCCGTGACGCGAGCCCAGGCGGTCGCGGCGGC
The DNA here is from genome assembly GCA_003220795.1 of Gemmatimonadota bacterium. Lineage (GTDB taxonomy): Bacteria > Gemmatimonadota > Gemmatimonadetes > Gemmatimonadales > GWC2-71-9 > 20CM-4-69-16. The sequence continues at coordinate 14,155 of QHTK01000078.1, read as the reverse complement.
GCTGGAGCGTGGCGCCCGAGCCGCGCTCGGGCGGGCCGACACGGCCGCCGCCCGCGGCGTGGTGCGCGCCGCCCGGGCGTTCCCGAATCCGGCCTTCTCCGCAACCTACACCAAGGCCGTCCCGCAGTACCACGCGATCGTCGATCTCCCGCTCGACGTCCCCTGGCTGCGCGCGCCGCGCATCGGGGCCGCGGAATTCGAACGCGACGCCGTCCGTTACGGCTTTGCGTTCGAGCGTGCCGCGATCCGGTTCGATGCGGAGACATCGTACACCCACGCCCTGGCCGCCGCCGCGCATGCGCGCCTGTCGCATCGCAACGCGCGCGACGCCGACAGCCTCCTCGCCATGGCGCGGCTGCGGCGCGAGGTGGGCGACGCGAGCGAGCTCGACGTCCGGCTCGCCGCCGTCAACGCCGGTCAGCTCGAGAATGTGGCCAGCGACGATTCGCTCTCCAGTATCGCGGCCCTGGTCGCGCTGCAGCTCGCGATGGGGTTGCCGGGGGAGGAGCCGGCCATCGCGTTGGCGGATTCGTTGTCGCCGCCGGCGGACAGCGCGGCGGCGGGCGCGGGTGAGCCGCTCCCGGTCGTCGCTGCCCGGGCCTCGTTGCACTCGGCGGAGCGCACGCTGACGCTCGCGCACCGCAGCGTGTTCGAAGCTCCCAGCCTGCAGCTCGGCGTCGAGAACAAGGACCCCACGGGCTCGGAGCCGGGCCTCTTGCCCACGGTCGGGCTGTCGCTGCCGCTGCCGCTCTTCAACTGGAACGGCGGGGCGGCGGCGCAGGCGGCCGCCGCGCGGGACCGGGCACAGGCGGAGCTCGACCTGGTGCGCCGCGAAACCGACGCAGCGATCGCGCGCGCCCGGCGGGAGCGCACCGCGGCGCTGGCGCGCCTCGAGCGCGACGCCCGCCTGCTGGCGAGCGCCGATCGGGTCGCCGCCATGTCGCTCCAGGCGTATGGCGAAGGCGCGATCCCGCTGGCGAACGTCCTCGAGGCACAGCGCAACGCGCGGGAGGCGCTGGGCCGCTACATCGACGACGTCGCGGCGGCGCACAACGCCGTCGCCCAAGTCCGGCTCCTGACCGCCACTCCGGACCAGCCGTGAGCCGCCTGGGATGGGTGGTCGTGGCGCTGGCGGGCCTTTGCGCCGGCTGCCGCGGCTCGCGCGCCGATGCCGACGATGTCCAGGCGTCGCCCCACACTGCGGCGGGGGTGCAAGCGGGTACCGCCGTGGCGACGGTGCAGGCGTTCCGGGACGTCGTGAGCGCCATCGGCACCGTGGTGCCGCGACCGGGGCGGTTCGCCGAGCTCGCCGCCCCGGCCCCGACCCGGGTGGCACGGATCTTCGTCACGCCCGGCCAGCGCGTGGCCGAGGGAGATTCGCTGATCGAGTTCGAGCGCGCGCCGTTCGACGCCGCGGCCAAGAGCGCGGCCGCCGCACTCGAAAGCGCCGAGCGGGCGCACGCCCGGGCGGTGCGGCTGGTGCAGGCGGGGATCCTCCCGCAGAAGGACAGCGACCAGGCGGCGGCGGATCTGGCCCAGGCCCAGGTCGCGGCCGTCACGGCGCGCCGGGCCCAGCAGCTCGCGACGCTGCGCGCCCCGCTGGCGGGCGTGGTCACGCGCATGAGCGCCGTGCTGGGCGCCACGGCAGACCCGAGTCAGCCGTTGGTCGAGGTCGCGGACCCGGCGGCGCTGGACATCGTGTTCAGCGTGTCGCCCGCGGAAGCCGCGCGGATCCATGCCGGCGAGGCGGTGACGCTGACCGCCGGGGATGCCGCCAGCGGCGAGGCGCTAGGGCGGGGCGTCGTGACGGCGGTGGCAGTGGCGGTGGATACCGCGTCCCGCGCCGTGCCGGTGCGCGCCCGGGTGGAGCGGGTCGCGCGCCCCCTTCGGATCGGCGAGTCGGTGGTCGGAACAATCGTGACCGCGGTCACGCCCCGCGCCGTCACCGTGCCGGTCGCCGCGCTCGTCCCGACCGCCGGCGGCGAGAGCTTTCAGGTCTTTGTCGTGGATTCCGAGCAGATCGCCCACGTCCGGTCCGTCACAGTCGGTGGCCGGAGCGAGACCGTGGCCGAGATCACGTTCGGGCTCCACGCCGGCGAGGTCGTGGTGACGAATGGCGCGTACGGCGTGGCCGACGGCACCAAGATTCTGCGAGCGGCCCCGGGACCTCGGTGACGCTGTTCGACGCGTTGAGCGGCCAGCGCCGCTTCGTCTATCTGCTCGTGGCGCTGCTCGGCATCGCGGGCGTGTGGGCCGCCTCGATTCTCCCCTCGGCCATCTACCCCGAGCTCAACTTTGCACGCGTGACGATCGTCGCCAGCGGGACTTCGCTCGGCGCGCGCCAGCAACTGTTCACCGTGTCGCGGCCCATCGAGGAAGCCGTCAGCATTGTCCCCGGCGTCACGCGGGTCAGATCCCGCACCATCCGCGGCGGCACCGAGATCAACGTGGATTTCTCACCGACCACGGAGATGGTTAACGCGCTCCAGGAGGTCCGCGCGCGCGTCGACCAGATCGTGCCCGACCTGCCCGCTGGCGTGACCATCCAGGTCGAGCGGATGACGCCATCGCTCTTCCCGATCCTGTCGTACAACGTCGAGGGCGGCGATCCGGCCACACTGTACGACATCGCGCGCTACCAGATCAAGCCGATCGTCTCGCGCGTGCCGGGCGTCGGGCGGGTGGACGTGCTCGGCAGCGACGTGCGCGAGATCGAGGTCGTCGCCGATCCCGTGCGCCTGGCGCAGCAGGCGATGACGTTCGACGACCTCGCGGCCGCGATCCGCGAGGCGACCACCGTCACGGCGGTTGGGCGCATGCCGCGTGACTACAGGCAGTACCTGATGGTGAGCGCGACGGAGGCGCACTCGGCCGACGATATCGCCAACATCGTCGTCGGGCACGGCCTCCGCGTGCGCGACCTGGCGACCGTGACGCCCGGCACCGCGGATCGCGTGAGCATCATCTCGGGCAATGGGCGGCCGGTGGCGCAGCTGAACATCACCCGCCAGCTCGGCGGAAACACGCTCGCGATCGCGGACAGCGTCGCCGGCGTCACCCGCGCCCTGGCGCCCACGCTGCCGCCCGGCGTGCGGCTCAGGCTCGTGTACGACCAGGCGTCGCTCGTGCGCGACGCCGTCAAGGCGGTCCGCGACGCCATGCTGGTCGGCGCCGCACTCGCCGTCATCGTGCTCCTCCTCTTCCTCCGCCACAGCCGGATCACGGCGGTCAGCGCGTCGTCCATCCCGCTCACCCTCGTCATCACGATCTTCGTGATGTGGCTGCTCGGGCAGACTTTCAACCTGATGACGCTCGGCGCGATGGCGATTGCCATCGGCCTCGTCATCGACGACGCCGTCGTCATCACGGAGAATATCGTCCGGCACCTCGACGTGAACCCGGACCGGACCGCGGCCATCCGCGACGCGATCCAAGAGCTGCTCTGGCCGGTCACGACCTCCACGCTCACGACCGTCGTCGTCTTCCTGCCGCTCGGCCTGCTCCAGGGCGTGGTTGGCCAGTTCTTCCACGCGTTGTCGATCACGCTCACGATCGCCGTGCTCGTGTCGCTGGGGCTCGCGTGCTCGGTGATCCCGCTCCTCTGTGAGCGCTACCTCACGGTGCGCGACGCGGAGCACGCGGCGCCGCCGCCGGGGACGGTGCCCACGGCGCTCGATCGGCTCGGTCACGCCATCGACGCGCTCGCGGCATGGTACGCGCGCTCGCTCGCAGCCGTGCTGCACCGTCCCCAGCGCGTGGCGCTCGTCGCCGTCGGGCTCGTCGTCGCCGGCTACGTCGCGTATCGCGCGGCCGACACCGGGTTCCTTCCCGAGATGGACGAGGGGGCGTTCGTCCTCGACTACTGGGCACCGGGCGGCACGGCGCTGACGGAGACCGATCGCCAGCTGCGCGTGATCGACGGTATCCTCGCGCGGATCCCGGAGGTGGCTGGGACCAGTCGGCGGACCGGCGCTGAGCTCGGCCTCTTCGCGACGTTGCAGAACCGCGGCGACTACGTCGTCCGGCTCAAGCCGCAGAGCCAGCGCGACCGGTCGATCGGCGACGTCATCGACGAGGTACGGCAGCAAGCGAGTGCCGCGCTGCCGCGCATGCGGATCGAGTTCGTGCAGATCCTCTCCGACGTCGTCAACGACCTCGCCGGCAATGCCCGCCCGGTGGAGATCAAGCTCTTCGGCCCCGACCTGGCCGCCCTCGAGGCCTACGGGACGCGGCTCGACTCCGCTATGGCGGGCATCGAGGGCCTGGAGGATCTCTTCAGCGGCGTGAGCGAGCCCACGGCTGAGATGGCGATGCGCATCGACGCCGCGGAGGCCAACCACGTCGGGCTGACCCCCGCCGCCGTCACCCAGGCGGTGAGCGGCGCGCTGCTCGGCGTCGACGCGGGCCAAGTCTATCGGGACGACCGGAGCGTCGGCGTCCGCGTACGCGCGCCCGATTCCGTGCGCTTCGACCCGCTCCGGCTCGGGGCGATCCCCGTCCTCGCGCCAGGGCGCCATACGCCCATCCCCGCAGCGTCGCTCGTCCACTTCACGCCGATGGACGCCCCGTCGGAGCTGCTGCGCGAGAACCAGCAGCAGATGATCATGATGACCGCCGACCTTGGAGCACGTGGCCTGCGGAGCCTGATGACGGACGTGCAGGCGGCGCTCGGGAAGAACCCGCCGCCCACCGGCATCCGCGTCGAGCTCGGGGGTCAGTATGCAAGCCAGCAGGCCGCGTTCCGGTCGCTGGTGTTGGTCCTCGGCCTCGCCGCGGCGAGCGTGGTCGGCGTGATGGTCGTGCAATTCGCGTCGTTCGTGGAGCCCCTCGTGGTGCTCCTCGCCGCGCCTCTCTCGTTTGTCGGCGCGATGGCACTCCTCCTCGTCACCCGCACCGCGCTCAACGTCTCGTCGTTCATGGGGCTGATCCTGCTGGTCGGGCTGATCGTCAAGAACGGCATCATCCTGCTCGACTTCACCAAGTTGCGGATGCGCACCGAGGGAGTGACGCTCGAGACCGCGATCCGCGAGGCGGCCCGTGTGCGGCTCCGCCCCATTCTGATGACCACGCTCTGCACCCTGTTCGGCCTGCTCCCGTTGGCGCTCGGCATCGGGGCGGGGAGCGAGCTGCAGCGCCCGCTGGCGCTCGCCGTGATCGGGGGGCTGGCGCTGTCCACGCCGATCACCCTGTTCGCCGTGCCGACCTTGCTCGTCGCGATCCGGGGCCGGGGGACGTAGCGGCCGCATCGTGAGAAGCAGATCCTTCGGATGACAGTTTGGCGCTGCTGTGTGGAAAAAAAGAGGGGGCGATTTCTCCATTACTCTCTCATGGAGAGAGCGCGGCTGTCATCCTGAGCGCCGCAGGCGCGAAGGATCTCTTCTAGGGCGGCGACAATGGGAACGTGATGGTGACCCCAGTGCCCGTCCCTGGAGCGGAGCGGACGTCGATTCGGGCGTGGTGCGCGTCCACGATCCAGCGCGCGATCGCGAGGCCGAGGCCCGCGCCGTCCGCCTCGCGCCGCGCCGGCTCACCGCGATAGAAGCGCTCGAACACATGCGGGAGGTGTTCGGCCGGGATGCCGACCCCGGTGTCCAGCACGACGACCGTGGCCCGACCATGGTCCGCCGACACGTCCAGGCGCACCTTGCCGCCCGTCGCCGTGAATTTGACAGCGTTGTCCAACACGATCAACAAGAGCTGCCGGATCAGCGTGGGGTCGCCCGTGATCTTTGCTTCCTCGAACGCACCGACTTCCACCTGCACCTGCTTCTGCTCGGCCAGAGTCCGGACGGCGTCCACGGCTTCCGCGGCCACGTCGTCCAGGTACAAGGGCACCTGGGCGATCGGCCGCTCGCCGGCGTCCGCGCGCGCCAGCGTCAGCAGGTCGCCCACGACCTGGCCCAGCCGCGTCGCCTCGCGCTCGATCGCCTGGAACGTGACCGCGTCCCGGCTCGCGTCGCGGTCCTGGCCGAGGGCGACCTCGGCCCTGGTGCGGAGAATCGTGACGGGCGCGCGCAGCTCGTGGGCCGCGTCGGCCATGAAGCGACGCATCTGCTCCATCGAGCGCTCGATCGGCGCGGTGGACTTCCGCACCAGCAGCGAGCCGCCGACGATGACGAGCAGGAGCGCGGCGAGGGCGGCCGCCCCGAAGGCCTCGATCAGCGACGCGTACTCGTCCTCGAGCTCCATCCGATCGGCGAGCGCGACCGCGACGTAGGTCGCGCCGGTCGTGCCGCTGAAGGGCTCGGCATAGAGCCGCACCTTGGGACCGCCGCGGGCGTCCAGGTTCCGGAATCCCCGTTTCGACTTGACCGCCTCCCGGGCGGCGGCGCGGACCGAGTCCGGAATCTGCGCGGGCTTGATCGGCTGGAAGTCGCCGTCGAGCAGGTACAGCGACCGATCGGGGATGTGCAGCTCGTCGACCGCATCCACCACCGCTCCGCGCGCGCTCGCCCGTTCCGCTTCGCGAATGCGAGCGGCCCGCTCGAGCGCGGCCCCGGCAGCGCGCAGCGAGGCGTCGAGGTGGCGGGACATCTGGTAGCGCACCGTCAGGAAGAGTCCAACCCCCAGCAGGGCCAGCACGAGGAGAAACACCCCCGCGTACCAGGCGGTGAGCTTGAGGCGCAGCCGGGCGAGCGTGGTCACGGGAGCGCCCTCACGTGCCGAACCGGTATCCCGCGCCGCGCAGCGTCGTGATCAGTTTCGGCTCGAAGCCGTCGTCGATCTTGCGGCGCAGCCGGCGGATGAGGACCTCGAGCACGTTGGCGAAGGGGTCGTGATTGTCGTCCCACACGTGTGCCGTGATGGTGGAGCGATCGAGCACGCGCCCCTGATGGAGCACGAACAGCTCGAGCAGGGCGAACTCCTTCGCGCTCAGCGTGATCGGCCGGCCGCCGCGCCGCACCTGGCGGGCGCCGAGGTCGACCTCGAGGTCCGCGATCTTATAGCGAGCCGGAGTCAACGCGGCGCGCCGCCGCGCCAGAGCCTTGAGGCGTGCGAGCAGCTCGCGGAAGGCGAAGGGCTTGGTGAGGTAGTCGTCCGCCCCGACCTCGAGCCCGCGCACTCGGTCGTCCACGGCATCGAGCGCCGTCAGCATCAGGACCGGCGTGGTCACGCCGCCGCGCCGCAGCTCCCCGCACAGCTCGAAACCGCTGCCGCCGGGCAGGCGCACGTCCAGAATGATCACGTCATAGGAGCTCAGCGCGGCGCGGTCTCGGCCTTCGCCGACCGTGGCGGCGAGCGTCGGGTCGATGCGCTGGGCGCGCAGCCCATCGCGCAGTAGGCCGGCCAGCTCCGGGTCATCCTCGACGATCAGTACCCGCACCCCGTCACGCCGCCCCCGCCGCATCGAGCGTGCGGCGCACGGCCTGGAGCAGCAGGCCGATCTCGAACGGCTTGCGGAGAAAGGCGGCGCCTTCCTCCAACAGGCCATCGTGCGCAATGGCCTCGGGACTGTAGGCCGACTCGTCGTCCACGACCAGCACGGTTTCGCCCGCCCCGTAGAGCGAGGCGACGTCCCCGGACCCGCGCGCCCGCGGGGCTTTCCGGCGTGAAACGCCGCTCCGGCTCACTCCTACCTCCCTCCGGTACGGGGATCCGCGATGGGCCGAGACGGAATCGAACCGTCAACCTAGCGATTAAGAGTCGCTTGCTCTGCCAGTTGAGCTATCGGCCCTGAACCAGAAATACGTCGGGAATCTCGTCGCGTGACGTCTCCGCGTGACGTCTTTGCTCGACGCCTTCTTCGCTTCTGCCCCCAAGGGGAATCGAACCCCTGTTCCCACCTTGAAAGAGTGGTGTCCTAACCGTTAGACGATGGGGGCGGGAACATAGCGGTAACGGGATTCGAACCCGTGTTTGAGCCTTGAGAGGGCTCCGTCCTAGTCCCCTAGACGATACCGCCGGGCGAGGGGAAGAATATCACTAGCCGTCGAGGGCCGACGCAACTAGCCTTATGCCCACCGCCACGAGGAGTTCCCCCGACGTGCGCCAATCAGCGCAGCCGAAATCGGTTTGGTACGAACGCCTGACGAAAGCGGCGGCGTATAGTCTCCCGGAAATCCCCATCATCCTCGCCGCGCTGATCTACACCAATTCGCGCGGCCTGCAGCGCTCGCTCGGCGCCATCGCATTCTATTACCCGTACGCCATGTTCGGCGCCGGCCTGTTGCTCGGATGGCGGTTCCACCGCAGTCGGCTGCTGTTCGCCCTGTTGGTGCTCGCACTCGTCGACCGCTCGCTGCTGGCCTTCGTGGCGAGCCACGGCTTCACGCGCGATCACGTGGCGTTCCAGGCGATCGCGTTTCTGCTGCCGCTCAACCTGGCCGCGCTGGCGCTCACCGCCGAGCGCGGAGTGTTCACCCCGCCTGGGCTCGTGCGCCTGAGCGTCATTCTCGGGCAGGTCGCGCTGGTGGCGATCCTGGACCGCGGGGCGCCGGGCGCCGCCGGCGCGCTGCTGCACGCGCGCCTCTTGCCGCCCAGCTGGTTCGCCTGGACGCCGCTCGCCGATCCCGCACTGCTCGCGTTCCTGGTCGCGGCGGGGCTGATGGGGGCGGGTCAGCTCCTGTCTCCCACGGCGACGGGGCGCTCGTTCTGCTGGTCGCTGCTCCCGGCGTTCCTGGGGCTGTCCGCGGTCCGCGCCGGGAACCCGGGATTCTCCACCTTCTATTTCGCTACCTCCGCCCTCATCCTCATCATCGCGGTCGTCGAGGCGTCCTATCACATGGCGTATCAGGACAGCCTCACGCAGCTCCCCGCCCGGCGCGCCCTGAACGAGGCGTTGCTGCGGCTTGGCAGCCAATACACTGTCGGCATGGTGGACGTGGACCATTTCAAGCGCATCAACGACAGCCACGGGCACGACGTCGGAGACCAGGTGCTCAAGATGGTCGCGGCCAGGCTCGCCCAGGTCGGGGGCGGCGGCCGGGCATATCGCTACGGCGGCGAAGAGTTCGCCGTCATCTTCCCCGGCAAAGGCGCCGAGGAGTGCCTGCCGGAGCTGGAGGCGCTGCGCAAGGTGGTGGAGGACGCGAAGTTCATCCTACGCAGCCGCATCCGCTCGAAGCGCAAGAAGGAGAAGATCCTCGCCGAGAAAGGGCCGGGAAGGCGCGTGCCGGTCACCGTCAGTATCGGCGTCGCCGAACGAGATAGCCGGCACAGCAAGCCCGATCAGGTCGTCAAGGCGGCCGATCGGGCTTTGTACCGCGCCAAGGACGGCGGGCGCAACCAGGTGCAGATGTAGGCGCTATGGCGCCGGGCGCTTGGCTGTGGGGGGCAAGAGCCCGTTTAGCCGCAGGTAGTTCGCCATCTGGCTGTAGTGGTCCGCCCAGTCGGCGACCGTGATCAGCGTCGCCAGCCCGCGCGTCGACATGCGGCCACCGAAGAACTTGATGCTGTCGCCGAGCTGCGCGTCCTGCATCGCGGCGAGCGCGGTGGAGCAGAACTGGAACGAGTCCTTCAAGCCCGCCACGAGCTTGTCCTTCGGATCCGTCCCCGCGAACTTCGGCCGGTCTGGCGACTTTTGGCCCGACGCGGCGCTGCACAGATAGTCGTTCCCATCGGCGATCAGGTGGGCGACCACGTCCCCGAAGGACATCTGGGCGGGCGTCGGCTTGTAGCCGTACTTGTCGGCCGGCATCAACTCCGCGGCGTCCGTGATGTTCTTTGCCTGGCGCTGCTCCACGAACCGAAACGCGTCCGACACCGGATTCTTGGCGTCCACGCCGGCCCGCTCGAGACGCACGCCGTCGACGACGATGATCGGCTCGTTTGCCTGAGCCGCGCTCGCGGCGGGCAGGGCGCAAACGGCCAGCAGGATGGTACCGAGTGTCGCTCTCATGCCGAGTCTCCTAAGGAAGGGTTGTGGCGGCCGCCGAATTGTGCACTGAAAAAGCGCGCTCGTCCAGACTGGAGCGGCCTCGCGCTACGGTCTGGCAGCGCCGCGCGCGACCTTTTCGAAGTGCGGCTTCTCGACCAGTTGGTAGAACAGCAGAATGGCGACATGATCGATCAGAGCCGCCGCGAGCCCCGGCCAGGAGCGCGTGACCAGGGCGAAGCCGTAGGTCTGGAGGTAACCGACCGTGTACATGGGGTTCCGCAGATAGCGATACGGCCCCGCGGTGCTCGGCCCCCTCCAGTCGTCCGGCACGAAGAAGTTACGCCAGTAGTATGGGCCGCCGCCCAGTGTGGCGGCAGCCCAGAGCTTGATCACCGTGCCGACGATGACGAGCACCGCTCCCACGACGAGCAGCGGAACGCGAGGCAGCCCGTCGCTGAGCGAGCCCCAGCTCGCGAGGCACAGCACCACGAAGCTCGTCGCGTCGTTGTACATCAGGATCGCGGCCATCCGCCGGAACCGGCGAAACGCCCCCTCGGGACCGTGCCGCCGGGCCAGGTACGCGGTCCGGTCCTCGCGCCGCAGCGCCAGTCCGATGTAGAGCACGTAGGCGAGCCGCGCGGCGAGGTGGTAGGCGAGGGCGATCACGCCCCAGAGAGGCACGGTCATGGCCACGGAAGCTGCAGCGCGGACGCACGGCGTCAAGGAACCGGCGTGGCCCATCGCCGCGGGCTAGAACCGGAGCAGGTAGCTCAGCTTGACAAAGAGCTGGCGGCCGATCGAGGTGTCGGCTGACCGCCGGCGCACAACTTCCGGCGGGTTCCCGAAGAGACCCAGGTTCTGGTAGGTGTCGGTGTAGCCCACGTACAGCGCCGTGCCCGGGTTCAGCAGGTACGTCGCCAGCACGTCTCCGCGCCACTGCTTGTCGTCCTCGACGTCCGCGAGGGTCGTATCGCCGGTCTCAGCCTCGTAGTCGACGATGGCGCGCAGCGAGAGGAAGCGGTTGAACTGATAGTTGATCTTGGTCCGGAGCAGCCGCTCGCTCAGGACACGGGCACCCGTCGACGTGTTCAGCCTGCTGACGATGTAGGTCTGATCCAGCCGCAGCCGCGAGGTCGGCCGCAGCGTCACGTTGAGCTGGGTCTCCGCCGCCCTGCCGAGGAACGGGCTCAGCCCCTCCGCCGGATCGTGGTTCACCGCCGTGCCCCACGTGTAGGATGCGTCGAGCGCCAACCACTTGAGCCACTCGGTCGCAAGGCTGGCCTTGGTCTCATAGAGGCGGAACCCCACGTCCTCGAACAGCTCGAAGGCCTCGGTCCGCTCCACCTTGACCTCGCTCTGGCTGACGAGCTCCACTTTGAATTCGGCGCCGATCTCCCGGTCGAGAATGGCGCCGGTCGGGTCCCAGTTGTACAGGACGGACATGGTGGGGCCGTACCCGACCACCGCGCTGCCCTTGGGGCGCCACTTGTACTGCAACTCGTGCTTGGTTTCGCGGTAGCCGGTGCGCTTCACGAAGCCGAGGGGTGCCGCGAAGTCGGGGCCGAACTCGAGGTAGCGACCCACGTAGTCGACGTGGCGCCCGTCGCGCTGCAGCTCGGCCAGGGCACCGAATCCCGAAACCAGCGCGCTGTCGTCCAGCTCGCGGTTCTCGCTCCGGATCAGCTGGCCGACCAGCGCCCAGCTCTTCCCGAACCGCAACCGGCCGTCGAGCGAGTACATCCGGTTGACGCTCCCCTTGAGCTCGCGTTCGGTGACCAGAAAGCCGACCGTCGACTCCTTCCCCAGCTCGCGCTGCACCCGGAGCGCCCCCACGCCGGCCCGGCTGCCGGCGAGCCGATCGGGCGCCGGCACGCGGCCGGGCTCCCGGTCGTTGATGGCGATGGCGCCCAGGGCCCACCGCCCGGCCTTGCCGGTGAGCCGCACTCCGGTCCCCGGATCAACGATGCGGCGCGAGAAGAACAAGTTGACGGGCGTGGTGAGGAAGCCGGCGTTCTCGAGGAAAAAGGGCCGCTTCTCCGGGAAGAACACCTCAAAGCGCTCGTTCAGCGTGACTTGCGGATCGTCCGTCTCGACCTGGCTGAAGTCGGGGTTCACCGTCGCGTCCAGCGTCAGGGCGTCGCGCAGGACGAGCTTCGCGTCGAGCCCCACGCGCTCGTCGCCCTCCGTCCGGAACGCCGGGGCGTCTTCGTCGAGAAACCGGGCGCGGGCCAGCGTGCTGTAGGGGTTGAGCTGGACGTTGCGCCCGGGGGAGATGTGTTCGAGTCCCTGGAGGGAAGCGAATTGGGGTACGAACCCCTTCACCCGGTTCGTGAGGTGGGGCCAATAGGACTCCTCGTTATTGCGCCGAATGATCCGGCCGACCGCGACGCCCCAGGTCTGGGTCGAGGCGCGCGGGAACCGCAGGCTGCGAAACGGAATCGCGAGGCGGACGACATAGCCGTCCGCGGTGAGGCGGCCTTCCGAGCGCCACACCACATCGTAGTTCAGGTCCTCGTCCTGGCCCTCTGTGAAGATGCCGTCGAGCTGGACGCCCCGCGGATTCGCCATGAAGAAGTAAGCGTGCTCGCGGTCGCGGAACGCATCCAGATACAACACCACCGCGTCGTCTCTACTGATCTCCTCGCGTCGGGCGATACTGGCACGCACTTTGGCGGGATCGTCGCGGCACACGAAGACCGCGTACAGATTCTGATCGTCGTACGAGAGGTACACGGTCGTCGGTTGGCTCACCGGCGTACCGTCGCCCGGCTCGCGTTGGCGCAAGTCGGTGACCACGACGCCGAGACCGCCCTCGCCCGTCTCGATGGAGCGGTGGCGTGGCCCGCCTTCCGTGTGGCGGTGGTCCAAGAACTGGTCCAGATGGGGCGGCGACGAGACGCGGCTGATCTGGACGATGCGCGCCGGGTGCTGCGCGTGGGAGCGTGGCGCCGCCACGACGAACGCGCCCAGCAAGATAAAGAATCTCACCGGAACCTCCTCGGATCTACTTCCGCGAGCCGGGCGGCTTCGCCCAATCGCGCGGGTGAATCCACACTGCGGGATCGTCCGCCGCGTCGCCGCCGTGCGGCACGGGCGCGGTCTGCGCCCGGGCTTCGGGCCGCGCGGTCACGGGCTCGAGCGGCGCCGGCCGGGAGCCGGTCGCGAGCCCGATGCCGATCGCGCCCGCCAAGCAGATGAAGCGTGCATGTCGCATCGGTCACACCTGGCCTTCACGGAGCAACGCGCGAATCTGGTCCAGCTCCTCCGGGGTGGCCGGCCTCGTGGAGAGCGCTTGTAGCACGAGCTCGAGCGCGGGAGACTTGAACCGGAAGGCCGCGCGCCTGCGCGAGGCGATCGACTCACGCGGGGCCGCGTGCTTGGCGAGCCGCATGGCCTCGGCCAGCAGCGCGTGCGCCCGCGCCCGCCAGTCGCCCCGCCCGGCGATCGGCAGGCGCTCCGTGAGCTGCAGCAGCGCGGCCGCCCGATGCCAGGCCAACGCGCGCTCGTCCAACATGCCGCGCGTCCCCTCGAGAAACGCTTGCTCCGCCAGTGTCGCCTCGCCTGCGTGCGCCTGGTGCAACAGCCGGAGCCGGGACAGCGTGGCCAGGAACATCCCTGCGTCGAGCTCCACCGGACCCTGCCCGAAGCGGTGCCAGTCGATGACGCCCGGCCCGTCCCCGAGATCGAGGATATGGCGGGCGTACAGCGTCCCATGGACCAGGCCCGCGGCGCCGACGTCCCGGGGCTCCGTGCGCGCCAACGCCTCCGCCAGCCCCCTGGCCGCCACGCCGACCGAGAGGTCCGCGATGCCCAGCGTGCCGATCCAGGCGCGAGTCTCGTGCATCATGCCCGCCGCGCCAAACGGGAGTCCGAGGTTCACCGGCAGGGACACGGTCCGCTGCACCCACTGCGCGGCCAGCTCGCCGGCGCGGCGACCCTGCCCCTGCTTGACCAGCTCGTGCGTCGTGGGCCCCTCCAGCCAGCCGATCACCAACACGCGCAAATCGTGATCCCAGGCCAAGAGTGGGGGCACCCGGGCCCCGGAGTCGCCAGCGAGCCCGGCCGCGCCCAACGCCTGGTACAGCGCCGCCTCCGGCGCCGGATCGTCCGCGAACGTCTTCACGGCGAACCGTCGCGGCCCGACCCGCGCTTCGAGCGTGGCTCGCGCACCGGGGTGGTAGCCGCATAGCACGAGCTCGACTCCTCCCGCTTCTCCGCCCTCCTCGAGCCCGAGGGCCGGGATCGCTCGAGCCAGCCCGCTGTCGCGGATCGCAACCAGTCCCGGCAGCCGGGGATCGTCGGGAAGCTGGGCAGTCGGTCTCATACGCGCGTCTCTAC
>QHTK01000021.1 GCA_003220795.1 Gemmatimonadota bacterium | reverse complement strand
GCCGTGAGGAACTCGTCCATGCGCCGCGTGAAGTAGCTCTGCAGCTCGTCTTCATCTTTGAGGCCGAGCTCGCGGATCCTGGCCTGCGCGAGCGGGCTCGCCTTCCACTGTGTTTTCGGCGCCTCGTCGCCACCGACATGGATCCAGCGTCCGGGGAACAGCGCCATCACCTCGGTGAGGACGTTCTGCTCGAACCGGATCGTCGCGTCTCCCGGGTTGACGATGTTTTCGTCCACGCCCCACGCCGTCCACACTGGAAGGGTGTCGGGTTTGTTGCCCAGCTCGGGGTACGCCGCGATCGCGGCCTGGGAATGGCCCGGCATCTCGATCTCCGGCACGATGGTGACGAACCGCGCCTGCGCGTACGCCACCAGCTCTGCGATGTCGTCCTGCGTATAGAAGCCGCCGTGCGGCTGGCCGTCGAAGCGCCACTTGGTGGAGTCACGGTCAGGGTGCCCGATGATCGTCTGGCGCCGCCACGCGCCTACCTGGGTGAGCCGTGGATACTGGCGGATCTCGACGCGCCACCCCTGGTCGTCGGTCAGGTGCAGGTGCAGCCGGTTGAGCTTATGGAGCGCGGCGAGATCGACCAGCTTCTTCACGAACTCCTTCGGCATGAAGTGGCGCGCCACGTCCAGGTGGATCCCCCGCCAGCGGAACCGCGGGGAATCTTCGATCGACACCGCGGGAATCGTCCAGACGGCGGTCGGCACCCGCGCCTGGCGAAAGATGGCCGGCGGGAGCAGCTGGCGCAGCGTCTGGATCGCGTAGAACGTGCCCGCCGGCTGGGGCGCGCGGATCGCGACGCGCCCCAGGGTCACGTCCAGCCGGTACCCCTCCGCACCGAGGCTCGTCAGCGCCGGGTCGAGATGGAGCGCGATGACGCGGGCGCCGGCGGGCGCCGTCGTGCGGACGGCGAGCCGCAGGCCGGTCGCGGGGTAGAGGTAATCGCTCAGCAGGTCGCCCAGCGGGCGGGTGGCGCGGTCGGTCACGATCACCGTCGCCCCTGTCACCACGAACGCGCCGCTGCCGGGCGCGACGTGCGCTGGGCGCGGGATGACGGCTACACCTGAGTCCGCGGCCAGGACCAGGAGCAGGGTCGGGAGCGTGATCATGGGTTGGCGCTCGCCTGTCGCGCCCCCGCGAGTCCCACGGCGTCTAGCATGAACGCGTACCGGAACGCGATCTCCCGGAGCCGATCGTACCGCCCGGACGAGCCCCCGTGGCCGCCGGCCAGGTTCACCTTGAAGTAGAGCGGATTCGAGTCGGTCTTGCGGGCGCGCAGCTTCGCGACCCATTTCGACGGCTCCCAGTACATCACCTGGGAATCGTTGAAGGACGTCGTGACGAGCATCCAGGGATACCCCTTGGCCTCCACGTTGTCGTACGGTGAGTATTGCCGCATGTAGGCGTACTGCTCGGCGATGTGAGGGTTGCCCCACTGGTCCCATTCCTGGGCCGTAAGCGGGAGCGATGCGTCGAGCATGGTGTTGATCACGTCGACGAACGGCACGTCGGCGACCACGGCGCGGAACAGCTCGGGCCGCATGTTCACCACGGCGCCCATGAGCAGGCCCCCCGCGCTCCCGCCGTTCGCCACCAGGCGGTCGCGGCTCGTGTACTTGAGGCGCACGAGTTCCTCGCCCACGTCGATGTAGTCCCGGAACGTGTTCAGCTTGTGCATCATTTTGCCGTCGTCGTACCAGCGGCGTCCCATCTCCTGCCCGCCGCGGATGTGGGCGATCGCGTAGATGAAGCCGCGATCCACGAGACTCAGGACGTTCGAGTTGAACGTCGGCTCGATCGTCGCCCCGTACGAGCCGTAGGCGTAGAGCAGCAGCGGGCGGCTGCCGTCGAGCGGCGTGCCGCGCCGCAACAGCACCGACACGGGGACCCGCTCGCCGTCCCGCGCCGGGGCCATGAGGCGGCGCACTTCGTACTGACCCCCGTCGTAGCCGCTCGGAATCTCCTGCCGCTTCTTGAGCACGCGCGCGCGGCTGCGCAGGTCGTAGTCGTATACCGAGCTCGGCGTCACGAGCGACGAGTAGGAGAACCGGAACGTGCCGGTGTCGAACTCGGGGTTGCCCGCGGGAAAAACACCATACGCGACCTCGGGGAACGTCACGTAGTGCGAGCGGTTGGTCCGGAGATCCGTCACGCGCAGCCGGCGCAGCCCGCCCGAGCGCTCGCTCACCACGACGAAGTCCTTGAAGGCGTCGAGGTTCTCCACGAACACCGAGTCGCGGTGCGGCAGCCAGTCGGTCCAGTGCGCGGGCCCGGGGTCCGATTCGGGCGCCCGCGCGATCCGGAAGTTGGGCGCGTGGTCGTTGGTATAGATCAAGAGAAAGCCGTTGGCGGGCTCCACGCTGTACTCGATATTGGGCCGGCGCGCGGCGATGACGCGGGGCTCGGCCGCCGGCGTCGCGGTCGGGATCAAGCGCCACTCGGAGGACGTAAACCCGTCGGCCGGGATGAGCACGTACTTGCCGCTGCGCGAGCGGAACACCGTCACGTTCTCGAGGACGTTGTCCTCCTGGAACACCTTGACGTCCTGCGCCCGGGGAGTTTCGGTCACGTGCCGCCACACGGCGTTGCCGCGTTTGGCCGAGTCGGCCGTCAGGTAGAAGAACGTGCGGTTGTCATCCGCCCAGGCGGTCCCGTTCCACACGCCCGGGATCGAGTCGGTCAGCCGACCCGAGCCCAGGTCCTTCACGTACAGCGTATACTCGCGGAACGCCGTGGTGTCCTCGAGATACAGGAGGCGGCTGCCGTCGGGACTGACGTCGAAGCCGCCCAGGGCGTGGAAGCGCTTCCCCTGCGCCAGCGCGTTCTGATCGAGGATCACGTCCTCGGGCGCGTCGAGGCTGCCCTTCTTGCGACAATAGATCGGGTACGGCTTCCCCTCTTCGGTGCGGTTGTAGTACCAAAAACCATGGTTGCGGTACGGCACCGTGAGGTCCGTCTCCTTGATCCGGCCCAGCATCTCGCGGTACAGCTGCTCCTGCAGCGGCTCCGTGTGCTGCATGGCGGCCGCCGTGTAGGCGTTCTCCGCCTCGAGGTACGCGAGCACCTCCGGGTTCTTCTTGTCGCGGAGCCAGAAGTAGTCGTCCTCCCGCACCTCGCCGTGCAGGGTATCGATCTTGGGAACGACGCGGGCGGCCGGGGGCGACTGGGCCCGTGCGAGGGGGCCGAGCGGGAGCAGCAGAGCGAGACCGAGGCAAACGCGTATTCGCATGAGGGCCGTCCTGTCAGGGCGAGGTGCCGAGCTCGCGCACCCAGATGTCGCGGTAGCGGACCGGATTGCCGTGATCCTGCAGCACGAGCGGCAGCTTGTCCGGGTGCGGCTGGTAGTGAGCCCGGCTGCCGTGCACCGTCCAGCCGGTGATGGCCGTATTGTCCTGCACCAGGACGCCGTTGTGGAAGACCGTGACCCGGGCGGAGTCCCGCACCGAGCCGTCGGCCGCGAAGTGCGGCCGGTGAAATACGATGTCGTACGTCTGCCACTGGCCGGGGGGACGGCAGGCGTTGACGAGCGGGGGCATCTGCCCGTACACCGCCGCGGCCTGACCGTCGGCGTAGGTGTCGTTGTGGTAGGAGTCGAGCACCTGGATCTCGTAGTGGCCCATCAGGAAAACGCCGCTGTTGCCGCGCTCCTGGCTCTCGCCTTTGGGTGGCGTGGGCGCCGCCCACTCGACGTGCAGCTGGAAGTCGCCGAAGCCGCGTTTCGTCATGATCACCCCGGTATGCGGCGCGACCTCGACGTACCCGTTTCGCACCACCCACTTCGCGGGCGTGCTGTCCTGGGACTGCCAAGCCCCGAGGTCTTTGCCGTCGAACAGCACGATCGCGTCGGCAGGTGGCGGCACCGGCGGGCGCTCGGGGCCCGGGTCGACGACCGGAGGACGGGGGCGGTCCAGAGAGTGCACCGGCCACTGCTGCGCCGGCGAGCGCAGGGGACTGCAAATCAGCGCCAGGAGCGCCAACTGCCGCAATTGGTTCATGGTTTCCATGTTCCCTTGGCGACGGCAGGCACGAATGTCTCCAGTCCTTTGGGGGGGAACTCGAGCGTCTTCCCCTGCTCGGCGCTCATGTAGGCCGTCATCAGCAGCTTCACCACCTCGACGCCGTCGTCGAAGGTCAGCTCGGGCTGCTCGCATCCCAGGAACACTCTCACGAAGTGCCGGTCCTCGGCTTCGTAGCCGTAAGCCGCCGGCTCGCTCGCCACCACGGGCATCAGGCCGATCTCGGCGTTCTGCTTCTCGACCAGGTCCTCACTGGCCTTGCCCTGCACCTCGCGGCTGAAGAACAGCTTGAGCGGGCTGTCCAGGGTGTTCCACGACATCGAGTACTCGGGACCCAGCAGCTCGGCCGAGAGGCGCAGGCCCGCGCCCACGAAGCTCCATGACGTGGTCGCCTCACCCAGCACGGTCGCGCCGTCGTCCGTCTCGAACTCGATCATGACGCTGGCGAAGTCCTCCGAGGGCCGCTTAGCATAGTCCACCTCGTTGCCCATCAGTTGCTGCAGCCGCTTCGCGTACTCGGGGCGTGTCCATTTGAGGCTCGCGATGTGCCCCGTCACCCGCACCGGGCGGACCGTCGAGAGCGGCGCCCCCGGCTGGGTCAGCAGGTGGCGCACCAGCAACGCCGAATGGCACATCATGTCGTTCAGCACGCCACCGCCCTGCAGCGCGCCCTGCCAGAACCAGGGCATGTGGGGCCCGCTGTGCTCCTCGGCCGCGCGCGCGAGGTAGGGTCGCCCGGTGAGCGCCGCGCCCCGGCTCCAGATAATGGCCCGTCCGTGCGTAACGGCCGGCGTGAACGCCTGGTTCTCGAGGTAGCCGTGGGCGACACCGGCGTGCGTCACGAGCTCCACGACCCGCTGCGCCTCGGCGAGGTTGCGGGCGAGCGGTTTCTCGCACGCGATCCCCTTGAGCTCGCCTGTGCCGCGCACCACCGCATCGGTGATCTCCTCCATGTTTTCGATGCGGGCGTCGTTCCGGCCGCACAGCCACAGGGCGTCGATCGCCGGATCCGCCACCATCTCGGCAATGGAGCGGTAGGCGTTCGTCTGACCGAGGTCCAAGTGGCGCGCCAGGGCGGCGGTCTCCTCAGCGTGCTGCTTCGTCGGGCTCCAGACCCCGCGCACGTCCGCGTCGCGCACCGCCCGGAAGGCGTGCAGGTGGAACCGCGAGTTGAAGCCGCTCCCGATGAAGCCGACGCCGAGGCGCTTGACAGGCATCACCCTTCCCCCTTCCCCGGCCTTATCCCGCGTACGTGACGCCCAGCTTCGCGAGCGCCTCCGGCGGGCAGCCCTTCCACTCGGCGACGAACGTGTTGCCGATGTAGCGCAGGTCCTGCACGCCCAGCTTGCTCGAGTAGAATCCCGAAGCCGTGAGATCGCGGAAGCTGTTGAAGAAGGCGACGCCCGCCGCGTACTCGGGCTTCGCCTTCTTAGGCCATGCGATATCGTTCAGCAGCGCGGTGCGGTCGGCGTCGGTACAGGTGAGGAAGGTCTTGCCGAAGCGGTCGTCGCACTCGTGATCGAGCCAGGCCAGGCCCCCGCGAATCGGCGTCTGCAGGTCCGGATCGTCGCCCAGCATGAAGTCCATGAACTCGGGGACGCCGGCGTCGGTGGCGCTCCCCGAGCGCTCGTCCTTGGGGATGATGAGATCGACGAGGAGGCGCACGGTCTCCCATTCGCGGGGCGTGAAGTTCTTCGGCTCGTAGGGCGTGCCGCGCGTGAGCGCCTGGCGCGCCAGCGTCGACGCGTCGCGCACCGATTCCGGAGTCCAGCGGAACGCCGCCGCGAGCGGGGCAACGGCGAGGAGGTGAACGGCGTCGCGACGCTTCATCCGAGCGCTCCCTTCTTCATCTGGTCTGCGATGTACTCGCTCGTCCGCAGCGACAGGGCGAGAATCGTCCAGGTCGGGTTCTTGTCCGCCTGCGATACGAACGGCCCGCCGTCGGTCACGAACAGGTTCTTGCAGTCGTGGGCCTGGCACCAGCGGTTGAGCACCGACGTCTTCGCGTCGGCCCCCATGCGCGTGCCGCCGAGCTCGTGGATGATGGTGCCGCCCGCCGCAATGCCGTAGCCCCGCTCCGCGCTGGGCATGGGCGAGAACACCTCGCCGCCCATCTCCGCGATGAGGGCGCGGAACGTCTCCTGCATGTGCCTCACCTGCTTGTATTCGTGGTCCGACCACTTCCAGTGGAAGCGCAGCACGGGGATGCCCCACCGGTCCACCATGCGCGGGTCGAGCTCGCAGTAGGTGTCGTCATTCGGGATCATCTCGCCGCGTCCAGAGAAGCCGATGGTGGCGCCGTAATAACGGCGGTAGTCGTCCTTGAGCTGCTTGCCGTAGCCGCCGCCCGGGGGATAGCGGTGGATCCCGCCCATGAAGCCGTAGCCGGGTGCGTGGGCCCCGCCCCACACCTCGATGTGGTAGCCGCGCGGGAAACCGAGCTTCGCGTTCTCCAGCCACCACGGCATGTAGAGGTGCATGCCGCCCACGCCGTCGTGGTTGTGCGGCACGTGGTCCATCATCTTGGGGATGAATCCTCCGACGTCCGTGCCGGTCGTGTCGGTGATGTATTTGCCGACTGTGCCGCTCGAGTTCGCCAGGCCGTTCGGGAACCGTGCCGACCGGGAGTTGAACAGCAGCCGAACGGACTCGAAGGCGCTGGCGGCCAGCACGACCACCCTGGCGCGCACGTGCTGGTCCATGCCGGTCGTCTTGTCGACGTACACCACGCCCGACGCCCGGCCGTTCTGGTCCAGCGTTACCTCGCGCGCCATGGCGTTGGTCACGAGGGTGAGCTTGCCCGTCGCGAGCGCCGGGGCGATCAGCACGTTGGTGGAGGTGAAGTTCGCGTTCACGCGGCAGCCGCGGTTGCATTGGCCGCAGTAGTGACACGCGGCCCGGCCGTTCAAGGGCCGCGTGAGGATCGAGAGGCGCGCGGGAATGCAGGTGACGTGGAGCTTGTCGGCCGCCTGTTTGACCAGGAGCTCGTGACAGCGCGGCATGGGGGGCGGGAGGAACACGCCGTTGGGCTCGTTCGGGAGGTTCTCCTTGCTGCCAAAGATCCCGATCAGCCGGTCGATCTTGTCATAGTAGGGCGCCACGTCCTCGTAAGAGATCGGCCAGTCGTCGCCCAGCCCGTCCCGACTCTTGCGCTTGAAGTCGTAGGGTCCGAAGCGCAGCGAGATGCGGCCCCAGTGATTGGTGCGGCCGCCCACCATGCGGGCGCGCCACCAGTTGAACTCGGTGCCGGCCGCCTTGGTGTACGGCTCGCCGGCGATTTCCCAGCCACCGATGCACGCGTCGAACTCGCCGAACGGCCGTTCCTTGGTGGACTTGCCGCGCCGCGGCGACTCGTAGGGCCACGTCAGCATCGCGGAGTCCCGGGCGTTGTCCCACGGGATCCCCGCTTCGAGCACGATCACGTCCGCTCCCGCCTGGGTGAGCGCGTAGGCGGCCATGCCCCCGCCGGCGCCAGAGCCCACGATGCACACGTCGTACTGTTTCGCTTGCCGGACCAGCGTCATGCGGGCGCCTGCCTTTCAGACGGTGAAGGCCGCGACCGCCTCGGAGAGCGACGTGAGCGGATCGCGAGTGGGAGTGAACTCGTGCGCTACGAAACCCTGGAAGCCCGTGTCGGCGATGGCCGCCGCGATGGCGTGCCAGTTGAGCTCCTGCGTGCCGTCCAGCTCGTGGCGGCCGGGCACGCCCCCGGTATGGAAGTGGGCGATGTAGTCCCGGTTGGTGCGGATCGTGCGGATCACGTCGCCTTCCATGATCTGCATGTGGTAGATGTCGTACAGCAACTTGATGCGCGGCGAATTGACCGCCTTCATGACGGCGACGCCGAACGCCGTGTGGTCTCCCTGGTAATCCGCGTGGTCCACCTTGCTGTTCAGGAGCTCGAGACACACCGTCACGCCCTGCGCCTCGGCCAGCGCCTTGATTTGGTTCAGGCCGGCGACGCAGTTGTCGATCCCCTCGGCGTCGCTCTTGCCGCGGCGGTTGCCGAACATCGCGATGACGTTCGGGACGCCGTAGCGCGCCGCCTCCGGGATCGTTGTCTCGAGCTCTCGCAACAGCATCGCGTGGTTCGCGCGGTCGTTGAACCCGGTCCCGATGAAGTCCCGGCGGCTCCCGGGATAGCCCATCG
>QHTK01000020.1:15228-20789 GCA_003220795.1 Gemmatimonadota bacterium | reverse complement strand
CTTCTCGAGCGCGAGTCGCCGGGTCGCCACGGCCATGACGGGGACGAGCGTCGTACCCGTCCCCGCGTCTCCCTCGACGGTCACCCGCACGCTGTAGGAGCCGGCGCTCATGAGCCACAGGGCTGCGCTATAGAGAGTCGAGTCGCCGGGGACCGGTGCCGCCACGTCGGGAGGTGGCGGGGCCGCGGTCCGCGGGTCCCAGTAGACGGGCAGCACGAGCACGCGCTGGATCGCACGCGGGGCGAGCAGGCGGACGGTGATCTGGGCGAGTCCAGGGACGACTCCGGGATTCCGTACGATCACCCGCACGGGGTACGCGCCCGCGGCGCCTTCGAAGTAGGTGTCCGGGCTCCCCACGTGTGCCGAGGCGACGAGCGCGATCCCCACGAGCGCACCCAGCCTGAGCCCGCGAACCTTCATCGCCGCAGCCTGGCCATCCAGTTCCCCCACCCGAGGCCGAGCCGCGCGGAGAGCACGGCGAGCAGTGCGGCGATCACGAGCGCCCGCGGCGTCACTGGGTCGGTCTCAGCGCGCCAGAAGCGGTAGCGCCATGGCCCGGGGCGGCTCGAATAGTCCCAGTGGTCCACGCCGAACAGAAAGTTGTGGCTGTGCGGACTGAGCAGGAACTCGGTGAAGAACCATTGCGTCACGAAGAACACCGCGAGGAAGGCGAGCCCGACCAGGGCGGACAGCAGCCAGTCGCGACCCGGGCCAACGCGTCGCATCACCAGGTCGATCGCCACCGCCGGGATCACGAGCAACAACGGGAACGGCGGCGGCACCATGTGCGTCACCGGATTGAAGACCGGCGCGAGCTTCGGAGTCGCGGGCGCGAGCTGCAGGATCCAGATCATGACGAGCGAGAAGGCCATATAGACGAGGGCGGCGGTCGTCGCGGGCCAGCGGAGCCGGACCGCCCGCCCCCCCGCGACGAGCAGGATGGGGACGACACCGGCCGCCACCTCGTAGTAGACGGCGTTGTGGGCGACGTTGGGGAAGCCGATCTGCTCGATTCCGATGGTCGCGGCGTTCTGCAGCAGAATGCCAATCACGTAGGCGGCGAGCAGGCCATACAGTCGTGGGGCCCGCTCTGCCGGGCTGCGGTTCTGCAGCGAGAGCACGAGGAAGAAACTCCCGAGCTGAATCGCCCAGATCCCGAGCGCGAGAATCACGTGCGGAGGCGACAGGACCTTGACGTCGAGGCCGTACGCGTTGTGCCACCAGTTGTCGAACGGGGCCGACGTGATCATCGCGAAGGCGCCCCAGATGCACACCCAGGCGCCCAGCGGGCCGCGGAAGCCCCAGAACCCGACGGTGGCCGCCCGCTGCTCGGCCGTGCCCGTGAAGCTCGTCCGGAGCACGAGCCAGCCGCACGCCAGTCCCGCGAGCACGCCGCCCAGGTAGATGGCCGCGTGCGCGGGGGTCCAGAAGGTGTCGCGACCGATCGAGCGGTGCCAGGAGATGTCCCAGATGATGCCCACCTTCGCGCTCGTCGCCGCGACGAGCGTCGCGGCGACGTACCAGGGCAGGTGCGCCGCGAGTGGCGGGGCGCGGGTGGCGGGGGCCGCGGCCGCCGTCATCGGGTTACTTGTCACCCGAGCCGCCGGCGACCAGTCCTCTGCCGCGCCACTTCTCGAAGATCTTCTTCACCTGCTGGTGCGCGTCGTTCAGCGCCTGCCTGGCGGTCATGCGGCCCGTCGCCGCGTTGGCGAACATGGTGGGGAGGACGAAGGTGTCGAACACCTCGCTCTCGGCCGGGTTCGCCGGTCCCGGGTGCCCGATGTTCGTGGCCCACTGCAAGGCGGTACTGATCGGCTTGAGCTTGGAGGGCGGGTTCGAGCCGAAGGGATCGTTCGACGTCACCTGCTCCAGCCATTTGTTGCCCGAAGCAGGCTTCTGCGCCACGGGCACGCCGGGGTCCGCGACGGACCCGGTGAACGACGGGAAGTTGTACAGCTTGCTCCCCAGGACGGCGTCGCGGTAGTGGCCGATCAGGTCGAGCAGGAACTGCTTGGCGACGTCCGGGCTCTGGGCGAACTTCCAGATCACGTAGATCCCCATCACGTGCTCGCTCGCCCATCCTGTGCCGCGCGGCCCCTTGAGCGCCGGCACGAAGAACGTGTCGTCCGCCACCGGGAGCTTGTTGTCCTGCGCCGTGCGGTAGGCGGAGATCGAGTTGAGGATGTAGCCCGTCTGTCGTGCGTTCAACGCCTGATTGTTCGACGCGGCGTTCCAGCTCATGACCGATGGGTTCATTCCGGCCTTGAAGAGGCGCACCCCGAACTCCAGCGCCTCCAGCGCATGGTCCGACCCCAAGACCACGTTCTCGTTCGCGTCCTGGATCGATCCGTCGAACGACCACAGCATGGCGCGCGCCGCCATGTTGGAGTCGAGCTCCTGCGACATCCCGATGCCGATCGGGATCTGGATCTCGGGATGCTTTCCCTTGATGAGCGGCGCCGCCTTGACGAGATCTTCCCACGTCACCGGGCCGTCGGGCATGCCAATCTCGGTCCAGTAGCTCTTCAGGTAGTCGCCGGGGTCGGGCACGTAGTTGTCGCTGAAGCCGAACCACTTGCGCGTCACCGGGTTGTACGTGCTGCGCCTGCACAGGTCGAGGATCGGCCCGTTCTGGCGCTCCGCCTGCTGCACCACGTCCGCCATGTCGAGCACCTGGGGCTCGAACGCGCCGGGGGGCGAGAGGAACTGGAACAGGTCGTGCCCCTGCTGGGCCGCGACCTCGGCGTTGGCGCGCGTCCCCAGGTCGGCGAGGGAGATATGGTCGACGGCGACGTCGATTCCCTTGGCCGTGCCCCAGTCCTTGGCGTATTTGTCGAACCACACGTCGTACGAAGGAACGAAGTGGCTCCACTGGAGGATCTTGAGCGTCTTCTGCCGGCGCCTGATCCGGATGGTCGGACCGAAGGCGACGGCCGCGGCCGCACCGGTCGCCGTCGTGACGAACTCGCGCCGATCGATTCTCTTACGCTTGGTCATTGAAGTGCCTCCAATTGCTCGCAGAAGCGGTGTCAGGTGTCGGGTGCCCGGTGTCATGCCCCCCGACCCCCGACACCCGACCCCTGAAACCTCTCACAGGGTGTACAGCACGCTGAGGGCGTACTGGTCGGCGCTGGTCGGACCGGTGTTCCAGCGGGTCACTGACCGGTAGTACTCGAGCCCGAGCGCGTAACGGCCTGCGCGGAAGCGCAGCAGGGCGTCGCCGACGTGACTCAACTGGCGGGGAAGACCCCCAACGACTGTCGGGTGGTCGAGCGCGAACCGGGCGTAGTCCGGCTGGTCCATACCGTAGAACCCCCAGAAGCTCCAGTGCGGCGTGAAGTCGTAGCCCGCTTGCGCCCACGCCCCCCAGCCGCGGATGTCGCCCTGCGCCGGCGCGCTCTGTGTGATGTGGGCGAACAGCTGTCCGACCGCCTTGCCGTAGTAGAAGTTCCCGTGCACGGTGAGATGCCCCGGGGCGATGCTGCCGCCCGCCTCAAACACGGTCCCGGTCATGTTCGACCCGGTGACGCCCGTGCCGCTCGTGTCCTTCCAGTCGATATGGCCGACGACATAGGCGCTCCAGCTCAGCTTCGCGGACCGTTTGGCGACGTTGAGCTTTGCCTCGAGCTGGGGCAGCCCGGAGGCTTCGCCGGTGCCGATCACTGCGGCTGTGTCCCGTGCGTTTCCGGGGGCGATCGGTCCGGAGCCCTTCATCGCTGCGAGCTGGAGTTGCACGGTGAGCGGCGCTCCGGTCGCGCTTAGGTCCTGGAAGAGAAAGACGCCGGGGAATCGCCAACCGATCTTGCCCGACGCTCCGTAGCCCAGGGGAAACGCGATGTGCGTCAGCGACACGGGCGTTTCGGCGAAACTGGGCGACCAATCCTGTCCGATCCGCACCGTAGTACGACCGTTCGTCAGATCGGCGTAAATGACGCGGCCGCGCATCTGCGGCTGCTCGTCCCCGAACGGGGGCGACCCGTTGAACGCCCCGAAGAAATCAACCTCGACAGTCGCCTTGGGCGCCCACTTGCCGAGGACCGGCTGGGCGGCGAAGTCGAACCGCAGGCGTGTGTTGCGGAAGTCGCCATCGGTGAAGGACTGGTCGGCCCCGACCTGGTTCTGCACTGAAAACTCCGAGTTTTGGCCTTGCCCGAATGACGCGAACCGCCCGCGGTCGTTGTACAAGGTCGCGTTGATGAACCCGCTGATGGTGAGCGTCTCGCCCTCTCCCAGCCTGACCACCTGTCCGGTCGGCTGCTGGGCGGGAGCGGCGCGCACCCCTCCCAAGAAGATCACGCCTGCGAAGAACGATGCCATTCCCTTTCTCATGACATCCCCCTCGTGTGAGAAGGTGGGTACGACGTGTTATCCCTTGACCGCTCCCATCGTGAACCCTTGAATGAAGCGGTCGATGAACACGTTATAGACGATGGCGAGCGGGATGCTGGTGAACAGCGCCGCCGCCATGAGCGCCCCCCAGTGGTACACGTCGCCGCGCACCAGCGCGATCGGAACTCCCAGGCTCACCGTCATCTTGTCTACCGAGCTGATGAACGTAAGGGCGTAGACGAATTCCTGCAGCACCAGCGTGAAGGTGAACACGATCACCGTCAAGATCCCCGGAACAATGAGGCGGGGCGCCACTTTTACGATCACAGCGAGGCGGCTGTACCCATCGATCATCGCCTGCTCCTCGATGTCCCACGGGACCGAGCGGAGAAACCCCATGACGAGCCAGGTGCAGAACGGGATCGTCATGGTGGGATAGATGAGGATCAGGGCCGCGAGCGAGTCCTGGAGCCCGAGCAGCGAGACGAGCCGCGCGAACGGCACGAAGAGCAGGGTGGGAGGAATGAGATAGGTGAAGAAAATCCCCATTCCCAGGCGCTCGCCCCACCGGCCCGCGAGGCGGGCCAGGCTGTACCCCGCCGGGACCGCCACCGCGACCGTGATGACCACGACCGCCGCGACCACGAGCAGCGTGTTCACGACCCAGCGGGGAAATTCGGTCTGGCCGAACAGCAGCTTCACGTGCTCGAGGGTCGGCGGGTCGTTGAAAATCCACGGGATGTGGCTCACATCTGACGCGCCGACGTACAGGTCCCGGTTCTGCTTGAACGTGGTGACGAGCATCCAATAGAACGGGAACCCCGCGAACAGGGTGAAGGCGAGCGCCGCGGCGTACAGCGCCACGCGCTTCATCGCGCCCCCCCCGTCCCCCCCGCCCCTCCGACTTCGGCGCGCCGGGCGATCCGCAGCATTGCGACCGCGACCACGATCAGGAACGGCAGCAGGAACACCGCGATCGCGGCGCCTTGTCCGAGGTCGGCGCCGAGGATGCCGCGCTGGAACGCGAGGGTGGGAAGCACGTGCGTGGTATTGGCCGGTCCGCCGCCCGTCAGGATGTACACGACGCCCAGGTCGGTCGCCGTGTACACCACGCCGAACAGGACGGCGACGGCGACGACCGGAAGCAAGAGCGGCAGCTCGATCTGGAGCAGCCGTCGCCAGAACCCGGCGCCGTCCACGATCGCCGCCTCCATGATCTCCTGCGGGATCGA
>QHTK01000020.1:0-15045 GCA_003220795.1 Gemmatimonadota bacterium | reverse complement strand
GGCACGGCCCACGGCAGGAGCAGCACGAAGCGGGCGACGCGCTTG
Source organism: Gemmatimonadota bacterium (assembly GCA_003220795.1). GTDB lineage: Bacteria > Gemmatimonadota > Gemmatimonadetes > Gemmatimonadales > GWC2-71-9 > 20CM-4-69-16. Next base: position 15,000 of record QHTK01000020.1, on the reverse strand, counting down.
CCGCGGAACGTGGCGCGGAACACCTGAGCCGCGGCGGTCGCAAGGATGATGACGAGTACCTGGGTGCCGACGGTCACGACCACGCTGTTCCGGAGGGCGCGGAGAAAGATCGAATCGCCCAGTATCGCGACATAGTTGCCCAGACCGGCCCACTGAAAGCTGAGGCTGCCCGCGGTCGCGTTGCTGAAGCTCAGCGCGATCGCGAGGACGAAGGGCACGCCGACGAGCAGGATCACGTAGCCGAGGGCCGGCGCGAGCATCACACTGCCCAGCACGTCCTCGCGGTCGGCCAGCGTGCGTCGGGAGGTCACGGTCGTCGTCTCAAGCCGGTGTCGGCGTCGAAGTACCGCAGCAGGCGTCGCGGCACCGCGAACTCGTGGGTCTCGCCCTCCGGAATGGTGAGCGGGATGGTGCCTGGCAGCTTGGCGATGATCGTGGCGTCGGGGGCGGCGCTCTCCATCACGGCGCCGTACACGTAGCGATCCGAGCCCAGGTACTCGACGCGCCGCACGGCGAAGCGGAACGTGACGAGGTCTTCACCCGCTGCGAACACGCTGCGCGGCAGCAGGTGCTCGGGTCGAAACCCCACGAGTGTGCCGGGGGGCAGCGACGGGTCGCGCAGGGGGAGCAGGTTCATGGGCGGCTGGCCCACGAACGTCGCCACGAACGTGTCCACGGGATCCTCGTAGACTTCCTGGGGCGTTCCCACTTGCCGCACCTTGCCGTGTTCCATCACCACGATCCGGTCGCCCAAGCCCATCGCCTCCACCTGGTCGTGCGTCACGTAAACGGTCGTCGTCTGGATCTGCCGCTGGAACCGCTTCAGGTCGTCGCGAGCGGTATTGCGCAGCTTCGCGTCGAGGTTGGCCAGCGGCTCGTCCAGCAGAAACACCTTGGGATCGCGCACCAGCGCGCGGCACAGCGCGACCCGCTGGCGCTCCCCGCCCGAGAGCTGGCGCGGATAGCGGTCGAGGTAGCGCGTGATGCCGAACATGTTCGCCGCCCAGCGCACCTTCTCCTCGATCCGCTGGCGGGGCGTCCGACTGGCTTCGAGCGGGAAGGCGATGTTCTGGAAGACGGTGCGGTGGGGGTAGAGCGCGTAGCTTTGGAACACCATTGCGATCCCCCGGGCTCTGGGCGGGACGTCGCCGTCCACGCGCTCGCCCCCGATGGAAATCTCCCCCGCCGTGGGCCGTTCGAGCCCCGCGATCATCCGCAGCAGGGTCGTTTTCCCCGAGCCGGAAGAGCCGAGCAGCACGAGGAACTCTCCGTCGCGGATCGAGAGGTCCACACCATCGACCGCGTGCAGGTCGCCGAACTGTTTCCTTAAGTTCCGGATCTCGATGCCAGCCACCGACGGGGCGCTAGCTCCGAGGCTTCCGGCCGTGCGCGGTCGTGTCGGGCGGCTTGGCGAGGTTTACCGGCGGGGAGTAGATGATACGAGACGGGGTCTCTGGCACCTGGAGCGGCCGCAGCAGCTCCGCCGCCGGGGCCGCCGGGGCCCCGGCCCGGCGGGCGCCGCCGCCGCAGGCTGCCACCACAAGCAACGCGCCACACCACCGGACGTTCATAGGCTCCCCCTCGCTACCGCGCGGCCCGACCGCTGGGGGCGTCGTCCGACGGCGCACCACGCGCGAGCCAATCGCGAAAAGAGTCGGCTTCCTGAGCCAGCCGCCATTCCTCGAAGATCGACAGCGCCATCGCGCGCACGCCACCCTCGCCGGGGCCGGCCGCGAAGCACTGCTCTTGCAGCCACGCTTCGAACTGGTCCGGCTCCGGGTCGGCCGCGATCGCCCGTTGCAGCAGGTCGAGTTTGATCGCCAGTCCGATCGCGTCGGGCGTGGTGTCGCGCTTGCGGCGCTGGCGCCTCCCCTCCGACGCCTCGAGTGCCGCGAGCAGCTCGCGGCACACCTCGGCGGGGCGGGCCCCGGTGCGGTCGGTCACGCGGGCCTCCACAACCGCCACCATCCTCCACCGTCCTGAATCCGGGCCTCCAACGCGTACCCCGGCCGTTCCGGCCGCCGATATCCCCGTTCCAGGGCCGCGACGTCTAAATGGACCGTCATCAGATCATCGATCAGGATCGACCACGCCGCGCTCGGGCGTACGGTGGTGACCCCTTTCAGATATCCTTTGCACGTCTGGCAGACCTCGACCCGGCGCGTCTGCTCGCCCTCCTCGGGCGCGAGGTAGGCGAGGTTGTCGTGCTGGATCTCGTCACAGAATACGCAGCGCAGCAACGGGATCGCCCAGCCGGTGCCGCAGCGGCCACACCGCAGCTGACGCTTGCGCTCGAGCCCCGTGTACTCGGCCACCACGGGCCAGGCGCCGCACACCGGACAGTACCCTTCCCACCAGCTGGCCGGGATCTGCGACGCGAGGCCGCGGGCACAGGCCTGCAGCAGCGGCACGGCCGCCATCTGTCCCACGACGCGGACCGCTTGCGCGTCGGCGCCGGCGGCCGCGGCGAGCGCGTCACTGCGCGCGTCGTCCTGGCACACCGCCGCCGCGAGCAGGGCGAGCCCATCCATGTCCCGCCTGCCGCCGTTCACTTGCGGAGCGAGGTCGAGGAGGCGGCGCACCCAGGTGCGGACCGTCCGACCGTCCACCCTCACTTGAGCGCGACACAACAACGGCGCCTTGACGGGGCGGTCCGCCGCAACCGACGGCAGGGCGGCCTCCCAACGGGCGCCATCCTCGCTTTCGTCGAGCGCTGCCTCCAACAGCCCGAGCCACGCCTCTGCCTCGGGGTTGTCGCGGCGGGCCTGGGCCAGCCGCTCTTGGACCGCTACGTTCCGCGTGCGCCGGGGACGGGCGAGGGGCCAGAGCATTGCACTTTCACGGTGCGGCAGGGAGTCCGGTAGTACATCGTCGCGCCCGCGTGCAGCCGGGCGAGGCGGTCGTGGTTGCCGGGGTCGGCCCCGGGGCCGCCCCCGCGAGCCCGCGTGGCCTCGGGGCTGGCGCACGCCGCGGCGCCGAGCAGCAGCCAAAGGGCGGTTCCGCGGCGGGCGAGCACGGTCACATCCCCGCCGCGACGCGGTAGCGGTCGACTCCCTCGGACGCGAAGATCGTGGCCAGTCGCAACAGGAAGCCGCCGAGCAGCACGAGCTTCGCGGCACTGGCCACTGGGCGCCGCTGGAGGTGCAGCCGCAGCGGGGCGAGGATCCCGAGCCAGACCACGCCTACCAGCAGCACCAGTCCCCAGAAGCTCAACCACACGCGGTTCACCGAGCCGAGCGAGCCGATGAAGATCGCCAGCACCAGCAATTCGACGACGAGGGCCTTGGTGTCGAACGCCGACACTCGGGCCAGCGATTGCTCGCTCGCCCCGCGGCGCAGTCCGAGCAGGATGAGCGCGGCGGCCCCGGTGGACGCGCCCGACGCGACGAACAGGGCGCCCAGCCACGGGCTGTCCGCCCAGATGGGGCGGTTCGTCACGGAGAGGAGGACCCCCGTGTAGCCGGCGATGAACACACCGAGCAGCCCCGCCACGCCCCCGACGACTTTCGCGAGCCCGCTCCCGCCCCGTACGGCGCCGCCCACCGCGCGGAGCGCCGGATTCTGCAGTCGCCCCTCCTCCGCCATGCCCCCGAGCGCCGACAGGACCGAGAAGAACCCGAACACGAGAATGGCCCAGGCGCCGAAGGAGATGGGCGACCATCCCTTGAACATGATCGCCGGGAAGTTGGCGGACTGGAACAGCATGTGCCAGAAACGCAGCGGTTGTCCGAGGTCGATCGTCAGGAGCGCGCCGGAGAGAATCGCGCCGACGGCGGCGACGTTGTAACCGGTGCGGACGACAGGCCGGTCTTCCGGCCCGCCGAACCAGTCCAACACGGCCGCGAGGAAGCAGGCGCCTCCGGCGATGCCTCCCACGAAGAAGTACAGGATGATGAACCAGGTCCAGTGCGGCGCCCCGCTGAAAAAGGTATCGGACATTAGTTCGATCCTCCCGAGCCGCCCACTTGGTCCATCCGGCGCTTGCGCAGTCCAACGAGCGCGAGCACACCCAGCACGCCGGCACTCAGGACCGAGAACCCCGCGCTCTTGGCGAGGTTACGCGTCGGCAGTTGAGGCTTGCGAGGGAGCCCGTACACCTCGGGCTCGTCGACCAATAGGTAGAACGAGTTGAGCCCGCCGAGCGGTCCGTCGGAATCGGCGCCGTACAGCGCCGCCTTGACGCCCTGCGCCTTGAGCTGGTCGGCGCGCTTTTCTGCGCGCGTCCGCAGCTCGGTGATCGTCCCGAACTGGATCGAGTCGGTGGGGCAGGCCTTGGAGCACGCCGGCTCGAGCCCCACCTTGAGCCGGTCATAGCACAGCGTGCACTTCTGCGCCGTGCCCGACACCGGGTTGATGTCGATGACGCCGAACGGGCAGGCGGCGATGCAGGCGCGGCAGCCGTTGCAGACGTCGGACTGGATCACGACCGTGTCGAACTCGGTGCGGATGATGGCGCCGGTCGGACATACCTCCAGGCACCCCGCCTGGACGCAGTGCTTGCACACGTCGCTCATCATCAGCCAGCGGCCGTCGTACGGTCCTTTGAACTGCTCGATGAAGCGGACGTGCCGCCAGTGAATGCCGTCCAGCCGGCGGGTGTTGTCGTAGCTGTCCCCGGAGAGCTCCCGGATGCCGCCGTTCTCGGCCGGCAACTGGTTCCATTCCTTGCACGCGACCTCGCACGCCTTGCAGCCGATGCAAACCGTGGTGTCGGTGAAGAACCCCATGGCTTCGGCCATAATCACGCCTTCTCCACGTTGCAGACGAACGCCTTGCCTTCGTGGATCGACACGTTGGGATCCCCGACCCAGGCCGTCAGGTCGTTGACGACGTCACCCGTGCTCAAGCCCATCCAGCCCCAGTGCCACGGCATGCCGACGTGATGGATGCGCTTACCGGCGATGTGCATCACACCGATGCGATCGGTGACCAGCGCCTTGGCGCGAATGTGGCCACGCGGGCTCGACACCACGACCCAGTCGAGATTCCTGATCCCCTTCTCCTTGGCCAGGTCTTTGCCGAGCTCGATGAAGAGCTCGGGTTGGAGCTCGGCGAGCCACGGCAGCCAGCGGCTCATCGCGCCCGCCAGGTAATGCTCGGTGAGGCGGTACGTGCTGATGACGTACGGGAACTTCGGGTCGCCCACCACCGCGAGCTTGTTGTACGGCTTGCCCGGCGCCCACACCTTGTGCACCGGACTGGTCTGCTGCTTGTACAGCGGGTTCTGGACCGGCGACTCGTGTGGCTCGTAATGCGTCGGCAGCGGCCCGTCCACGAGGCCCGCCGGCACGAACAGCCAGCCCTTGCCGTCTGCTCTCATAATGAAGGGCTGAGTACCGGAGAGGGCATCGAGGCCGATGCCGTCGGGCTTGGGCTGCGCGTCCGGGGCTTTGGTCGCTCCGAAGTCGGGCACGTCGTACCCCACCCACTTGCCGCGCGGCACGGCCTTGCCGGTCTTGGGATCGGGCGGGTTCACGAACGTCGGGTCCCACCAGATCCAGCGCTTGCGCTCGCTCCAGGGGTTGCCCTTCAGGTCGGCGGAGGCGCGGTTGTACATGACGCGGCGGTTGGCGGGCCACGCCCAGCCCCACTTCAAGTGCGCGCCCGGCACGCCGGGCGGGTCGGGCTCGCGCCGCGCCGTGAGGTTCTGGTCCCAGGCCGGGTAGCAGCCGCAGTAGATCCACGACGCGCAGGTCGTCGACCCGTCGTCTTTCAGCTCGGCGAACCCTTTGAGATGCTGCTTCGGATCGGCCGTCTGATAGCCGTTGATCTCCCGCAGCACTTTACGCGCGCTGATCTCGCCCGGATACAGCGCCTCCTCCCCCGCATCGGGGTCGAAGTCCCACGAGACGTTGTTCCACCCCTGGTCGCGCGGGAGCTTGGAGCCGGCGTACGCCTTCTTGAGCCGCTTCGCCAGGTTGTGGTAGAACCAGCTGTCGGTGCGGCAGTCGCCCGGGGCCTTGGCCGCGAAGGAGTGCCACTGCAGCATGCGCTGCGTGTTCGTGAAGCTGCCGTCGTATTCGGCGATCTGGGTCGAGGGGAAGAAGAAGATCTCGGTCTTAATGTCCGCGATCTTCACTTCGCCGCTCTTCACCTCGGGCGCCAAGTACCAGTGCGTCGCCGTCTCGGTGAGCCAGTTGTCCTTCACCACGAGCCAATCGAGCTGGCGCAGCGCCTGCCGTGTCGCTCCGCCGTTGAGCGACGTGGCGGGGTTCTGCCCGACGCAACACATCCCCTTCACCTTCCCGTCGGCCATGGCCGCGAAGCTGGCGATGTGGGAGTGGTCGCCCAGGATCTTGGGGTGCCAGTCGTAGCCGAAGTCGTTCTCCGCCGTCGCGGCGGCGCCGTACATCGACTTCAGGTACGAGACGAGGAACTTGGGCAGGTTACCGTAGTAGCTCGTCGGGTTCGTCTCGGCCGCCATGTAATCGCGCAGCGTCTCGTGCGGCCGGAGCGCCGACGGGGCGTTCAGGTACCCGTGGATGCTGTGGTACAGGGTCGGCACGTCGGTGGAGCCTTGGATCGCCGCATGACCGCGCAGCGCCATCACGCCGGCGCCGGGCCGGCCGATGTTGCCGAGCAACAGCTGGAGCAACGCGCAGCAGCTGATCATCTGCACGCCGTAGGTGTGCTGCGTCCACGCGACCGCGTAGGCGAAAGCGCTGGTGCGGTCGCGGCCCGAGTTCTCGAGCAGCATCTCCGCCACCTTGATGAACTTCTCCTTCGGGGAGCCGCACACCTGCTCCACCATCTCCGGCGTGTAGCGGGCGAAGTGCCGCTTCAGGATCTGGAACACGCAATGCGGGTTCTCGAGCGTCGGATCCTTTTCGGCGGGCCCGGGCTTGAGCGACCGCACCAGGTCGTCGAACGGCGGGCCGGCGCGCTTGGCGATCAGATCCTTCGTCGTCGACCCTGTCGCTGCGGTTGTGACGGTGATTTCGACGCGGGCGGCGGGCTTGGGTGTGCGCTTGTACTGCCAGGTGGCGTTGTCGTAGCGACCCTCGAGCCCGTTGTAGGGCCAGAACGGCGGCTCCGAGAACTTCACCAGCCCCGAGAAGACGCCCTCCAGATCTTCCGTGTCTTTGAAGTCGTCGGTGATGATCGTCGCGGCGTTGGTGTAGTTGACCGCGAACTCCTTGAAGAAGGGGTCCGAGTTCCACCGCTTCGAGTTGATGACGTAATTGATCAGCCCGCCGAGGAACGCGATGTCCGAGCCGGCGCGGATCGGGACGTGCAGGTCCGCGACGGCGCTGGTGCGGGTGAAGCGTGGGTCGACGTGGATCAGCTTCGCCCCGTTCAGCTTCGCTTTCATGGGCCAGCGGAACGCCACCGGATGGCACTCCGCCATGTTCGAGCCCATGATCACGAAGCAGTCGGTGTGCTCGAGGTTGCGCGGATACAGGGTCGCCGCGCCCCGACCGAACCGTGTCCCCAGACCGGGGACGCTAGAGCTGTGTCATATCCTGGCCTGATTCTCGATGGCGACGACCCCGAGCCCGCGCCAGAATTTCTGGCACACGTGGTTGAACTCGTTGTCCAAGGTGGCGCCGCCGAGCGCGAAGATGGCCGGCGTCATGTTCACGAGCTTCCCGTTCGGGAGCTTTTCGATGAACGTCTCGTCGCGCGTCTTCTTGGTCAGCTCGGCCACGCGGTCCATGGCCCACTCGAGCTCCACGACTTCCCAGTCGCTGGCCCCGGGCTTGCGGTGCAGCACCTTGGTCGCCCGGTTGGGATTCATGTGGAGCTGGTAGATCGCAGCGCCCTTGGGGCAGAGGGTACCCTCGTTGTGCGGGCTGCGCGGATCGCCTTCGATGTTCACGATCTTGCCGTCGACCGTGTGGATCAGGGTGGCGCACCCGACCGAGCAGAAGGGACAGATGCTCGGCGTGGTCTTCGCGTCTTTGATCCGCAGCTCCTGCGCCCGCGCCGTGGCCGGCGCCAGCGTCGCACCCAGCCCGACCAGTCCGCCGATGGCCGTTCCCGCCCCGGCGTTCGCGGTGAGCCGCAAGAAGTCACGCCGACTGACCTGCATAGAATCCTCCGCGCTCTGGAGTGGGGTGGGGTGCGCGAGGCGTCTAAGCCGTCCGCTCGTGCCGGATGATATAGGCGGGCGCTTCGGGAGACGCAACCCCCATTTTTCGAGAGGGTCTGGCGGCCCGTCCGCTCTTCGTCTAGCGTCTCGAGCGATGCTGGAATTGCCGAAGCTCACCCCGGAGCATTTCGAGATTCTCGTCGTGCGCGAGCTGCGCAAGGTCGGGCTCCTCGTGTCCGAGCTGCGCGTCCATCGGCGCGCGACCCTGCCGGAGCCGGAGCGGGGCTATCTGCTGGAGCTGAAGGGCACGGTGAGCCGCGGGCCGTGGCACCGACGTGTCCTGATCGCCTGCCGGCGTCAGGACGCGGCCGTCGGCCGGGCCGAAATCGAGTCGCTGCGGGATCGTTTCGGGGAGGCGGACGTCGAGGCGGGAATCCTGTTCGCCACGGCGAAATTCGACCGGGACGCTCTGGCGGCCGCCAAGGACGCATGTATGGCCCTGCTGCGCGTGACGGATGGGCGCACCGCGTTCGACACGAGCGGCTGGGGCACCCCCGGTCATTATCCAGCCTGGCTCCCTGCCTACTGCGCCCAGACCATCGCCCGCGACCTCCTAGGGGAGCCGCGCTACCAGCTCCTGGAGAGCGGCCAGGCGGACGCGATCGTGAACCAGCTTCGAACCGAAACCGTCGACCCGGGTGAGGCGCCGCGCGCCTAGGACAGGGGGGCGAATATGGCGGACGAGGGACGTCAGAAGGACGCGATGGACGTGCTGCAGGCCTGGGTCGATGACTACAACGGCCGCGCCCAGCCGACGATTCGGCTCGGCTCGGCGGGGGAGGCCGGCGGGGCGCAGCTACGACTCAAGTACAGCCCCGCCGAGGGCCAGGTCGCGATTCTCCACATGGTCGCGGTCAACCGGGACGGTCGCGCCGCGATCCTGGTCCGCCGGTTCGAGGGACCCGCGGCGGAAGCCGCAGTCGAGGCGGGATTGTGGGCCAGCACCCAGCTCGGCCGCCGGTAGTCTCGATTCACGAGCTGGGCACGCTGGGCGGCGCCGTGAGCCAGGCCAAGGCGGTGAACCGGCTGGGTCACGCTGTAGGCACGAGCCGCGACGCGCTGGGCCGGACCCGTGCGTTCCGCTGGCAGGAGCGGTTGGGAATCGTGGACCTGAAACCCCTCACCGGCGTCAACACCTCGGCCAACGACATCAACGACGTGGGCGACATCGTGGGCGGGGGGGACACGGGCTTCGGCGACTTCCACGCGTACCTCCTGTCCGAGGGCACGAGCGTCGATCTCGGCACGCTGGGCGGGAACGAGAGCGAGGCGCTCGCCGTCAATCGACCGGGACAGGCGGTAGGGCACAGCCGGGTCGCCGGGGCTCCGGCGAAGCGCGCCTTCTTCATTCCCGAGCCGGGCCGCATGGTCGACCTCGGCACGTTGGGTGGAGCGACGAGCATCGCACATGATGTGAACGACCGCGCTGAGGTGGTGGGCTTCGCGGAGACGCCTGGAGGTCAGCCCCGCGCCTTCCTCTGGACCGTGGGCGAAGGCATGCGAGATCTTGGAACCCTGGGGGCAAGCGCGAGCATGGCGCTCGCGATCAACAACCATACCGCGATCGTGGGCGGCAGCGGGCACGCGTTCCTCTGGACGGAGCAGCTCGGCACCGTGGACTTGGGGACGCTCGGGGGGCGGACGAGCTGCGCCAACGACATCAATGATGCCGGCTGCATCGTGGGCGTGAGCCAGACCGCTGCGACCGACCCCCGCGGCCTCCCGGTCACCCGGGCATTTCTCCGCACCCCGGACGGGGGCATGCTGGACCTGGGCACGCTGGGGGGCGAGCACAGCTCAGCCGCGGCGGTTTCAGAAGTGGTCGACGGCACGGTGTGGGTCGCCGGGCACAGCCACGATGCGGCCGCCCGTATTCGCGCGGTCCTGTGGGCGGTCCGGCTCGGGCAAGACCAGCCTTGACGGTTTCGTTCCGGCGCCGTCGTTTACACCCACTCGAGACATCCCCTGGGAGATTTCAACGGAGGCGGAGCATGCGATTCTGGATTCCGAGGCTGGCGCTCGCGCTGGGCGCGGCGGCGTTGTTACCCGGCGTGACGCACGGACAAGCGAGCAAGCCGGCGAAGGTGAAGATCACGACGCCCGCCAACGGCGCCACGGTGAGCGGACCTGTGAAGGTCACGCTTCAGGCTACCGGTGTGGAGATCGTCCCGGCCACGGATGAGCGGCCCGGCACGGGGCATCATCATCTGTTCGTGGACCACGATGTGACGCCGGTCGACGACACCATTCCACGCGGCGTGACCGGGATACTGCACCTCGGTCGCGGGCAGACCGAGTTCGTCCTGGACTCGCTGAAACGCGGTCCCCATCGGGTAATCGCGGTAGTGGCGGACTCGAAGCATCGTCCCTTGAAGCCGCTCGTCGTCGACACGGTGAGGTTCACGGTGAAGTAGCGACCGACAAAAAGGAGAGCGCCATGACCTGGACCCAGGTCTACGATCCGCTGCACAGCTGGATCCTCTCCACTCTCGTCGCGGCGTTGCCGATCCTCGTGCTGTTCGGCATGCTGGCGGGGCTGCGGGTGAAGCCGCACTGGTGTGCGATTGGCGGGGCCGCCACGGCCGTCCTCGTCGCGGTCGGGATCTTCGGGATGCCGGTCCAGCTGGCGGGGATGAGCTTTCTGTACGGGGTCGCGTTCGGCGTGGTGAAGATCGCCTGGATCGTGCTGGCGGCGGTCTATCTGTACGACATCTCCGTCCACACCGGCCAGTTCGAGATCATGAAGGAGTCGGTCGCGGGGATCACGCCGGACCGCCGGCTCCAGGTCCTGTTGGTCGCGTTCTGCTTCGGCGCGTTCATCGAGGGTGCGGCGGGGTTCGGGGCGCCGGTGGCGATCGCCGGGGCCTTCATGATCGGCCTCGGGTTCAAGCCGTTCCACGCGGCGGCGCTCAACCTCATCGCCAACACATCGCCGGTGGCGTGGGGCGCCATCGGGACCCCCGTGCACACACTGGCGGCGGTGTCGGGCCTGCCGGAGTCCGACCTGAGCGCCATGATCGGCCGAATTCTGCCGATCACGGGTCTCATCGTGCCCTTCTGGCTGGTGCGGGCGATGGTGGGCTGGGCCGAAACGTTCGAGGTGCTGCCCGCCATTCTGGTGGTCGGGGTCTCGTTCAGCCTGACGCAGTATCTCTGGTCCAATCACGTGGACTCGAACCTCGTCGACATCGCGGGCGGCGTCGTCTCGTTGCTCGCGACGGTTGTCTTCCTACGGTTCTGGCGGCCCAAGCGCATCTGGCGCTTCGAGGACGAGCGGGCGGCGGCGCCGGTGGGGCAGGCGAGAGGCAATCCCGCGACAGCGCCCAAGCACACGGCCGGGCAGGTCGCCAAAGCCTGGATGCCGTTCGCGATCCTGTCGCTCACCGTCCTCGTGTGGGGCCTGCCGGCGATCAAGGGCGCCATCAACAAGGCCACGACGCCCATCTGGAACGTCCCCTTGCTGCACAATGCGGTGACCCGCGCCGCTCCGGTCGTGACCAAGCTGACGCCCGAGGCGGCGCGCTACGATTTCAATTGGCTGTCGGCCACGGGGACGGGATGCTTCATCGCCGCGATCATCGCGGGTCTCGTGCTCGGCGTAGGGCCCGTCCAGCTCGCCAAGATCTTCTGGTACACGCTGAAGCGCATGAGGCTGGCGGTGATCGCGATTTCGTTCATGCTGGGACTGGGGTTCACCACCCGCTACTCGGGGCTCGATGCGGTGCTCGGCCTGGCGTTCACGCGAACCGGATGGCTGTACCCGTTCTTCGGCACGTATCTCGGGTGGCTGGGCGTCGCGCTCACCGGCAGTGACACCTCGTCCAACGCGCTGTTCGGCAGCCTGCAGCGGATCACGGCGGACCAGCTCAGGCTCGACTCGGTGCTGATGTGCGCCGCCAACTCGGCCGGCGGCGTGATGGGCAAGATGGTGGACGCGCAATCGATCACCGTGGCGACGTCGGCGACGAACCAGGTGGGCAACGAAGGAATGATCTTCCGATACGTGTTCTGGCATTCGATAGCGCTTGGTGCGATCGTCGGATTGATCGTGTTGCTGTACGCGTACGTCTTCCCGGCCGCCGTGCCGCACGGGCTGACGATCGTGAAGTGATGGATACCCGCATTCTGGACCGGTTTCGGGCCATCGTCGGCGGCGACGGGCTGCTCACCGAGCCGGAGCAGTTGCGCACCTATGAGTGCGACGGCCTCACGAACTTCCGCGTGCTCCCTTCCGCCGTCGTCCTGCCCACCTCGACGGAGCAGGTCCAGGCCGTCGTGCGCGTCTGCCACGAGGCGCGCATCCCCTTCGTCGCGCGGGGCTCCGGTACAGGGCTCTCCGGCGGCGCCCTGCCGATCGAGCACGGCATCGTCATCAGTCTGACGCGGATGAATCGCATCCTCGAGGTGGACATCTCGAATGCCCGGGTCGTGGTGGAGCCGGGCGTGCTCAACCTGAGCGTGACCCAGGCCGTCTGGCCGCACTACTTCTACGCCCCCGATCCTTCCTCGCAGCAGGTGTGCTCCATCGGGGGCAACGTCGCCGAGAATTCGGGGGGCGCCCACTGCCTCAAGTACGGGTTCACCACCACGCACGTCCTCGGTCTGGAGGTGGTGCTCCCGGACGGCTCGCTCGTGCACCTGGGCGGCCCCACGCTCGATCGACCCGGATACGATTTGTGCGGTGTGTTTGTCGGGTCCGAAGGCACCCTCGGGATCGCGACGAAAGTGATTCTCCGCGTGGTGCGGCGACCCGCCCTGATTCAGACGCTGCTCGCGGCGTTCCATTCGACCAACGAGGCAGGAGCGGCGGTGAGCGGGATCATCGCCGCCGGCGTCCTGCCGGCCGCGATCGAGATGATGGACAACCTGGCGATCCGGGCGGCCGAGGCGGCGGTGCACCCCAACTATCCGGACTGCGGCGGCCTGCTCCTGGTCGAGCTCGACGGGCCGGCCGCGGAGGTGGCCGCTCTCATGGTCCAGGTGCGGGCGATTTGTACCTCCTGCGGCGCATGGGAGATCCGGCTGGCGCAGTCGGAGGAGGAGCGCGCCGCGGTCTGGAAAGGCCGCAAGGCCGCCTTCGCCGCCATGGGGCGGATCTCGCCCAACTACATCGTGCAGGACGGCGTCATTCCGCGCACGGCCCTGCCCGAAGTGATGAGCGAGATCGAGCGGTTGAGCGGGCAGGCCGGGCTGCGCGTGGCCAACGTGTTCCACGCGGGCGACGGCAATCTGCATCCCCTGGTGCTGTACGACGCGCGCATCGAGGGCCAGGAGGGGCGCGCCGAGCGGCTGGCGTTCAGCATTCTCGAGCTGTGCGTCAAGGCTGGAGGCTCGATCACCGGCGAGCACGGCGTCGGCGAGGAAAAGAAGGCGTTCATGCCCGTGATGTTCGCCGAGCCGGACCTCGACACCATGCAGCGGGTGCGCTGCGCCTTCGATCCCGAGCGGTTGTCGAATCCCACCAAGGTGTTCCCGCGTCCCCGCTTGTGCGCGGAAAAGACGGGCCCCTACCAGCCGCATCCGCTCGAGACGGCGGGGATCGCGCAGCTCTTCTGACGCTTGGCCATGGCGAGCGTCGTCGAGCCCGGCAGCGTGGACGAAGTGGCGACGCTGCTGCGTGACGCGAGCCGCGACGGTCTGGCCGTGATTCCGCGCGGCGGCGGGACGAAGCTCGACTGGGGCCGGCCGCCGCGACGTGCCGACCTGGTGCTCTCCACGGTGCGGCTCGATCGCGTGCTGGAGCATGCCTGGGGCGACATGACAGCGACGGTCGAGGCCGGCTGCACGGTCGCGCGGCTGCAGCACGCCCTCGCCGAGCACGGCCAGCGGCTCGCGTGCGATCCGCTCTGGCCCGAGCGCGCGACCATCGGTGGGATCCTCGCCGCGAACGACAACGGGCCGCTGCGCGCGCGATTCGGCGCGCTGCGCGACTTGATCATCGGGGTCACGCTCGTGCTGGCCGACGGCACCGTGGCGAAGAGCGGCGGCAAAGTGGTGAAGAACGTGGCCGGCTACGACCTGCCGAAGCTCGCGACCGGATCGTTCGGAACGCTGGCGGTGATCACGCAGGCGGTGTTCCGGCTGCATCCGCTCCCTCACGAGACGCGTACCCTCACGTTCACCGCGCCGCGCCTGGAGCCGCTGTGCGAGCTGGCGCTCGCCATTCAGCACTCGCAGCTCGCTTTCGTGTCGCTGCAAGTACGGGCCGGTCGATCGGCCGAGCCGGGGCTCGATGTGGGCTTCGAGGGAACGCGCGCGGGGCTGGACTCGCAGCAGGACGAGCTGCTGCGGCTCGCTGCCGATGTGGCACGCGTCGATCCTCCTGCCGCCGTGTGGCGGACCCGCGAGGAGCTGTGGCAGGGGACTGACCCGGCGGTCGTAGGCACCTTCAGCGCGCTGCCGACCGACGTCCGAGCGTTCTGCACCGAGCTGCGAGACGCCTGCACCGCGCCGTCCCTGGATTGGCGTGCCGTGGTCCAGGGCCTGGGAGTCGGGCACTTCCGGTTGGAAGGCGCCACGTCCGACACGCTGGTCACGGCGTTGCAACGGCTGCGGGCGGCGGCGGAACGGCGGGGCGGCACGCTCGTGGTCTTACGCGGCTCGGAGGACGTGAAGGCGCGGTTTGACGTGTGGGGCTCTCCGGGCGACGCGCTGCCGCTGTTCCAACGCGTCAAGCAACAACTCGACCCAGGAGGGACCCTCTCCCCCGGTCGGTTCGTGGGAGGCCTGTGATGTCGCCGCTATCGATCTTCGACGAGCATCACCCGCCCGCGGCGGCATTGATCGACCAGTGTGTGCATTGTGGCTTCTGTCTGCCCACCTGCCCGACGTACTTCACCTGGCGTGAGGAGATGGACTCCCCGCGCGGGCGGATCTACTTGATGAAGCTCGGCGCCGAAGGCAACGCC
>QHTK01000077.1 GCA_003220795.1 Gemmatimonadota bacterium | reverse complement strand
GCCCTGCCGCACGCCCGGCTGTGCATCAAGTGCAAGGCGAAGGAGGAAGATGGTAAGCGGCGCTGACCGCCGGCTCTTTTGGGGGACGGCCGCGGCGGTGGTGATCGCCGACGTGGTCACCAAGCTGCTCGCCGAATCACTGCTGGCCCGCCATCTCCCCGTGCCGGTGCTGGGTGATTACGTGCAGCTGCGCCTCGTCTACAACCAGTGCGCCGCGTTCGGGCTGTGCCTCGGCGCGTATTCGCGCTGGATCTTCTTCGGGCTCGCCATCGCGGCGCTGTTCGTGCTCCGTTCCATGGTCCGTTCGGCGCGGCCGGGCGACCGGTTCCGCATTTTCTCGCTCGCGCTGGTGTGCGCCGGCGCGGTGGGCAACGTCGTGGATCGACTGCGCAGCGCTCAGGGCGTCGTCGACTTCGTCGACGTCGGGATCGGCACCGCGCGCTGGCCCACCTTCAACGTCGCCGACTCCGCCATCACGGTGGGGGCGATCGCGCTGGCGGTCTCTCTCTGGCTCGAGGGCCGGGCGCAGGAGCGGGCGAAGGAGGCCAGGGCGGCCGAGCCCTGATGGCCGCCATCACGTTCTGCGTCGTCGCCCCCGAAACCGAGCGGCTCGACCGCTTCGTAGCCGATCAGCTCGCGCTGTCCCGCACGGTAGCCGCCCGCCTCATCGCCGACAAACGCGTCACCCGTGACGGTACGCCGCTCCGGGCCTCGGCCCGGCTGGAGCGCGGTGCCGTGGTGAGCGTCGAGCTCCCCGCCGAGGAGCAGCCGCGCACATACGCCCCCGCTGTCACGCCGCGAGAGCTGAACTTCGTGTTCGAGGACGAGCACCTCGCGGTGCTCGACAAGCCGGCCGGACTCGTGGTACACCCCGGCCCCGGCCACTGGGACGACACGCTGGTGAACGTCCTGGTGGAGCGGGGCACGGCGCTCTCGCAGGGCGCGACGCAAGGGCGTCCGGGGATCGTGCACCGGCTCGACCGGGATACCTCGGGGCTGCTGCTCGTCGCGAAGACCGACCGCGCACACCAGCGGCTCGCGCGGCTGATCGAGCAGCGCAAGGTGGAGCGCGTGTACGCGGCCCTCATCTGGGGCCATCTCGCCACCAGCCCCGTCGACATCGAGGCGCCGATCACGCGCCACCCCAAAGACCGCAAGCGAATGACCGTGCTGGCGGGTGGTCGGCACGCGGTGACGCACGCCGCCCGCGTGGCGCGCTTCGCCCAGACCGACCTGTTGCGTCTCACGCTCGGCACCGGGCGTACTCATCAGATTCGCGTGCACCTGGCGTATGTCGGTCACCCCGTGGTGGGCGATCCTGAGTACGCGCACGGTGGCAGTCGACGCGTGACGCCCTCGGACCGGCGGGCGGCGGAGCAGATCGAAGCCCTCGCGCCCCGCCAGCTGCTGCACGCCGCCCGCCTCGCGTTCGACCATCCGATTACCGGGGCGCCGGTGACAGTGCGCTCCGAATGGCCCGCCGACTTGGTGCCCGCGCTGGCCAGCGCAGCGGGGGACGCGACTTTGCTTGCTCAACGCAACCCCTTGCAGTATCTTGGCTTCTTCGCATCGGATGAGTGACGCCGGGGTCGTTCGCCTGCTCGTGTTTCGCGTGGGCGGGCTCCTGTGTGCCGCCGAGGCGGAGCGGGTGCGCGAGATCCTGCCGCGGCTCGCGACGACCCGCATTCCCGGGGCGCCGCCGGCGGTGGCCGGTCTCGTCAACGTGCGGGGCACGCTCGTGACGGTGGTGGAGGGTTGGCGGGCGCTGCGCCAGCCGGAGCCGCCCGCGTCCAACGGGACCCAGGGCGGCACCACCGTGCTCCTCGAGGTCGGCGCGGGGAGGAAGGTCCTGGGCTTCACGGTGGATGAAGTCGTCGACCTCCTCGCGGCCGACGCCGCCGCGCTCGAGCGCCGGGCGGCACTCCCCGGTGTCGATCCGACGCTGGTGCGCGCCGTCGGGCGACGCGCCGGCCAACTCTTCGTGGTTCTCGACACCGACGCGCTTCTGACCCCCATCTTGTCTTCCTAGGGAGGGTGTGTGAGTCACACTGTCCTCGTCTGCGACGACGCCATTTTCATGCGGACGATGATCTCGGACATCCTGGCGCAGGCGGGCTTCGAGATCGTGGGTGAGGCCGAGACCGGGTCGCAGGCGGTGGAGAAGTACAAGCAACTCAGGCCCGACCTCGTCACGATGGACATCGTGATGCCCGACATGGGCGGGATCGACGCCGTGCGCGAGATCGTGAAGCACGATCCGGACGCGAAAATCCTGATGTGCAGCGCCATGGGGCAGCAGGCCCTGGTGGTGGAAGCGATCCAGGCGGGCGCGAAGGATTTCGTCGTGAAGCCGTTCCAACCCTCGCGCGTGCTCGAAGCGGTGCAGCGCGTGCTGGGCTGAGCATGGACCTGTCGCAGTACGCCGAGCTGTTCCTGGCAGAGAGTCGGGAGCACCTGAGCGCCTGCAACCAGCTGCTGCTCGAGTGGGAGCGGCACCCCGCCGGCCTGACGCCGGTGAGCGGGCTGTTCCGCGCCGTGCACACGGTGAAAGGGATGGCGGCGACGATGGGCTACGCCCGCGTCACCGACCTCGCCCATCGGATGGAGAATCTGCTCGACGTGCAGCGCCGGGGCGCGCACCCCGCGACCGACGAGCTGCTGCAGCTGCTGTTTCGGGCGCGCGACGCGTTGGAGCGCGCCGTCGAGCTGTCGGTGGTCGGCCGGGAGCGCGAGCTCGACGTGGCCGCGATCGTCGCCGATCTGGAGCAGGCGGCGGCGCGCATGGCGCCGGCTCGGCCCGGCGAGCGCCCCGTGCCGTCGCCCGAGCCGACGGAGCCCGAGCCGGAAGCCGCGGGCCGTCTGGTGCAGGTGACGCTGCGCCCGGAGGCCCCGCTGAAAGGCGGCCGGGCCGTGCTGGTGCTGAAGCGGGCGCAGGCGCTGGGCGCGGTCCACGCGGTCACGCCGCCCGTGACCGCGTTCGAGGCCGACGAGTTCGACGGGCGGTTCAGCTTCCGGCTCGACGCGACGGCCGCGGCGGAGCAGATCGAGGCCGCGCTCAAGGCGGCGGGCGACGTCGCGCATGTGACGGTGGGAGGCGCCGAGGCGGGCGGACCGGCGCCCGAGCCCGGCGCCACACCCGGTGACGCCGGCGCGGTCGGGGGGGGCCCCAGCCGCCACATCCGGGTCGACCTGCGGCGGCTGGACGGTCTCATGGACCTGATCGGTGAGCTGATCACGGTGCGGGGGCGACTGAATCAACTCGCGGCCGAGCGGCGCGATCCGGCGGTCGACGACGTCGCCATCCAGGTCTCGCGCCTCTCGTCCGACCTGCAGGCGGAGATTCTCCAGGCGCGCATGACGCCGGTGTGGCAGGTGTTCGACCGGTTTCCGCGGCTGGTGCGCGACGTGGCGCGCGAGCTCGGCAAGCAGGTGGCGTTCCGGGTCGAGGGCAAGGAGATCGAGCTCGACCGGGCGATCCTGGACGAGCTGGGCGATCCGCTCATGCACCTGCTGCGCAACGCCGTGGACCACGGCATCGAGCCGCCGGCCGAGCGGCGGCGGCGCGGCAAGCCGCCCGAAGGCGAAGTCGTGCTGACGGCGCAGCGCGAGCGCGCCAGCGTCACGATCACCGTCGCGGACGACGGCCGCGGCGTCGACCGGCGCAAGATCCTGGAGCGGGCGCAGCGCGAGGGAGTGGTGGACGCGCACGCCGACGCGCTGACCGACGAGCAGCTCTTGCGGGTGCTGGCCCGTCCCGGCTTCTCGACGGCGGAGGCGGTGACGAGCGTGTCGGGGCGGGGCGTGGGGATCGACGTCGCCATGACGCGCATCCGGGCGCTCGGCGGTACGATCGAAATCCGCTCCGAGCTGGGGAAGGGCACGACGTTCGTGCTGCGACTTCCCGTGACGCTCGCGATCGTGCGCGCCATCATGGCGAGCGTCGGGCCGGAGCGCTACGCCCTGCCGCTCACCTACGTGGCCGAGACGGTCGAGTTCGGCGCGGTGACGACGACCATGGTGGAAGGCCGGGAGGCGATCGTGCTGCGGGACCACGTCGTGCCGCTCGTGCATCTGCGGCGGCTGCTCGGCGTCACGAGCGACCGGGCGCCCGCTCGGGCGCCGATCATCGTCCTCGAGCTGGGGGACCGGCGCGCCGGCGTCGTGGTGGACGGGATGTTGGGGCAGCAGGAGATCGTGGTGAAGGGATTCGACGCGCCGCAGGGCACGCTTCCCGTGTTCAGCGGGGCGACCATCATGGGCGACGGAGTCCCGGCGTTGATTCTGGACGCCGCCGGGCTCGTGTAGGGAGGGGCGATGGAGGATGTGCGGGACCTGAAGGCGCTGCAGATCGACGCCCTGCGCGAGGTGGCCAACATCGGCGCCGGACACGCGGCGACGGCGTTATCGCAGCTTACCAACCGCCGCATCATGATCAGCGTCCCCCAGATCAACATCTCGCGGCTCGAGGAGGTCCCAGGCCTGCTGGGCGATCCGCAAGAGGTGGTGGCCGCCGTGCTGATGCACATGCTGGGCGACCTCACGGGCCGCACGCTGCTGCTGTTCCCCGAAACCGTGGGGCGCAAGCTGTGCGACATGCTGCTGCGCCGCCCCTCCGGGACGACCACGGTGTTCGACGCGCTGGAGCAATCGTGCCTCAAGGAGGCGGGCAACATCCTGTCGGGCGCCTATATGAACGCGCTGTCCGACTTCATGGGCATGCTGCTGCTCCCGTCGGTGCCGAGCCTCGTGGTGGACCTCTCGGCCGCGGTCCTCACGACCACGTACCTGAACTTCGGGCACGAGCGCGATTTCGTGTTCTGCGTCGAGACCGAGTTCACCATCGACTCGGCGGAGGGGCTACGGGGTCACTTCCTGCTGCTCCCCGATCTGGCGTCGCTCAAGGCCATCTTTGACGCCATCCGCCTGAGCTGACGCGTGACGGCGCCGGCGCTTTCGGAACGCGACCTCGCCGTTCTCCGATCCTTCGCCCGCCGGATCGATCCCTCCGACGCGGGCGCGCACAACAACCTCGGCGTCCTGTACTACCAGAAGGGACTCGTCGAGGACGCGATCGCCGCGTTCACGCGGGCGCTCGAGCTCGACCCCAAGATGCAGGTCGCCCAGCGCAACCTCGAGATCGCCTACCACGACACGGGTTACTACGATCAGCGCGTCGCCCAGCTGCGGGAGCGGCTCCGCCAGGCGCCGGACGACCGCGACGCCCGCTGGGAGCTGGGGCGCGCCTACGCGATCCTGGGGCAATCCGAGGACGCGATCGACGAGTTCGAGCAGCTCGTCGCCCAGAAGTCGGATGACGTCGCCGCCATCATCCAGCTGGGGCTCGCCGAGAAGGCCCGCGGGCGCCCCGAGGCCGCGACCGAGTGGTTTTTGCGCGCCCGTGAGCTCGAGCCCGACTCGAGCGTGGTGCAGTTCTACCTGGGCGAGATCTATTACAACCGGGGCCTGAACGCCGACGCCCTCGCCGCGCTGGAGCGCGCCGTGCAGCTGAACCCCGACAACGCGAACGCCCACTATCTCATGGCGTTCGTGCTCGGCGACCTGGGCCGCCATCAGGACGCCCGCGCCGCGTCGAAGCGCGCCATCCAGCTCAATCCGCCGCTCGCCCGGGCCCAGACCAATCTCTCGCTCGAGCGCTACAACGCGGAGCGCAAGAGCCAGCAACAGCGCGCGCGCCAGGTGCCCGAGCCGCAGGTCGTCGAGGGCAACGCGCTGGCGCATTACAACCTGGGCCTGGCGTTCCGGCAGAAGGGGTATTACAACGAGGCCCTGCGGGAGTACCGCCTGGCGCTCGAGCGCGGCGAAGACCGCCGCCTCACGCTGCAGGCCATGGCCGAGCTGCACCTCCTTAAGCACGACTTCCCCGCCGCCCTCGAGCTGTACGAGACGCTCCTCCGGGAGGTCCCCGACTCGCCCAAGCTGTGGAACGAGCGGGGCGTCGTGCTGCACCAGGCCGGCCGCCCCGATGACGCGCTCGCGTCCTACCGCCAGGCGGTGGAGATCGACCGGAAGTACACGCTCGCGTGGAACAACCTCGGCGTGCTGCAGGCGCATCAGGGCGACACCGAAGCGGCGATCGAGTCGTTCCGCACCGGCCTCCAGCTGCAGAACGCCTTCAGCTCGGCGCGGTTGAATCTCGCGCTGCTGCTGTATCAGCTGCGCCGCTTCCAGCTCTCCCTCGAGGCGTATCGCCAGGTCCTGCAGACCGAGCCGGCCTCGGCCGCCGCCTGGAACGGCATCGGCCTCGTGCTGGTGGAGCTGAAGCGGTTCCCGGACGCGCGCAACGCGTTCGTGCGCGCGGTGGAAGCGGACCCCGAGCACGCCGGGGCGCACTACAACCTCAGCTTCACGTTGTCGAACCTGGGCGAGTTCGACGGCGCGCTGCGCGCGACCAAGCGGGCGCTCGAGCTCGACCCGTACTACGTCTCACAGAAATTCGCGCTCACGATCGACCTGCAATACGAGCGCACAACGATCGGCATCGCGCCCGAGATCTCCGCGGACGTGACGGCCGAGACGATCGGCGAGGACTTCGCGTTCGACCAGCGGCTGGTCGACAACATCTTCCAGGAGCTCGCGCCCGCTCCCGCGGCCGAAGCGCCGGTCGCGAAATCGGCCGACGACCCGCTCGCGCTGGCGCGCGACTACGTGAGCAAGGGGTTGATGGACGTCGCGGCCGCCGAGGCAGTGCGCGCCGTGCAGCGCGGGGCGGACCGGGGCGACGCGGCGGTGCTGCTGGGGGACATCTTCGCCCGGCGGGGCCTGCACGGCGAGGCGCTGGATCGCTACCGTGAGGCGCGCGCGCTCGCCCCCCAGCGCGCCGACGCGCTGCTCGGCGAGGTAAAAGCGCTGTTCGCGCTGGGCGGGTCCCGCGCCGAGGAGGCGCACGAGCTCGCCGAGCAGCTGCTGGCGCTCACACCGGACGACGTCGAGGCGCTGGTGGCGGTGGCGAAGGGGCGGGCCGCGGTGGGGGACGCGGCGGGCGCGCTCACCGTGCTGCAGCAGGCCCAGGCCCGCGCGCCGGCCCGCGCCGACCTCCGCAAGCTGCAGGGCGACGTGGCCCTGAAGATCGGCGACAAGAGCGGTGCGCTCGCGGCGTACCGGGCGGCGCTCGAGCTCGACCGCGGCTACGTGCAGGTGTGGCTCGACTTGGGCCGGCTCTACGAAGACAAGGAAGCATGGGCCGACGCACAGGCGGCGTACGAGCGCGCGCTCGAGGCGCTGCCCACGTTCAACGAGGCGGCGTTGGCGCTGGCCGACCTGCTGCGCCGCAGCGGGCGCCCGCGGGCGGCCGTGGTGCGCCTCGCCGAGATGCTCGAGCAGGACCCGTACGACCTGGCGGCCCTGCTGCTGCTGGGGCGCGCGCTGCTCGACGACAAACGCGACGAGCAGTCGCTCGAGGCGTTTCGCCGCGCGCTCAAGTTCGACCCGGATCAGGTCGAGGCGCTGTTCCAGCTAGGCGTGGTGCTGGCCCGGCTGCACCGCTACGGCGAGGCCGTGCAGGCGTGGGAAAAGGTCACGCGGCTCGACCCGAGCGGGCCGTTCGCGCAGCGTGCACGCGTGCACGCGCGCACCGCGCTCGACCTGCAGCACATCTTCACGTCGGACGCGGCGTAGCCCATGGCGATCGAGGGACCGCTCCGCGAGCTCGGCATCCACGACGTCTTCCAGCTGCTCGACCTGAGCCGTAAGACGGGGGTGCTGCGCGTCACGTCCGAGCTGCGTCACAACGCGGGCACCGTGTACTTCGACGGCGGGACCATCATCTTCGCGGAGATCCGCACCAACCCGCACCCGCTCGGCGCCCTGCTGCTGCGCACCGGCAAGATCACCGAGGCCGACTTGGAGCGCGGCCGCGACATGCAGCAGCGCCAGGGCGACAAGCGCCGCATCGGCGAGATCCTCGTCGCGCTCGGCGCCATCACCCCCCGCGAGCTGGAGCGCCAGGTCCGCTTCCAGATCGAGGAGGTCGTGTTCGAGATGATGAGCTGGCGGGAGGGCTACTTCTCGTTCACCGAGGGCCCGCTCACGGACGTGGCGACGGACGCGACCGTGCGCATCCCGACCGAGGCGCTCCTCATGGAAGGGGCGCGCCGCATCGACGAGTGGTCGCGGATCGAAGGCCGCATCCCGCATTTGGGCGTCGTCCCGACGCTCGCCGCCCCGGCGGCGGGCGAGCAGGGCGAGCTCGACCTGCTCCCCCCGGAGTGGGAGATGCTGGCGATGGTGGACGGGCAGCGCGATCTGCGCACCATCGCCGCGGAGCTGGGCCGCTCGGATTTCGAGGTGGCGAAGACCCTGTTCGGGCTCGAGAGCGCGGGCCTCGTGGTGCTGGTGGACCCCGGCACCGTGAAGCGCGAGCGGAGCACCCTCACGTCCGACCTGGCCGAGCTCGTGGCGCGGGCCGAGGACGCGCTGGAGCGCCGGGAGCTCGAGCCGGCGCGCGCGCTCGCCGAGCAGGCGGCCGGCGTGCACCCGCATGATCCCGCCGTGCACCTGCTGCTCGGGCGGATCGAGCTCGCGGCCGGGCGCCCCGCCGCCGGGGTGGACGAGCTGCGGAGCGCACTGCGGCTCGACCCGCTGCTCGTGGCGGCCCACCGCTGCCTGGGCTACGCGCTCGTCGCCACCGGGCGCTTCGCCGAAGCCGTGGAGCAGTGGGATCAGTGGGAGCGGCTCGCCGCGCGCTCGGAGGCCGAGCTGGCGCAGCTCGACGACGTGCGCCGCGCGAAAACGGCGGCCCAGACCCTCGGCGGCACCGGTGCGGGGCTTCATGGCTGACGAGATCAAGACCCTCTCCTCCCAGCTTGCCCAGGATCCGGACAGCCTGGTGTTCCTGCGGCTGGGGGAGCTGTTGCGCCTGAAGGGCCAGTTCGACGCGGCGCACCGCGTCGCGCTCACCGGGCTCGAGCGGCATCCGCACCTCGCGGACGCGCACGACCTGTACGCGCGTATCCTCGCCGACAAGCGCGACTACGAGCGCGCCTTCGACGAGTGGGACATGACGCTGCGCATCGCGCCGAACCACGTCGGGGCGCTGAAGGGCCTCGCCTTCCTCTACTTCAAGGTCGGCGACGTCGGCCAGGCCGTCGCCCACCTCGAGGCGGCCCGGCTGCACGCGCCCGACGACCCCGGGGTCGCCCAGGCGCTGGCGCTGGCGCAGGGGGGAGGGTCCGGCCCGGCGCGCGCGGCCGCAGCCGCCGCCGAGGAGCTGGCGCCGCCCGCTGCCGCCGCCGCGCCGCTCGAGGAGTCACGCGTCTTCGCGGGGCTCGAGGGCGCCCAGGAAGGCCTGCTCCTGCTCGACGCCAAGGGCCAGGTGTTGGGCGGCGCCCTGAAGGAGCCGCACGGTCGGGACGTGACCGAGGCCGTGGCCGCCTACCTGGCAGGTGTGTCACACGAAGCGGGGCGCACCGCGAAGCTGCTCGGGCTCGGGCGCTGGACCGGGGTCGCAGCCGAGGGGCAGCACGGTCACGTGCACCTCACCCCGCCGGCGGGGGACGCGCTGCTGTTGGTCGTGCGCGATCGCGCGGTGCCGATGGGCCGGCTCGCGATCATCGCCCAGCGCGCCGCCGGGGCGGCGCGCCGCTGGCTGGAGCAGCAGGCATGACCGCCCCGCCGTACGGCCCGGCGCTGGACCTGGTGACCCGCGTGCGCGGCGTGCGTGGGGCGATGCTCGTGTCCGGGGACGACGGGATCGTCGTGGCCGAGCAGCTGATGGAGGGGATCAAGGGCTCGGCCGTGGCGGCACTGGCGTCGAGTCTCGCGGCCCGGCTGCGGCGCGCCATGGAAGCGGCGGGCGTCGGCGCGAGCCTGTTCTGGCACCTGCAGTGCGACCAGGGCGGGCTGCTCGTGGT
Source organism: Gemmatimonadota bacterium (assembly GCA_003220795.1). Lineage (GTDB taxonomy): Bacteria > Gemmatimonadota > Gemmatimonadetes > Gemmatimonadales > GWC2-71-9 > 20CM-4-69-16. The sequence continues at coordinate 39,800 of QHTK01000077.1, read as the reverse complement.
GCCGGCGCCGTCCGGCGTGCTCATCGTCGCGGTGGCGGAGCCGGATGTGAACGTCGGGCTCGTGCGCCTCGAGCTGCTGCGGGCGGCGGAGGCAGTCGGGTGACGACGCGCGCCGTCGAGGCCTGGACCCTCGAGCCGCTGGTCACGTTCGTGAAGGAAGCGAGCGCGCGGCTGGTGCTGGTCATGACGTCGGCGGGCCAGGTGATGGCCCAGCACGGCTTCTCGCGCGCGGTGGACGTGATGTCGGCCGCGGCGCTGGGCGCGGCGATCATGGCCTCGACCGACGAGATCGCGCGGCAGCTGGCGCAGCCGCCCTTCGCGGCGCTGAACCATCAGGGCGACCGGCACGGGATTTTCCTCGGCGCCGTGACCACCGGGCGCGGCAAGCTCGTGGTGCTCGTCGTGTATGACCTCGACGTTTCGTCGCTCGGCCTGGTGCAGTTATTCTTTGAGCAACTCACGGCGGACCTGCAGGCCGCGAGCCCCAAGGAAGGCGTGTCGAAACAGGTGCTGGCGGCGGACTTCGAGCGTGAGCTGAGCGACAGCCTGAACACGCTCTTCGGGAGATAGCCCGTGTCCCTGGTCAACTTCACGACCCGCGAGATCACCTGCAAGATCGTCTACTACGGGCCCGGCCGCTCGGGGAAGACGACCAACCTGCATTACATCTACGGCCGCGTGCCCGACTCGCGCCGCGGGCGGATGGTCTCGCTGGCGACGCAAACCGACCGTACGCTGTTCTTCGACTTCCTCCCGATCGACCTCGGTCAGATCTCGGGGTTCAATACCCGGTTCCAGCTCTATACCGTCCCGGGCCAGGTGTACTACAACGCCACGCGCCGCCTCGTGCTCCAGGGCGCCGATGGCGTGGTGTTCGTGGCCGACAGCCAGGCGCGCCAGCTCGACGAGAACCTGGAGAGCCTGCAGAACCTCCAGAGCAACCTGCTCGAGCACGGCGTGGACATCCGCACCATGCCGCTCGTCATGCAGTACAACAAACAGGATCTGCCGCGTGAGCTGATCCTCTCCACCGCCGACCTGGACGACGCCCTCAACTTTCGCGGCGTCGCGAGCTTCAGCGCCGACGCGCTGCACGGCGTCGGGGTGTTCGAGACGTTGAAGGGGGTCTCGGAGATGGTGCTGAAGCGCCTCGCCGCCGGGAGCACCGCGTGACCACGGCGCTCAACGCCAAGTACACCTTCGAGACGTTCGTGGTCGGGACCGCGAACCGGCTCGCCGTCACGGCCGGTCGGACCGTCTCCGAGAACCCGGGGTCGGCATACAACCCGCTCTTCATCTATAGCGGCTCCGGTCTCGGCAAGACGCACGTCCTCATGGCCATCGGCCAGGCGGCCAAGGCGCTCACGCCCACGTTGAACGTCGAATACCTGACCCTGGACGAGTACGTGGAAGCGTTTCACGCGGCGATCGCCGCGGGGCAAGGGGACGCGTTCCGCCGTCGCTTTCAGAACGTAGACGTGCTGCTGGTGGACGACGTGCAGTTCCTCTCGAACCGCAAGGAGATGCAGTCCGAGCTGCTCCGGCTCACCGAGGCGCTGCAGGGCGTGGGACACCAGATCGTGCTCACCAGCGACCGGCCGCCGCCCGAGATCGCCGACCTGGATGAGCGGTTGATCTCGCGGCTCTCGGGCGGCCTGGTGGTGGACATGGGCGTGCCGGACTACGAGACCCGCGTCGCGATCCTGCGTCGCAAGGCCGACGAGCGGGGCACGACGTTTCAGCCGGGCGTCCTCGAGACGGTGGCGGGTCTCGAGTTCGCCAACGTGCGCGAGCTGATGGGCGCGCTCAACCGGCTAGTGGCGTTCCAGGCGGTGAACGACCAGCCGATCAACGCCGAGGCCGCGAAGCAGCTGCTGGGCGCGGCCGCGGCGACAGCCCGGTCGGCAGCCCCCGCAGCCCCGGGCGTCAGCCCGGGCGCCCCTCGGTCGGGCGACGAGTTCGGCGCGTTCCTGGCGGACGTCACCGTGACCGTGGGGAAGGCGGTCGAGGCCTGGCGGGCGCGGGTAGCGGAGGCGATCCTGCGCTGGGAGGGGGAGGGCTACCGCACGCGTCGCCTGGAGCGCCTGCTCGAGCAGGAGACGCCGGCGGCCGTGGACGAGGCGATCGCCGAGTTCGCGACGGACGTTGAGCGACTCAAAGCGCTTGCGGCCGAGGTCGGGGAGCTCGACCCGCAGGCGGCGGGCGAGAGCGTGTTCCGCGATCCCGAGCGCATGCGCGAAGCGGAAGATGCCGCGGCGCAGATGCGCGCCGGCGTTGCGCCGCCGCCCGGACCGTCGGGCGCCTTCCCGCTCTCCTTCTACGCGGTAGGGCCGTCCAACGAGGTCGCGGTGCGCGCGGTGCGCGCCGTGCTCGAGCACCCCGGCAAGAAGTACAACCCGCTGGTGCTCGTGGGCAAGAGCGGGCTGGGCAAGACACACCTCTTGAACGCGCTCGGTGTCGAGCTGGCGCGCCGCAACGGCGCCGTGGTGGCGTGCCTCTCGACGCAGGCGTTCATCGACGAGCTGATCGCCGCCATCGACGGCAACCGGGTGGACTGGTGGCGCGCGCGCTACCGCCGTGCCACCGCGCTGCTGCTCGACGACATCCATTTGATCGCGGGGAAGGAGCGGACGCAGGAGGAGTTGTTCAACCTGTTCAATCTGCTGCAGGACCGGGAGCGGCAGCTCGTCTTCACCGCACCGGCCCACCCGAACACGCTGTCCGGGATCGAGGCGCGCGTCGTCTCGCGCCTCGAGGGCGGTCTGGTCGCCGAGCTGAAGGAGCCGGACCGCGCGGTCAAGCGGACCGTGCTCGAGCGGCTGCTGACGGGGCAGAATATCACCGCCGAGCCCGCGCTGCTCGATTACCTGGCCGATCGGCCTGCCGACTCGGTGCGCACGCTCGTGGGCGTGGCGCAGCGGGTGGTGGGTGCGGCGGTCGCGGAAGAGGTGCCGCTCACCGCCGGTCTGGCGCGTGAGGTGCTGGAGGGGCAGTCGCCCCGCGAGGCGCAGCGCGCCAGCGGCTTCCGCACCAGCGGGATCGTGGTGTCGAGCCTGGGCGGCATCAAGAGTCGTGAAAAAATGGTGTGGGACTGGCCTGAAGTCACCGACCGCCTGATTGAGGAGCTGCGCTGATGGCCATCAAGGGCTCGCTCAAGGAAGCCTCGCTCCCGGACGTGCTCCAGCTGCTGGCGCTGGGCCAGAAGACCGGGTGCCTGTCGATCGCCGACCGGTCGAATTTCGGCTACATCTATTTCGAAAAGGGCCGCATCTGCTACGCCTCGATCGTCAACCGGCGTGACCGGCTGGGGGACATCCTGGTGAAGCACGCCAGGATCACCGAGGAGCAGCTCGCGGCCGCCATCCACCGGCAGTCCACGGCGCGCGGCAAGAAGCTCGGCGAGATCCTGGTCGGCATGAGCGTCATCTCGCAGACCGACCTGGAGCGCTACATGCGCGTGCAGATCGAAGAGTCGGTCTACTACCTGTTCACCTGGACGCAGGGGACGTTCAACTTCGAGTCCGACGTGCGACCCGATCAGCAGGACTTCCTCGTGTCGATCAACCCCGAGTCGTTGCTGCTCGAAGGCGCCCGCCGGGTGGACGAGTGGAGCCTGATCGAGAAGAAGATCCCGTCGTTCGATCTGATTTTCCTGCTCGACAAGGACCGCCTCGCGATCAGCGAGGCGAAGCTCACCGACACGCAGCAGCGCGTGCTGCCGCTGCTCGACGGGTCGCGCGATCTGCATCACGTGATCGAGGACTCGGGGCTCGGGGAGTTCGAGATCGGCAAGGCACTGTACGGGCTGATCACGGCGGGCTTCGTGCACCGCGCGGGGCGTACCGCCTCGGCGGCCGACCAGCAGATCACCGACGCGCGCGTGGAGGAGCACCGCAATCTCGGCGTGGCCTTCTACAAGACGGGTATGCTGGACGAGGCGACGCGCGAGTTCCGGCGGGTGGCGGAGCTGCGCCCCGGCGAAGCGCAGGCGCACTTCTACATCGGGCTCGTGGCGCTGAAGCAGGCACGCTGGCGCGAGGCGATGGAGGCGCTGCGCCTCGCGGCCGAGCGCGGCGGCAGTCGGCCGGCCGTGCTCCACAACCTCGGCTTCGCGTTCGAGCAACTGGGCCGGTTGGACGAGGCGGAAGCGGCGTACGCCGAGGCGGCGGCCCGGGCGCGCACCGACGCCAAGGTGTACTTGAGCTGGGGGATCGTCGCCTTGAAGCGGGGGGATTTCGCCGGCGCCGCGGGCCGGCTCGACCGGGCACGCGAGCTGTTCGGCCAGCTGGCGCCGCCGGGATGGTACTGGGCGCGCGCCCTGACGGCCGCGTGCGCCGGCGAGTTCGAGCTCGCCGAGGAGTTGGCGGAGGAGGGCGTGGAGGCGTACCCGTCGCACGCGCCACTCTCCAACAACCTCGCCGTCCTGAAGGAGCTGGCGGGCGACCTGCCGACGGCGGAGGAGCTGGTGCGCGACGCGCGCAAGAACGAGCCGTCGCTGCCCCAGCTCTCCAAGAACCTGGGGGACCTCGCCTATCGCGGCTCGCGCTACGACGAGGCGTGGGACGCGTACAACCGGGCCGTCGAGCTCGCCCCCGACCTCGGGGACGACGTGTATTTCAAGCTCGGCAACATCGCCTACAAGCGGAACGACCGCGATCTGGCGGCGCAGCTGTGGCGCAAGGCGCTCGAGATCAACCCGAAGCACGAGCTCGTCAAGGCCAATCTGGACACCTTGAGCGCGTTGTCGTGACGTCGGAGCCGGACGAGCGCGCCTTTCAGGCGCTCACCCAGCAGATCTCGCGGGCGCGTGGCCTGGCGTGCGGCTCCTACAAGGACCGCTGTCTCCGGCGGCGCATCGCAGTCCGGATGCGCGCGCGGGGGGTCCACACCTACGACGAGTACCGCCAGGTGCTCGACACCGACCCGCACGAGTACGACCTGCTGCTCGACGCGCTGACCATCAACGTCACGAAGTTTTTCCGCAATCTGGAGACGTGGCAGGCGCTGGCGCCCCGCCTCGCGGCGCTGTGGACCGAGCGCGCGGGGCACGTCCGCGCCTGGTCGGCGGGGTGCGCCTCTGGGGAGGAGCCGTATACGGTCGCGGTCGCCCTGGCGGAAGCGGCGCGGCAGGGCGGGCAGGAGACGCTGCTCGAGCGGGCGCGCGTGGACGCGACCGACATCGACCGCACCAGTCTCGAGCGCACCCGCGCCCCGGCGTTCCCGGATGCGGCGTTCAGTGAGATGCCGCCCGAGCTGACCCGCCGCTATTTCACGGCCGAACCGCCGCGCCACCCCCTCCCAGCGCTGCAACGCATCGTGCGCGTCCGCAAGCACGATCTCACCAGCCAGCCGCCGCCCGCCCCTCCGTACGACCTCATCGTGTGCCGCAACGTGGTGATCTACTTCGACCGGGCACTGCAGGAGCGGCTGTTCGAGACGTTCGCGGACGCGCTCGCCCCCGGCGGGATCCTGGTGCTCGGCAAGGTGGAGACGCTGTTCGGACCGGCGCGGCAGCGGCTCGTGCTGGAGGAGCCGCGCGAGCGGATCTACCGCCGGGCGGGGGCCGGATGAGTGCGGCCGCGCCCCGCGTGACGATTGTCAAGGTCGCGGAATGGGCGGTGGCGCGGGCCGACGGCGTGATCGTGACGCTCGGGCTCGGGTCCTGCGTCGCGATCATGCTGCACGATCCCGAGGCGCGCGCGGGCGCCATGGCCCACGTGCTGCTCCCTTCCAAGAGTCTGGCGCGCGACGCCACCAACCCGGCCAAGTTCCCCGAGACCGCGGTGCCGTTTTTGATCGAGCGCCTCACGGCGCTCGGCGCCGATCGCCGGCGGCTCGTGGCGAAGCTGGCGGGCGGCGCGAGCATGTTCGCCCAGCTGATGACGCCCGGGTCGATTCAAATGGGCGAGCGGAACATCGTGGCGTCGCGCAACGCGCTGCGCGCCGCCGCCATCCCCGTCGCACGCGAGGCCGTGGGCGGCGAGAAGGGCCGCTCGGTCCGCTTTCACGTCGCCGACGGACGCGTCGAGATCCGGTCGGTGGGGGCCGATGCCGTCGTCATCTGATTCCCGACCGAGCGTGCTCGTGGTCGACGACAGCGCGCTGATGCGCCGCGTGCTGTGCGACGTGCTGGGCGGGGAGAGCGGCAGCGGGGCGGAGTTTCGCATCGTCGCCACGGCGCGCGACGGCTTCGACGCGGTCCGCAAGGTGCACCAGCACGACCCCGACGTCGTCACCATGGACCTCGAGATGCCCGAGCTCGACGGCCTGGGCGCGATCGGGTACATCATGTCGGAGGCGCCGCGGCCCATCGTGGTCGTCAGCGCCCATGCGGGCCCCGGCACCGGCGCGGCGATTCGGGCGCTCGAGCTCGGCGCCGTCGAGATCGTCGCGAAGCCCGAGGAGGCGACCCGCGCGGCGCTCGAGCGGATGGGCCCCGACCTGCGGGCCGCGGTGCGCCGCGCGCTCGCCGCGGACGTGTCGCACGTGCAGGTCATGGCCCGCCCGCCGGTCGCCGCGCGGCGCCCGCTCGACGCGGGGCTGCGGCCACGCGCCCGGATCGCGGTTGCCGTCGCCGCGTCGACCGGCGGGCCACGGGCGCTCGCCGAGGTGGTGCCGCGGCTCCCGACCGGCCGTGGCGCGGCGGTGCTCGTGGTCCAGCACATGCCGCCCAATTTCACCCGCTCCCTGGCCGAGCGGCTCGATTCGATGAGCGCGCTGCACGTGGTGGAGGCGGATCACGGTGCGCCCGTCGTCGCCGACACGGCATACGTGGCCCCGGGCGATTATCATATGCGGGTGGTGCCCGCGCCCGACGGTGCGATGATCGCGCTCGACCAGGAGCCCCCCGTGTGGGGGGTACGACCGGCCGCGGACCCGCTGTTCCGCTCGGTGGCCCAGCTGTTCGGGCCCCGCGCCGTGGGCGTGGTGCTCACCGGCATGGGGCGCGACGGCGCCGAAGGCGTGCGGGCCATCCGCGCCGCGGGTGGCGGCGGGATTGCGCAGGACCGCGAGTCGGCGGTGATCGCGGGGATGCCGGCGGCGGCGGCGGCGGGCGGCGTAGACGCGGTCCTCCCGCTCGGCCGAATCGCCGAGCGAATCGACCAGGAGCTGGTGGCGCGAGGGGCCGGCGTGGGGGACAAGGGGCGCACGTGACGGCACGCGTGAGGGTAGGGGCGCAGCATGCTGCGCCCCTCCATCGACCGTGAGCCGCGGCTACCTGCTCGTCCGCGTCGACGGCAAGCCCTACGGCCTGCCGCTGGCCCGCGTGCTCGAGGTGGGCGACCTGGGCGAGGTGCTCGATGTCCCGCGCGCCCTCGCGGCGGTGCGGGGCGTCACGCCGCTGCGCGGTCGCCTCGTGCCACTCATTCACCTGGGCGCGCTGCTGGGTGAGCGGTCGCCGCCACCCGATCGCGGCCGCACCGCGGTGCTGGTGGAGCTGGGCGCAGGCGAGGGCGTGCGACGGGTGGCGTTGGAGGTCGACGACGCGGACGACGTGGTGCGCGAGACGGCGCTCCCGGTGCCGCGCGGCGAGTCGCTGCCGTGGGCCGCGGGCGTCGCCCGTCGCAAAGGGACGCTCGTGCCGATCCTGGATCTGGACGCGTTGGGAGACCGCATCACATGAGTGCCGACGACGACGTCCAGCTCGTCACGTTCAAGGTGGCGGGCCAGGACTTCGCCTTCAACATCTTTCAGGTCGAGCGCATCCTGCGTTACGAGGCGCCCGCGCCGCTCCCCAAGGCGCCGGATTTTCTCGAAGGCGTGCTGCGATATCATGGGGGCGCCGTCCCGCTGGTCGACTTGCGCAAGCGGCTCGGCGCCCCGGCGCCGCACCGTGAAGAGACCCGCACCGTCATCCTGGAGTGGGAGGGCGGGAGGCTGGGCGTGGTGGTGGACGCGGTCACCGAGGTGCTGCAAGTCGCGGCGAGCGAGGTCACGGCCCCGCCGAACATCGTGAAGGGACTGGCGGCCGAGTACATCACGGGGATCGTGGTGAAGGACGGGCGAACCGTCATCGCGCTGAACACGGCGCGGCTGCTCAACTCGAAAGAGAAGGTCGCCATCGACGGCGTGATCAAGGAGACGGCGAAATCCTGATGGTCGATTCCCCGGTTCGCGCCCTGCGGGCGGAGTACGATACGATCGCGCGCCAGCTCGACACGACGACCGGGGGGCCCGAGCGTGAGGTGGTGAAGCGCGAGATCATCGCCTTCTTCAAGCAGGTCGACTCGCTCATCGGCGAGTTGAGCGAGCTGAAGGAGGAGATCCGCAAGCTGGTCGACCGCTACAAACAGCTCGCCACGTCGACGGCGGAGGCGTCGGCCCCGGAGTTCACGGGGACGCGACCCGCCGTCCACGCCGACCACATCGGCGCCTCGACCTTCATCGAGAAGGGCTGGAGCCTCATCTCGCTCGGCGACCACGTCGGGGCGATCCAGGCGCTGCAGAAAGCCCTGCAGCTCTCGCCCGGCGAGACCCAGGCCGAGTCGCTGCTCGGCTGGGCGCAAATGCTGCACGAGGAGTATGACGACGCCCTGGGAACCTTTCAAAAGGTGCTCATGAAGGAGCCGGCGAATTCGCTCGCGCGGATCAACGTCGGCTACATCTGTTTGAAGAAGCGGATCTTCGGGGAGGCGATCGAGCACCTGTCCAAGGCGATCCGACTCGACAACGACAAGAAGGCCACGCTGTACGCCCACTTCTATCTCGGCCTCGTGTACCTGCAGCGGGAGATGTACGAGGACGCCCAGACCTTTCTGCAGAAGGCGCTGAAGCTCGGGCCGAACTTGATCGAGGCCCATTACGAGCTGGGCCGCGCGTACTGGTTCTCGGGTGACCAGGCGCAGGCGCAGCAGACGTGGGAGGCGGGCTTCAAGGCGAACAAGTTCAATCCCTGGGGCAAGAAGTGCCAGGAGACGCTCGCGCTGGTGCAGCAGGGGCAGGAGCCGCCGCGCATCTAGCGCTGCTGCTGCTGCTCGGCCAGGGCCCGGGCCCCGGCGCAGTGATCGTCGGTCGCGTGACGGCGGTGGCGTGGCCGCCGCAGCAGGGCCTGGCCGCGGCGCTCGCCGACGCCGCCGATCGCGCGCCGCCATTTCCGGGCGTCGGCCCACTCCCCGATCGTCGCATCCGCCTGATCCTCGCGCCCACGCGGGCCAAGTTCGACTCGCTCACGCGTGGGCGCCTCCCGAGCTGGAGCGAAGGCGCGGCGTTCCCGGACGCGGGAACAGTCGTGTTGCTGTCCGCCGGTCCGCCCGACCGGCTGACCGCCGCGTTACGCCACGAGCTCGCCCACGTGGCGCTCCGCTGGCGCGTCCGGCGTGTGCTGCCCCTCTGGTTCGAGGAAGGCTACGCCGCGGTCGCGGCCGGAGAGTGGGACCGGCTCGATGCGCTGCGTCTCAACTGGCAGCTGGCACGGGGCGTGCACATGGACCTGGACGAGCTCGATCGCGCTTTGCGCGGCGATCGTACGGACGCGGAGACAGCGTACGGCCTGGCGACCACCGCGGTGTTGCTGCTCGACCGCTGGGGCGGCGGCCGCGGCGGACGTGGGCTCGGGCTGCTGATCGCCGGCCTGGCGCGCGAGCCGACGTTCGATGCGGCGTTGCGGGCCACGTATCACATGACGCAGGACGACTTCGAGTCGCGCTGGCAGCGGGACGTGGCGCAGCGGTACGGGTGGGTGTCGTGGGCCGTGGCGGCGGGCGCCTTCTGGGCGACCACGGGGCTCGTGCTCGTGTGGCTCGTCCGGGTGCGCCGGCGGCGCGATCGGGAGCGGAAGGCCCTGCTGGACGAAGGGTGGGCGGTGTCGGAGCCGGACGGTCCAACTGCTTGACGAGCTTGAAATTGGCGCGTAAACTGTCGGCCTTATGCCCGACCAGAGTCTGGCACGCTCGCGCCTGCACTTGGGCCCCAGGAACTGGTTGTTTCTCGCGGCGGCCGTCGTGTCGCTCGCGGCCGGGTACGTGTTGCTGGCGCGCGGGTCGACCACGGCCGCGCCGATTCTGCTCGTTCTCGGCTACTGCGTTTTCTTTCCGGTAGGCCTCGCCCTTTAAGGCCCCGCGGTGCGACGGGCGAATAGCTCAGTCGGTTCAGAGCGCCTGCCTTACACGCAGGAGGCCGGGGGTTCGAATCCCTCTTCGCCCACTGGGGTACCAGACCGCAACGTGAGAGGACAGCGCGCGTGAGACTTCTGCGACTGGTGGCCGGCCTCGTGCTCGGCGGGGGGAGCGCCGCGACGGCGCAGCTCGCCATTCAGCAGCCGACCGAGAAACTGCTCCTGCTGCCGCTCGCCGTGAAGACGCCGGCGGACTCAGGCGTCAGCATCGCGACGATGGACGCCGCCCGCGCGCGGCTGGAGCAGCTCGCGAAGTACAAGGTCCTCGTGATTCCCAAGGCCAAGCTGTGCGACGCCCTGAAGGCGTCGGACTTCGCCTGCGACGTGCTGCTCGACGACGCGCAGGCCCTGCTGCTCGCGCGGTTCCTCAACGTCAACGCCTACACCATCGGCACGCTCGAGCGGAGCGGAGGGCTGGTCACGCACATCCGGGTGCGGGACATCGGCTCCTCGGGGTACGCGGCGCTGTTCACGGTCTCGAGCGGCAACCCCGCGACCCCCGCAGCGCTGGGCGAGGCGATCGCTCAGAAAATGAACGCGATCGTACGCGCGGGGGAGCAGGCGCGCGAGTGCAACGATCTGCGCCAGAAGAGCCAGTTCGCGAAGGCACTCGAGGCGGCGCGCAAGGCGCTCGCGACCGAGCCGAATCTCCCCGCCGCCTACCTGTGCGTGGCGACCGTGTACGAAGCGCAGCGTATGCCCGTGGACAGCCAGCTCGTGGCCTACCAGCGCGCGGCCGCGCTCGACTCGCTCAACGCGACTGCCTGGGAGAACATTGCGCGCCTGTATCAGCAGAAGGGCGATACGCTCAAAGCGATCGGCGCGTTCATCCATGAGCTGCAGGGCGAGCCCCAGAACACGCAGCTGCGCCTCGGCATCGCCGAGCTGCTGCGGCTGCAGAAGCAATACCAGCAGGCGGTGAACCTGCTCGACGAGGGACTCGCCCGCAACGCGGCCGACCAGAAGATGGCCGAGCTGAAGCAGCGGATCTGCCTCGAGGGCGAGCTGTGGCGCTGCGTGGTGGACGGGTTCGTGCAGCAGCTCAAGAGCGACAGCACGAGGCAGGCGGACTCGACGTTCCTCAAAGCCGCTCTCGGCGCGGCGCAGCAGATCTCCGACACGGCCAACCTGCTGCTGTTCGCGCACGCGGCGGTGCGTCACTTCCCGAAGTCCGCGGCGTTCTACAAGGCGCTGGCGCAGGGCTTCGACATGAAGGGCCAGCGGGACTCGGCGTTGTGGGCCTACAAGCAGTCCCTCGCCATCGATCCGAGCGACGTGGCCAACGCGCTACTCCTGGCGAAGGCGATCGTCGACGGGGCGACATACGACACGGCGCAGGCGACGAAGCTGAAGAGCGACACCGTCGCACTGAAGCGGCTCCGCAGCGCGTTCGCCGACAGGCTCGACAGCGCCCGGGTGTACCTGGAGCGGGCGGCCACGTCGCCCGACACTGCGACGCAGGTCAACGCGGCGGCGATCATGCGCAGCGCGGGCGAGAAGCTCATCCGGGCCGGGGCGTCGGATCGGGCCGTGCCGTGGCTGCAGCGGACGCTGGCCCTGGTGGCGCCGCGCACGCCGGCCGATACGGCCGGTCTGCGCCACGCGATTCGAGCGAACGCGAGCTTCTGGTACGGATTGGCGGCGATGTCGGTGCTGCCCGCGGAGTATCAGGCGATGACGAAGGCCAAGAACTGCACGGAGGCGAAGGCGTTCAACGACCATCTGGCCGAGGTGCGCGCGGCGCTGACCCTCGGGCGCAGCGTGCACCCGCCCACGGTCGATACCACGCTGCTGGGATTGGCGAAGTTCGAGGGCGCGATGGCGTCGGTCAAGAAGGCGTTCAAGTGTCGCAACTTCTGATACATTGAATTGCCCGTCGCGCGAGCCTATATTGCGGCCTTCCGTCGCAGGGGGCTGTAGCTCAGCTGGTTAGAGTGCCGGTCTGTCACACCGGAGGTCGCGGGTTCGAGCCCCGTCAGCCCCGCCTGAACCCGCCTCGCGGGACGACGCACCAGGCCCCGCCTGCCACGGCAGGCGGGGTTTTCGTTTTTCCGGGGAGAGCCGACGTCCGACTATCATGTCCCGGTCCTCGCGGCGGCGGTGCGCAGTTGGGCGGAAGGCGGTCGCCGCGCTGTGGACGCGACCGTGGGCGGCGGCGGCCACGCCGCGCTGTTGCGGGAGGTCGGCGCGGAGGTGCTGGCCGTCGACCGGGACCCCGATGCGATCGCGGCGGCGCGCGCGCGACTCGGCGAGGACGGCATCCGCTACTCGACCGGTCCGTTCGGCTCGGCCAAGGTGCTCGGCACTGTGGCGGCATTCCGCCCCGACCGCATCCTGCTCGACCTCGGGGTGTCGTCCCACCAACTCGATACCGCCGAGCGCGGGTTTACCTTTCGTCCGGGGGCGCCGCTCGACATGCGCATGGCCGGCGGGCGGGGCCTGACGGCGGCCGACCTGCTGAACACCTGGCCGGTCGAGCGCCTGGCCACCAGCTTCGCGGAGCTCGCCGACGAGCGCCGGGCGAAGCGGCTCGCCCAGGTGATCGTGAAGCGCCGGGGCAACGCGCCGTTCGCCACGAGCGACGACTTCGTGAACGCGATCCGCGAGGCGCTGGGCCCGCGCTCGGGGCCGCCGGATTTCGCGCGCCTGTTCCAGGCGCTTCGCATCGTGGTGAATCAGGAGCTCGAGCAGCTCGAGCTGGGGCTGCCGGCGCTGCGGGCGACGCTCGTCCCCGGCGGCCGGATGGCCGTCATCACGTACCATTCAGGCGAGGATCGCATCGTCAAGCACGCATTCCGCGACTGGGGCAGGCGGTGCGTCTGCCCGCCGGGCCAACCGGTATGCACCTGCCGGGGGCGGCCGATCGGCCGGGTGCTCACGAAGCGCCCGGTGCGGCCGGGGACCGCCGAAGTGCGGGCGAATCCGCGCGCCCGCTCCGCGCTGCTCCGGGCGTTCGAGGTGGCGCATGAGGCTTAAGGGACGCCACTGGGTCGCCGTGTGGCTGGTCGCGTTCCTCGCCGTGACCTGGCTGGTGTACGCCCGGCAGACCGCGGCGATCCACGACGCGCGCGAGCTGAACGAGATCCGTGCCCGCCGCGCCAACCTCGAGGGCCACCAGGCCGAGCTCGAGCGCCGGGTCCGCAGCGAGCAGAGCCGGGCGGTGCTGGTGCCGCGCGCCCAGGCGAAGCTCGGCCTCCACCTGCCAGCCGACAGCGAGATCATCCTGGTGCCGCTGCCGGGACCGGGGAGCGGCCCTCCCTAGCGATGGCGAAGCCGGCGGTGCGCCTCGAGTTCGTGGAGCGCGGCGTGTTCATCGCTCTGGCGCTGCTCGTGGTGCGGGCGGCGCAGGTGCAGCTGCTGGAGGGTCGCCGCTGGGCGGAGGCGGCGCAGGCGCAGCGCACGGAGCGGATCGTGCTGCAGGCGCGCCGCGGCACGCTGAGCGACCGACACGGCACGCCGCTCGCGCTCACCCAGGAGACCTACCACGTCGGCGTCGCGCCCAACGAGCTGCGCGATCCGGCGCGCGACGGCGCGCTGATCGCCCGCCAGCTGGGCCTCGCCGCCCGCGGCTGGCAGGAGGCGCTGCACAGGCGCTACGCGTACTTCGCGGGCCCGTTCAGCGCGCTCGAGGTGCGGCCGTTGCGGAGCATCCGGGGGGTGCACCTCGAAGCCGTCGTGAACCGGTTCTATCCCGCACCCGAGCTCGCCCGGGCGACGATCGGGCGCGTGGGCGACGATGGGTACGGGGCTTCGGGGATGGAGAAGACGCTCGATTCGCTGCTGGCGGGGCGCTCCGGCTCGGCCGTCGTCCTGAAGGATCGCGCCGGGCGCGAATACGAGTCACCGGCGCGTGTGATCGCCCAGCCCGTGGCGGGATACGACGTGGAGCTCACGCTCGACGCCGAGCTGCAGGAGATCGCTCAGCGCGCACTGGACGACGCCCTGCGGCGCATGGACGCCGACGGCGGCGACGTGGTGATGCTCGATCCTGCCACGGGAGAGGTGCTGGCGATCGCCTCGCGGCAGCGGGACGGGACGGCGCGGCCGAGCGCCTTCATCGACACGTTCGAGCCGGGGTCCATCGCGAAGATTTTCGCCGCGGCGTCGCTGCTGGCGCTCAAACGGGTGCGCCCGGGCGAGCACGTGTCGGGAGAGGACGGGACCTATCGCCTGCCGGGACGCACGATCACCGACGAGGACCCGCAGCCGACGCTCACGCTGGCCGATGCGATCCGGGTCTCGAGCAACATCGCGATCGTGAAGTTCGCGGCGCGCTTGACGCCAGCCGAGCAGTACCGGACGCTGCGGGATTTCGGCTTCGGCACGCTCACGGGGATCGAATTTCCCGGGGAGGCGGCGGGGAGGTTGCGGCCGCCGTCCGAGTGGACCCGCCCGAGCGCCGCGAGCCTCGCCATTGGTTACGAGCTGTCGGTGACACCGATCCAGATGGCGGCCGCGTACGCCGCGCTGGCGAACGGCGGGTTGCTGCTGCAGCCGACGCTCATTCGCGAAGTGCGCAGCCCGGAGGGCCGGCTGCTGTACCGCCACGAGCCGGAGCCGGTGCGCCGCGCGGTGTCGCCCGAGATCGCGACGGGGCTGCGCGACCTGCTGCGCGGGGTGGTGGAGCGCGGCACCGGTGCCGAGGCGGCACTCACCAACTTTCCGGTGGCCGCGAAAACCGGGACGGCGCGTCGCGTGGTGAATGGTCATTACGCGGCGGGGCAGTACACGGCGTCGTTCGCGGCCTTGTTCCCGGCGGACAAGCCGCAGCTGGTGCTCGTCGTGAAGATCGACAATCCGCACAAGGGGAGCCATTTCGCGGCGCAAACCGCCGCGCCCGTCACGCGCTCCATGCTCGAACAGGCCCTGGCGGCGCGCACCGTTGCGCTCGACCGGGCGCGGCTCTCGACCGCCGCGCCGCCCACGGCAGCGGTGCCGCTCGAGGGCGACGGCGGCGTCGTACCCTACGTCGTCCCCTGGCCGTATCAGCCGGATTCGGTGGACGCGGGGCGGCGTCAGACGGTGCCCGATGTGACGGGCCTCCGGCTGCGCGAAGCGGTCCGGGCGCTGCACCGGCGCGGCTTCCGCGTGGCGTTGAAGGGGTGGGGGACCGCCGAGCACACCTGGCCCGCGGCGGGCGACAGCGCCGCGACCGGCGCGACGGTCACGTTGTTCGCCGAGCCAGTCACCCCGGCGGCGGTCGGCGCGGTCGCGCGGCGGCGTGCGAAGCGATGACCCGCCTCCCCGACCTCGTGAGCGCGCTCGAGCGCGGTGGTCTGCTGGTCGGGACGCCGGACCTGCACACCTGGCCCGAGATCACCGGGCTCACGGCCGACAGCCGCCGCATCGCGCCGGGGATGCTGTACTGCGCCGTGCGGGGCTCGGCGCAGGACGGGCATCAGTTCGTCGCGGCCGCGCGGGAGCGCGGCGCCGTCGCCGCGCTGGTCGAGCGCGAGCAGCCGGTCGAGCTGCCGCAGGTCCTGGTGCGCGACGGCCGCCGCGCCGCCGCCCTCGCCGCCGAGACGTGGTTCGGGAGACCGGCGGCGCGGCTCGACCTGGTGGGCGTGACGGGGACGAGCGGCAAGACGACGTCGGTGCTGCTGGCGCGGCACGTGCTGTCGGCGCTCGAGCCGATGGGCTCGATCGGCACGCTGGGCGCGTTCGATCCGGACGGCGCGAGCGTCCCGAGCGAAGCGGGGAACCTGACGACGCCCGGCCCGATCGACCTGCAGGCGACGCTGGCGGCGCTGGTGGCGCGCGGCGCGCGCGGCGCGGCGATGGAAGTCTCGTCGCACAGCCTCGACCAAGGGCGGGTGGAGGGCCTGGTGTTCCGGACGGCGGTCTTCACGAACCTGACGCGCGAACACCTCGACTACCATCACACCCTGGAGGACTATTTCAAGGCGAAAGCAAAGCTCGCCGGCTACCTCGGGCCCACCGGCCTCGAGGTGGTCAACGCCGACGATCCCGCCTGGTTGCGCCTGCCGCACCGCCATCGCCGCGTGACGTTCGGCGAGCGCGAGGGCAGCGATGTGTCCGCCCGCAAGGTCGTGGTCGACGGGATCGGCGCCCGCTTCGACCTGATCACGCCGACTGGGAGCGCGGCGGCGCGGCTCCCCCTGCTGGGCCGGTTCAACGTCACCAACGCCCTCGGCGTCGCCGCGTGTGCCTGGGGGATGGGCGTGCCGGTCGAGGCGATCGTCGAGCGGCTCGCCACCGCACCGCAGGTGCCCGGCCGGATGGAGCGCATCGCGGAGCGGCCGTGCACGATCCTGCGCGACTACTCCCACAAGCCGGATGCGTTGGAGCGCGCGCTCGAGAGCGTGCGACCCCTCACCTCGGGTCGGATCATTCTGGTGTTCGGCGCCGGGGGCGACCGCGATCGGGGCAAGCGCGCCCCGATGGGGGAGATCGCCGTGCGGCTCGCCGACGTGGCGATCGTCACGTCGGACAACCCACGCACCGAGGACCCCGAGCGCATCCTCGACGAGGTCGAGAGCGGAATGCAGGCGAAGCCCCACCATCGCCGCACCGACCGCCGCGAGGCGATCGCCCTGGCGCTCGAGCTCGCCCGCCCGGGCGACACCGTCATGCTCGCCGGGAAAGGGCACGAGACCTACCAGATCGTCGGGACAGAGAAGCAGCCGTTCGACGAGCGGAGCATCGTCAGGGAGCTTGGAGCGTCCTGATGTCTCCCTGGACCAGCGAGAGCGTGGCTCTGGCGCTCGGCGTCCCGACGCCGGGCCGGCTCGCGTTCACTGACGTCACGACCGACACACGACACCTGAAGCCGGGTGCCCTCTTCGTCGCCCTCAAAGGCGACCGGTTCGACGCTCATGACTTTCTCGCCGACGCGCGGACCCGAGGCGCCGCCGCCGCTGTGGTGCGGCGCGGTACGCCGCGCGTGGACGGCCTGCCGGTGTTCGAGGTGGCGGATACACTCACGGCGCTGGGCCTGCTGGCGCGCGCGCGCCGCCAGCGCCTGCCGCAGGGCAGTCCCGTCGTCGCGATCACCGGCTCGAGCGGCAAGACCAGCACCAAGGAGATGATCCGGGCGGTGCTCGCCACACGCTACCGCACCCACGCCACCAGCGGCAACCTCAATAACCTCGTGGGCGTGCCGCTCACGATCCTCGCAGCGCCCGACGACGCCGAGGCGCTGGTGGCCGAAGCCGGCGCCAGCGTGCCGGGGGAGATCGCCCGGCTGCGGGACGTGATCGAGCCGACGATCGCCGCCATCACGAACGTCGGCTACGCGCACGTGGAGGGGTTCGGCTCGCTCGGGGGCGTGCTGCGGGAGAAGGTGGCGCTGGTGGACGGGGCCGGCGTGGCGGTCGTGGGCACCGACCCGCCGGAGCTCGCCCGCGAGGCGCGGCGCCGCACCCGCACGGTTGTGGCGGGAACGGCACCCGAGGCGGACGTGCGTCCCGAGGCGGCCGACCTGGACGACGCGGGGCACCCGCGGATCACCTGGGGGGGAGGTCACTCGGTCACGGTCCCGGTGCTGGGGTTCCACCAGATCGAGAACGCGCTGCTCGCGCTGGCGGTCGGTCGCGAGGCGGGCGTGGACCCCGAGCGCGCCGTGGCGGCGCTCGCCGGGGTGCAGATCCCGGGCGGGCGCGGCACGGCGCTCGAGCGGGGAGGGCTGACGATCCTGGACGACACCTACAACGCCAACCCGGCGTCACTCGCCTGGGCCCTGAAGTTTGCGCACTGGCTCGCCGGGCGGCGCCGGCGGCCGCTCGCGGTGGTGGTGGGCTCGATGTTGGAGCTGGGCGACGCGAGTGACAGATTGCATGCGGCCGCGGCCCGGGAGATCGCGGCGCTCGAGCCGGCGTTGATCGGTGCGGTCGGCGCATTCGTGCCGGCGTTCGAGCCGCTCTCCGGCGCGCTCGGGGCGCGCCTCGTCACGGCGTCCGATGCCGCAGCGCTGGGTCCGAAGCTCGCGGCCGCGCTCCGGGGCGACGAGATCGTGCTGCTCAAGGCGTCGCGCGGGGTCGCGTTGGAGCGGGTGCTCCCGTTCCTCACCCAACGGCCACGAGCCTAAGGAGGGGGTGGCGTGCTCTATCACCTGCTGGCGCCGCTCGCGAAGCAGCACATTCTGTTCAATCTCTTCAACTACATCACCTTCCGCGCCGCGGGCGCCACGGTGACGGCGCTGGTGCTCGCCTTCGTATTGGGACCGTGGATCATCCGGCTGCTGCGCGATCGGCACGTGGGCCAGGTGATCCGCGCCGAGGGCCCCGCGAGCCATGCCGGCAAACGGGGCACGCCCACGATGGGCGGGCTCATCATCCTCCTGGCGACCGTGGTGCCGACGCTGTTGTGGGCGCGGCTCGACACCCGCTATGCGGTCGTCGCAGTGGCGGCGATGCTGTGGATGGGCACGATCGGCTTTCTCGACGACTACCTGAAGATCGTGCGTGGCAAGTCGCAGGGGCTGGTGGCGCGCTGGAAGCTGATCGGCCAGGTCTCCTTCGGGCTGGCGCTCGGCGTCTATCTCCTGGCGTGGCCGCTCGCCTCTAACCTGGAGCCGACCTCCACGCAGCTGCCGCTTTTCAAGTACCAGCTGATCGTGTTCTGGCCCGTGACCTACGTGCTGTTCGTCACCCTGGTGGTTACGGGCAGCTCGAACGCCGTGAACCTGACCGACGGGCTCGACGGCCTCGCGACCGGGCTGACGGCGATCGCGGCGGGCGCGTTCGCGATCTTCGCGTACGTGTTCGGCCGGTTCGACTGGACCAAGTACGTCGGCGTGTACTTCCTGCCCGGCGCGGGCGAGCTGACGGTGTTCTGCGGCGCGCTGGCCGGCGCGTCGCTGGGGTTTCTCTGGTTCAACGCCCACCCCGCCCAGGTGTTCATGGGCGACACCGGCGCGCTCGCGATCGGCGGGGCCTTCGGGACGGTCGCCATCCTCCTGAAGGCCGAGTTCCTGCTGCTCATCGTGGGCGGCGTGTTCGCGGCGGAGACCGTCTCGGTGATGCTCCAGACGGGCGTGTACCGCTGGCACAAGACGCGCCGCGGCAAGGAGTACGCGGACGCGCACCGCGTCTTCCGGATGGCGCCGCTGCATCACCACTTTGAGAAGCTCGGCTGGGCGGAGCCGCAGGTCGTCATGCGGTTCTACATCATGGGCGTGTTGTGCGCCGCGATCGCGCTCGCCACGCTGAAGGTGCGATGATCCCCGACGCGTGGCGCCGGGAGGGGAGCGTCGTGGCGGTGGTGGGACTGGGGAAGAGCGGCGTCGCGGCCACGAAGCTGCTCGCCCGAGAGGGGGCGCACGTGTACGCGAGCGATGCGTCGGACCATCCGTACGGCGGCGCCGCGGCCGTGGAGTTGCGCGAGCTCGCCGGCGTGGAGGTCGACGTCGGGCGCCACGACCTCGCCAAGATCCGGTCGGCCGCGGGCGTGGTAGTGTCGCCGGGCGTGCCCCCGGATGCGGCGCCGCTCGCGGCCGCCCGCGAGGCGGGCGTCCCCGTGGTGTCGGAGATCGACCTCGGGTTTCGGGCGCTGGCGGGGTCGGGGACGCGCTGCATCGCCATCACCGGAACGAACGGCAAGACGACGACGACGGCGCTCGTCGCGCACCTGCTGCGCGCAGCGGGGCTCGCGGCCGAGGCGGCCGGGAACATCGGCCGGCCGCTCACGGACATCGCCGTGACGGGCGATCGCTACCAGTGGCTGGCGGTGGAAGTGTCGTCGTTCCAGCTGCACGACAGCCCGCACTTCGCGCCGGAGATCGGCATCCTGACGAACCTCGCGCCGGACCACCTGGACCGCTACGCGTCGGTGGATGCCTACTACCACGACAAGCAGCTGCTCTTCAGCAACGCGCGCGCGCGCGACGTTTGGGTGCTGAACGGCGACGACCCGGCCGCCCTCGAGCTTCCGGGCAGCGCACCCGGGCGGCGGGTGCTGTTCTCGCTGCGACGGCCGGCCGGCGGCTGGTACGACGCGGCGGCGCGGCGGCTGCGATTGGGTGAGGGCGAGCTGCTGCCGCGCGACGAGCTGCGGCTGCTGGGGGATCACAACGTGGCCAACGCGCTCGCCGCGGCGCTCGCCGTGCGGGAAGCGGGCCTGGCGCCCGCCGCGATCGCCCAGGGGCTGCGCTCCTTTCGGGCGCTGCCGCATCGGCTGGAGCCCGTACGGGAGGTGGGCGGCGTGCTGTGGATCAACGACTCCAAAGCGACCAACATCGCCTCCACCGTGGTGGCCGTGGAGGCGATGGACCGGCCGTTCGTGCTGCTGCTGGGCGGGCGTCACAAGGGGGAGCCGTACACTCGCCTGGCGCCGCTGCTCGCGGGAAAATGCCGGCTCGTGATCGCCTTCGGCGAAGCCGGCGCGATCGTCGCCCAGGATCTGGGAGGCAAAGTGCCGCTCGAGCGGGGCACGACGTTCGCGGATGTCGTGGCCCGCGCCCGGCGCGCCGCACAGCCGGGGGACGTGGTCCTGCTCTCTCCCGCGTGCTCGAGCTACGACATGTTCAAGAACTACGAGGAACGGGGCGCGCTATTCAGACAGCTCGTCGAGCAGATGTGAGCGCATGACCGACCGCCGCTGGGAGACCCGCCTGCTCGCGCTGCTCGCCGCCGTGCTGGTCGTGTTCGGCCTCACGGCGGTGTACGGGGCGTCGAGTCTCCTGACCACGGCGGGCGGACAGGTCGGCTCGGCGTTCGCGCTGCGCCAGGCGCTCGGCGCCCTGGTGGGCGGGGTCATCGCGACGCTGCTCGCGCGCTCGGACTACCGGCAGTGGCGGCGCTACGCCTGGCCGGTGCTGGGCGGGGCGACGGTGTTGCTCGTCATCCCGCTGCTGCCCTTCACGCACGGCCTGGCGCCCACGCTCAACGGGGCGCGCCGCTGGGTGGACCTCGGGTTCGTCACCGTGCAGCCGTCCGAGCTCGCCAAGTTCGCCGTCGTCGTCTGGACCGCGATGCTGGCGGCAAAGAAGGGCGAACAGATTCGGACTTTCCGGAACGGCGTGCTGCCCTTCCTGGTGATCCTCGCGCCGCTGGTCGGATTGATCTTCCTCGAGCCGAACCTGTCGATGGCGCTGCTGGTGGCGATCCTCGCCGGCGTCGTCCTGTTCACGGCGGGCGCACGCATCGGGCACTTCCTGCTCGTCGCGGTCGTCGCGGCGCCGCTGGTATTCGGCGGGATCGTCACGGCGCAGTACCGCGTCGCGCGGATACTCACCTTTCTGAATCCGGGCGCGGCGCCCGAGGAGGCGACGTGGCAGGTGAAGCAGTCGCTCGTCGGCATCGGGGCGGGGCGGCTGTTCGGCGTGGGCTTGGGGCAGGGGCAGCAGAAGCTCGGCTATCTCCCCTACGCGTACTCGGATTTCATCTTTTCGACGATCGGCGAGGAGTGGGGGTTCATCGGCGTACTCGTCATCCTCGCGCTGTTCGGCACGTTCGTGTGGCTCGGGTTTCGGATCGCGCGCTCCGCGGGTGATCCCTTCGGGCAGCTGCTCGCGGTCGGGCTCACCGCGCTGATCGGCGTCACCGCGGCGCTCCACATCGGTGTGAGCCTGGCGCTCCTGCCGGCGACGGGGATCACCTTGCCGTTCATCTCGTACGGACGCTCGAGCCTGCTCGTCGCGCTCGTCGCGACCGGCGTGCTGATCAGCGTGGGGCAGGGGCGGCGCAGGACGAACGGGGCGGCGTGATGAACCAAGTGCGGAGTGCGGAACGCGGAGTGCGGAGTTGATGTGCCAGGTCGCGTCGCACTGCGGTCGTTGCTACACTCCGCACTCCGCACTCCGCATTCCGCACTCGCGTGGGGTCGGGTGGCGGTGAAGGTGTTGCTCGCCGGCGGCGGCACCGGCGGCCATCTCATCCCTGCGCTCGCGCTGGCGCAGGCGCTGCGCGATGCGGGCCCGAGCATCGATGTCCTGCTCGTCGGCGCCGAGCGCGGCATCGAGGCGGAGCTGTTGCCGCGTCAACCGTTCCGCCACCGCCTCCTACAGATCGAGCCGATCTATCGCCGCGCCTGGTGGCGCAACGCGCGCTGGCTGTGGCTCGCGCCCCACGTGTGGCGCGATGTGGGGCGGCTGCTGCGGGAGGAGCGGCCCGCGGTCGTCATCGGGACTGGTGGCTACGCGGCCGGGCCGGTCGTGCTGCGCGCGCAGCGCGCCGGGATCCCCACCGCGCTCGTCGAGGAGAACGCGGTCCCCGGGCTCACGACCCGGTGGCTGGCGCGCGGCGCGCGCCAGGTGCACCTCGGGTTTCCCGAAGCGCGGGACCGGCTGTCGCCCGGTGCGCATACTGAGATTTTCGCGCTCGGCAATCCGGTGCGGCCTCCCGAACCGGGCGATCCGCGCGCGGCGCGGCGCGCGCTGGGGCTCGATCCCGACCGCCCCACCGTGTTCGCGTTCGGCGGCAGCCAGGGCGCGCAGACGCTCAACTACGCCGTCGCGGCCGCGCTGGAGCGCCGCCTGCTCGGCGCCAACGTACTGTGGGGCACCGGCGCCGCGCACGCGGCGGCGCTGGCGCGCTACGCCGTCCCTGAGCGCGTGGTGGTGCGCGGCTTCTTCGACTCGATGACCGAGCCGTACCGCGCCGCCGACGTCGTCGTGTCGCGCGCCGGCGCGATGACCGTGGCGGAGCTGTGCGCGTGGGGGAAGCCGAGCATCCTGGTGCCGCTCCCGACGGCCGCGGCGAATCACCAAACCCACAACGCGCGCGCCCTCGCGGCCGCCGGCGCGGCGCTGTTCCTCGCCGAGCACGATCTCACAGCGCACGCGCTCGCTCAGCTGATCGGCGAGCTGCTCGGTGACCCCGCGCGACTCGCGTCCCTCGCCGCCCGAGCCCGGGCCCGGGGGCACCCAAACGCCTCCCGGGAGATCGTGTCGAGGATTTTGACACTGGTCCCCCGATAGGGGGATGCTCTCTTTCGCAAGTTTCGTAGATTCGATATATTAGCCCCTCACTAATGAACCTGTTTGCAATGGCGGATCCCCGCCCGATCCACTTCATGGGGATCGCCGGAGCAGGGATGAGCGGCTTGGCGCTCCTCGCCAGGCAGCAAGGCGTCGCAGTAACTGGTTGTGATACCGACCCCTCTGGAGCGGCCGATTTGGCAGCCTTGGGGGTGGAAATATGGCGGGGGCACGACCCCGAGCACGTGGCTGGCGCTCGAGCGCTCGTGGTCACCGCAGCGGTAGCAGGGGATCACCCGGAGCTGGAGCGAGCACGGGCTTTGGGGGTTCCGGTGGTACGGCGGGCCGACGCCCCAGGTCAGGCCGTCGCCGGGGGGTTGGTGGTGGCGGTCGCCGGCACGCACGGCAAGACCACCACGACGGTGATGGTCACGGAGGCGCTGGCGGCCGCCGGGCGAGATCCTACGGGACTCGCCGGCGGCCGCGTCGCTCGGTGGGGTGGGAACGCGCGGCTCGGCGGGAGCGCGCTGTACGTGGTCGAGGCGGACGAGTACGACCGCGCCTTCCTCTCGCTCGCGCCGACGGTCGCGGTGGTGAACAACGTCGAGGCCGACCACCTCGAGTGTTACGGCGGCAGCGTCGCGGCGCTGGAGCAGGCCTTCGCGGAATTCGCGGGGCGCGCGCGCCGCGTGATCGCGGGGGCGGACGACGCCGGTGCGATGCGGGTCGCCGCGGCGCTCGAGACGCCGGTGTGGCGCGTGGGTCTCGCGGCGGACGCGGACGTGCGGATCGTGACTCCCGAGCTGGCCGAGCGGGGCTCGGCCGCGCGGATCGAGTTGCCGAATGGCGGGGCGGTGCGCCTCGCGCTGCAGGTGCCGGGGCTGCACAACCTGCGAAACGCGACGGCGGCGCTGGCCGCGGCACTGGAGCTGGGAGTCGATCTCGAGCGCTGCGTCACGGCGCTCGAACGCTTTAGCGGTGTGGCGCGACGGTTCGAGCGGGTGGGCGAGGCGCGCGGGGTGATGATCGTGGACGACTACGCGCATCACCCCACGGAGGTGCTGGCGACGCTGGCGGCGGCGCGCCAGACGTTTCCGCGGCGCCGCGTGGTGGCGGTGTTCCAACCGCACCTGTTCTCCCGCACCGCGCTGCACGGCGAAGCGCTCGGCCGGGCGCTGGCGAGCGCCGACGTCGTGGTGGTGGCGCCGATCTACGGGGCGCGCGAGCAGCCGCTCCCGGGTGTCACCGCGGATCTGGTGGCGCAGGGGGCGGCGCGCGCCGGAGCGGCGACGGTGGCCGTGCGGGACCGCGCGGCGCTGGTGGACTCGGTGGCGGAGCGGCTGCGGCCGGGGGACGTGGTGTTCACCCTCGGGGCGGGGGACGTCACCCGTGTGGGACCCGAGTTGCTGCGGCAGCTGGGGGGCGCGGAGCAGCCGTGAGCCGGCGGCGGACGCTCGCGCGCCGCAGCGCGCCGTTGGTCATGGGCATGGCGGTCGGCGTCGCCGTCTGGTTCGGCGCCCCCGCGCTGCTGGCGCGCCTCGCGGTGTTCCGCGTGCGGCAGATCGAGCTGGTGGGCGTGAAGAACCTGGCGCCCGACGTGGTGATCGCCGCGCTGCGGCTGCCGTCCGATGCGAGCGTGTTCACCGACACGCGGCTGCTCGACGACCGGCTGCGCGGGCTCGCCGGCGTGGCGGAGGCGCGGGTGGTGCGCCAGCTGCCGGCGGCGCTGCGGATCGAGCTGCGCGAGGTGGAGCCCGCGGCGCTCGCGCCCAACGGCCGGCGTCTGGTCGTGGTCGATGCGCAGGGCCGCGCGTTGCCGTTCGACCCCGCGCGCACCGGGCTCGACCTGCCGGTCGCGGCGGCGCCGGACCGTGGCGTCGTGGGCGTGCTAGCGCTGGTGCAGGCGGTCGATCCAGCGCTGTTTCTCACCATCACCAGTGCGCGCGGGTTGGCGCGCGGGGACGTGCTTCTGGAACTGGGGCCTCGTCACGTGCTGTTAGGCCGCGACGCCGGACCGGAGGTGATCCGGGCCGTCGAGCTGGTCGCGCGGGATCTCGCCGCGAAGGGGCGCCCCTACGTGGAGCTCGACGCCCGCTTCGCGCGCCAGGTGATCGTGCGGCGGACGGCGTCCCGCGGATCCCGCGGTACGGGTGGGGCGTGAGCCGAGATCGACAGCTCGTCGCCGGGCTCGACCTCGGCAGCACCAAGACATGTGCGGTGATCGCCGAGGTCGTGGGCGACCTGCCGCGCATGCCGCTCGCCAAGGTGCTGGGCGTCGGCCTCGCGAAGAACGCCGGCGTGCGGCGCGGCATGGTGCGGGACATCGATGAGACGAGCCGCTCGGTCGTGGCCGCGCTGCGCGACGCCGAACGGATGGCGGGAGCGAAGGTCGGCGGTGTGACGTGCGGCATCGCGGGCGAGCACGTCTCGGCGCGCACGTCGCCCGGGGTGGTCGCGGTGAGCCGAGAGGAGATCACCCCGGAGGACGTGGCGCGGGTGAACGAGGTGGCGCGCGCCATCTCGCTCGGCCGCGACCAGGAGCTGCTGCACGACATCCCGCAGGAGTACCGGGTCGACCAGCAGCACGGGATCTCCGACCCCGTGGGGATGACGGGCACGCGGCTCGAGGTGGAGATGTATCTCGTCACCGTGCAGGCCACCGCCGCCCAGAACCTGCGCAAGGCGGTGCAGCGCGCGGGATACCGCGTGCTGGATCTGGTGCTCGAGCCGCTGGCGGCGTCCTACGCGGTGCTGACGGAGGACGAAAAGGAGCTCGGGGTTGCGCTGCTCGAGGTGGGGGGCGGCTCGACCGGGGTGACGATCTTTCACGAAGGGAAGATCCGCCACCTCGCGTCGCTCAAGTACGCGGGCGCCCAGGTGACGACGGACGTCGTCCAGGTGCTGGGTGTGACCCAGGCCGACGCGGAACGATTGAAGGAGCGGCACGGCGTCGCGTACAAACCGCTAGTGGACCCGGCGGAGATGATCACCCTACCCTCCACGCCCGGGCAGGGTGCGCGGCAGGCGGCGCGCGAGATGCTGTCGGACATCATCCACCAGCGGCTGGACGAGATCTTCCACATGGTGGACCGCGAGTTCGAGAAGGCGGGGTACGGGGGCGGGCGGCTGCCCGCCGGCGTGGTGCTGACCGGCGGGACGGCGCATCTGCCGGGCATGGTGGAGCTGGCCCGCGAGGTGTTCGCGATGCCGGTGCGCGCCGGAACGCCGGAGCAGGGGATTTCGGGGCTGGTGGACAGCGTCCAGGCGCCGCGCTACGCGGTGCCGGTGGGGCTGGTGCTGTACGCGGCACGCAAAGTGGCACAGGGCGCCGCGCCCGGCGGCTCGGCGGTACCGAGCCCGGGGGTCGAGCGCTGGTTCGCGCCGCTCAAGCGGTGGTTACAGGACTTCTTCTGATCGGTCACCCGAGGGAGCCATGATCTTCGAGCTCGAAGAAACCGTCTCACAGAACGCCCGGATGAAAGTCGTCGGCGTAGGCGGCGGCGGCGGCAACGCGCTGAACCGCATGGTCGACGAGGGACTGCAAGGCGTCGAATTCATCTCCGTCAACACCGACGCGCAGGCCCTGCTCAACAACAAGGCCGACGTGAAGACGCAGATCGGGAAGAAGTTGACGCGCGGCCTCGGGGCGGGCGCCCGACCCGAGATCGGCCGCCAGGCGATCGAAGAGAACCGCGACGAGGTGCTGCACGCCCTGCAGGGGGCGGATCTCGTGTTCGTGACGTGCGGCATGGGCGGCGGCACCGGTACCGGCGCATCGCCCATTATCGCACAGATGGCGCGCGATCTCGGGGCCCTCACGATCGGCATCGTAACGAAGCCGTTCCTGTTCGAAGGGCGCAAGCGGATGCGCCAAGCCGAGATGGGCATCGCGGAGATGCGCAAGCACGTCGACACGATGGTCACGGTGCCGAACGAGCGCTTGCTCGCCGTGGTGGGGAAGGGGATACCTTTCCAGGACGCCCTCAAGAAGGCCGACGAGGTGCTGCTGCACGCCACCCAGGGAATCTCGGGACTCATCACCGTGACGGGCATCGTGAACGTGGACTTCGCGGACGTGCGCACCGTCATGCAGAACGGCGGCGCGGCGATCATGGGCACCGGGATGGGGCGCGGCGAGAACCGCGCCATGGAAGCGGTGCAGCAGGCGATCTCGAGCCCGCTGCTCGACAACATCTCGATCACCGGCGCGACCGGCGTACTGATCAACATCACGGGCGGTGAGGACCTGACGCTCGGCGAAGTGACCCAGATCTCCGACGTCGTCAAGGACGCGGCGGGCGAGGATGCCGAGATCATCTTCGGGACGGTGAACGATCCGGCGATGCACGGCGAGATCCGGGTGACGGTGATCGCGACGGGCTTCGACCGGGACAAGGCGGCCGAGACGCCGGGCCGCGCGGCGCCGGGGGTGCTGCCGTTCCGGGAGCGGGTGTCGCGTCCCACGCCGGTACCGCCCGCGGGTTACGTGAAGGCGGCGGAGCCGGTCCGGCGCGCGCCGCCCCCGCCACCCCCCGACGTGAACGAGCTCGAGATCCCGACCTTCATCCGGCGGCAGATGGATTGATGACTCTGTTCTCCCATTGGCGGGCGAGCCATTACGTTGCCGCCGGCGTGCTGAGCGCCGGCGGTCTGGTCTGGGCCACGCGCGAGGCGTGGCCGTGGCGCCGGCCGCTCACCGCGCCGCCCATCGTGGTGAGCGAGGCCTATGCCGAGGTCACGGAAACGCTGGGGCGGCGCGAGGTGCTCTCCGACGTGCTGGGCCGGGCCGGCATCACCGGCCGCGATTACGTCGCGTTCCTCGCGGCGGCGCGGCATCTGCCGGCGCGGCGGCTGCGGCCCGGGCTCGCCTTCCAGGTGCGCCGTCTGAAGACCGACAGCCGGGCCGAGCGGGTGACCGTCCGGCTGTCGCCCGAGCAGCGGCTCCAGCTCGACCGCGGCGACTCCGGCTGGATCGAAACGGTCGAGACGGTCCCCTGGACGATCGTGCGCCTACGGGTCACCGGAGCGATCGAGTCGTCGCTGTACGACGCGCTCGACAAGGCGGTCGCGGACACGTTCCTGCCTGAGGGAGAGCGGCGCACGCTCGCCTGGGCGATCGCCGACGTGTACGACTGGGAAGTCGACTTCACACGGGACGTGCGGCCGGGCGATCGGTTTACGGTGCTGCTCGAGCGGCTCGAGTCGTCGGAAGGCGAGCGCCGCTTCGGTCGGGTCATCGCGGCGCGCGTGGACGTGGCGCGGGCGCCGAGTTACGCCTTCTACTTCGAGGACGACGCCACCGGCATCGCGGGCTTCTACGACGATCAGGGGCGGTCGCTGCGGCGCGCGTTCCTGCGCGCGCCGCTCGCGTTCCGCCGCATCTCGAGCCGGTTCGGCAGCCGGTTCCATCCCATCCTCCATATGTGGCGTCACCACGAGGGTGTGGACTTCGCCGCACCGTACGGCACGCCGGTGCGCGCCACGGCCGATGGCCTGGTCACCCGGGTGGGCCGCGAAGAGGGCGGCTACGGCAACGTGATCGAGGTGCGCCACGCGAACGGCATCCGCACCCGCTACGGTCACCTGTCGGCGTTCGGACGCGGCCTGCACGTGGGCCAGCGCGTGGAACAGGGTGAGACGATCGGCTACGTCGGCTCGACGGGCCTGTCGACCGGCCCGCACCTACACTACGAGTTTCTCGTGAACGGTCGACCGACCAACCCGCAACGCAAGGACATGGGATCGGGCACTCCGGTTCCGCGGACCCTCCGGCCCGCGTACGACTCGGTGCGCCTCCAGCTGCTCACGCAGCTCGAGCCGCACGGGCCCCCGCACGTCGATCCGACCGTCGCCGCGCGCGACGATTAATTTCCGGTACTTCCGTGGAGCTCTACCCCGCCGTTGACGTGCAGGGCGGGCGCGTGGTGCGTTTGCGCCAGGGCGAGGCGTGGCGCGCCACGGCGTACGCCGACGATCCCGTGGCCGTGGCGCGCCAGTTCGCGCGCGACGGCGCGCGCTGGGTGCATTTCGTCGATCTCGACCGCGCCTTCGGGAAAGGCGACAACCGCGAGCTGGCGCGGCGCTTCCTCAGCGCGGCTGGCGTGCCGGTCCAGGTGGGCGGCGGCCTGCGGACCGAGGAGGCGATCGCCGAGATGCTCGGTTGGGGCGCCACCCGGGTGGTGATCGGGACGAAGGCCGCGACCGATCCGGCGTTGGTCGAGCGGCTGCTAGCGCAACACGGGCCGGAGCGGCTCGCCGTGGGGATCGACGCGAAGGACGGCCACGTCGCGGTGCGCGGCTGGACGCAAGTGTTCGACCTCACGCCGCTCGAGCTCGCCCAGCGGGTCCTCGCGCAAGGCGCGCGGACGGTGATCTATACCGATGTCGCCCGCGACGGCATGCTGGCCGGGCCGGATGTGGCGGGCGCGCGCGCCATCGCGGCGCTCGGGCTCGACACGATCGCGTCCGGGGGCGTCGCGTCGCTCGCCGACCTGCAGACGATCCGCGCCGCCGGCTTGGCCGGCGCCATTGTGGGACGGGCGCTGTACGAAGGCCGCTTTACCCTCGTCGAGGCGCTCGAGTGCGCGGCCGCGTGACGGCCGGCCTGGCGCTGCTGCGCACGACCGGACTGGGCGCTCTGGTGTTGCTCCTGTGGAACCCCACGACGTCGAGCTTTGCCCCGGGAGCGAGCGCCGTCCCGCCGCTGGTGCTGCTCGACGCGTCGCTCAGCATGGCGGGGCACGGCGGACGCTGGCACGAAGCGCTCGACACGGCGCGTGCGCTGGCACAGGGCGGCGGTGTCATCTGGCGCTTCGGGTCGCAGGTGCGCGCGTTCGACTCTTTGCCCCCCGGGGACGGCGCGACCCGGCTCGCCCCGGCGCTCGCCGCCGCCGCCGGGCGGGAGGGGCCGGTGGCCGTCGTGACCGACGGCGCGATCGCCGACGTCGCCGACCTCCCCTCCGACCTGCTGGCCCGCGCGCGCGTGATCGTCCTGCCCCGGCCGGCGTTGTTCGATGCGTTCGTTTCCGATATCGCGGGACCGAGGAGAATCGGTCAAGGAGACACCGTCCGGCTCAGGGTCAGTTACGGAACGACCGGGAAAACGGCCGGGGAAGGGGGAACCCTAAAGGACGCCCGGTCGGGCGGGGGGAAGGGGACGCTCGTCGTGCGTCTGGGGTCTCGGCGCCTCACCTCGCGAGTCGTTTCGATCCCGGACAGCGGCATTCTTTCCACGGAAGTTACCCTTCCCCCTTCCCCCTTCCCCGGCTCTTTACCCGCCGGCTGGCAGGCGCTCGAAGTGCGGCTGGAAGGCGTGGCCGGCGATTCCGAGCCGCGCGACGACGCCCGCTGGTTGGTGCTGGAGGTGAGCCCGCCGCCCTCCGTGGTGCTGCTCGCGGCGCCGCCCGATTGGGACAGCCGGTTCCTCGCCCGCACACTGAGCGACGTAGCGCGCGTGCCGGTCCGCACGCTGGTGCAATCGGGGTCCGACGGGTCTGGCTGGCGGGACGCGGCCGGTCTAACACCGGTCTCCGCCGCCGCCGCGGCGCAGGCCGTGGCGGGCGCCCGGCTCGTCGTCCGGATGGGAGATCCGGCGGCGCTCGATCGGTTCCCGACCAAAGGAGCGGTGCTGACGTGGCCCACCCAGCGCGGCCAGGACGGTGACTGGTACGTGCGGGCGCCGGAGCCGTCGCCGCTCGCCGGGGCGCTGGCCGGGGTCGCGTGGGATTCGCTGCCGCCCGCGGCGGCGGTGTCCGACCTCGCTCTCCCTGCCACCGGGGACAGCGCCGCGGTGGTGGTGCTCACCGCGCGCCTCGCGCGGCGCGGCGCGGCACGCCCGGTGATCGTGCTGTCACAACCGGGCGGCGCGCGGCGCGCCGCGGTCGCAGCGTCCGGGCTGTTCCGCTGGGCGTTCCGCGGCGGCGCCAGCGCAGAGGCGTATCGGGCGGTGGTCGCGGCCTTGGCAGATTGGCTGCTGACGGGGGGAGAAGGGAGATGGGAGAAGTTCGTCCCGGTGATGCGCGAGGCTCCCAACGGGATGCCGATCGTGTGGCGCTGGACGGAGTCCGGACCGCCGCAGGACGAGGTCGTCACGCTGACGGCCGGCGGAAGGAGCCGCATCGATACGCTGCGGTTCGATGCGACCGGCCGAGCCGAGCTGTCGCTGCCCCCGGGCGTGTACGCGTACGGAGCGCCGCACGGGGCGGAGCGGGGCGTCGTCGTGGTGGAGACGTACTCCGACGAGTGGCGCCCCGCGGCGCCGCTCGTGCAGGCCCAGCGGGGTGGCGCACCGGACCGACTGGCGAGCTCGGCGCTGCGCGATCGCTGGTGGCTGTTCGTGGTCGCGATCGCTGCGTTCGCGACGGAGTGGGCGTGGCGGCGCCGGCAGGCCCTGCCGTGATGACGCCGCTGTGGCAGCGGCTGAGCCGCGTGTTCGGCCGGCGCGACGCGGGCGCGCGCGAGGAGGCCGAGCGCATCCTGCTCGAAGCTGACTTCGGCGTCGCAGCGACGGCGGAGATTCTCGAGCAGGTGGCGCGGACCCCCGACGGGGACGCGCGGCCGGCACTGGAGCAGGCCGTGGTGCGCATCCTGTCGAGGGTGGGCGATCCCGGCGCGCTGGCGCGCGCACCCGAGCCGCCGACCGTGATGGTCGTGTTCGGCGTGAACGGCGTCGGGAAGACCACTACCGTCGCGAAGCTGGCGCGCCGGCTGGTGCGTGAGGGTCGCAGCGTCCTGCTCGCTGCCGCCGACACGTTCCGGGCCGGGGCACGGGAGCAACTCGAGATCTGGGCGGACCGGCTGGGCGTTCCCTGCATCTGCGGCACCGGGGCGGACCCGGCGGCAGTGGCGTTCGACGCGGTGGCGGCGGCGCGCGCCCGCGGGGTCGACAGCGTGCTCGTCGACACGGCGGGCCGGCTGCATACCGAAGAACGGTTGCTCGACGAGCTGAAAAAGGTGGTGCGGGTCGTCGCGAA
Source organism: Gemmatimonadota bacterium (assembly GCA_003220795.1). Classification (GTDB taxonomy): domain Bacteria; phylum Gemmatimonadota; class Gemmatimonadetes; order Gemmatimonadales; family GWC2-71-9; genus 20CM-4-69-16. The sequence continues at coordinate 7,837 of QHTK01000077.1, read as the reverse complement.
GCAGCGCTCTGTTGGGGGGGTGGGCGCACCGCACGAGTCGCTGCTGGTGCTCGACGCGACGGTGGGCCAGAATGCCGTTCAGCAGGCGCAGGCCTTCGCCGCCGCCCTGCCGCTCACGGGCCTCATCGTCACGAAGCTCGACGGCACCGCGAAGGGCGGGAGCGTGGTCGCCGTGCAGCGCGCGGTACCCGTACCGATTCGGTTCGTCGGCACAGGGGAGGGGCTCGACGATCTCGAGGCGTTCGACGCGCCATCCTACGCCAAGCGCCTGATAAGCGGGTGAACGGCCGGGGAACGGCCGGGGAACGGCCGGTGAACTGCCGGGGAGGGGGGAAGGGAAGTGACGTTGTCGCTGACGACGTCGGTGAAATATCTGAAGGGCGTCGGGCCGAAGCGCGCCGAGGCGCTGGCGCGGCTCGGGATCCGCACGGTCGGCGATCTGCTGTATCACGCTCCGCACCGCTATCTCGACGCGACCACCGTCACGCCGCTGGCTCGAGCGCGGGTGGGCGAGGAGGTGAGCTGCGTCGGGCAGGTGGTCACCACCGGCGTGCTGCCGACGCGGCGCGGGCTGCGCGTCTTCCGGGCCGTCCTGCGCGACGAGAGCGGCCTGCTCGAGTGCGCGTGGCCGGGCCAACCGTTTCTGGAGCGTCAGATCAAGCAGGGGCAGGTGCTGCTGGTGACCGGTCCGGTGCGCTACTACCACGGGCGCCAGCTCGTCCCCCGGGAGTTCGTGGTGCTCGCGGACGAGGGCGAAGCGCGGCCGGAGCGCGGGCTCGTGCTCCCGATCTATCCGGCGACGGAAGGCCTGACGCACCGCCAGATCCGCACGCTCATCCACCAGCATCTCGACGCGCTGCTCGGACTCGCCGTCGATCCTCATCCACCGCGGTTACGCGCCGCCGTGGGGATACCCGACCTGCGCGCGGCGCTCGCCGCCGTGCATCGGCCGCGGGATCCGGACGACGCCGAGGCGGGCCGGCGGCGTCTCGCGTTCGACGAGCTGTTCGATCAGCAGCTGGTGCAGGCCCGCGCGCGGCACCTCGCGAAGCGGGCCCGCGCGGGGATCGAATTCACGCTCAAGAAGGAGCTCACCACCCGCTTGAAGGAGCATCTCCCCTTCGCGCTCACGGACGACCAGCGCCGGGCGGTACGCGAGATCGCGGGCGACATGACGGCGCCGCTCCGCATGCACCGGCTGCTGATGGGCGACGTGGGCACGGGGAAGACCGTGGTCGCGCTGTTCGCGATGCTGCTCGCCGTGGAGAACGACTATCAGGCGGCGATCATGGCGCCGACCGAGCTGCTCGCCGAGCAGCACGGCGCGACGCTCGCCCGGTTGCTGGAGCCGCTCGAGCTGCGCCCTGAGCTGTTGATCGGCCGGCTGACGCCGGCGGAGAAGCGCGCGGCGCGGGAGCGCATCGGACATGGCGCGGCGCGGCTCGTGGTGGGGACGCACGCCCTGATCCAGGAGGCGGTCACGTTCCACCGGCTGGGCCTCGCGGTGGTGGACGAGCAGCACCGGTTCGGGGTGGAGCAGCGCGCCGCGCTCGTGGAGAAGGGCGATGCGCCCGACGTGCTGCTCCTCACCGCGACGCCGATCCCGCGCTCGCTGGCGCTGACGCTGTACGGCGACCTGGACGTGACGGAGCTGCGGGAGCGGCCCCCGGGGCGGGGCAGCGTGAAGACCGCGCTGCGCGGCGACGCCGCCCGCAAGAAGATCTACGCGTTCATCCGGTCCGAGTGCGCCGCGGGACGCCAGGCGTACGTGATCTATCCCGTGATCGACGAGTCGGAGCGCGCCGACCTGAAGGCGGCGACCACGATGGCCGAAGATCTGCGCGAGGTGTTCGCGGAATTCCGCGTCGGGCTGGTGCACGGGCGCCTCAAGGCGGAGGAGCGGGACGCGACCATGCGGGCATTCCGCGATAACGCGGTGCAGATCCTCGTCGCGACGAGCGTGATCGAGGTGGGGATCGACGTCGCGAACGCGACGGTGATGCTGATCGAGCACGCCGAGCGCTTCGGACTGGCGCAGCTGCACCAGTTGCGCGGCCGGGTGGGGCGCGGCGCCGCGGCGAGCCACTGCATCCTGCTTTCGAACGTGCCGTCGGCCGCCGCCCGCCTGAAAGCGTTCACCGAGACCACCGACGGCTTCAAGATCGCTGAGCTCGACTTGCAGGAGCGCGGCATGGGCGAGCTCGCCGGGGCGCGCCAGTCGGGCGGCGTCCCGTTGCGCTATGCCAACTTCGCGACCGACTTGCCGCTGCTGGAGGCGGCGCGCCGCGCGGCGGCCGAGATCATCGCCCGCGACCCCGCCCTCGTCCGGCCGGAGCATGCGGCGTACCGGGAGCGGATCGTGGCGCGGTACGAGCGGGGGTTTGAGTTGTTCAGGGTGGGGTGAGGCGAGTGCGGAGTGCGGAGTGTGGAATGCGGAGTGAAACGGTTGATCTCGTGCGGCACGACACCTACATCTACATTCCGCATTCCACACTCCGCATTCCGCACTAGAACGTCACCCGCACCCCCACCAGCGCCCCACCAGTCCGTTCGTCCACCGTCACTTTCAGCGGCGCAAACGGTTTATTCACCGGTCCCCCCGCCCGGTGGGTCAGGTCGGCGATGAACAGCCCGGCGGCGACGAGCAGCGTCGCCTGGCCCGCCATCAGGCGCAGCCGGGCGCGGCGGTCAAAGTGGATCGAGGACTGGTACTGCTGCTCGGCGGCGGGGTCCACGTAGGTGCCGTCGGCACCGAGCAGGCAGTTGGCGTTGTCGCGGCGGCACAGGGCCAGGAGCTGGTTGAACTCGCGGTTCGACTGGGCGTGCTCGTGCGCCCCCATCACCGTGAACGCGACGGCGCCGCCGGCGGCGAGCCACTTGCCGTAATGCACGACGGCACGTTGGAACGTTGCACGTTGCCCGAGGGCTGCCACACGGGCGGCGGCAGCACTGGCGGGCAACGTGCCGTCGTGCCGTCGTGCGACGCTGTCCCCCTGTGCCCGCAGCAGACCCGGGGCGCAGAGCACGCCAGCGACCAGAGCGCTCGTCCCGCGCATCATCGGTACGCCTGAATGTCGCCCCGGCCGGCGACGATCACCAGCTGCCGGTCGCGCACCAGCGGCGGTTGCTCGATCGGCCCGTCCAGCTCGATTCGCCACAGAATGGTACCAGCCCGCCGGTCGACGAGCAGCACCTCGCCCGACACGCTCGCCACCAGCACGCCCGACGCCACCGGCGTCGGTCCCGCCGTGGCCGTGATGCCGAGCGCGAAGGAGCGTGCCTCGGACGGGCGGTCCTTGGGCACGAGCCACAGCGTGCCGTTGCGCGCCAGGGCATACACGGTGTCGTGCGCGACGGCGGGAGCGCCCAATACCGCGTCCCCCGCCGGGAGGTCCCACGCCACGGTGAGGGCCGGGAAGTCGATCGCGAGCATGCGCCCCGCGGTCGTCGCCGCGTAGAGCCGCGCGCCGTCGAGCGCGGGCGCGGCGATCATCGTGCCGGGCGTGTGGAGACGGGTGCGGACCTGGCCCGAGGCGCGCTCCAGCAGGTATAGCGTGTCCGCGGTCGTGGCGACGACGATCCCGTCGCCCACCGGGATCGGGGCGGCGCGGGCCCCGCCACCGGCGAGCCGCCGGCGCCAGGTGACTTTCCCGCCGTCGGTCTCGAGCCGCAACACGGTGCCCGACTCCGTCGCGGCGTACAGCGTGTCGCCGTCGAGCGCGAGCGGCGCCACGATACTCTCGGTCTTGGTGCTCCACAGAGTCCCGCCGTCGCGCAGGCGCAGGGCGTAGATGCGCGCGTCGGGGGTGGCCTCGGTCGCGACGTAGACGCGGTCGCCGTCGAGCAGCGGCCCGGCGTGAATGGTGCCCGCGAGCCGCGCGCGCCACAGCCCCTGACCGGTGGCCCGGTCGACCAGCGTCACCACCCGGTCGGCGACGCCCACGACGATCACGGTTTCGCCCAGGGCGGGACTGCCGCGCACCGCCCGGCCCACGCTGGTGTGCCACAGCGGCCGCGGATCGGCGTTCACCGACTCGGCGATGCAGGCGTCGTGGCGCGGCGTACCGAGGTAGACGGGCCAGCTCGCTTCCTGGCGCTGCGGGCCAAGCCGCGAAGGCGGCACGTACGGCGTCGCGCAGGCCGTCGCGTTGACAGCCCAAAACCCCGCCACTAGTATGCCGCGCCTATGCCCGACCTTCATCGTATCGAGGCGTTGCCGCGCCTCGGGGGCCGCTCGGTCCTCGTGCGCGGCTGGGTGATGACCACGCGCTCGAGCGGCAAGATCGCGTTCGTGATGCTGCGCGACGGCACGGGTTACTTGCAAGTGGTCCTCTCCAAGAAGGATGTCCCCGACGCCGCCTGGGAGGCGTTCGGCCGGCTCACGCAGGAGACGTCCGTCGAGGTGACGGGGCTGGTGCGCGCCGACACGCGGGCGCCGGGGGGTGTCGAGCTCACGGCCGCCGACCTGACGATCCTCGGGCCGAGCGAGGATTTCCCGATCACGCCCAAGGAGCACGGCACCGCCTTCCTGTTCGAGCACCGGCACCTGTGGCTGCGCAGCCGCCGCCAGGTCGCGATCGCCCGGGTGCGCCACGAAGTGATCCAGGCGATCCGCGACTTCTTCTACGAGCGCAACTTTGTGCTGGTCGACACGCCGATCCTCACGGGCGCGATCGGCGAAGCCGCCGGGAACCTGTTCTCGACTGAGTACTTCGACCTGGGCACGGCGTATCTGGCCCAGACCGGCCAGCTGTACGTCGAAGCCGCGGCGGCGGCACACGGCAAGGTGTACTGCTTCGGGCCCACGTTCCGCGCCGAGAAGTCCAAGACGCGCCGTCATCTTACCGAGTTCTGGATGGTCGAGCCCGAAGTCGCCTGGAACGACTCCGACGACAATATGAAGCTTCAGGAGGAGTTCGTCTCCTACGTCGTGGCGCGCTCGCTCGAGCGGAAGCGCGCGGAGCTGGTCGATCTCGAGCGGGACACGACTGCGCTCGAGCGCGTCCGGCCGCCGTTTCCCCGGATTTCCTACACCGACGCGGTGGAAAAGCTCAAGGCGTTGGGGAGCGACATCGAATGGGGCCGCGACCTGGGGGGAGACGCCGAGACGCTGCTCGCCAAACAGTACGATCGTCCCGTGATGGTCTACAACTACCCCAAGGCCGTGAAGGCCTTCTATATGAAGGAAAACCCCGCCGACCCGCGCACCGTGCTCAACAACGACATGCTGGCGCCGGAGGGGTACGGCGAGATCATCGGGGGCAGCCAGCGCGAGGACGACTACGACAGGCTGCTCACGCGCATCCGCGAGGAGAAGCTTCCCGAGGAGGCGTACAGCTGGTACCTGGATCTCCGCAAGTACGGGACGTTCGTCCACGCGGGCTTTGGGCTGGGCGTGGAGCGCACGGTCGCGTGGATCTGTGGCATCCCGCACATTCGCGAGGCGATCGCATTTCCGCGGACGCTGTACAAGCTGTGGCCGTGAGGGGGGCATGACCGAGCCTCAGATTTTCGGGACGCACGAGCCTCAGACGCTGGCCCAGCTGCGCGACGTCGCGAGCCGGGCCGAGCGCGCGGCGCTCATGGCGGATGGACACTTGGGGTACGTCATGCCGATCGGCGGCGTGGCGGCCTATCGCAATCAGGTGTCGGTGGTGGGCGTGGGGTTCGACATCGCGTGCGGCAACGCCGCGATCCGCACCGACCTGAGCCCGGCCCGGCTGGGGCGGCACCTCCCCGAGCTGGCCGACGCCATCCAGGACACGATCTCGTTCGGGGTGGGGCGGAAGAACCGCGCCGGCGACGCGCCCACCGACGACCCGCTGTTCGCGGATGCGGCGTGGGACGCCGTGCCGGGCAAGCACGAGCGGGAGCGGCTGCGCGCCAAGGCGCGCGAGCAGCTCGGCACCGTGGGCAGCGGCAACCACTACGTGGACGTGTTCGCCGACGAGGCGGACCACGTGTGGGTCGGCGTGCACTTCGGCTCGCGCGGCTTCGGCTTTGGGGTGGCGCACGGGTTCCTGGCGCTGGGGCAGAATCGCGCCTGGGGCGAGCGCGTTCCCGAGCAGGAGGCCCTGCTCGACGTCGCGACGCCGGTGGGTGACGCCTATTGGCAGCTCATGAACCTGGCGGGCCGCTACGCCTATGCCGGCCGCGAGTGGGTGGCGCGCAAGGTGGTGGCGTTGCTCGGCGGGCGGGAGCTCGAGCTGGTGCACAACCACCACAACTTCGCCTGGCAGGAAGAGCACGGCGGCGAGCGTTTCTACGTGGTGCGCAAAGGCGCGACGCCCGCGTTCCCCGGCCAGAAGGGATTCGTCGGCGGGTCTATGGGAGACGACGCGGTGATCATTCAGGGCGTCGCGTCGGATGAGCCCGCCGTGCGGGAGCTGCAGGCGCGCGCGCTGTACTCGACGGTGCACGGCGCGGGCCGAGTGATGAGCCGCACCGCCGCGGCGGGGAAGCGCAAGCAGGGTCGGGTGATCAAGCCCGGCGCGATCTCGCGGGACATGATGCTCGAGTGGGTGGAGCAGAAGGGCGTCGTGCTGCGCGGCGGCGGGACGGACGAGAGCCCGCACGTGTATCGGCGGCTCCCCGACGTGCTCGCGGCGCAGGGGCCAACCGTCCAAGTGCTGCACGTCCTGCGACCGCTCATCGTGGTCATGGCGGGGGCGGAGGAGTTCGATCCCTACAAGGACTGACCCTTCACCTCGTCCCACAGCTTGTCCAGCTCGTCGAGCGTCGCGCGCCGCATGGCGATCCCGCGCCGTTCGGCGAGCCGCTCGACCGCCTCGAAGCGGCGCGTGAATTTGTCGTTCGCTTGCTCGAGTGCGGCGCGCGGATCGATCTCGAGCTTGCGCGCCAGGTTCACCACTGCGAACAAGAGATCGCCAATCTCATCTTCAATCGTGTCCCGTTTCCCTTTTCTCGTTTCCCGGTCCAGTTCTCTCAATTCCTCTGCTATCTTGGCGCGCGGTCCGCTCGCATCCGTCCAGTCAAACCCCACGTCCGCGGCGCGCTCCTGGATCCGGAGGGCGGTGATCAAGGTGTCCTGGTCCCGTGGCGTCACGCGTTCCTCCGAGAGTGCAACCGCTTCATCGTCTTGCATTTAGCTTCCGGGCCGGGTATCATACCCGCGCCTGTGAACGTGTCAACGAGCGGGCGCGACGCGCGCGCCTGGGTCGAAGTGGACCTCGCCGCGGTCGTCGAAAACGCCCGCACCGTCGCGCGTGTGGCGGGCACGCGGCTCCTCCCGGTCGTCAAGGCGAATGCGTACGGGGTGGGAGCCGTTGCCGTTTCTCGGGCGCTGGAGCCGCTCGATCCCTGGGGGTACGGCGTCGCCACGATCGAGGAGGGCGCGGAGCTGCGCGCCGCCGGGATCGCGCGTCCGGTGCTCGTCTTCATGCCGGCGCGACCCGACCTGTTCGACGCGTATCAGCAGCACCGGCTGACGCCGGCGCTGGGCGACGAGCGGTCCATCGCGGCGTGGATCGCCCGCGGTGCCCGGGGTGGGTCGTTTCACCTCGAAATCGACACGGGCATGGGCCGCAGCGGCGTGCGCTGGGATGAAGTCGACGCGCTCGCCGACCTGCTCGATACGCCGTACCTCGAGGGGTGCTACACCCACTTTCACTCGGCCGAGCGCCGGGACGGCTCCGCCGACGTGCAGATGGACCGGTTCCGCCAGGCCGTGGGCCGGCTGGCGCGGCGGCCGGCGGTGCTGCACGTGGCGAACAGCGCGGCGGCGATGCGCGACCGCGCCTTTGCGTTCGACGCCGTGCGAACAGGCATCTATCTGTACGGCGGCTCGCCCGGCGACGGCATTCCGGCAGGGAAGCCG
>QHTK01000076.1 GCA_003220795.1 Gemmatimonadota bacterium | reverse complement strand
AGGCTGCGACCACGTCGCGCTGCACCGAACGCTCGGCGGAATCGCGCGCTGCCCGGAAAATGTCCCGGTTCACGCGCGCCTGACTGATCAAGTTCTGCCGCTGGAAGTTGTCCCATATTGGGAGCGTTGCCGTCAAGGTGAGCTGCGTGAACTTGGCGCTCGTCGGGTAGAAGCGATTGTCGTACGCGATCCCGACCCCCGTCAGACTGAGGCGTGGCAGGAGCGTGCCCAGCCGGCTTCGGAAGCTCGCCGCGGCCTGGCGTTCGTTGGCCCGCGCCAGCCGGTAGGCCGGCCCCTGGTTCGCTGCCTCGTCCACCGCGGCCTCGAGCGTCACGGGCAGAGCGCTAGGCAGGACGCTGTCGAGCGGAACGGCGTCCATCGGGCCCGCCGCGCCGACCCGGCTCCCGAGCGCAAGCCGCGCGACCCGCACCACGCTTTGCTGTTGCACCAGAGCCACGCGCGCCCGACTGAGCTCGAGCCGCAGCTGCAACGAATCGGTCTGTACCGCGGCCCCGGACGTCACCCGCGCTCGCGCGACCGCGAGCTGCTGCTCGGCGCGCTGGACCCGTTCCCGCGCGACGCGCAGCAGTTCCGTGCCCGCGAGCACGGCGTAGTACGATGCCTCGGTGAGGAGAGCGGAGACGAACCGCGCCTGGAGCTCCCCGGCGTGGGCCCCGTCCAGCGCCGCCGCCGAGCGCGTAAGCTCGGCAACTTTCTGTCCCCCGGTGAAGAGGTCGTAGCGCAACGCCACCTGAGCCGAGACGGCGTACGACTCGGGCTTGAGCGTTCCGAAGTTGAAGAACTGTGGGATGTTCTTCGTGGCGTCGGTCTCGACCGCTACCGCCGGGAGCAGGAACACCGCGAACGCGCTGCGTCGCGCCCACCGGGCGTTGTCCACCTGGCCCGTGGCCGCGACGTAGTTCGGATCGAGCCCCGTCGCCCGGCGCAGCGCCTCGGCCAGAGTCACCGTCGGCAGCGAGTCGTCCGGTGACGGATCGAAGGTCGCCGCTTGCAGCTGGAGCAGCGCGAGCAGAGCCAGCATCAGTCGGCCTCCACCGGTCGTGTCACGCGGACCCCGGTCGGCGCGCGTGCCGTCAGACGGTCGAGCAGCACGTACCCCACGGGCACGACGAACAAGGTGAGCACCGTCGAGAAGAAGATGCCGCCCACGATCGCGTAGCCGAGCGGCCGGCGCGAGGTGGAGCCCGCGCCGACTCCGATCATCACCGGGATCGCACCCATGATCGTCGACACCGACGTCATGAGAATCGGCCGCAACCGGATGCGGCCCGACTCGAGCACCGCGGCGATGGTGTCGAGTCCCTTCGCCTTGAGCTGGTTGGCGTACTCCACGAGCAGGATCGAGTTCTTGGTCACGAGGCCGATGAGCAGCACCATGCCGATCTCGCTGTACAGGTTGATCGTCCCGCCCGGGCGATGCAGCACGGCCGCCCCGAGCAGGGTCGCGAGCGCGCCGGTCACGGCGAGCGGCACGGCCAGCAGCACGGTGAACGGGTGCACCAGGGACTCGAACTGCGACGCCAGCACCATGAACACGACCAACAGCGCCACGCCGAAAGCGAAGTAGAGCGCGCCACCGCTCTCCTTGAATTCGCGCGAGTCACCCGCCAGCGCCGTCGTGCTTCCCGGGGGGAGCACCTGCCGCGCCAGGCGATCGAGTGAATCGAGCGCCTCACCCTGGGCGAACGGAGGGATCAGCGACCCTGACAGCGTAAACGACGGCACGCGGTTGAAGTGGTTGATCTGCCTCGGGCCCACGCCCTCTTCGACCTTCGCCAGGGCGCCCAGCTGCACCAGCTGCTGCCCTCGCCCCCGCAGGTAGATCCCCGACATGTCGCTCGGCGTGGCGCGGTGCGTGGGATCGAGCTGTACCATCACGTAGTACAGCTTGTCGTTCCGGGTGAACGTGCTGACCCGGCGACCGCCCAGGAACGTCTGGAGGGCGGCCGCGACGTCGCGCACGGGTACCCCGAGGTCCTCCGCGCGGTCCCGGTCGAAGGTGACGCGCAACTCGGGCTTGTTGAAACGCAAATCGGTGTCCAGGTTCGTGAGACCCTTGATGGCGCGCGCCCGCGTTACGAACGTGTCCATGGCCTGCGCCAGCCGCCCGAGATCCGGATTCTGCACCACGAACTGCACCGGCTGGCTGAACCCCAACGCGCCGGGGCTGTACGGAAACGCCTGGATGCCGGCGAGCCCGAAGAGCTGGGGGAACAGGGCGCCCACGAGTTGCTGGACGCTGCGGTGACGCTCGCTCCAGTCCTTCAGGATGACGCCGACAAACGCCCGGTTGACGCCCCCGGCGAAGCCGCCGATGATCGTGAAGTAGCCTTGGACCTCCGGGGTCTTGCCGATGATCTGCTCGACCTGGCGGACGTAGCCGTTCGTGTATTCGAGCGATGAGCCCTCGGGCCCGAATGCCACCACGAGGAAGAACCCACGGTCGTCGTCCGGAATGAGCTCCTGCTTCAAGTTGAGGTAGAGCACGAACGCCAGCGCCACCGTCACGACCGTCCCGGCCACCACGACGCCGCGATGGCGCAGCGCGGTCTGGAGCAGCTTCGCGTAGCGATCGGCGAGGGCATTGAACCCTCGCTCCAGCATCTTGAAGACCGCGCCATGCTCGTGCGGCACCCGCAGCACGTAGGCGCACAGCATCGGCGTCAACGTGAGGGCCACGAATCCCGAAATCACGACGGCTCCGGCGACGGCGATCCCGAACTCGCTCAACAGCCGTCCCGTCGAGCCGCGCAGGAACCCGAGCGGCGTGAACACCGCCACCAGCGCGATCGTCGTCGCGATCACCGCGAAGCCGATCTCGCTCGTGCCGTGGATCGCGGCCTGCTGCGGTGCCTCGTGCAGCTCCTCCTGGTGCCGGTAGGCGTTCTCGAGCACGATGATCGCGTCGTCCACCACGATGCCGATGGCGATCGTGAGCGCGAGCAGCGTGAAGTTGTTGATCGAAAAGCCGAGGAAATACATGATGGCGAACGTCGCCACGATCGACGTCGGAATCGCGAGCCCGGGGATCACGGTCGCCCGGAGATTCCGCAGGAACACGAAAATGATCAGCACGACGAGGATGGCTGCGATCAGCAGCGTCAGGCGCGCGTCGTTGATCGAGTGCGTGACGAACACCGACCCATCGAACGCGATTTGGAGCTTGACGCCCGGGGGCAGCGTCTGCTGGATGCCCGGCAGGGCGTCGCGAATGCGCTGCGCCACGTCGATGAGGTTCGCTTTCGACTGCCGGACGACGCCGATCGCGACCGCGGGATCTCCATTGTAGCGGAAGATCGAGCGAGTGTCCTCGGGCGCGAGCTCGACGTGGGCCACATCCTTGAGCTTGATGACCTGCCCGCCCTGACTCGTCACGACCAGCTCCCCGAATTCCCGCGGCGTCTTCAGCTGGCCCAGGGACCGGACCGAGAACTCCCGCCGCGTCGATTCGATGCGGCCGGCGGGAATCTCGACGTTGCGCGCGTTGATCGCGCCTTCCACGTCCTGCACGGTGAGGCCCCGTGCCGACAGCTGGTCGGGCTGTGCCCACACGCGCATGGCGAAGCGCCGCTCGCCGTACACCCCGGCGCTGCCGACACCCGCCAGACTCTGCAGCCGCGCCTTGACCAGGCGGTCGGCGACGTCGGAGAGCTGCATCAGGTCGTAGTTCGGGCTGCTCAGGGCCAACCAGAAGAATGGCTGCGCGTCGGCCTGCTGCTTCGCGATCACGGGCTCGAGTACGTCGACCGGCAGCCGCCCCCGCACCCGCGACACCTTGTCGCGCACGTCCTGCGCGGCGACGTCGACGGGCCGGTCGAGGTTGAATTCGAGGATGATCTGGCTGTTCTCCTCCGCCGAGGAGCTCGACAGCGTGCGCAGTCCCTGGATCGTCGACAGCTCCTCCTCGAGCACGTCGGTGACCGCGGTTTCGACGACCTGCGCGTTGGCGCCGGGCAGGGTGGTCGAGACCGAAATGATCGGAGGATCGATGTCGGGGAGCTCACGCACCGACAGCCGGGTGTACCCGATGACGCCGAACAGCACGAGGGCTGCGCTCATCATGCTGGCGAGCACCGGACGCCCGATGGCAACGTCGGAGAGCTTCATGCCGCAATGGGTCCTTTCAGAGGCTTATCCCCTACACCGTATTGACGAACGAGGTGCCGCGAAATCGACCGAGCTGCCCGCTCGAATGGAGACGCATGGAAATGCCGCACGGTTTCATGTAGCATCAAAAGCTAACCGCGCCCCGGGCACTTTGCAGGGGCTGTGCGCTTCACGTCTCATCGGCCCCGTGCGTATGAATGGAATCGAGAGAGGAGCCCAGCCACTCCACATGGTGACCGCAACCGATGGCTCGCCCGCGCACCACGGCGGCGCGCGGGCGCTGGGGGCGCTCGCGCTGTTGGCCCTGAGCGCGTGTCTGTCCAACCCACCCGGTGTCCGCGGCGTCGCGGGCACGGCGCCCGCCCCCAATGTCCTGTGGACCCCGCCGCCCGAGCGCCACCCGCGCGACACGACTGCGGCGACCCCCCCGTCCGCCCTGCCCGCCGATCTGGCCCAGCGGGTCCAGGCGCTCACGCTCTCGGACATCGTCGACCTCGGGCTCCGCCGGAACACGGCGACCGCCGCCGCGTGGGCCGACGCCCGCGCCGCGGCCGCGACCTACGGTGCCGCGCGCGGGCAGTACTTGCCCACGGTGTCGGCCGGGGTCAACGCCACCGCGGTCAAGACCGCCGCGACCGGGGGCCGGGTGTCGGTCCAGCAGCAGCTGTACGGGCCCACGCTGAACGCGTCGTGGCTGCTGTTCGATTTCGGAACACGGTCCGGATCGGTCGCCGGCGCGCGGGAGGCGCTGCTCGCCGCCGACTGGACGCACAATGCGGTCATCCAGAACGTCGTGCTGCAGGTCGAGACCGCCTACTTCGAGTACCATGCCACGAAGGCGCTGCTCGCCGCCCAACAGACGACCGTGAAGGAGGCGCAGACCAACCTCGAGGCGGCAGAGCAACGGCATCGGGTGGGCCTCGCCACCATCGCGGACGTGCTGCAGGCCAAGACGGCGCGCTCCCAGGCCCAGCTCGCGCTGGAGACGGTCGAAGGCACGCTGCAGACCACCCGCGGGGCGCTGGCCCTCGCGATGGGTCTGCCCGCGAACGTGCCGTACGACGTGGAGCTCCCCCCTGACACCACGCCGCCGCTCGGCATCACCGACAGCCTCGACGCGTTGATCGACCGCGCCGTGCGGGCGCGACCCGATCTCATGGCCGCCCGCGCCACCGCCCAGGCGGCCCAGTCGCGCGTGGCCGTGGCCCGGGGGCAGGCGTTGCCGTCGCTCGTGGTGAGCGGCACGGGATCGGGGACGTACTTCTTCCGCAGGCCGCTCGCCACCCAGCAAGGAAACAGCTATTCGGCCACGATCGGGCTGCAGATTCCGCTGTTCTCGGGGTGGTCGCAGATCTACGACCTGCGGGCCGCGAGCGCGGCCGCGCGCGCGGCGGACGAGCGTCGCCAGGGCGTGGAACAACAGGTAATCTTCCAGGTGTTCAACTCGTTCTACGCGGTGCGCACCGCCACCCAACGCGTCCGGACGAGCGACGATCTCCTGGCGAGCGCGACCCAGTCCGAGCAGGTGGCGCTGGGGCGCTACCGCGCCGGGGCCGGCAGCCTGCTGGACCTGCTGACGGCGCAGGCGGTGCTGGCCGACGCGCGGGCCCAGGTGATCGACGCCCGCCTGGCCTGGTACTCCACCCTCGCCCAGCTGGGGCACGACGCCGGGATTCTGGGACTCGACGGGCGGAGCGGGCTGCATCTGCAAACGGACTCGACCGGACCGAACCGATAGATGAAGGCCATGACCGCCGTTGCGACGCTGTGCCTGCTCCTCTCGGTCGGCTGCTCCCGCAAGGGAGCGGGCGGTCCGGCGCGCGTGCCCGTCACCGTCGCGCGAGCCGAGCAGCGGGCCATCCCGTTTGAAATACCCGCGACCGGCACCGCCGAGCCGCGGCAGACGGTGTCGGTGCAATCGCAGGTGACCGGCGTGCTGACCCACGTCGCGTTTCGCGAGGGCGACGACGTCGCGGCCGGCCAGGTGCTGTTCCAGATCGACCCCCGCCCGTTCCAGGCGGCGCTCGAGCAGGCCCAGGCGATGCTGGCGCGCGACCAGGCGCAGGCACACAGTGCCGTGCTCGACGCGCAGCGCTACGCCGAGCTGGTGAAACAGGACTACGTGACGCAGTCCGATTACGAGGCGAAGCGCGCCACCGCGGCCGCGCAGCAGGCCGCGGTGCGGGCCGACTCCGCCGCCGTGGCCAACGCGCAGCTGAACCTCGAGTGGGCGAGGATCCGCGCGCCGATTGCCGGTCGCACGGGCCGGCTGCTGGTGCGGGAAGGGAATCTGGTGCGCGCCAACGCACCCGATCCGCTCGTGATCATCAATCAGATCCATCCCATCCTCGTGCGGTTCGCCGTCCCCGAGCGCTCCCTGGCCGACATCCAGCGCTACCGTCGGAACCCCTTGCCCGTGTTGGTGAGCCCCTCGAAGGGGGACAGCGCGGTCGCGAGCGGGCTGCTCACGTTCGTGGACAACAGCGTCGACACGACGACCGGAACGGTGCTGCTGAAGGCGGAGTTCGCCAACAAGGACGCCGCCCTGTGGCCGGGTGAGTTCCTGAGCGTGCGGCTCCAGCTGTACATCGAGGAAAAGGCCGTAGTCGTGCCGGCGCAAGCGGTGATGACAGGCCAGCAGGGGACCTACGTCTTCGTGCTCAACCAGGACGGGACCGCGCGATCGCAGCCCGTGACGGTGGAGCGCGCCGCCGGCAGCTACGCCGTCATCGCGCAGGGCGTCGCGGCCGGCGACGCGGTGGTCACCGACGGGCAGCTGCGCCTCGTGTCGGGCGCGCCGGTCGAGGTCAAGGGAACGGCCGATCCGGCGCGCGAAGTGGAGGGGGACAAGTGAGCATCTCCGAGCTGTTCATCAAGCGGCCCGTCATGACGACGCTCGTCATGACGGGGATCCTCGTGTTCGGCTTGATGGCGTATCGCCTGCTGCCGGTGAGCAACCTCCCCAACGTGGACTTCCCCACGATTCAAGTGAGCGCGGGGCTGCCCGGGGCGAGTCCGGAGACGATGGCGTCCGCCGTGGCCACACCGCTCGAGAAGCAGTTTTCGACGATCGCCGGGGTCGATCAGATGACCTCGTCGTCGAGCCTCGGCAACACCAACATCACGCTGCAGTTCACGCTGGATCGCAACATCGACGCCGCCGCGCAGGACGTGCAGGCGGCGATCTCCAAGACGCTGCGGCAACTCCCCACCGGCATCGTGCCGCCGTCGTACCAGAAGGTGAACCCGGCGGACCAGCCGATCATTTATTACGCGTTGAGCTCGAAGACGCTGTCGCTGCCCGAGCTGGACGAGTACGCCGAGACGTTCATCGCGCAGCGTCTCTCGATGGTGGACGGCGTGGCGCAGGTGAACGTGTTCGGCGCCGCCAAGTACGCGGTGCGTATCCAGCTCGATCCCAAGGCCCTGGCAACCCGCTCGATCGGGATCGACGAGGTGGCGGACGGCGTCGCGGCGGGCAACGTGAACCTGCCGACCGGCATTCTCTGGGGACCGCATCGCGCCTACACGGTGCAGGCGAACGGGCAGCTGCAGGATGCGGCCGCGTTTCGCCCGCTCGTGATCGCCTACCGCAACGGCGCGCCCGTGCGGCTCCAGGACCTGGGGCAGGTGCTGGACGACGTGCAGGACAACAAGAGCGCCGCCTGGTTCAACAGCAGCCGGGCCATCGTGCTCGCGATCCAACGGCAGCCGGGCACCAACACCGTGGCCGTGGCGGCCCGCGTGCGCTCCGTCATGCAGAACCTCAAACAGCAGCTCCCCGGCTCGGTCGACCTGCAGCTCCGCTCCGACCGCTCGGAGTCGATCCGCGCGTCGCTCGCCGACGTGCAGTTCACGCTGTTCCTGACCCTGGCGCTGGTGGTCCTCGTCATCTTCCTGTTCTTGCGCAACCTCTCGGCCACGATCATCCCGAGCCTGGCGCTGCCGTTCTCACTGGTGGGGACGTTCGCCGTGATGTACGCGCTCGACTACAGCCTCGACAACCTCTCGATGATGGCCCTGACGCTGTCGGTGGGGTTCGTGGTGGACGACGCCATCGTCATGCTCGAGAACATCGTGCGCCACATGGAGAAGGGCACGCCCCCGCTGCAAGCGGCCTTCACGGGGTCGCGTGAGGTCGGATTCACGATCCTCTCCATGACGCTGTCGCTGGCGGCGGTCTTCATCCCGGTCCTGTTCATGGGCGGGATCGTGGGACGGCTGTTCCACGAGTTCGCCGTGACCATCGGCGCCGCGATTCTCGTCTCCGGCGTCGTCTCGCTGACCTTGACGCCGATGCTGTGCAGTCGCTTCCTCAAGGCGTCGCGCGAGACCCAGCACGGGCGATTCTACGAGGCGTCGGAGCGCGTGTACCAGCGGGTGCTGGGCTGGTACGAGGGCAGCCTCGGGTGGGTGATGGAGCGACGGCCCGCGGCACTCGCCTTCTCGGCCGCGATTCTGGTAGCGACGGTCGTGCTGTTCGTGCTGGTCCCCAAGGGCTTTCTCCCGAGCGAAGACAACTCTCAGATTTCCGGAACCACGGAGACGGTTCAGGGCACGTCGTTCGACGACCTGGTCCGCCATCAGGAGCAGGTCATGGCGGTGCTCCAGCAGGATCCCAACGTGGACGCCACCATGTCCTTCCTGGGCACGGGCCAGATCAACCAGGGGCGCGTCTTCATGCAGCTCAAGCCCCGCTCCCAGCGCAGCATGAGCGTGGACGAGCTGATCCGCTACTTCAATCGCAAGCTGGCCGGCATCCCCGGGATCCAGGTGTTCCTGCAGAACCCGCCGCCGATCCAGATCGGCGGGCGCCGCACCAAGAGCCTGTATCAGTTCACGCTCCAGAGCCCGGACCGAGTCGCGTTGTACGACAACGCGAATCGGCTCACGACCGAGCTCCGCAAGCTCCCCGACCTGCTCAACGTCACCAGCGACCTGCAGATCTCGAACCCCCAAGCCACCGTGACGATCAACCGGGATCGGGCCGGGGCGCTCGGCGTCACCGCGCAGCAGGTCGAGGAAGCGCTGTACGACGCCTACGGGTCGCGTCAGGTCTCGACGATCTACACGGCGACGAATCAGTATTGGGTGGTGATGGAGCTGTTGCCCCAGTACCAGCAGGATCTCTCGGCCCTCAACCTGCTGTACATCCGCTCGCAGAACGGCACGCTGGTGCCGCTGGCATCGCTCGCCACCCTTACCTCGAGCGTCGGTCCGCTCACCGTGAGTCATTCGGGGCAGCTGCCGTCGGTCACGATCTCGTTCGACTTGCGGGAGGGAGTCGCCATCGGGACCGCGGTCGCCCAGGTGCAGCGTATCGCGCGGCAGATCCTGCCGTCCAGCATCACGACGAGCTTCTCGGGCACCGCTCAGGCGTTCCAATCGAGCCAGGCGGGGCTCTTGTTCCTGCTGATCCTCGCGGTGTTCGTGATCTACATGGTGTTGGGGATCCTGTACGAGAGCTTCATCCACCCGCTCACGATCCTGTCGGCACTGCCATTCGCCGGGTTCGGCGCGCTGTTGACGCTGTTGATCTTCCGCGTGGATCTGAGCGTCTACGCGTTCGTGGGCGTCATCATGCTGGTGGGGCTCGTCAAGAAGAACGGCATTATGATGATCGACTTCGCGCTCGAGGCGCAGCGCGTGGAGGGCAAGTCGGCCCGCGAAGCGATCCTGCAGGCGTGCAGCATCCGCTTCCGGCCGATCATGATGACGACCATGGCAGCGCTGATGGGCACGCTGCCGATCGCGCTCGGCGTGGGCGTGGGCTCCGAGTCACGGCGGCCGCTGGGGATCGCCGTGGTGGGCGGCCTGGCATTTTCCCAGTTCATCACGCTGTACGTGACGCCCGTGATCTACACCTACTTGGATGAGCTGCCCGGGCGCATCAGGAACTTCGCGCTCTTCAGGCCGGTGCCGGCCCGCCCGCAGCCCGAAGCGACGCCGGCGGACTGACCGCCTGGCCGTAGCGGGTCGCTACGTACTGCTCGAGGATCCGCAGGAACTCGGGCACGATCGCGTCGCCTTTGAGCGTCACCTCGAGGCGCCCGTCCACGTAGACGGGCGCCTTGGGCTCCTCGAACGTGCCGGGCAGCGAGATCCCGATGTCGGCGTGCTTCGATTCCCCGGGCCCATTCACCACGCACCCCATGACCGCGACGCGCAACGACTCCACGCCGGGGTAGCGCTCCCGCCAGCGCGGCATCTGCTCCCGCAGATGCGCCTGGATTTGCTCGGCCATGTCCTGGAAGAAGGTCGATGTGGTACGGCCGCAGCCGGGGCACGCCGACACCTGGGGCGTGAAGCTGCGCAGGCCGAGCGACTGGAGGATTTGCTGCGCGACCTGCACCTCCTCGGTGCGGTCCCCCCCGGGCCGGGGGGTGAGCGAGACGCGAATCGTGTCGCCGATGCCGTCCTGCAGCAGGATCGATAGGCCCGCGGCACTGGCGATGATGCCCTTCGCGCCCATCCCCGCCTCGGTGAGCCCGAGGTGTAACGGGTACTCGGCGAGCTGGGCGAGCCGGCGGTACACGTCCACGAGGTCCTGCACGCCCGATACCTTGGCCGACAGAATGATGCGGTCATGCGGCAACCCGCACTGCTCGGCGAGCTCGGCGGAGCGCAGCGCGCTCGCCAGCATGGCTTCGATCAGCACGTCGCGCGCGTCGAGCGGCTCCGCGCGGCGCGCGTTCTCGTCCATCAGCTCGGTGAGGAGCTGCTGGTCGAGGCTCCCCCAGTTGACGCCGATGCGTACCGGCCGGTCGTTCGCGAGGGCGACCTCGATGATGGTGCGGAAGTGCTCGTCGCGGCGCTTCGCCCCGACGTTGCCGGGATTGATGCGGTACTTGGCGAGCGCGCGGGCGCACGCCGGGTACTTGGTGAGCAGCAAATGGCCGTTGTAGTGGAAGTCGCCGATGACCGGCACGTCTACCTGCGCCACGATGTGCGGCACGGCCTCGGCCGCGGCCTCGTTGTTCACCGTGACCCGCACCAGCTCGCTGCCGGCGGCATGCAGGGCCCGCACCTGTGCCGCCGTGGCTGCGACGTCGGCGGTATCGGTGTTGGTCATCGACTGGACGACGATCGGATGGGCGGAGCCCACCTTCACGCCGCCGACGTCGACGGTTACGGTCCTGCGACGCGGGTGGTCGGTCACGGGGAGAATATAACGGGGAGGACGACGGCGCGATCACAGGCCCCGCTCCGCGACAAATAAATACGCAGTCGCTGCGCGGGGCCTGTGATCGCGCCGTCGATCAGTAGCCTGCTAGCGCCCGCGTTTCGTGGTGATGATGATCACGCCGTTGGCGCCCCGCGAGCCGTACACGGCCGTCGCTCCGGCGTCCTTCAGGACGTCGATGCGCGCGATGTCCTGCGGGGCGAGACTGGCCAACATCGCACCGGCCGACCCGAGGGCCGGGATGTCGTCGATCACGAGCAACGGCTCGTCGCCGGCGAGGCTGCCCTTGAGGCTGTGGTGGCCGCGGATCCGCAGCGCGAAGGTACCGTCCCGCAGCGGCAGCACTTCCAGGCCTGGTACGCGCGCGCGCAACAGGTCTTCCACCCGCGCCACGCGGGTCTCGGCCTCGGTCGGTGAGACCGACGTGATCGCCGCGGTGAGGTTGCTCTTCTGCTGCGTGCCGTACCCGACGGAAACCTCGTCGTCGGGGGTGGGCTTCTCGAGCTGCCGTGTTGCCGGGCCGGCGCAGCCGACCACGAGCGCGACGGCAAGCCCGTAACAAAGTGGAATGAGATGGGGGCGCAGGAGCTTCGTGCCGTTCATCGGAGAATTCCTGGTAGAGGGGTATGGGCCGCACGCCAGGGACAAAGCTCCCCCCTGTTGTTGCTGGAATACCATAGCTCGTTGGAGTTAAACCGAAAGGTTGAGACGAAGGGCTGCGGTTAGAGAGCGCGCTGCCCGCAACATATCCGTGTCGTCATGTCCCCTCCTGATCGGCTGGTCCACTCGGTTGGACACTGCACGAGGCACCGGAGTTCCTCTCCGGGCCGTTTCACAACGAACGCCGCCCCTCGCCGGTTTCACCGACGAGGGGCGGGCTCGAGAGGCGCGATCAGTAGCCGGGGTTCTGGGTCAGCGCCGGGTTGGCGTTGATCTGGGTCTGGGGAATCGGGAACCGCTTCTTGAAATCTGGAAGGGGTCGCCCAGTGCCTCCCAGGGGGTTCCAGGAATTCGAGTCGTGCCCCTCCAGGCTGCTCCGCCAGAACCCCGACTCGCGTGAGTCGCGGCGCACCAGGTCAAACCAGCGTTTCGCCTCGAATGCGAACTCCCACGCGCGCTCCATGTAGATCGCATCGCGCACCGACAGCTGATCCAGCGGCTCGCCCGCAGTGCCGTAGTCGTGGGGCTCCGCCCGCGTCTCGGCGCCTGTTCCCTTGCGCGCGCGGGCGCGGATCATGTTCAGGTACTGTACCGCTACGCCCGTGTTGCCCAACTCGTTTTGCGCTTCCGCATACATCACGATCGCCTCGGCAAAGCGGTACAGCGGCGTATCCACGTCGTTCAGCATCCAGTTCACGCCGTTGTCGCTCTTGCGGTACTTGTACGGCATCGGCCCGTCGGCCAGGGTATCGTGCCGGATGACATGCTTCACGGTGTCGTTGAAGGTGGGACAGAGGCCACTCACGCTGCAGCCGCCCCAGACGTACGCCGTGGTGGACGCCCACCCGGTGTCGGCTCCGCGCCGGTAGTCACCCGGCAGGTAGCTGTTGAAGAACCAGTTCGTGGGGTGGATGAGCCCCCACCCACCGCCTTGCCCCTGATCGAGCCCCCAGTCGCGCGGGTAGTAGAACAGCTGAAACAGGCTCCGCGTGTTGGTAGTCACACCCGAGTTGGTAATGACGAATATCATCTCCTTGTTGCCCTTGTTCTTCGGCAGGAACGTGCTGAGGTAGTCGGCGTTCAGCCCCCAGACGCCCGACCGGATCACGCTGTCCGCCCAATCGGAGGCCAGCTGCCATTCGTTCTTCAACATGAAGCTGGAGCGCCACTGGTACAGGTCGGCCAGCGCCATCTGCGCCGCCCCCTTCGTGACGCGTCCCTGGGTCGGGTTCCCGTACCCGTCGCTGGACGGCCAGGTCGTGGGGAGCGCCGCCTCGGCCTCGGTCAAGTCCTTGATGATCGCCTGATCGACCTGCTCGACCGGCGTTCGCGTGGGCCGCGGGTTGGCCTGGTCCGCCGGCGACAGGAGGAGCGGCACGTCGTCGTAAACCTTGACCAGCCAGAGGTACGCGTAGCCGCGCAGCAACTTGGCCTCGGCCAGATTGTAGGCCTTCATCTGCGCGTTGGGCGCGTCGATGCCCGGCCCGTTCGCGAGCACCAGATTGGCCCGCGTGATGATGGAGTACGCCGTCCCCCAGTAGGCGCCGGTGTTGCCGGTGCTCGCGTCCCAGATCAGGAAGTCCGGGCCGCTCGTACCGAGGTTCGGCTCACGGGTATCGGCCCGCGCCTGGTCGGAGGCGAGCTCGAGCGTGGTCCACTGCGCCTGCCCCTGCAGGCCGCGCAGCGCGTTGTAGATCGCGATGGTGGCGCTGTTCAGATCCGCCCCGGTCTTGTAGAAGGTATCCGTCGTCGTGAACCCCTTGGGATCCTCCTTGAGCAGATCGGTGCAGGCGCACACGACCAGCAGCGCGGCCGGCCCGAGGGAGGAGGCGATCGATCGGTTGTGTCTCATGGAGTCTCGTCCTCGCTCAGAAGGTCACGCTGACGCCGAAGTTCCACACGCGCGAATGCGGGTAAGCGCCGATGTCGATCCCGCCGAACCGCGGATCGCCACCCATGCTGTTGACGTCCGGGTCGAATCCGCTGTAGTCGGTGGCCGTCACCAGGTTCTGGCCGGTGAGAAACAGCCGTGCCGTCCCGGCGCCCGGGATCAACCGCGGGGGCAGCTCGTAGCCGAGCGTCAGCGTTTGCAGCCGCACGTACGAGCCGTCCTCCACCAGCGTGCTGTAGAGCCGCCGGGGGCGCCCCGCGTTGGCGCGCGGGACGTCCGTGTTGGTATGCGTCGGCGTCCACCGGTCGAGCACCGTGGCCCGCTCGTTCGCCTGCCCGATGGCGAGGCCACCGTAGGCATTGCCCGCGTTGATGATCTTGTTGCCGTAGTTGAAGCTGAAGAACAGGTCGAGCGAGAACCGGCCGTAGGTCAGCGTGTTGCTCAAACCGCCGTAGAACTTGGGATCGCCGTACCCGAGGATGACCCGGTCAGCGGCCGTGATCACGCTGTCGCCGTTCATGTCGACGATCTTGTACTCACCCGGTGCGCAGTCCTTCACGTTCTTGAGCGCCGTCCGGGACGACGCCGAATAGCATACCGTCACTGCAGTGTCGGGAGTGACCACCCGGAGCGTATCGCCCGGCTGCCACAGGCCGTTCACCTGGTAGCCGTAGATCGAGCCGAGCGGCTCGCCCACGCGGACGATGTAGGTCTCGGCGGGGCTGAAGAAGTTGCCGGTGCGCGGCGCCAGCAGAATCTCCCGCTGGCCGCCCAGGTCGAGCACCTTGTTGCGGTTGGCGGCGATGTTCAGCGTACTGCGCCAGCTCAGGTCGCCACGCTGCACGTTGACGGTGCTGAGCGTCAGCTCCACCCCGCGGTTCTGGAGCGAGCCGATGTTGCGGAGCTGGCTCGAGAACCCGGTGGTGGATGGAACGGGGACCGAGAGCAGCAGGTCGGTCGTCTTGGCGTGATAGGCGTCGAGCGACAGCGTGACCCGGTTGTTCAAGAGGCTCGCGTCGACTCCCACGTTGAGCTCGGTCTTCTCCTCCCACTTCAAGTCGGGATTGGGCATGCCGCCGCCCGGCGCCAGCGCCGGGATCTCGGTCGTACCAGCGGAGTACCAGGCAACCCCCAACCGCGACAGCGACTGGTACGGGGCGACGGCCTGGTTGCCCACCTTGCCGTAGCTCACGCGCAGCTTCAGGTCGCTGAACAGCGACTGGCCTTGCATGAAGCCCTCGTTGCCGATGCGCCACGCGAAGGCGCCCGAGGGAAAGAAGGCCCACTTGTGGTTCGCGCCGAACACGCTCGAACCGTCGCGCCGCCCCGTGAGCGTGAAGATGTACTTGTCGGCAACGACGTACTGGGCGCGCCCCAGGTACGACAGAATCGCAGACTCGATGACGCCGCTGCCCGCAGGAGAGAGCTGCGAGCCGGAGCCGAGATTGAAGACGTTCGTGACGTCCGTCGGGAAGTTCGCGGCGTTGCCCTGCACGGCCTCGCTGTCGGTGGTCTGCACCGAGAAACCGGCGAGCGCGTCCAGGCTGCCCGGTCCGACGGTGCCGTGGAAGGTCACGTTGTTCTCGTTGGTCAGCACCCGCCCCTGGCTCGAATAGATCCACCCGCTCCCGCCCGCCCCGCCGTCGAGGATGGTGCGGGGGGCGAAGAAGTGGATGCCGTTGAACTGGAAGCTCCCCCCGAACGTGCTCTTCACCCGCAGCGCGGGTGTGATGTCGAATTCCCCAAAGATGTTGCCGAGCATCCGTGAGGTCGTGTTGAGGTCGGTCTCCTCGGTGGCTCGGGCGACCGGGTTCGGGACCGGCTCGGTGGACGGGGAGGTCTTGATCCAGTTGCCGGCGGTGTCCCGCGGGGCCGCGAACGGCGCGAACTGCATGGCGGCCTGAATGCCGTTCGCGCTGTTGCCGACGGCGGCGTTCTCCACGCCGGCGGCGTTGCGGGCGACGCGCGTCATGCTCAGGCTCGTGCCCCAGCGGAACCGCGGGCTCACGTCGCCGTCGAGGTTGAGCCGGAGGCCGTAGCGGTTGAAGTCCGAGCCGAGCTCGATCCCCTCCTGCCGGGTGAAGTTGCCGCTGAGCAGGTACCGCAGGCGTGGCTCTCCACCCGAGAGACTGATGGTCTGGTTGGCCTGCAGTCCCGTGCGCAACATCATCGCCGGGTAGTCGTAGGTCGGCGCCGCGGCGACTTGGGCATCCGTGTAGAGCTTGGCCAGGTTGGCGTTGGTCCTCGCATCGTTCGACAACCTCATGAACTGCTGGCCATTGAGAACCGGGATCGTTCGAGCGATGTCCTGGAACCCGGCACTCGATTCGAGCGTCACGCGGCTCTTGCCCGCCTGGCCGCGCCGCGTGGTGATGAGGACGACGCCGTTGGCGCCGCGCGCGCCGTAGATCGCCGTCGCCGACGCGTCCTTCAGCACGTCGATCGACTGGATCTCGCTCGGATCGACGGACATGAGCGGATTGCTCTTCGGATCGGTCGAGTTCGAGCCCTGCTCCGCCGGGAGGCCATCGACGACGTAGAGCGGCTCGCTGTTCGCGTTGATCGAGCCGTTGCCGCGGATCCGCACGCGGGCTCCGACGCCCGGCATGCCCGAGTTGTCGATCACGTGCACACCTGCGGCCTTGCCCTGGAGGCCGCTCGAGAGCGTCACCGTCGGGGCGGCCTTGGTCGCGAACTCTTCCGCCGACACCGACGACACCGCGCCCGTCAGGTCACTCTTGCGAACGTTGGCGTAGCCGACCGCCACGACCGGGTTGAGCTCGATGGCGCTGCCGCGCAGCCCGAAGTCCACCACGGTTTCCTGGCCGTCCTGCACGACCACCGCGGTGTCGCCGGGCGTGTAGCCCAGCAGCCGCGCCCGCAGCCGGTGGGTCCCCGCGGGCACCCCGGCAATGGCGTAGCGGCCGTCGGCTTGGGTCGCGCTCGTGAGCCGGGTTCCGACCACGGTGACGCTGACCGCCGCGAGCGGCGCCCCGGAGCCCGCGTCCCGGACCGTGCCGGCCACCGAGCCGGTCTGGTGCGCGCGCCGGCTGGGCCAGTCCCCATCCGTGACGAGCAGGATCTGCCCCGAGCGGTCGAGCGTCGGTGCGACGCCGGTGCCGTGCAGCAGCGTATCGAGCGCGGCCTCAACCCGCACTGCGTCGAGCTGCACGGACACCGGTCGATCGAGCGGCACGACCCGCCGGGAATACGCGATGCGCACACCCGTCTGCCGCGCCACCGCATCGAGCGCCGCCTTGAGCGGCACGCGCTCGAGCGCCAGCGTCACTGTACGGTCCAGGGGCGAGAGCGGCGACAGCGGATCGGCGTCCTGCATGACGGTCGCCGGCGCGCCGGCCTGCGTCGCTCGCAACGGCAGCGGTGCCGCTACCATGACGAGCATTCCCGCGAACGTGAATAAGAGCCGCATAGCCAGTCCCTCCCTTTACCGAACCGGACGGACGGAAGTGAGCCGGACCACTCGTTCCTCCCGCGTGAAGCGGGCACCCAGCACCCGCGCCAGGGCGCTCAGCGCCTCGTCGGGCGCTGCGGTCGTGAACGAGATCGTGAGCCGCTCCCGCTCCAACGACCGATCGGTGGTTTGGATTTCCAGATCGTACCAGCGTTCGAGTTGGGCCAGGACGCCGCCGAGCGGCGCGTCGTCGAATTGCAGCGTCCCGCGAATCCAGGCGAGGTAGTGCTTGAGCGAGACGCCACTAATGATCGTCACCGTCCCGCCCGCATCGATCACGCCACGATCGCGCGGGCGCAGCAGCAACGAATCGGCGCCCTCGGTACGCCGCAGCGCCACTCGGCCGGCGGCCACGATGACCTGCAACGACCGCTCCTCGCGGTAAGCCCGCACGTCGAATTCGGTGCCGAGATCCTCGGTCGTTCCGTGCGCGGTGCGCACGAGGAAGGGATGAGCCGGATCGTGCCGTACGACGAAGTACGCCTCGCCCTCGAGCTCGACCGCGCGCGTTCGCACGCCGTAATCCCGCGGCACGCGCAGTCGCGAGGCCACGCCCAGCAGCACACGCGAGCCATCGGAGAACGACACCGCGAGTCGTTGTCCGGGTGCGGTGACGTACTCACGGGCCGGCACGGGCGGCGCGCCTCGCTGCCACGCCGCCCACCCCGCGATCACGAGCACCAGTGTCACGGCGATGCGCAGGACCCAGGGCGACGCCACCCACACGCGGCGCCACACGGGCAAGGGACCCGCGCGCGCCATCCGCAGGAATCCGGTTGCCCGGGACCGCGCGGGAAGCCCGCCGGACCGCTGGGCCGCGTGACGGCCGCGCACCCGAAGCAGCCGGTCTCGGGCCCCCGCGAGGTCCCAGGGCCGCGATGGGTCGCCGGTGAGGCGCCACAGCGCCCGGACCTGATCGAGCAACTCACCCCGGGCCGGATCCGCCGCGACCCATGCCTGGATCGCCGCGGCCTCTTCGGGCGAACACTCACCCTCGACGAGTCGCAGCAGGTCGGAGTATTCGATCATGACAGTCGGCTCTACTGGAGAGAACCCGTGAGGGACGAGAGAGTATGAACCGACTAGAACAGGTGGTAGGTGGGGCGGTCCTTGGCGGACACGGGAGGGGCGAGGAACGGCATCAAGCGCTCCTTGAGCCGTACGGTCGCACGCCACATCTGCGACTTCACGGTTCCCAGCGACACGCCGAGACGCGCCGCGATCTGGTCATAGGGCAGCGCGTCCCGGCGGCGCAGGACGAACACCTCCCGGCATCGGCTCGGCAGCTCGGCGATCGCCCGCTGAACTGCGTCATCCAGCTCGCGCCGCAGACATTCATCTTCCGGTGAGTCCACGAGGGGAGCCTGCTCCTGGCTGGCACGCTCGATCCACGCCGCCACGACGCGCCGGTGCCGCAGGTATTTGAGCGCCCGGTTGCGCGCCGCGACGAACAAGTATGGCCGGCTCAGACGGCCCTGGCCAGGCGCACCGCGTGTGTCCCACAGCTGCAGGAAGAGGTCGTGCACGACATCCTCCGCGGCTTCCGCCGAACCGACCAGGCGGAGGACGTACTCGCACAGCTCGACGTAGCACGTCGCGAACGCCGCCTCCCACGCTGCGGCGCCCGTGCGGGGCGACGCCGGCGCGGGTGTCCAGGACCGGGGACGGAAACTGGGCTCCGACATGTGCCGAAGCCGTGCCTCAAGTTCGAGGCCACACTTATCGTGCGTGATGGAGGTGCGACGCGTTCGTCCCGATGCGACAACGAATTAGCTCGTCCACCTCGCCGAGCGGAGCAACGGGGGCACCGGAGGCCACCGTTGCGCTGACGCCACACGACCCCGGCGCCCTAGAAGACCGATAAGTTGGCCGCCCCGGACACGCCGCCCGTAGTGGCCGTGATGACTGCCGTCCCGACCAGGAGCGCCGTGACGAGGCCGTTCAGATCCACACTGGCTATGAGCGGCTGTGAGGAGGCCCACGTGAAAGTCTGTCCCGGCACCGGGTTGCCGTTGGCGTCCTGGGCGATGGCTGTGAACTGCTGCGTGCCCAGGATGGCCAGCGTCGCGGTCGGCGGGCTCACCACCACGGCCGTGACCACCTGGGCGACCGTCAGGGTGGCGCTGCCCGCCACGCCCGCGGCCGTGGCCGTGATCGTCGCGCTGCCGTTCGCGACCGCAGTGACGATCCCGCCCGCGTCCACGCGACCGACTAGCGGGTTGTCGCTGGTCCATGTGAACGCTTGTCCCGGGACAACGTTGCCGTTCGCGTCCTGCGCGACGGCCGCGAACTGCTGGGTCTGACCGAGTGCCGCGAGGGCCGCCGTCGCCGGCGCGACCAGGACCTGCGCCACCGCTCCCGCCAACACCGCGATCGTCGGCAGGGGCGACGACATGACGGGGCTGCCATCGATCGTGGCGCCGATCGTCAGGGGAGTTCCGGCGAGCACGCCGGTGAAGGGCGCGGTGTAGGTGCCATCGCCGTGATCGACCGTGGGGCCGATCGTTCCGGTGCTCGTCCCTCCCGTCACGCTGAACACGACGTTGAGCCCGCCCGTCGTGAGGTCGTTCCCAAACGCGTCCCTGGCGCGCAGGGTGAGCGTGGCGATCGCCCCCGACAGGACGCTCGCGGCGGTGGCCGTCACGAGCGACGTGGCGCTCGAGACCGCTCCCGCGAGGGCGGTGGCAGTAAAGCTCATGGCGGGCAGCGCGAGCGCGCGCGCGTCGAAACCCTGCACGCCGGCGACGGTGCCGAGCGTCGCTATCGTCTCCGCGTAGCCACCCGTATCCGACACGACCAGCGAGTCGGCCACACCGCCCAGGCCCGGCAAGCCTCCGAGGGCGCGGAACAACACGGGAATCCCCTTCACGCCCAGTCCATCGGCGGCCGTCACACGCACGCGGAACGGCAGCGCCAACGCGAGTCCCACGACGCCGCGCTGACCGGCCCCGCTCACCACGCTCAACAGGGTGGGCGCCGGGATGACGGTCACCGGGGTCGAATCCGCGATCCCGGTCGGCGTATGCGCGCGGACATACACGAGGGCCCGAGCCTGCGGCGCCCGGGCGAGCCCCGCGGCGTTCACACGCAGGACGGTCGTGTCGCTCGAGCTCCACGCCACGTAAAATGGCGAGACGGCGGAACCGCCCGAGTCTCGCGCGCTCACGCGAAACCGGAACGCGTTCCCAAAGCTGAGCACGGTATCGGGCGGCGTCAGGGTGAGGGCGGCAATGGTGCTCCCTGGCCCCGTGTATGTCACCGCGATCTGCTGCGGCGGGCCCGGTCGTCCGGCCCGCAACTCCAGGGCTCGCGTGCCCGAGAACAGGGCGAAGCCACCGCCCCGGAGCTCCAAGTGGACCGTGAGGGTTTCCACCAGCGCCCGCAGTGTGACATCGGCCGCCAGACGGATCTGCGACGAGTCCGGGTCGAAGAAGAAGGTGAGCGCGCGCAGCGTGTCCGCGGGGCTGCGCGTCACGACCAGCCGGATAGTGTCGGCAGTCAGCCCGAACGCGGTGAGGTCGACGCCGAGACCGACGATGGGCTGGACGGCGAGATAGGTCGGTCCCCCGTGGCGGGGGCCCGCGCTGTCGTAGCGACAGGTGGCGAGCAGCCCCGCAAGAGCAGCGCCGAGCAGCGCCAGCCGAACGAACGAGCGACGCATGCGCGCGAAGATGATTCCCACCACGTCGGCCTGCAAGGACTGGCAGGACGATCCTAGAAGATCTTATCCTGAATGATGATCGTCGCCTGAAGTTGCGTGAGCTTGAGCGTCGTGCGCAGGCCTGTGGTGCCGGTGTTTGAGATGGTGCCGCGGATACCGACGTACAACGCGGAACTCTTGAAGAGGTCTCTCAAGGGGGCGGCGAGGTTCGGTGCACTGATGGGGACACTCGTCGTCGCGGCCGGAAACGAGGCGGGACCGACGGTCAGCGCCGGCGCACTGCCGTAAACGACGGCCGGACTGGGAGAGCTGGCGAAGAAAATCTGGTACGTGAGAGTGCCGGAGCTCGTGGGATTCGTCACGTCGAGGGTCCCAATCAAGCGCACGGTGTCCACAATGGAGGAACCTGCCCCGGGGAGGTTCACTGCGATTGGGGTAACTGAGTCGGTTACGGTCGTGGAGGGTGGCAGAGGAGGCAGCGGGTCCGGTGGCAGCCTGAGGGTATCCCGGCCTGTGCCCTTGAGAAAGCTGTACACGTCCACGTTGAAGATGGCGCGCCCCTGGCCGCAGCCTGCCGCCCCCCCCGCCAGCACCGCGCACCCGAGCGCCACGCCGAGCCACTTGGCTTTCATCCCGCCTCCCTAATAAATCGACAGCGACGTCGCCATCGTGATGCCGCGCTGGTTGGACAGGGAATTCGTGTGGGTCCAGAATCCCACGTCCAGCCCCAGCCCCCCGAATCGCAAGCCCCCGCCCCAGCCGAGTTCGATGCGCTTGCGCTGGTCGCGCGCCACACCGCCCCGTAGCACGATGACCCCGACGCGCTGCTCGCCTCCGACGTGCACGGTGGTGCCGCGCCCGCTGTTGAGCACGTCGGCGCCGAGCGTCGTCTTGCCCACGGTGTACGCCAGGTTGACCAGGTACGAGACCGGGAGCTTGGTCTTGGTCTCGATGTGGTTCGGTAGCAGCGGTCTTGAATAGCTCGAATCCCGGTAGAACGCACTATCCCGGCGCGTGTCGGGCCACGTGATGGTCGCCCCGATGTCGTTCACCCCGACGCCGAGCTCGATCGGTCCCGTCACCACCGCGATCCCGAGATCGCCGCCGACGCCGTGCCCGAAGCTGTTCCCGAACTTGGAGTATTGCGTGAGGCCACGCGCATCGGGTTTCACGGGACTGGGACCGCTGAAAATCGAATCGCCGGTGGTGAACCCGCCGTCGCCGTTCACACGGACGTACGCGAGGCCGACGTAGTAGTGGAACGCTCCTCCCACGTACAGCCCGGTGGTGCTGTCGCCCGCGATCCGCCCCGCGTAGGCGACCGTCGGCGCGAATCCCACCTCGAGCAGCGCGTCGCCGAGGACGTTATAGCGGGTGTTGGTATCGGCGGGCACGGAATCCCGCAGGAATCCGAGGAGCTTGTCGCCGAGCTGGAAGCCGACATCGTCGTGCACCCAGCCCATCACTCCCACGCGCACTCCTTTGATCGACAGCCCCGGGTCGAGCGGCCGGCTCGAGCCGCCAATTCCGAATTGGTCCTCCGGCACGAGCTGGGCGGTCAGGCCGAGGTTCAGGCGCAGTGAGTCCTTCCCGATGCCGAAGACGACGTCGTTGGTCGGCGTCGGCGCCTTCTTGACCTCCAGGAACAGCGGCGGATTGAGGAAGGTGTTGAGGAGCTCGACCGGATTGAACCCAGCGGAATCGTGGTTGAACGCCGGGTCGTTCTTGATGTTCGAGAGCGGATGGTCGTGGAAGAATTGGATGAGCCCGAGCGGGATCGGGATCGTGAGCTTGGGGCGCCCACGTTGCCCGGCTCGACCCGGCACGGCCCGGTAGGCGGCGTTGTAGCGCCGCAAGCTTCCCTGGTCGAGCCCGAGGCCACCCAGGCCGATGCGGCGGGCGTCGGTGACCCATCCCTGCGCGCCGGCCACGCCGGCGCCGCCGCCGACGAGTACGAGCAGCCCCACGCCCACGAACGGTATGCGCACGGTTCTCCCCGAGGATGGTGCCGGTGACAAGGGTAACAATGTTCGTGAATTCCGCCATGTGCGGGCGTGAGCCCGGTCACCAAGTCAGACGCGCGCCGCGGCGGGGGTGGGGGCGGCCTGAAACGTGATCGTGACCGTAGTTCCGCCTCCGGCAGGGCTCGCGAGTGCAATCGTTCCGCCCCAGCTCTCGATCAGGCGCTTCGCGATGGCGAGCCCGAGCCCCGCGCCGCTCGACGTTGTGGAGAACGCCGGCTCGAAGACGCGCGGCAGCGCGTCCGCGGGAATGCCGCGCCCGTCGTCCTCGACGGCCAGCCGCCGGCCGCTCTCGGACACGCGCACCGTGACGCGGCGCGCCCCGGCATTGCGCGCGTTCTCGAGCAGGTTGACGAGCACCTCTTTCACTTCGTCCCGGCGGGCCAGCGCCGGCGTGCCCGCCTCACCCGCCATTTCGAAGCGGGTCGGTGCCTCCGTACCGCCCAGCGCGTACAGCTGCACGACCTCGCGGGCGGCGGCGAACAGGTCCACGGGCTCGAGCGGCAGCTGTTCCGCCTGCGGCGACGCAAACCGGGAGAACGCGCGTGCGATCGCGTCCAGCCGATCGATCTCGGCCAGGATCCGCGCCGCCGTGTCCTGCAACGTGGCGTCGAAATCGCGGGTCCGGCCCTCGGCACGGGCCCGTTGCAGATGCTGCACGCCGAGGCGGATCGGCGTCAGCGGGTTCTTGATTTCGTGCGCCACCTGGCGCGCCATCTCGCCCCACGCCAACACGCGCGCGGCCCGCGTGAACGCGGTGGCGTCGTCCAGCGCGACGACGCAGCCGTCAGGCGAAGGCCCGAGCGACGCAATCTGCACGCGGATCTGTCGCCCCCCCACGTCGAACTCGCGCTCCGCGATGCGCTCTCCCTCGCGCCCTGCGCCCGTACCGGCGGCGAGGAACTCGCTCACCGCGTTCCATACGGGGAGCCACTCGGACGACGCCGTCCGGGGGAGCAAGTTGCCGGGCTCGAGCTGTGTCCCGAGCAGGTCCGCCGCGCGGGGATTGGCCATCGTCACGCGCAACTCCTCGTCCACGGCGATCACGCCGGTCGCGACGTTCGCGAGCACCTGGGCCGTCCGGTGGCGCGCCTCCTCCAGCGCCGCCTGGCTCTTGTGCACGTCCGCCGCCATGCGCTCGAACGCCGACATGACCGGCTGGAACTCGCGCAGCGCCCCGGGCGGAAACGCGGGCAGCGGCGCGCTCTGGCCCAGCGCGACCGCGGCATCCCGCAGGGCGGCCACCGGGCTGGCGAGGCCGCGCGCCACCACGCCGGCGAGCGTGACCGCGGCGACCAGACCGACCAGAATGGCGAGGACCAGGGCGAGCGTCAGATCCTCGAGCGGCTGGCGGACGCGCTCGTCGTCCACCAGCTGCGGCGCGGCGAGAATCGCCTGCGCCCGCGGCGCGCCGGCCACCACCACCCTATACCCCACCCGCACCGGTCGTCCGGCGGTGCTCCCGTCGGCGCTGACTTCCAGCTCGTCACGCAGGGCCAACCGCACGAACACGTCCGGAGCGAGGAACGGATCCGCCAGCCCGAGCTCATCGAGCACCGGTGCGCTGGTCGCGGTCAACACGCCGTCCTGATACAGCCAGAGGTCGGCATCGAGCCGGTTAGCGAGCTCGCTGATCGCGCGATCGACGTTGGTCGCCCGGTCCGACACGGAGGCGCCCGCCGTGGTGGCGGCGTCGCGCAGGGTCTGACGGATGAGCAGGTCGCCGTCCTGGCGGGCATCGTCACGGAGCTGCGCAAAGCTCCACAGTGCGAACGCCATCACCGGCACCACGAAAAAGCCGGCCAGTGTGGCGGTGAGCCGCACCCGGTAACTGGTGCGGAGCGCCGCGAGAACGGGCGGCAGCCGCGGTCGCCCCCCGTCGACGAGTAACAGGCTGGCGAGCCAGACCGCGCCGAGCAGCACCGCGTCCAGGA
The DNA here is from genome assembly GCA_003220795.1 of Gemmatimonadota bacterium. Lineage (GTDB taxonomy): Bacteria > Gemmatimonadota > Gemmatimonadetes > Gemmatimonadales > GWC2-71-9 > 20CM-4-69-16. Next base: position 14,521 of record QHTK01000076.1, on the reverse strand, counting down.
CGACGACCAGAGCGCCGCGCACCAGCAACGCCCGCGGCTGGAGGTCGACCCGCAGGTGGAGGTGCCGCACACCGTCGGGCAGCTCGACGCGCCGCTCGCCTCGCACCGACCATCCGGTGCGCGTCCAGATGACCCGAGCGCTCTCGGCCGGCGGGCCGGGGCTCGGGAGCGACAACGAGGGGACGTATGGGAGTCCCGCGCCGACCTCGCCCTGGAGAAACTGCGCCACACGGTCCGCCGGGATGAGCAGCGTGCGGGGACCCACGCCCACGGTGAGCACGTCGCCCGACGGGAGCGGCGCGACGAGCACATTGTGAACACCCGGCACGCGCGGCAGGCGCTCAACGCGCGGGCCGTTCCGCGTCTCGGGAGAGCGTACCAGAGCAGCCACTAGCGGGGGCGGCAGGTCGAGCCGCGCCAGACGGAGCTCGGCCACGGGGTCGCCGGTGCGTGTCCAGACCGCGAGACTCGCGGGATAGTCCTCGCCGGCGAGAGGCGACTTGAGCCAGAGTGCGTACAGCTCTCCTGCCGTGCGCGGCGCGGGCACTGGCAACTCGTGACCCATGCGCTCGAGCAGCGCAACCGCAGGCGGGTCGTCCGCGCGACCCAACCCCGCGGCGTCACGCTCGGCGAGACCGAGACGACCTTCGACCGCCGCGCCCCAGGTGACGAGCGCGGCGGCCGTGCCGGCAACGGTGGCGATGCCGCACACCGCCCAGCGACTCGGTGCCGGCACCAGCACACCCACCAGGGCCGGGAGCCAGACGAACGTGTACCACTCGGGCCAGGCGCCATAGGGCTGCCACAGCCACAGGCCGGCGAGCGCCGCGAGCACCGCCCACGCGCAGGCAGCGGGGAGAGTCCACGGAACGCCGCGCGGCTCCGCGGTGCCGCGCACCAAGGCCGCCGCCCAAACCACCAGCGCCATGCTGGCCGCCGCCACCGCGAGTTGCCACGAGATCCACAAGCCGAAGCTCACGCCGCCGGCGGGAGGCGCGATGCCGCGACCGAAATAGCGTACCACGTAAGGAGCGGCGAGCACGAGCACCGCCGCCGCAGACAAGCTCCACCAGCGCCGCGCGACCCCGCCACGCCACCGCAGTGCCGCCGCGAGCAGCAGCACGAGCCCCAGTACGACGAGCGACCCTGCGGAGGCGCTGAACATGCCAAGCATTGGCCGATAGAACAGGGCGGACGAAAACAGGCTCGCCAGCCCGAGCGCGGAGCCGAGCGGCGCCCGCATCAGACACCAGGCCGCGGCCAGGACGACCAGCCACCGCGACCGCCCCGGCGGCGCGACCATAAAGAGGAAGAGGAGCGCCGCGGCGAGCGCCGCGCCGGCCCGCCCGGCGGCGCGATGCAACGCGGTGAGCTTCGCGTCACCCTGGGACGGCGGGATCGGCTGCACGCTGAACAACGTGCGGCCGTCGGGCGTGGTGTAGTCGAAGACGGTGGAGTCGACCGGGGCGAGGTGTGGAGTGTAGAATCGCAGCGTCACGCCATGGCGGCGCGCGAACAGTGCGCTCACCGCCCCGTCCCGGTCGCGCGCAGCCGGCGCTGCGTCGATCAGGACCGATCCCACGGCGGTGCCGCCGGCCTGTGTCTGGCGCCGGGCCTCGAGCGACACGTAGAATGGGGTGATGACGGCGCGCAATGTGTCGCTCGAGGCTACCGTGTCCCGAGTGGGGACGAACCGGTGGCGGCCGGCCCAAGCGACGGGCTCCCCGTCGGCGCCGAGGATGACGACGCCGCGCTCCACTCCCGGCGCTTGGCCCCGCGCCTCCATCGCAACCTCGAGCTGCTCGAAGGCCGCGTCCCGCGGCAGGAGGGCGGCCCTCATGCCGCGCGCGGCGAGGCGCCGGGCTTCGGCCACCGCCGCCGCGAGCGCGCCACGCAGCTCGGCCGAGTCCCGAGGGACGAGTTCTGCCCGGACCTCGGTCCAGCAGCACTCGATCCGCCGCACCTCGCGCACGCCGGCGACGACGACCACGCCGAGCAGCAGAGACGCCAGCGCGGCGAGGCCTGAAGCGATGGTCCGAGGACCGCGCACCACGGCCAAGCCAGCGGTCGCGAGCCCCGCCACCCCCGCAGTCCACGCCCACGACCCGGCGTTCCCGTGGAGCCACTCCGCCACCGCCACGGCGGCGGCGCAGCCCGCGATCAGGATATGAAGGCGCCGCGTCATTTGAAGACCCTAGTGGCGGACGAAGTCCGCTTCATCCTCGAGCGCGATTCCCGCCTCCTGGTGCCGGTGGGCACCTGCGAGCAACACGGGCCGCACCTGCCGTTGGGATGCGATACGATCATCGTCGAGCGGCTGGCCGACGATCTCTCCGCCAGCTTCGACATCCTGCGCGCCCCGACGATCGAATACGGCGTGAACACCGCCACCCAGCGGCCGTACGCCGGCAACGCCACGGTGCGCCGCAAGACCCTGCACCGCTGGATGAACGATCTGCTCGGGTCCTGGGAGCAGACCGGCGTCGACGCGTTCATCATCCTCACGGCGCACGGCCACGACCCGCACCAGGAGGCGCTCTCGACCCTGCGGACGCGGCGCGCCCGGGTATTCACGGTGGACGTGTTCGCCCTCGACTTCGGCGGCCACCTCGCCGACCCGGACGGCCCGATGCACGGCAGCGAGCTCGACACCTCGCTGCTGCTCTACCTCGCGCCGCAGCTGGTGCGCATGGAGCGCGCCCAGGACTTCGTCCATCGCGGTGCCATGCGCTCGCTTCCCGAACGGTCTCCCGGCTCGCTCGGGCGACCGACGCTCGCTACTCGGGAAAAGGGCGAGCGCTTGTACAAGATGATTTACGAGCGCATCGCGACGCGAGTCCTCGGCGCCCCGGTCCCGCCGGCTCCATGACCGCGCTGCTGCTCACGCTGCTCGCGCTGCAGGCGCCGCTCGACGAAGGCACGTTCCTCATCCGTCAAGATACCGCGGAGATCGGCCGAGAGGCGTTCCGGCTCACGGCGGCCCGCGGCGGCGCGGGATGGACGCTCGCGTCCACGGTGCGGTACGACCGCAGCCGGCCCATCGTGGTCCTCAATCCGATCCTCGAGATCGGCGCGGACTCGCTGCCGGCCAGTCTCGAATTCTCCGTGGCCGATCCGCGCGAGCCGCTCCGCGTTCTGGGCCAGCTGTCGCACGGTCGATTCACGGTGCGGCTGCTCGGGCGTCTGACCGAGCGCGCCCGGGAATTCCCGGCTCCGGCGCCCGTCGTCGTGCTCGACGACTCGGTCTTCGTCCTGTACCTCCTCGCCGCGTGGCGGGCGGCCCCGAATCCCACATCGGTGACGGCGATCTTTCCGCGCGGCGGGCACCGCGAGGTCGTGGTGGTCCAGGACCTGGGGGTCGAGGCCACGACGGTGAATCGAGCCGCCGCGTCGCTGCGCCACGTCACGGTGACGGCTGGTCCCGAGCGGGTGGTGCAGCTCTGGCTGGACCGTGCCGGCCGGCTGCTCAAGGTCGAGGTGCCCTCGCGCCGCCTCACCGCGGAGCGCGCGCCCGCCTCCTGACCCCTTCGACCGGAGGCGCTTTGGGGGTTAGATTCCCGCGCAGTCCAGCTCGCTAGTCACAAGTCGAAACCCGTAACGTGCGGCCCGCGTATGAGGTGACGACCTCACGACCGGTCCAAGGGAACCTCATGAAGCACTTGCTGTTGTCCGTCGGGCTCGCGGTCTGTCCGACACTCTCCGTCACCCAGCAACCCGCCCCTGCGAACCTCTCTCTCGCCGACGCCCTGGCGCTGGCGCGCGCGCACAACCCGCTCTACCGACAGGCGCTGCACGACCGAGCCCCGGCCGGGTGGGCGGCTCGGAACGCGTGGTCCAGCACGTTCCTGCCCACGCTCACGGCCTCGGGCGGCCTCGGCTACTCCGGGTCCGGCCAACAGCGGTTTCTGACGGCCAACTTCTCGCAGAACGTTTCCACGCTGTCGTCGAACTACGGCCTGTTCCTCGACTGGGCGCTGAACGGACAGACGGTCACGCAGATTCCGCTGAAGCACGCCCAATTGAGCGCCGCCGACGCGGACGTAGCGGGCGCCGAGTCGAATCTGATCACCGGCGTGACGCAGCAGTACTTGAGCGTGCTCCAGGCCCGCGACAACGCCGACGTGGCCCGCAAGGAGCTCGACCGCAACGAGCAGTTCCTCAAGCTCGCGCAGGCGCGGTACGACGTCGGTCGCGCATCGCTGATCGATGTCCGCCAGGCGCAGGTAGCCCGGGGACAGGCCGAGGTCGCCTTGCTGCGGGCGGAGACGGGGCTGCAGCTCGAGAAGCTGCGACTGTTCCAGCAGATCGGCGTCACGCCGCCGACCGACATCGCGACGGTGCAGCTCACCGACACGTTCGCGGTCCAGACGCCGGCGTGGCAGCTCGGCGACCTGTTGACGATGGCCGAGGGTCAGAATCCGGCGCTCAAGGCGCTGCGGGCACGCGAGGGCGCCGCCCGCTGGGGCGTCCGTGCCGCCACGGGCGCGTACACGCCGAGCGTCTCCGTGTCAGCCAGCTGGTCGGGGTTCACGCAGAAGCTGTCCGACATCAACCCGACGATCGCGGCGGCGCAAGCCAACGCCGCTGCCAACATCGCGGAGTGCCAGTTCGAGAACGACTCGGTCTTCGCGCGCTTGAACCCGCCGCTGACAGCACGCAACTGCAGCAACCTGTTCGCCTTCACGCCGCAGCAGGCGCAGGCGATCCGCGACCAGAACGCGGCGTACCCGTTCAACTTTACGCCGCAGCCGTTCCAGGCGCGCCTCACGGTCAGTATCCCGTTGTGGGGCAACTTCTCCCAGCCGCTCCAGGTGTCGCAGGCGAAGGCGCAACAGCAGGACCTGGAGGAATCGGTGCGGGCGCGCGGGCTCCAGGTGCATACGGAGGTGAGCCAGGCATACCTCACCGTCACGACCGCCTACCGCACCATCGCGATCCAGGACACGAACCGCACGGCGGCGCGCGAGCAGCTGCAGCTCGCCACCGAGCGCTATCGCGTCGGCTCGGGGACGTTTTTCGAGCTGCTGGACGCGCAGGTGGCGCAGCTGCGGGCGGAGAGCGACTATGTGAACGCCGTCTACGAATATCACAAGGCGGTCGCCGCGCTCGAGGCGGCGGTGGGCCGGCCGCTGCGGTAACGAGAGGACGCCACAGACATGTCCAAGCGTAACAAGGTGCTGGTGGGAGCCGGGGCGGCGGTGCTGATCGTGGGGCTCGTGGTGATCAGCGCGGGCGCCCGGCGCGACCGCGGCGCGGAGGTCCGCTTCGAGAAGGCGAGCCGTCGCGACCTGGTCGCCGCCGTCACCGCGAGCGGCAAGATCCAGCCGAAGAAGAAGGTCGACATCTCGGCCGATATCACGGGGCGCATCACCCGGATCGCGGTGCGCGAGGGCGACCTAGTCACCAAGGGGCAGTTTTTGCTACAGATCGACCCGACGATTTACCAGGCGAACTTGCAGCAGTCCGAAGCGGTCCTCGCGTCGTCGCAGGCGGCGGCCGTGCAGGCCAAGGCCAACCGCGACCAGGCCGACCGCGCACTGGGGCGCACCAAGGAGCTTCACGCGCAGAACCCCAACCTGGTCTCGCAGGAGCAGCTCGAGCAGGCCCAAACGGCGTTCGACATCGCGGAAGCGAACCTGACGGCCGCGCAGCGCCAGGTGGACCAGGCCCGCGCCGCGGTGCGCTCGGCCAGCGACAACCTCCGTAAGACGACGCTGCTGGCGCCGATGGCGGGCCGCGTGACCCGGCTCTCAGTCGAAGAGGGGGAGGTCGCCGTCCCGGGAACGTTCTCGAAGGACGTCGGCCTGCTGCTGACGATCTCCGACCTTTCGGTGATCCAGGTGAAGGTCAACGTGGACGAGACCGACGTGGTGCGACTGCACCTGGGCGACTCGGTGGAGGTGACGATCGACGCCTTCCCCGACACGACGTTCAGGGGGCGTGTCACGAAGGTCTCCAACAGCGCGATCCTCACGGCCGCGGCATCGGCGCCCGGCACCAACACCCAGGCGGTCGATTACCAGGTGGAGATCACCTTGACCAACCCGCCCGGCGACGTGCGGCCAGACCTCTCGGCCACGGCCCGCATCGTGACCGACACGCGCAAGCAGGCGCTCTCGATCCCGATCATCGCGCTCACGGTGCGCGAGAACAAGCCGGTGTCCACGGAGAATCGGCCGGTGGACACCACGACCGCGCGCAAAAAGAAGGAAACGGAGGGGGTCTTCGTGGTAAACAAGGGGACCGCCACGTTTCGGCCGGTCAAGGTCGGGATCGCCGGCGACGAATACTTCGAGGTGCTCGACGGCCTGAAGGAAGACGAAACGATCGTCGCCGGGCCGTACCAGGCGATCCGCGACCTGAAGGACGGCGCGCGCGTGCGCCCGGCGAAACAAGCGGCGGACACGGCGAACAAGATCGTGAAGAAGACCGCATGACGGCCCTGCAGCCGTTCCGTACGGGCGACACCCCGCTGCCCGATATCGTGATCCTGACCCACAAGCTCGCGCGCGACTACGACATGGGGGGGGAAGTGGTGCGCGCGTTGCGGGGCGTCAGCCTGCAGATTCGCAAGAACGAGTACGTCGCCGTCATGGGGCCATCGGGGTCGGGCAAGTCGACGTTCATGAACCTGATCGGCTGTCTGGACACGCCCACGGCGGGGGAATACTGGCTGAACGGGCAGAAGGTGAGCGATTTGTCGGACGACGAGCTGGCCCGTATCCGGAACAAGGAGATCGGATTCGTCTTCCAAACGTTCAACCTGCTACCGCGCGCGACGGCGCTGCACAACGTGGAGCTGCCGCTGATCTACGCCGGGCTGCCCGCCCGCGAGCGCCGCGAGCACGCCGCCCGGGCGCTCACCAGCGTCGGGCTGGGCGACCGAATGGACCACCGGCCCAACGAGCTGTCGGGCGGCCAGCGCCAGCGCGTCGCGATCGCCCGCGCCCTCGTGAACGAGCCCTCGATCCTGCTCGCCGACGAGCCCACCGGGAACCTCGACTCGGCCACCAGCGCGGAGCTGATGCAGGTGTTCCGCGACTTGCACCACGGGGGCCAGACGATCGTCATGGTCACGCACGAGCACGACATTGCGGCTCACGCGGCCCGCGTCGTGACGCTGCGCGACGGCGTGATCGCCACGGACCAGCTGCAGGCCGCCTAGGGTGCCCTTCTTCGAGGCGCTGCGGCTCGCGCTCCAGATGATCCGGGCGCAAAAGCTGAAGAGTGTGTTCTCGACGATCGGCGTCTTCATCGGTGTCACGTTCCTGATCGGCGCCTGGTCGGTCGTGAACGGCATGAATCGCTACATGACCGAGAAGTTCGCGGGCACCCTGGTGGGCGTGAACACTTTTCACTTACGCCGCTCACCCAACGTGAACTTCGACGTCCAGGACTCGGTGTGGCGGTCGTGGCGCCGGCGGCCCCGCATCAAGTTCGCCGACGCGAATGCGGTGACGAAGATCCTGACCGTCCCCGTGGTGACGGCGTGGTACTCCGAGGACCGCGGCAGCGTCGAGTACAACGGCAAGGTCGCGAAGGACATCACGCTGGAGGGAGCAACCGAGCGGTACTTCGACATCATGAACTTGACGATCGGCGACGGCCGCCCGTTCACCCCCCAGGAGTCGAAGGCCGGCACGACGGTCGTGGTGCTGGGATACGACCTGGCGCACAAGCTGTTCCCGGACGTGAACCCGATCGGTCACAGCGTGCGCATCCACGGGATCCCGTACCGGGTGATCGGTGTGGTGGAGCGCCAGGGCAACCTGCTCGGCATCTCGCTCGACAAGTTCGTCGTGGCTCCCGCGCTCTCACCCATCCAGCGCGAGGTGAACCCGCCGGGGGTGGTCGACGCGTTAATCGTGAAGGCCAACTCCGAGCCCGAGATGCGGGAAGCGATGAACCAGACCGAAGCCATCATGCGCAGCCGGCGGCACCTGCGCCCGCGGCAGGACGACAACTTCGCGATGGAAACGTCGGAAGGCGTGCTGGACTTCTGGAACAAGTTGAGCCGCATTCTCTACGCGGTCGGGCCCGGCCTCGTGGGCATCGCGCTCGTGGTGGGCGGCATCGTGATCATGAACATCATGCTGATGGCGGTGGCCGAGCGGACCCGGGAGATCGGGATCCGCAAGTCGCTGGGGGCGCGCCGGCGCGACATCCTGCGCCAGTTCCTCGCCGAAGCGACCGCACTGGCGACGGTGGGTGCGGCGCTCGGGATCGTCACCGGCGTCGGGTTATCGGTGCTGCTGCAGGCGGTCAGCCCGCTCCCGGCCTCCGTCTCCCCGTTCTCGATCGTCCTCGGGGTGGTCGTGGGCGGCGGCGTGGGCGTGGTCGCCGGCGTGTACCCCGCGAGCCGCGCCGCCCGCCTCGACCCCATCACCGCCCTGCGCCAGGAGTGACCCCGTGACCCCGCTGCTCGAAGGCGTCGGCATTGCGCTGGAGTCGCTGCGGGCCCACAAGGCGCGGGCCGCGCTCACGATCCTCGGTGTCGCGATCGGCGTGATGGTCGTCATGGTGATCGGGGCGATCGTCAGCGGCTTCAATAAGGGCGTCGCCGACATGCTGGAGCAATCGGGACCGAAGACGTTCTGGGTCGGGCGTTTCTTTTCGGGCGGCGTCAACATCTCCGACGGCTCGGACGAGATGAGCCCGTGGCGTCACAACCCGCCGATCTCGCTCGCCGACGCCCAGACCATCGCGCGCCTGCCGAGGGTGAGCTGGGTGGCCCTGGACGAGGGCGGACAGGCGGACGTCACGTTCGGCGCCAAGACCCAGCACAGCGTGCGGATCTTCGGACGGAGCGCGGCGTGGCCCAACGTGGCCGGCGGCGACGTTTCGCCGGGCCGCTCCTTCACCGAGGTGGAGGACGCGGCGGCCGCCCAGGTTGCCGTCGTCAACCAGAAGCTGGCCGAGCTGTTGTTCGACCGAATCGACCCCGTCGGCCAGCGCATCCACATCCAGGGCGTGCCGTACACCGTCATCGGCGTGTTCAATCCGCCGCCACAGCTGTTCGGTGGCCAGCCGTCCCCCGAAGCGATCATCCCCCACGGCGCGCTCATCAAGTACGTGCGCTACTGGAAGGGCTGGATGGACCTGCTGGTCGGCCCCGCGCCGGCCGCGACGACCGCCGAGGCCATGGAGGACGTCACCGAGGCGTTGCGGCTGCGGCGCCATCTACGCCCGGGCCAGGACAACAACTTCGCGGTCGTGAGCCAGGAGAAGTTCCTCGAGAAGCTCAACAGCATGACCCTGATCATCCGGTTCGTGCTGTTCATTCTCTCCGCGGTCGGGTTGATCGTGGGCGGCGTGGGGGTGATCGCGATCATGATGATCTCGGTCACCGAGCGCACCCGCGAGATCGGCGTGCGTAAGGCGCTGGGGGCCACGCGCCGCGAGATCCTGTGGCAGTTCCTGGTCGAGGCGGCGACGCTCACCCTGGTCGGCGGCGTGGTGGGGATGATCGGTGGCGGCCTCGCCGCCGTGGTGCTGGCCCTCGCCACGCCCATTCCGGCGCATGTGCCGCTCGGGTCGGTCGTGGTGGCGCTGATCGTCGCGGCGCTCACGGGCGTCCTGTTCGGGCTGTACCCCGCGAGCAGAGCCGCGCGGCTGGATCCGGTGGAAGCCCTGCGTTACGAGTAGATGCCCTTCTTCGAGGCCATCCGCCTCGCCTTGCAGACCATCCGGGCGCAGAAGCTGAAGAGCGCTTTTTCCATCGTCGGCGTGTTCATCGGCGTGATGTTCCTCATCGCGGTCGTCTCCGTCGTGCAGGGGATGAACCGCTACATGACGGACAAGTTCGCCGGCACGATCCTCGGCGTGAACACGTTCCGGCTCCGGCAGTTCCCCGACGTGCAACTCGGCAACATCACGGACTCCACGTGGCGGGTGTGGCGCCGGCGCCCGCGTGTGACCTACGACGACGCGCAGGCCGTGGCGCGCGGCGTGACGATCCCCGTGCTCGCGGCGTGGGAGTCGAATACCCGGGCGGCGCTCATCGCCGGCCGGAAGCAGGCGAAGGACGTGCAGGTCACGGCGGCAACGGAGCTGTATTTCGACATCCGCTCCCTCCGCGTCGAGCAGGGCCGCGCCTTCACCGCTCAAGAGGTGGAGGCCGGCGTGCCGGTCCTCGTGTTGGGACACGAGCTGGCGGACAAGCTGTTCGAGGGCCAGGACGCCATCGGCCGCGAGGTGAAGATTTTCCAGCTCCCCTACCGCGTGATCGGAGTCGTGGAGAAGCAGGGCAACCTGTTCGGGCTCTCGCTCGACAAGTTCGCGGTCGTGCCGGCGAGCGCGCCACTCAAGCGCTACGTCAACCCGCCGCGCGTGGTGGACGCGCTGGCGGTGAAGGCCAATTCGCAGGAGGATATGCGGGAGGCAATAGCGCAGGCCGAAGCGCTGATGCGGAGCCGCCGTCACCTGCGGCCGCGCGAACCGGACGACTTCGCGCTGGAAACGGCGGACGAGGTGCTCGATTTCTGGGGTAAGATCAGCCGCGTGTTGTTCATCGCGCTCCCGGGTCTCGTCGCCATCTCGCTGGTCGTTGGCGGGATCGTGATCATGAACATCATGCTGATGGCGGTCGCCGAGCGCACGCGCGAAATCGGAATCCGGAAATCGCTCGGCGCCCGACGGCGCGACATCCTGCGGCAGTTCCTGGTCGAGGCCACCACGCTCGCCACCGTCGGCGCCGCCAGCGGCGTCGCCCTGGGACTCGCGCTCGCCAGCGCCGTGGCGGCGACCACGCCCCTCCCGACCGCGGTGGCGCCCTGGTCGATCGTGGTCGGCGTCGTGCTCGGCGCCGGCGTGGGCATCATCGCCGGCGTGTATCCAGCGAGCCGCGCGGCGCGCCTCGACCCGATCGCCGCCCTGCGGCACGAGACATGACCGGCCTGTTCGAAGGGGTCGGCATCGCGCTGGATTCGCTGCGCGGCAACAAAGGGCGGGCCGCGCTCACCATTCTCGGCGTCGCCATCGGCGTGATGGTCGTGATGGTGATCGCCGCGATGATCAGTGGAATCAACAAGAGCGTGTCGGGCATTTTCGAGTCGATCGCGCCGCGCACGTTTCTCGTCTGGCGCTTCTTCCAGGCCGGGGTCAATGTCTCGGACGGCTCCGACGAATCGAGCCCGTGGCGGCGCAATCCCCCGATCAGCGAGATCGAGGCCGACCGCATCGGGCAGCTCCCCTCGGTGCGCTACGTCACCCGCCGAGACGAGAGCTCCACAACCGTGGAGTTCGCCGATCAGCGGCTCGAGGCAGTCAACGTGGCGGGGCTGTCCGCGCAGTGGGTCGAAGTGAACGGCGGCGACGTGTATCCGGGCCGCACCTTCACGCGGCTCGAGGACCTCGCCAACAGCCCCGTTGCGGTCATCAACCGCAAGCTGGAAGACCAGCTGTTCCGCGGGCGGGACCCGATCGGCCACACGATCCACGTCGCCGGTGCACCGTTCACCGTGATCGGGGTGTACACCCCGCCTCCCAGCCTCTTCAGCGGCAGCACGCCGCCCTTCGTGGGGATTCCGCACGGCGCGTTCGCCAAGCACGTGCCCTACTTCAAGGGGTGGATGCGGCTGGCGGTCGCCCCAGCGCCCGGCTACAGCCAGCAGCAGGCGATGGACGAAGTGGTCGCGACGCTGCGCTCGCTCCGCGGCATGAAGCCGGGTCAGGAGAACACCTTCTCGATCGTGACGCAGGACAAGCTGCTCGATTCCTGGAACCGCGTGACGGGGATGTTCTTCCTCGTGATGCTCGTGCTCTCGTCGATCGGGCTGATGGTGGGAGGCGTGGGAGTCGTCGCGATCATGATGATCTCGGTCACCGAGCGCACCAGGGAGATCGGGGTTCGCAAGGCGCTCGGCGCCACGCGGCGCGCCATCCTGTGGCAGTTCCTCGTCGAGGCGTCGACGCTGACGCTGGTGGGCGGCGCGGCGGGCATGCTGGTGGGAGGCGGCGTCGCGTTCGCGATCTCTCGTGTCACCCCGATTCCCGCCAACGTGCCCCTGTGGTCGATCGCCGTCGCACTCGGCGCCTCGGCCCTGACCGGCGTGGGATTCGGTCTCTACCCCGCCAGTCGGGCCGCGCGGCTGGATCCAGTAGAAGCGCTGCGATACGAATAACCGGTAAGCGGCCGGGGAAGAGAGAAGGGGGAAGAGTGGTGACGGCCCCTTCGCTCTTCCCCCTTCCCCGGCTTCTTGCCGTTAGCTTCCCCGCCATGCAGTTGACCGAAGCCATCCTGCAAGCCCTGCAGACCGTGTGGAGCCACAAGCTGCGGTCGTTCTTTACGCTGCTCGGCATCATCGTATCCGTGGCGTTTCTGATCGCCGTCGTCGCCGTGATTCAGGGGATGAACGCGTACGTGCGGGAACGGCTCGCCGGAGCGATCGTGGGCGTGAACGCGTTCCAGATCCGGCGCGATCCGATCCAGGTGGGTTTCATCGACGACCTGGCGTGGAGCAGGATCCAGCGCCGCCCGATCATCGCCCCCCAAGACGTGCCCTATGTGGAGCGCGCCCTGCCGGACGCGCAAGCGATCGCCCTGCAGTCGGGATGGCCGACACCCACGGCGGACGTCGTGTGGCGCAACAGGACGATCGGCGACGCGTTCGTGTTCGGCGTCACCGCCCCCTATCAGATCGTGCAGGACTACCAGATCGCCGCGGGCGATCCGCTCACGGAGGTGGACGTGCAGCAGCGCCGCCTCGTGGCGATTCTCGGGTTTGACGTGGCGGAGAAGCTGTTCGACGAGGTCGCGCGGGCCGTCGGCCAGCGAGTGCGGGTGCGGGGTTGGACGTTCACGATCAAGGGCGTCATCGCGAAGAAGGGCACGGTGCTCGGGCAGTCGTGGGACGGGTTCGTGATGCTCCCCCTCACGACGTTCGAGGCACTGTACGGGCGCCGCCAGACGACGGTGATCTCCGTCAAGATGCCGGCGGCAGACCAGGTGGCCGAGGCCATGCTCCGGGCCGAGGAAGCCATGCGGATCGCACATCGGCTGCGGCCGGGCCAGGACGACGATTTCTCGGTGGATACGGCGGAGGGGCTCATCTCCTTCTGGCAGAGTCTCACCCGCGTCATCTTCACGGTCGTGCCGGCGGTGGTGGCCATCGGCATCGTCGTCGGAGGGATCGTGATCATGAACATCATGCTCATGAGCGTCACCGAGCGCACGCGCGAGATCGGGATTCGCAAATCCCTGGGCGCGACGCGGCGCGCCATCCGCCGCCAGTTCCTGGCCGAATCCGTGACCCTCTCGCTGGTGGGGGGCGTGCTCGGCCTCGCCGCTGGCATGACGCTCGCCGGGGTGGTGGGCGCGGTCACGCCGCTGCCCGCGCGGGTGACCGGATGGTCCGTCGGGGTCGCGCTGGGTCTGGGGCTCACGGTCGGCGTGCTGTTCGGAGTGTATCCCGCGACCCGCGCGTCACGGCTCGATCCCATCGCCGCACTCCGGGCCGAATGAGGCTCCACTCCGTCGGCGAGGGCTGGCTGATCGCGCTCGAGCAGCTGCGCGCCAACAAGGCCCGCTCGGGCCTCACGGTGCTGGGTGTCGTGATCGGGATCGCGACCGTGATGGCCATGGCCTCGATCGTCTCGGGGTTTCGCCAGCAGATCGTGCAGACCCTGGAGGTCGTCGGCCCGACGACGTTCCGCGTGCTGCGATTCTTCACGCAAACGCCCGTCAACCCCGACGCCCTTCCCCGCGAGATCCGGCAACGCCCGGTCCTCAAGCCGGAGGAGGCGGAGGCGATCGCCCGCCTCCCCGAGATCCACTACGCCGCGATCTGGACGCAACTGTTCCATCGGTTCGAGTACGGGGGCAGCCGCACCCAGACCCTCGCCCTGTTCGGCGCGGACGACCGCTTCATGGAGATCCTGGGCGGCGGCATCTCCCGCGGCCGGGTGTTCACTCCGGCCGAGCGCCGCACCGGGGCGCCCGTGATCATCGTGGAGCAGCGCACGGTGGACCGCCTGTTCGGGCCGCTCGATCCCGTGAACCGGCTGATCAAGGTCGGCGGCCGCCCCTTCCGGGTGATCGGCGCGTACCAGCGACCCACCAACATCTTTGAGCTCCCGGGCGCGCCGGAGATCGCCGGCATCGTGCCGTTCGAGACGGCGCGACGCAACTTCAAGTTCGACGAGGTGAACGGGTTGATCATTCTCGTGCGGCCGGTGGACGGCGTCGGCGTGCCCCGGGCGATGGACGCGGTCACGCTGCAGCTGCGCCGCATGCGGGGGATCCGGGTGGGCGAACCCAACAGTTTCGACCTGCTGACGTCGGACCAGGTGCTGAGCGTCTTCGACGGCCTCACCGCCGCGTTCTTCCTCGTCATGCTCGTGCTCTCGAGCATCGCGCTGATGGTGGGCGGCATCGGGGTCATGGCCATCATGATGGTCTCCGTCACCGACCGCACGCGCGAGATCGGGCTCCGCAAAGCGGTGGGCGCGACCCGCCGGGAAATCCTGTGGCAGTTCCTCGTCGAGGCCGCGACGCTCACGCTCATGGGCGGCGTGATCGGCA
>QHTK01000085.1 GCA_003220795.1 Gemmatimonadota bacterium | reverse complement strand
GCGCGGGGAATCGAACCCCGGTCCGAGAATGACTCCGATACAGCCACTACGTGCGTAGGCGAGGCTTTTTGAGTCTCGCTCCCGCGGCGTCTCGCCCGCCACGGCAGCGACGAGCCCTTAGCAGCTCTTACGCGACCCGTTCGGGCCCCAGGTCACGCCAGCCCGATTTTGCGATACGTGAGCGCCGCCTCAGGCGGGCTGCCACTCACGCAGGTGCGTGAAGCCGAAGCTTACGCAGCCAGTGCCAGGTTTGAATTGGCAGTTGTGAAATTTGCCAGTGGATTAACCAGGTGACTGACGACCTGGGCACGCAGCCATACCCTCGTCGAACCCGTCGAAGCCTGTCGCCCCCCGAATCCAACCTAGCCGGCCGCGACCGCTTTTTCAACTCGATTCCGCCCGCTCTGCTTGGCGCGATACAGCGCCGCGTCGGCCGCGCTGCGCAGGTTCTCGAGCTGTGTGACCGCGTCGGGGTAGCTCGCCACGCCACAGGAGATCGTCATGGGGTACTCTTCCCCGCCCCACCGCCACGCCGCCGATTCGACGGTCGCGCGGATGCGCGCGGCGACCTCGAGGCCCGACTCGAGCGGGGCGTGGGGCATCCAGATGGCGAACTCCTCGCCGCCGATCCGAGCGACGAGATCCTTATCCCGTACCGCGCCCTCGAGGATCCGCGCGACGTGTCGCAGCGCCGCGTCCCCGGCGGCGTGGCCGAGCGTATCGTTCAGCGTCTTGAAGTGATCGAGATCGCAGTAGATCAGCGTGGCCATCGCGGCGGGCTTGCCGGCGGCGTGCCGCTGCACGGCGCGGTCGAACTCGCGCCGATTCCGGAGACCGGTGAGCGGGTCGCTCACGGCGCGCTGTTCCGCCTCGTGCACGGCGCGGGCCGCCGCGAGCCGCGCGCCCAGCTCCATCGCCAGGCGCTGCAGCTGGTCGGCCACTCCGGCGTCCCCGGGCAGCGGCGGTCCCATCACCACCAGTGCGCCGATGGCGAAATGGCCGTCGAGCAGGGGATAGGCCGTGCCCGCGCGGTCCTGGCGTCGTCGGTCCGACAGGCCGCTCCCGAGGACGTCTTCGCGCCCCTGTGAGACGACCGGCACCCGCCCGACGATGGCCCGCATCGCCGCGGCATCAGGCGCGAGCGTCAGTCCCTCGAGGCGACTGTCCGCCGCCGCGGAGACCGCCACGATCCTGGCCTCCCCGGTCGCCGGCCCGACGCCCTGGAGCGCGATCACCACGCCGCGCTGGACGAACTGCTGGGCCAGCGCCGCGCCGGCCTTGGCGATTCCCTCGAGCGTTTGGGCCCCCCCCACGATCGCCGCGAGCTGCTTCGCGACGAGCTGGGCCGGCTGCTCGCCCGGCTCGTGTCGCTGCGCAACCAGCAGGCTCGCCACCAGGCGGCGCAGCTCCTCGGCCGTGGCCGCGCTGTCGGCGGGCGTCGCGTCCGACTGGCCCAGCAGCAGCGCCGCGCCGAACGGGAAGTCGCCGACAGCGACATACGTGCCCTCGGGCTCGCGCACCACGTGCGCCCGGCCGTCCACCGAGGCGAGCTGCGCAATCGCTGCTCCCCGGAGCCGTATGTCGTGGCTCGGGTCGTCGGGCGCCGCCACTTCGAGGTCTCCCTCCTCGAGCCCGACGACCCATCCCGCCCGCGCGCCGTGCGCGCGGCGCAGCAGGTCGATGGTATGCTCGAAGTCGGACGGGCGGGTGGCGGGACGCTCGGCGAGCCAGACGCGCACCAGCGGGGCGAACGCCAGCCCGGTGGCGGCCAGAAATCCCCCGATCGCCGCGAGCAGGGCCCAGAGACTCGCCTGCAACACGCCCCACACGACGGCGGCGAGGCCGAGCACGGCGAGTCCGCGCCCGGCCCAGACGCCGGTCCGTGTCATGAGTGGTTGATGCGGCTCGCGGCGGCGGCGGCGCCGAATCCGTTGTCGATGTTGACCACCGTGACGCCCGCAGCGCAGGAGTTGAGCATGCCAAGCAGCGCCGCCACGCCCCCGAACGAGGCGCCGTAGCCCACGCTCGTCGGCACCGCGATGACGGGAGCCCGCACCAGCCCGCCGACCACGCTCGGCAGCGCCCCTTCCATGCCGGCGACCACGATGACGACCGCGGCGCTGCGCAACGCTTCGGCGTGCGCCAGCACGCGATGGATCCCGGCCACGCCGACGTCCGTGAGCCGCTCCACCCGGTTCGCGAGCGCCCGCGCGGTCACGGCCGCCTCTTCGGCGACGGGGAGATCGCTCGTTCCCGCCGTCACCACGAGGATGGTCCCCCGCCCCGTCGGCGCCGGCTCGGGCTCGGGTGGCAGGTAGACTGTACGGCCCAGCTCATTGACCTCGGCGCGAGGGAACTGCGCCGTGAGGGCCACGCGCTGCGGCGGCTCGGCGCGGGTCGCGAGGAAGCTGCCGCTCGCCGCCGCGAGCCGCTCGGCGATCCCGACCACCTGCTCCGCCGTCTTGCCCTGACACAGAATCACCTCCTGATGCCCCTGTGTGAGGGGCCGGAGGTGATCGATCGTCGCGAACGGGAGGCGCTCGAACAGCCGCCCCAGGTCGTCCAGCTTCACGCCGCCCGCTCTACCGCCGTCGCTGCGAGATAGGCGGAGAAGATCGCTTCGGCCTGTTGCATCGAGTCGATCTGGAACAGCCGCTCGCGCAAGCCGGCGGCGCCCGGCACCCCCTTGGTGTACCAGCCGAAGTGCTTGCGAAACTCGAGCGCCGTTTTGCGGCTGTCGCCCTGGAGCCGGAGCGCGAGCCGGGCATGCTCGAGCGCCGTAGTGAAACGCGCCTCGGCGGAGGGGTCCGCCCGTCTGGAGCGCCCGACCAGGAGATCGCGCGCCTGTGCGAACAGCCAGGGGTTTCCGAACGCCCCGCGCGCGACCATGACGCCCGCGCAGCCCGTGTGCCGCCGCATGGCCAACACGTCTTCCGGGGTCATCACGTCGCCGTTGCCGATCACGGGCACGTCCAGCGCCTCGACCACTCGGGCGATCTCGTCCCAGTCGGCGGTCCCCGAAAACATCTGCGTGCGCGTGCGCGCATGCAGCGTGACTGCCTGGGCGCCCGCCTCGCGGCAGCGGAGCGCGATGCCCACTGGGTCGCGCTGCGCCTCGTCCCAGCCGCTGCGGATCTTCACGGTGACCGGCAGATGCGTTGCGCCTCGCACCGCCCGGATGATCGTCTGGACCAGGCCCAAATCCTTGAGGCAGCCCGAGCCGCCGTTGTTCTTGACCACTTTCTTCACCGGACAGCCGAAGTTGATGTCGATGAAGTCCGGCTTGCAGGTCTCCGTCACCATCGCCGCCGCTCGTGCCATGACTGTGGCATCGGCGCCATACAGCTGGATCCCGATGGGACGCTCGGCCTCCTCGAATCGCATGTCGGCGAACAGGTGCTCGATGCCCCGCGCCACGCCCACCGCCGAGATGAACTCCGAGACGACGACGTCCGCCCCGAACCGACGGCACAGCAGTCGGAACGGCGACTCCGACACCCCCGACATGGGGGCGAGGAAGAGCGGCACCTCGTGTGCCACAGGGTACGGGAAGTGCATGGGAGACAACGTAATGACGCGTTGCATATGAGGCAACCACTCATTAGGTTAGGCCGCCCTTTGCCACGTGGAGCGAGCCACAGTGCGTCTGCGGGAGTTCTTTTCGGAGGAGGCCATCAACCTGGACCTCCACAGCAGTACGAAAGACGACGTGCTGAAGGAGCTCGTCGGGTTGCTCAAGCTCGACGACAAGGCGGAGCAGACGCTCGTCAAGATGCTCAAGCGGCGCGAGACCCTCGGCTCGACGGGGATCGGCCAGAATATCGCCATCCCGCACTGCCGCGCCCTGGCCGTGAACCGGCTGCGGGTGGCGTTCGGCCGCAAGCCGCAGGGGCTCGACTTCAACGCCATCGACGGCAAGCCGGTACACTACTTCTTCCTGATCGTTGCTCCGCCGCTGGAAGTCTCCAATCAGTATCTGCCAGTGCTTGGCAAGATTGCGCAGTTCGCGAAGGAAGCTGATGTTCCGGAAAAGCTAGCCAAACTAGGCTCGTCTCAGGAATTCTTGAAGTTGCTGGAAGATAAGAACATCTAGAGCGTTCCGGGTCCCGGATGGAGCGTTGCCGGGTACTGCGCGGCCTCAACTGGCAACGCCTATTCCCATTCGATGGTCGCGGGCGGCTTTGAGCTGACGTCGTACACGACCCGATTCACGCCGCGCACCTCGTTGATGATCCGGCTGCTGATCTTCGCGAGCACGTCGGTGGGAAACGGGAACCAGTCGGCCGTCATGCCGTCCCGGCTCGTCACCGCGCGCAGCGCCACCACGTAGTCGTAGGTGCGCCCGTCTCCCATCACCCCGACGGACCGGATCGGGAGCAGCACAGCGAACGCCTGCCAGATGCGGTCGTACAGCCCCGCGGCGCGGATCTCCTCGACGTAGATCGCATCCACTCGCCGCAGCAGGTCGAGCCGCTCTTCCGTGACCGGTCCGAGCACGCGGATCGCGAGCCCCGGTCCGGGGAACGGATGGCGGCCCACGATCTCCTCGGGCAGGCCGAGCTCCCGCCCCACCTGCCGCACCTCGTCCTTGAACAGCTCGCGCAACGGCTCGATGAGCTGCCATGGCAGGTCGGGCCGCAGGCCGCCGACATTGTGGTGCGTCTTGATGGTCACCGACGGCCCGCCTCGCGGTGAGGCGGACTCGATCACGTCGGGATACAGCGTTCCCTGGACCAGGAAGCCGACGTTCCCGGGCACGTGTCGCGCCGCGTCTTCGAACACGTCGATGAACGTGTGCCCGATGCGGCGACGCTTCTCTTCGGGGTCGTCGACGCCGGCGAGCTCGCCCAGAAACCGCGTGGCGGCGTCCACCACCCGGAGATCGATGCCGACGGGGGGGCGGAATGCGGTCTCCACCTGCTCCCGCTCGTGCAGGCGCAACAGCCCGTGGTCCACGAAAATGCAGCTCAGCCGGTCGCCGATGGCGCGGTGCACCAGTGCCGCGGCGACCGCCGAGTCGACGCCGCCCGACAGGCCGCAGATCGCCCGCTGGGTCGGCCCAACGAGCGAACGGATCCGCTCGACCTCGTGCTCGATGAAGTGGCCCGGCGTCCAGTCGGGCGTGCAGCCGCAGATCGCGAACAGGAAGTTGTGGAGGATCTCACCGCCCCGGGGCGTGTGGGCGACCTCGGGGTGGAACAGCACGCCGTAGGTCGGCTGAGACTCGTGCTGCATGGCGGCGACCGGAGCGTTGGCGCTCGAGGCGGTCACGCGGAAGTGCGGGGGCGGCTGGTCGAGCTTGTCGCCGTGGCTCGCCCACACGGTGATGCAGCTCTGCGGCTCGAACCCCTGGAACAGGCCCCCCCCGCCCGCTTCCCGGATCATCACCTCGGCGCGCCCGTATTCCCGCTCGCGGGATGGCCGCACCGTGCCGCCCGCCAGCTGCGCCACGAGCTGCATGCCGTAGCAGATGCCCAGCACGGGCACGCCCAGCGCCAGGAGCTGCGGGTCCGCGGTGGGGGCGCCGGGATCGAATACGGAATTCGGCCCGCCCGACAGGACGATCCCCCGCGGGTCGAACTGCCTGATGAACGCGAGATCGGTGCCGCGCGCGGCGGGGTGGATCTCGCAATACACGTGCGCCTCGCGCACGCGGCGCGCGATCAGCTGCGTGAACTGCGAGCCGTAGTCGAGGATGAGGATCTTGTTCACGATCCTCCCTGGTACCACGTCGTGGGATCGAGCACCTCGCCGCGCAGCAGGTCGTCGAGCGTCTCGCGCTGGCGTGCCACGTAGTAGCGATCTCCCTCGACCAGGACTTCGGGCGGCCGGGGCCGCTGGTTGTACGTGGAGCTCATCACGAACCCGTAGGCGCCGGTGCCGAGCACGGCGAGGTACTCCCCGGGCTCGACCGCCGGCAGCTTGCGGTCAAGCGCGAGAAAATCGCCCGACTCGCAGATCGGGCCGACGATGTTGACCAGCTCTTCGGGCCGGGCGCCGTCCTGGAGCGGCATGATCTCGTGATGGGCGTTGTAATGGCTGGGCCGCACGAAGTCCGTCATGCCGGCGTCCACGACGACGAACTCCTTGCCGCCCGCGTGCTTGCGGTACAGCACCTTGGTGAGCAGCACGCCCGCGTTGGCGACGAGGTAGCGCCCGGGCTCGCACACCAGCGCGAGGCCCGCCTGCCTGATCGGGGGCGCCACGGCCTGCGCAAAGGCGCCGGGGGTCGGCGCCTTCTCGTTGTGGTAGCGCACCCCCAGGCCGCCGCCCACGTCGAGCGCCTCGATCGTGGTGATGCCCGATGCCCGCAACGCCGCCACCAGCTCGAGCAGCTTCACCGTGCCGCGGTGATACGGCTCCACGTCCGTAATCTGCGAGCCCAAGTGCATCGCCAGGCCGCGCAGCGCGAACAGCGGCTCGGCTACGATCCGCTGGGCGACGGCCACCACTTCGTCGTAGGGTACGCCGAACTTGGCGGTCTTCTCACCCGTCTTCGTATAGGGGTGGGTCTCGGTGGCGACGTCGGGATTCACCCGGATGCCGACGCGGGCCAGCTTCTTGACCCTGCGGGCCACCGCGATCAGCGCGTCCAGCTCGGCGGGTGATTCGATGTTGAGGAACCCGACGCCCGCGCGGATCGCCTCCTCGAGCTCGGCGGCGGTCTTCCCGACGCCTGAGAACACGATCGCGTCGGCGTCGAAACCGGCCGCGAGCGCCCGCCGCAGCTCCCCCACCGACACGATGTCCGCTCCCGCCCCCAGCGCCTTGAGCACCTTGAGGACCCCGATATTGCCGTTCGCCTTGACGGAATAGCAGATGCGGTGCGGTACGTCCTTCAAGGCGTCGTGCAGCGCGTGGTACTGCGCCCGGATCAGGTTCGCGCTGTACACGTATGCCGGGGTGCCGACGCGCTCCGCGATGCCGCGCAGCAGCGCCGGGTCGAAGCCTAGTACGCCTGCGCCCACTTTAGAAAGTATTGAAGTGCCAACCGTTAGCGCTTGCCTCGGTGGTGTAGGGCGGCTCCCCGTGCCGCCAACCGCTGGCGCAAAATAGCGGGGAGCCGTTCCAGCCGGTACTCCACGGCCGCGCTCGGCTGCCCGCACCGCCGCTCTGGCGACGCCGAGCCGCGGCTGCATGTTACCGACATGACCTATAGCCCCGCGGCGATCGCCGCGTACTTCGATGCCCTCGGCGCCGGTGAATGGGAGCGCTTCGACCGCACCCTCGGGGATCGGGTATCCCTGGCCATGCACACCGCGCTGCTCGAGCGCTACGTCCGGCCCGGTCACCGAATTCTCGACGTCGGGGCAGGCCCAGGCCGTTTCACCGAGCTGCTCCACCACCGCGGCGCCCGCGTGGTCGTCGCCGATCTCTCGGCCAGGCAGCTCGAGCTGAATCGGGAGACTGCCGGAGTGCGGGGCTTCGCCTCCAGTGTCGAGGCCTGGCGCCAGTTGGATATCTGCGATCTTGGGGCGTTGGACGCGACGAGCTTCGACGGCGTCGTGGCCTTCGGTGGACCCTTCAGCTACGTGTTCGAGCGTCGGGACAAGGCGCTGGCGGAGTGCGTCCGGGTGCTCCGCCCGGGCGGCTACCTCCTGTTGAGCGTCATGTCGTTGTGGGGTACGCTGCACCGCCACCGCGCAGCCCTCCGCGACATGCCGCGCGCCGCCATGCGGACGATCATCGCCACAGGGGACTTGACCGCTGAGACGGACCCGACCTCAAGGCACTACTGTCACATGTACCGAGCGGCCGAGCTCCGGGCGTTCCTTGCGAAGCCGGGCCTCGAGGTAGAGCAGATTTCAGCCTCGAGCGCACTGGCGACGGGGGTGGAAAACGAGTTTATCACCGCCCCGGAGCAGTGGGAGGCGTTGCTGGAGTACGAGGCCACGGCGTGTGACGAGCCCGGGTATTGCGATGCCGGGACACACCTCCTGGCCGTCGTTCGACGTGATTCGCCGGCTGCCTGACCGAACCGAGCAAGACTAGCGGTCTCGGAACCTGAAGCCCTGAGGCGGCGAGCGACGTTCCGCTCTGGCCCGCCGCTGGCTGCCACAGCGGCGATCCGTGCCGCCGCGGCGCTCGACGTGAACCGCGATCGCGACACGTCGCCGGTCGCGGACTATGCGGCGGCCCAAGTCTCGCCGCCGGTCCCAGCCGCGTCGCCGGGGCTGCTCCCGCTCCGTACTCTTGGCGCTCATGTCGTCGTCTCGGTTGGCATGCAGAACCAGGTCGGGCTCAAATTGCGTGCCCTGCATTCTCGGGGCCACCTCGACGCGCCGGTCGGTTAGGCTATTGCCTTGCGGGAGCTGGAGATACCGGTCGACCCAACTACCGGGTCAGCCACGTGCTCAAGGGCTGTTGCGGCAGGTTCAACGGGTGAGGTAGCCACGCCTCACCCGCCCACCAGGACGCGGGGCCGCTT
>QHTK01000075.1 GCA_003220795.1 Gemmatimonadota bacterium | reverse complement strand
AGCCTCGGCTCCCAAGAGAAGCCCCAGGCGTTGCTGATCGCCTGTCCCGCGAGCTCGCACACGGTGGAGTCGGATGTCTCGAGGAGGGCCAGGACGCGCGCCACGTGGCTCGAGTCTCTCGGCGCCTCGGACGGTTGCTGCGCGGCGAGCCCTGTCGCCGTGATTAGAAGGACGGCCGGCCAGCGGGGCATAAAGACCTCAGAAAAGGTGTCAGAGACTGGGATGTGTGAAGGGGCCGGAAGGTTGCAGCGCGCCTCAGCGCCAGCCGCGGAGGCTCCTGATGAAATCGTGCAGCACCAGAAACTTCTCGAACACCGGCACGCCCTTGCGCTTGCGCCCGAACTCCGCGAACAGCTCGCGCAGCCGCCCGCGCCGCGCCACGTAAAACCGGAACGTCTCGGCGAAATCCTCCTGGGGGTGCGTCGCGGCGTAGGCGGTGACGTAGTCCGGCAGGGTCGTCGTCACGCCGCGGCGCTCGAAATCCACCCATTTCGAATCCGCCACGCGGTACACCTTGCGCACTTCCCCGAAGGCGCGGCGGAACCGCCCCGTGCGGGTAAACGACCAGTTGTGATAGAGAAACGAGTGGCCGAGCTCGTGCAGGATCAGCCCGGTGAGCATGTTCCAGGAGATCTCGTCGCGCCGCCGCTTGCCGGTCACATAGCGCCGCTCGATCTCAATGACTTTGGGCGTCCGGTGCGTCACGCCCGATACGCCGGGGCGCAACAGCACGCGATAGTTCCAGTCCTTGACCCGGCCCACTACGAGCAGCTGGCGCACGCGGCGCAACGCCTGGCGGATCAGATCACGTCCGGTCGCGTCTTCCCCGCACCAGGGACAAACGTCCATCCAGTCGTTCACACCCTTGCTGCAGTGCGGGCAGACGTTCTGAAATTCCCAGTAGTGCCATTTCTGGGGACGGCCGCACCACGGGCAGAAGCGCATCGGATACATCACGCCCCCGCCGCAGCCCCAGCGGCACCGTCGATGGTAACTGAACCCCTTGGGTGCCTTGAGCGGCTCCGGGCTCGAGTCCGGGTCGGTGATGTCGCGCCCGCACCAGGGGCAGAACGAGAAGCTGTCCGACACCACCCAGCCGCAGTAGTAGCACTCGGCTCCCGTCTGCTTCGTCGTGTCCCGCCACTCGAGCCGCCGCCCGCAGTTGGAGCAATGCGCCCAGAAGCGTTCGAGCTCGGCGGCGCACGTCGGGCAGCGCAGCTCCGGCGTGGGCACCTCCCGGCGCCGGCCCCCGACCTTAGCCATGGTCGCGCTCCAGCGCCTCATCGACGATCCGCTGGATGAACGCCTCGTAGTCCATGCCGGTCTTCTCCGCTGCGTTGGCCATCTCGTGCTCGAACGCGACGAAGGGATTGGGGTTGACCTCGAGCACGTAGACTTCGTCGTCGTGCGTCAGCCGCAGATCGACCCGCCCGTAGTCCTGGAGCCAGAGCGCGTGGAACGCGGTCGTGCAGATGTCTCCGATCTTCGCCGTCAGCTCGTCGGACAGGCCCTTGGCGAACACGTTCTTGATCTTCTTCCGCTTGCGGTACTCCTCGTCCCATTTCGCCTTGTACGTCGCGATGCGATGCTCCCCGTTGTCCGCTTCGCCGAACGTCATCTCGATGATCGGCAACAGCTGGACCGTCGCGTTCCCGACCATCCCGACGTACAGCTCCCGGCCCTCGATCAGCTCCTCGACGATCGCCGCCTGCCGAAATTTCTCGTGGATGAATTTCACCCGCTCGCTCAAATCCTCGTCGTTCTCCACGACCGATGCCTGGGCGATCCCCACCGACGCGTCTTCGAGCAGCGGCTTCACGATGAGGGGGAAGCGCAGCTCGGACGGACGCATCGGCTTTTCGCCGAGCGGACACTCCGCGAACGCCGGGACGCGGATCCCGTGGTAGGCGAGGATTTTCTTCGTGAATGACTTGTTGCGGGCGACCAGCAGCGCCGTGGGCGAGGAGCCGGTGTAACGGTAGCCGTGCATCTCGAGCACGCCGGCCAGCGCATACTCGTGGCGCGCATGACCCCGGAACGACTCGCAGCCGTTGAAGACGAGCTTCGGCTGAAACTTGCCGAGGCGCTCGAGCGGCGGTCCGAGCTCCTCTGCCACACCGACCATGAGGACGTCGTGCCCCTTCGCCAGCAGCGCGCGGGCCACGTCGTATTCCGCCTCCTCGACCTTCGCCTCCAGCTCCTTCTTGTAGTCGGCGTCCTCCCAGTCCGGGTGGAGGGTGTCGAACAAGACCGCGATTTTCACCGCGCCACCCCCCGCCTCATGTCCGCACCCGCTGCATGTCCTTGCCCACCGTCGTGAGGGCGATGAGAATCACCAGCCCCCCCACCGCCCCCACGGATGGGAGTAGCAGCATCGCCGGGCGCAGGCCGAACCGGTCGGAGAGATAGCCGACGAGCGGCGGGGCGATGGCGTCGCCCGCGAGGTGCGAGAACAGCAGGTACGCGCCGATGACGGACGCCCGTACGGCGGGCGGCACGACATCCAGGATCACGGCCGAGAGGGGGCCGTTGTACCAGGTATAGAGGAAGAACGTCGCGAACAGGAGCGGCACGAATAGCCGCAGCTCATCGACGAGCAGCAGGGCGGCGCACACCGGCCCGCCGAGCACAAAGCCGGCCCCGGACACCACCACGCGGCCCCCGCTCCAGCGGGTGAGCAGCCAGTCGCCGACTCGGCCGCCGAACAACCCGCCGAGCGCACCGCCAGCGAGACCCCAGATGCCGAACTGTCGGCCCACGACGGCGACGGACAGGCCGTGCGCACGCTGCATGAAGCTGGGCGCCCACGCGATGAGGCCGTTCACCGCAAACGTCACGAGCGCGCCCCCCAGGAACATCCAGATCAGCGTCGGCGTGCGGAGCACGGTCGCGGCGGCGTGGAGGAATTCCCCGAAGGCGGTTGCGGCGACCTCCGACGCCTCGGTCGTGCGCCGCACGGCGGCGGGCACGAGTCGCACGACGGTCCAGATGATGCCGGTGCTCACGCAGGCCGCGAACACGGCGGCTTCGACTCCGGGCGGCACCACTTCGAACAGGCCCAGCAGCCCGCTCAGCGTGGCGCCCACGAGCAAGAGCCCGATCAGCGGCTTCGCGTACTGCATCGCCTGCCGCCGCCCGCGCTCGAACCATCCCCGGACGGTCGTCACCAGCGGCGCGGGCGCACGCCGGCGCGGCTCCCGCAGTCGGGAGGCGAGGATCGCGAGCAGAAAGCCCGGCACGCCCAGCACCACGAACGCCGCCCGCCACCCGTAGTGCTCGGCGAGCACACCGCCCAGCCAGATGCCCAGCACCCCGCCGAACGCCATCCCGACGGAATAGATGCCGATGGCGAATGCCCGCTGTCGCCCGCGGTAGAACTCCGCGATCAACGCCTGCGCCGCGGGCCCGTAGCCGGCTTCACCCACGCCGACCATGGCGCGGCATGCCAGGAGCTGCCAGAAGCGATGGACCGCGGCGCCGAGGGCGGTGCAGGCGCTCCACAATCCCACGCCGAACGCGATCACGGCGCGGCGCGAGCGCAGGTCACCGATGACGCCGAGCGGCAGCGCTGCCAACGACAGCACGACGACGTAGGCCGAGCCGAGCCATCCCAGCTGCTGATCGGACAGCGCGAGCTCGCGCTTGACGTGCTCGAACAGCGCGAAGATGACGTTGCGGTCGGTGTAGTTGAGCAGGTTGATGAGCGTGAGGAGGCCGAGGGCGTAGGCCGCGTAGGCCCCGGCGCCGCGTCGCCCGGTGTGCGCGTCCGGCTCGGCGCCCCTAGGGCCGGCGCTCGGCAGTGGCCGCCTCCGCGCGCGCGTCGCGGTCCGCCTTCGCCTCCTGGTACGCCTCGGTCAACTCCCGCATCATCTCCGCCCGCTGGTGATACAGGCGCTGCAAGCGCCGGGGCTTCCGCTTGGCGAGCGCGTAGGCGGCCAGCAGGGGGAAGCCGACCGTATTGTCGAGGTAGCAGACCACCGTGTCCGGCAGCTTGTCGGGGTCCACCTTGCCCCAGCTGACCGCTTCTGCAGGCGTGGCCCCGGAGAGGCCGCCGGTGTCCGGCCGGGCGTCCGTGATCTGGAGGTAGTAGTCGTGTCCCTTTTCGCTGATGCCGAGCACCTCCTGGATCTGCGGCTCGGTCTGCAGCACGAAGTTCTTGGGACTGCCGCCGCCGATGATCAGCACGCCGCTCTTGCCGCCGCGCGTCTTGGCGCGGAACACGATCGCCGAGGTCTCGTTGACGTCGGCGCTCACGTCCAGGCGGAGCTGCGAGCCCGTCAGCGCCTGCTCCGCCACATTCATGCCGATCGAGGAATCCCCCGGCGACGAGGTGTAGATCGGGACCCCGCACTCGTGCGCGACGCCCAACAGCGACTTGCGCGAGATGCCGAGCGCCTGCTCGCGCTGCAGAATGTAGCCACCCAACAGGTAGTGGTATTCGGCCGTGCTCATCGACCGCTGGAACTCGGGGCCCGCGGAGACCTCGCGGATATAGGCGTCGGTCGAGAGCAGCACTTCATAGTCGAAGAAGATGTCGTAGATGCGGACCACCCCCTCCTCGCGCAGCTCCACGTCGTCGGCGAACGGCGTGCCCCGGTGCATCGAGAGTCCGAGACCGAAGTGCGCATCGTGATAGAGGTTCGCGCCGGTCGAGACGATCCAGTCGACGAACCCCGCCTCGACGAGCGGGATGAGCGTGGACATCCCGAGGCCCGCCGGCGTCATCGCACCGGTGAGGCTCATCCCCACCGTCACGTCGTCCTCGAGCATGTGCTCCGAGAACAGCCGGCACCCTTCGGCGAGCCGGCCAGCGTTGTACGCGAGGAAGGCGTTGTCCACGAGCTCCGGTACCGTCTCCCGGCCCGTGATGGGCCGCGGATCGATGCGCGGTCCGCGCAGGAACTCCTTGCGTGTGGTCATGGCGTCACGCGTCTCGGTCGATGGTCGGGAACTCCCGGGTGCGACGCTCGCGGGCCTGTCGGATGATGGTGACCGCTTCGCCCGCGGTGTCGGTCGTGTGAAACAGGTCCAGGTCCGTCGTCGCGATCTTGCCTTCCCCGGCGACCCGATCGCGCAGCCAGTCGGTCATCCCCTTCCAGTATGCCCGGCCGAACAGGATCACCGGAAAATGCCGCACCTTGCCCGTCTGGATCAGCGTCAGTGCTTCGAACAGCTCGTCCATCGTCCCAAAGCCGCCGGGGAAAACGACGAACGCCGTCGAGTACTTCACGAACATCGTCTTGCGCACGAAGAAATACCGGAAATTGATGGCCCGCTCCACGTAGGGGTTGAGCCCCTGCTCGAACGGCAGCTCGATGTTGCAGCCGATCGACAGACCGTTCCCTTCCTGGCAGCCGCGGTTCGCCGCCTCCATGATACCCGGGCCGCCCCCCGTGATGATCGGGAAGCCCTGCTCGGCGAGCATGCGCGCAGTCTCGACCGCCTTCTCGTAGAAGGGGTCTTCGGCGGGCGTGCGCGCCGAGCCGAAGATCGTCACCGCATTGTACACGTCCGAGAGCGTGTCGAACCCTTCGACGAACTCCCCCATGATACGCAGCACCCGCCACGAGTCGGTCTTCGTGAACGCACGGCGCTCACGGGAGGGGGAGGCGAGGAGTCGTTCATCCTCAGTGACCGCTTTGTGCTGCGAGCCGCTCGAGTGCTGCGACATAGTCGTCCTGCACGTTGTAGAAAAAGGGAGAGAGGCGGACGTGACCGGGTCGCGCATCGGCGATGATTCCCGCCGCCGCGAGATGGCGCACCCGATCGGCCGGATCGTCGGCGGGGAGCATCACGATCGCCGAGCGGTCTTCCGCCCGGGCGGCCACCTTGGGCCGGAAGCCGGCGGCGCAGGCGCGCGCGATCAGATCTTCGGTGAGCGCGGCGGTCGCGTCCCGAAGCGCGGGGACGCCGATCTCCTCGATGTAGTCGAGGCCGCCCAGCTGTGCGTAGATCGCGGCGAGCGACGGCGTGCCGAGCTCGAAGCGCCGGGCGTCGTCGTGCCGCTCGAGCGCTCCGGGCTCGAACGCGAACTGACGCTTGTGACCGAACCACCCGGCGATCCCAGGCTCCAGGCGACGGGCCAGCTCGGCCCGCGCGTACAGAAACACGATGCCGGGGCCGCCCAGCAGCCACTTGAGTCCGCCGGCGGTGAGGAAATCGACGTCCGCCGCCCGCACGTCGCACGGCACCTGCCCGACCGACTGATACGCGTCGATCAGGCACAGGGCGCCCCGTACATGCGCCGCGTGCGCCACGGCGCGGATGTCCTGGATCGCGCCGCTCGTGAAATAGACGTGCGACGTCGCCACCAGGGCGGTCCGCTCGTCCACCGCCCGGGCGATCGCCTCGACCGGCACCGACACGTGATCGGGACTCTCGACCACGACCAGCTCGACGCCGCGCGCCCGCTTCGCGAGCCACTGGTAGGCGACCGTGGGGAAGTCGAGCGACGTCACCACCACCTTGGGACGGCGCGTGTAGTCGAGCGCTTCGGCGACCGCCGAGAGCGCGACCGAGATGCTGGGCGCCAGCGCGATCTCCTCCGCCGTCGCCCCGATCACACCGGCATAGCGCGCCCGCAGCTCGGCCAGGGCCGCCCACCACACGTCGTACCACGCCGCCGCGCCGCGCGCGTCCCAGACGTCCAGGAACTCCGCGACCCTGCGGCGGGTGCGCTCGCCCAGCGCGCCGAGCGAGCAGGTATTGAGGTAGATGCGGTCCCGAAAGATCGGGAACTCGCTGCGGTAGCGCGCGAGCGGATGCGGCGCGGTCTGGCGGCCCGTGTTGCAGCCGCTGGCGAGCGTCATAGGCGGTCAATATACAGAAGGAAAAGCACGGTCGACACGTCCCGGAGTAGATTCAGTCGCATGGCGTCCTCCGGCCGCTGGTCCATCCTGCTCGCGCGGCTCGCGCTCCGCGCGACGGTCAACCCACGACTCGCCGTCGACCTGGTGCGCCTCACGTGGAGCTTTCGGGCGCGCGACTGGTTCCGGCGCCCGCCGTTCTTGCCGCTCCCACCGCGCGAGTACACGCGCTGGCGCATGCTCACCGCGTACGGCGACGAGCAGACGGTGCCGCCGGTCGAAGACGTGATAAACTTCGCCCGGTGGCGGCGGGAAACGATGCACGTATGAAAGACGAAGTCGTCAAGCAAGCGCGTCACGCGGAGGCGTCACGCAGAACCGTCGAGCTGAAGCGTCGAGCTCTCGAGATGGGCTTCGACGCAGTGGGGGTGGCGTCGCTCGAACCGAACGCGCACGCCGGCGAGCTCGACCACTGGCTGGCCGCGGGCTACGCGGGCACGATGACGTACCTGCACCGCCAGGCGGCGCAGCGCAAGGAGCCGGCTCGCATCATGCCGGGAGCCACGGCCGCGGTCGTGACGCTCACGAACTACCGCCATGACCCCGGGCCGCCGGCCCAGGGGCAGCCGCGCGTCGCCCAGTACGCCCAGTCGGCCGACTATCATCGCGTGCTCGGCCACCGGTTGGAGCGGCTCGCGAACACGATTCGCGAGCTCGTGCCAGGCTCGCACACCCGCGTCTACGTCGACGCCGGAGCCGTTCCAGAGCGCGAGCTCGCGCAGCGCGCGGGGCTGGGCTGGATCGCCAAGAACATGATGCTCATCCATCCCGCAATCGGCTCGTTCACGTTCATCGGCGTGGTCCTCACCGACGCCGCCCTCACCCCCGATCTGCCGTTCGAGGGGGATCGCTGCGGCAGCTGCCGCCGCTGCCTCGACGCCTGTCCCACGGACGCATTCGTCGCGCCACACGTGATGGACGCGCGCCGCTGCATCTCCTATCTCACGATCGAGCACCGCGCCGACTTCACGGCGGCCGAGCGGTCGCTCGTCGGTGATTGGCTGTTCGGCTGCGACGTGTGCCAGGATGTGTGCCCCTGGAACGTACGGTTCGCCCGGGCAACCACCGATCCGGCGCTCGCGCCTCGCGCGGACCTCGTGGCCCCGGACCCTCACGAATTCCTCGAGCTCGATGAGGAGGCGTTCGCCCGCCGGTACGGCGACACCCCGTTCGAGCGGCCGGGCCGCGGCGGGATGCGACGCAACGCCGCCGCGGCGCTCGCCCGGAAAGCGCCGTGAGCGAGCAGATCGGCGAGATCCAACGCCGCCTCACGAACGGGCTCGCCAAGATCGATCCCCACCACCGCCTCCTCGGCCGGCCGGTGCACTACCGCGTCATCGATGGGGCGACGCTGGAGATCACCTACCGGGACGTACCGGGGATCGCGGAGGCGGAAGTGCTCGGTGTCAAACGGCTGCTTTCCAACGACTGCTTCTGCAGCGTGTCGCCACAGACGGCGGAGTGCGTCACCGTCAGATTCGTAGTATCACTGAAATAGATTTCCAAGCCTCACCAACCGAATCACGGGCAACTCGGGGGGATTGCCCCACCTCATCGGAATCGCTGCCGTCCCCACTCCGGCCGACACGTAGAGCCACGTCTCCCCGACCCGCTTGAGGCCGTGCATGTACCGCCCCCCGAACTGCGACGGCACCAGGAGCGGCCCCAGCCACGGCAGGTGCATCTGACCGTTGTGGGTGTGCCCCGACAGCATCACGTCCACGCGCAGCCCGGCGGGGAGGTACTCGATGAGATCGGGATTATGAGAGAGCAGGATGCGGGGAACCTCAGGCGCGACACCGGCGAGTGCCTCATCGGGACGGGTCGCGCCGTGGGTAAAGTCGTCCACGCCGGCCACGGCCAGGATGGCCGCCCCGCGCCGTACGAGGACGTGGCGGTTGGTGAGTAACGTCACGCCGGCGTGTTCGAGCACGGCGCTGACCGCGTCCGGCCCCACCCAGTGATCGTGATTGCCGAGCACGGCCACCACACCGTCGCGCGCCCGGAACCGAGTGAGCACCGACGCGAGCCCGTCGAGATCGCGCCTCACGTGGCTCACGAAATCCCCGCCCAGCGCTACGAGGTCGGGTGCGAGCTCGGCGACGCGGTCCGCCACCCGCGCGAGCCAGGAGGCCGGGACCACCGGACCGCGGTGGAGATCCGTGACGAGCGCGATGCGGTAGCCGTCGAACTCCGGCTGAAGGCCGGCGATCGAGACGCCGACCTCGGGCGTCAGCAGCAGCCGCCCATTCCATTGAGCCAGGGGCGCGCACAGGTGCTCCGCCACCCAGCCGATCGGGACCTTCACGACGCGCTCGAAGGTGGGTGCGCGCCGGTGGCGGCTGGGCGGGTGACGCCGGGGATAGAACAGCGGTCCGATCACCTCGCGACCACCCGCGAGACCACATCGTAGATGAAATGGACGCCAAACGTCAGCGCGTCGAGGCTCACCCGCTCGTCGTTCCCGTGTACGCCGCGCGACTCGGCCTGGTTGAGCGGAAACGGCGAGACGCCGTAGCTCACGATCCCCAGACGGCGGAAATAGTGGCTGTCGGTGAATCCGGTGAGTGGCGGCGTCGTGACGAACGCGTCCGGATCGCGCGCGTGCGCCGCCGCCACGATCGCCCGGAACAGCTCGGTGTCGGTCGGGCTCTCCGTGGCGGGCCAGTTCGGCCCCTGGGGCGTGATCTTCACGGCGCTGTCGGCGACCACGCGGATCAACTCCGCCAGGAACGCCGCCGGATCCTGGCCCGGCAAGAGGCGCACGTCGAGCGCCGCCGACGCCACCGGCGGGATGACGTTGGTCTTGTCGCTCCCCTTCAGCCCCGTGATCGAGATCGTGTTCCGCAGGAGCGCGTTGTAGGTGAGGTCCGCCGTGAGCGCGCGGGCCGCGGCCGAATCCTTGAGCGCCGCCCGCACGTCCGCGAGCCAGGCCCGCCGCGCAACATCGGTCTCGATCGTCGCGAGGTCGTGGAGATAGCGTTCCACGGTCGGCGTCACCACCAGCGGTGTCTGCCAGGTAGCGATCCGATTCAGCGCGCGCACCAGCCGGTGCACCGGGTTGTCCGGCGTGGGACGCGATCCGTGCCCCGACGTGCCCTGCGCCGTGACGTCGAGCCAGAAGGGTGACTTCTCGGTCGTGCCGACGCCGTAGTACTCGATATGGCCGCTCGCGTCGGCGCGGATCGTGCCGCCTTCGTTGATCAGGAACTCGGCGTCCCGGATCAGATCGGGATGGTTTTCGACGAACCAACCGGCGCCCACGCCCGCGCCGATCTCCTCGTCCGACGTGGCGAGAAAAATGATGTCGCGCTTGAGCGGCGCGCCCGCGCGCTTGAGGATGATCAGCGTCATCAGCTGCGCGATCGCCTCACCCTTCATGTCGAGCGCGCCACGTCCCCACATGTACCCGTCCTTCACCACGCCGCCGAACGGGTCCACCTTCCAGTACTCCGGGCTGGCGAGCACGACGTCCATGTGATTGAGAAAGATCAGCGGGCGCCGGGTCCCGTCTCCCTGCACCCGCGCGAACAGGTTCGCCTTGCCGGGCGCGGGTTCGAATACTTGCGCTTCGATCCCCTCCCGCCCCAGCACGGACCGCAGCCAGTGCGCCGCCTTCAGCTCGTTCCCAGGCGGGTTCGTCGTGTTGATGGCGATGTATTGCGACAACAGCGTCGCCGCTTCCTGTCCGGCGGCCCGCCACTCGGCGTCGTTCTTGGGTACGCCTTCCCGGAACAGCTGGGGCGGGAGCAGCACGGGCTGCGCCGACGGGCCCACGAGCGACGGGCGGAGCGGTCGGACGCAGCCCACGAAACAGAGTGAGCACAGCCCCACGAGGACGCGACGACGCACGTTGCCTCCGGACGGGATAGGTCTGGAACCGCGGAAGCTAGACGCCGGCAGCCCGCGCGGGGAGTCCCCGGACCGCACTACAGCGCCCGGGTCTCCCCGTGCGCCAGCATCCAGAACTGCTCCGGCGCGAGCCCCGCCTCCCGCCACGCGACCCGGGCTCGGATGGGAGGCTCGTCCATGGCCTCGTCGGTGAGCTTGAAGGTGCCCCAATGCATCGGAATCATGACGGTTCCGTGAGCCCCGCCGCCCAGATCGCGGAACGCCCGCACCGCCTCCTCGGGATTCATGTGCACCGGCCGCATGAACCACCTGGGCTCGTATCCGCCGATCGGCAACAGCGCGACGTCGAACGGCCCGTAGCGCTCGGCGATGCGTCCGAACTCGGGGTGATAGCCCGTGTCGCCGGTGAAGAACACCCGGTGGGCGTTGGTTCGCACTGCCCAACCGCACCACAGCGTGGCCCCGCGATCGCGCAGCCCGCGCGAGCTGAAGTGCTGAGCCGGCGTGCAAGCGACGAGCGCCGGACCGATGGGCGTCTCCTGCCACCAGTCGTGCTCCCACACGTCTCGCGCGCCGCGCGCCCGAACGAACCGCCCGAGCCCGAGGGGCACGAGCCACGTGGCGCGGGGCTCGCGCGCGGCGAGGCGACGCACCGTCCGGTCGTCCAAATGGTCGTAGTGGTTGTGAGACAGCAGCACCAGGTCGATCGGGGGCAGGGTCGCGAAGTCGATCCCGGGCGCCACCCAGCGGCGCGGGCCCGCGAACCGAACCGGCGACGCGCGGTTGCTCCACATCGGATCGGTGAGCACGTTGAGCCCGCCTACCTGGAGCAGAAAGCTCGAGTGCCCGACCCACGTCACGAGCAGCCGATCGGACGCCGCGCGCGGGACCGCAAACTTTGGCTCGAGCCGGTGAAACGCGGAATGCGGGGGATCGGCCGGGCGCGGCCGGATGATGCGCTGCACCAGGACCCACTTGAGAAAGCCGCCGAACGCGGGCGCCGCCGCGTTTGCCCAAGGATTGCGGAAGCCGCCGCCGGGGCGGTGATGCGGAGCGGTCACGGGCGGCGAAACCTAAGAGCGGGAGCGCCCTCCCGCTACCGCGCTCCCGCCCGCTGACGACCTTAGTGCACCGTGATCGTGGCCTGCCCGGTCTTCCCCTCGCTCGTGGCACGCAGGAACGCGCTACCGGAGGCCCGCGGCCGGACGAGGGCCTGCGAGCCGTAGGGATAGACGACCATCACGCTGCTATCCGTGGCGAACCACGACACAGCCCGATCGGTGAGCAGGGTCCCCGTCGAATCGCGCAGCTCGGCACGGAAGCCGACGCTGTCCCCGACGGCGAGGTTGGCGCTGCCAGGTACGACCGTGACGGAGGCTACCGGCGCGGACGAGCCCACGACTTGAACGCCGAGTGTATCGAACAGTTGACCGCTCGCCGCGGTGATCGTGACATAACCGGCTTGGCGACCCATCACCGACGCCGTGTCCCCCCCACCACTCACCTGCGCGATCGCTGTGTTGCTGCTCGTCCACGACACCGCGGGATTCGAAACCGCGTTGCCGCTCGCGTCGCCCACGGCGGCGCGGAGGCTGATCGTGCCGCCGACGCCGACCGATGTCGGCCCGGAGATGCGGATGTAGGCCCCCCCAGAGCCCGCTCTCGGGAGCGACACCGGCAGCTGCGTGGCGTCGCCCGCGGCGATGTGCACGTTGGGGATGATCGCGGGAGCAAGGGAGGGATAGTCGGGCTGCTCGACCCGCACGGTGTACGTGCCGGCGCGCAAGAACCCCACCGTGTAGCGCCCCGCGGCGTCACTGCGGCCGGTGGCGACCACGTACGCGTTAGGCGGGTCGCACGCCTGGCTGCCGCACACCGTGATGTTGGCGTTCTCAACCGGCCGAGTTTGGCCACCCGAGTCGGTCGTCACCGTGCCTTCGAGCGTCCCGGTCGCCGCCGAGTTGACCGCACGCAACCAGGGGAGCACGGTGAACTCTCGGGTTCCGAAATAGTCGTACAGGAAGCTCCTCCCGACGTCGAAGTCGATCACGATCGCGGCTCCCCCGGGCGCCGCGGCTGCCGCGGTCGAGAAGTCGAGCGGCTCCTCGATCAGGGCATACATGGTCACCGCGCCGCTCCCCGGCCACGGCCAGTGCACTGGCGGCGCGGCGCCGTTGTTGTAGACGATCGAGGACCTGTCGGCGTCGATGACCATGCGGATCGCCCGGTATTGCCGCGCGTCGAGCTCGGCCTCGCCGAGGAACGCCGTGGCGCCGCGCTGCAAGGTGAGCAGGTCGAACGCCCTGGCGGGTGTCGCCGCTCGCACCCATTGCCCCCCGCCGGTCGTGTCCAGGTCGCTGCTGGCATCGATGCTGGCCACATACACGTTAACGCGCGCCACCGAGTCATAGGGGAACGGCGCATCGGTGAGCAGCACGCGGGCGAGCGACTTCCCGTTGCGGGGGGATGTGGTATCGTCCTTGTAGCAGCTGGCTGCGAAGAGGAGGGCCGCGGCCAGCAGGCGCAACACGCAACGAGTCATCAGCGCTCCTTTGTGTGACAGGCACCGTGACGGCTCTGTCTGGAGATACCCGGCCCCCGGTCGAACGCGTCACACGTCCGCCCGACGCGGGAAAAAGTGACGGCACGGCTCCCTCGGTGGGTATACCCAAGGTGGGGACGAGCGACGGAGAGCTGGTGC
Organism: Gemmatimonadota bacterium; assembly: GCA_003220795.1. Taxonomy (GTDB): domain Bacteria; phylum Gemmatimonadota; class Gemmatimonadetes; order Gemmatimonadales; family GWC2-71-9; genus 20CM-4-69-16. Next base: position 19,617 of record QHTK01000075.1, on the reverse strand, counting down.
GCCGCGTCTTGGCCGGCGACACCGGCGCGTACGCCGCGCTTGTCGCACGGTACCGTGATCGCCTCGGCCGCTACGCCGTACACATGCTCGGAGACCGGCAGGACGCGGAGGAAGCGCTGCAGGACGCCTTCGTCCGGGCGCATCGCTCGCTGGCGCGCTGCGACGATCCGGAGCGATTCGGCGCCTGGCTGTACGGCATCCTCGTGAACCGGTGCCGCACGACGGGCGGGCGCGCCGCGCGACGCGCGCGGCTGTTCGTGCGCGACGACGCGGCGCTCAGCGGTGTGCCGCTGCCCAGTCCGGCCGAGCGCGCCGAGTGGGACGACACCGTCCGCTGGGCGCTCGGCCGGCTCACCCCGGAATACCGGGAAGCGTTCCTCCTCAAGCACGTCGAGGACCTGGAGTACGAGGAGATGGCGCAACTGACGGGCGCGGGGATTTCGGCGTTGAAGATGCGGGTGAAACGCGCCCGCGAGCAGCTGCAGATCATTTTCCGTGAGGCGGAACGTGTTTGAAGATCGACAGGACCCGGTCGACCGGATCGTGAGCCACCTGCGCCGCCCCGTGCAGATCGATCCGGCGCTCGACGGACGCGTGATGCAGGAGATCGCGGACGGCGAGACCGGCCGGAGGCCGGGCGCCGCGGTAGTCGCGTGGCGCTGGCTCATCCGGCCGCGGCAGCTCGCCGTCTCTCCCCTCGGCGCTCTGGCGACGGCAGCGGGGCTCGCGGCCCTCGTTTGGGCACTGCCCGGCCGGGGAGCACGCCCAGCGCCAGCGGAAGCCACGTCCCGGCAGTTTCAGTTCGTCGTGGTCGCGCCGCGCGCGACCCGCGTGGCGCTCGTCGGCGATTTCAACGATTGGGACGCCACGCGCACCCCGATGCGACCGTCCCCGCGCGGCGGTTCCGTCTGGACCGCGGTGTTGCCGCTGTCGCCCGGGCGCTATCGCTACGCCTTCCTCGTCGACGGCTCCCGCTGGCTCGCCGATCCCGCGGCGCCGCACGCGCGCGACGACGAGTTCGGCGCGCCGAGCTCGGTCGTCACCGTGGGTGGCTCGTGATGCCGCGATCCCTTGCGGCCGCGGGCGCGCTCGCCGCGCTGCTCGCCGCGACCGCGGTGGCGCAGGATCCGCGGCTCGGTCGCCTCGACGCCACTGCCCGCCCCCTCGTGGCGGGTGTGATCGATTCGGCGCGGGCCGCGGGCCTTCCCACCGAGCCGCTGGTCCAGCGCGCGCTCGAGGGCGCCACCAAGGGCGCGCCCGGCACGCTCATCGCCAGCGCGGTCCAGCGCCTCGCCGCGGATCTCGGCCGCGCTCGCGCGGTGCTGGGGGCGGGCGCCACGCCCCCCGAGCTCGAGGCGGGGGCCGCGGCGCTGCGGGCGGGTGCCGGTCCCGCCGTGCTGGCCCAGCTGCGCCGGTCGCGTCGCCAAACCATCACCGTCCCGCTCGCCGTCCTCGCGGACCTCGTGGCGAGCGGCGTGCCGGTCGACAGCGCCGCGGCCGCGGTGCTCGCGCTCGCCGCCAGTGCGCGCGACGCAGACCTGATCGACCTCCGCCGCGCCGTCGAGCGCGATATCGCACTCGGCGCGGCACCGACCGCGGCCACCGCGGCGGCGATGGCCGGCGTCTTCGGCGCCGACGCCCTGCACGTGAACGCGGGCGCTCGCGACGCCCGCCCGGGCCGACCGTAGCACCGCGCGGTCGTGACGGCGGGGAGACGGGCCTGGGCCGCCTCGGCGGCGGCAGGATGGTCCCTCCTCACGGTGCGCGCGCCGGCCGCCCAGACGACCGGCACCTTCGACATTGGCATGTCCACCGTGCGCTACGACGGGTTCCTCGCGTCCGGTGCCGCGTCGGTGACGCCGGGAGTGCGCTGGGAACGACCCAACGGTACGCTCACTGCACGCGGCACGTACTTGCGGTTCGAGAGCGGCCACCGGAGCCTGCAAGGCTCGGTGGCCGGCTCGTTCTTCATGCCCGCGGCCCATCGCTGGCGCGGCGAGTTCTCCGCCGGCGCAGGCGCCAGCCGCTACGTGGACTTCGCCAGCTTCTGGCACGCCGTCGGAGAAGCCCGACTGCACTTCATGGAGTCCGAGCGGGGCGCCTGGGTCAGCGGTACCGCGGGACGAGCGTCGTACGGCTCCGCACCGCGCACCGTCTTGGCGGCCGGCGCGGGTGCGTGGCTGCGCCTGCCGGAGCTCACGCTCAGGGTGTCGGCCAATCTCTCCCACGTCGGCGACACCTCCTATACCGACGTCGAATCCTCAGCCCGCACGGCCTGGGGCCAGGTCACGCTGGACGCGACGCTCGGCGCGCGGGTTTGGAGTCGCGGCGGGGGCCGGGGCATGTACGGCGAGACCAGCGCCGCTCTCTCGCTCGGCGAGCGCATAGCAATCGTGCTCTCGGGCGGCCGCTATCCAACCGACCCGATCAGCGGCAGCATCGCCGCGCGCTACCTGACCGTCGCGATCCGTATTCAGACGGTGTCTCCGCGCCACACGATGTCGCGCGGAAGCATGGCGCCGCGTGGTAGCGGGGCCGACGGCACCGACGCTCCGACGGCCGCGCGGCTCGAAGTACAGGTGGATCGCAGCAGGCCCGTGCGGCTGGTGGTGCACGTCGCCGACGCCTCACGGGTCGAAGTCGCGGGGGATTTCACCGACTGGCAACCGCTGGCGCTCAACCGCACCGGGGGCGACCTCTGGGAGGTGGTGTTGCCCATCACCAGCGGCGTGCACCGGATCGACATCCGCATCGACGGCGCGGCGTGGATGGTGCCCGCCGGCACGACTCGCGCGCCGGACGACTACGGCGGCGACGTCGGGATCTTCGTGGTCCCTTAGGGAAGCTTCGGTATCGCCTATGCTTCGGCGCAGATGTGCCGCCCCGAGCGCCCTCGCGTGTGACGGTGCGACGCCCCCACTCCCGACTTCGCGACACCTATGCGGAGCTTCCCTAGCGCCGTCCACCCGCTAGTGCTGATGCCTCCGGGCGCTGCCGCAACATCAGCATCGCCCATATGCCCACCGCCGGCCCCAGGGCGAGCACACTCATGCTCCAGCGCCAGCCGATTCGCTCCGCGACCCACGGCAAGAGATAGATCGTGAGACAGGTGAGCAGGAACCCCAGGCTGGTCTGAAGCGTCAGCGCCGTCCCCACCAGGTCCCGTGGGGCGAGCTCACTCACGGACGCCGAGAACTGCGCCGAGTCGGCGACTACCGTCACGCCCCAGACCAGCAGCACGGGCAGCAGCATCGCCAGCGTATGCCCGAACAGCGTCCCGACGGTGAGGGAGCAGGCGCCCGAAAGCGCCATCGCGACGCTCGTGACGAGCGTCCGGCCCCACCGGTCCGCGTACTTCCCGCCGAGCCAGCAGCCGGCGGCGCCGCTCCCCACCACGGCGAACGTGACGAGCGCGATCGGCCCGACAGGCGGCGCCGCGCCCGTGCGGGCGTGCTCGCTGGCCGCGACGAACGCCGCGATCCAGGTCCACATCGCGTATAGCTCCCACATATGACCGAGATAACCGAGGTTCGCGAGCGTGACGGCGCGCTGGCGTAAGATCCGGGGCACGGCGCTCCAGCTGAACTGGAGAGCCGGCGTCGCGAACGGGCCGTCGTGCGGCACGAGCGCCATCAGTCCCGCGCCGAGCATTGCGAGCGCCCCTGCGGATGCGAGCACGGGGCGCCACACGGTCACAGGGACGAGCCAGCGCAGCAGATGGGGCAGCGCCGAGCCGAGCGTGAGCGCGCCGACCATGATACCGATCGCCCAGCCCCGGCCGTCGCGGAACCAGCCGGCCACGATCTTCATCCCCGGCGGGTACACCCCGGCGAGCGCGGCGCCCGTCGCCATGCGCAGAGCGATGCCGACCGTGGGATTCGAGGCGCTCGCGACGCCGAACGTCGCGACCCCCGCCGCGACCGCCGACACTTGGACGAGTCGCCGCGCAGACCACAGGTCGCTCAACGTGAAGACGGCCGAGAGGAGCGCCCCGATGACGAAGCCCAGCTGCACGGAAATCGTGAGCCAGGCCGTGTCGGCGGGAGTGAGCTGCCACGCGCGTGAGAGAGTCGGTGCGACGGCCGACGCGCTGAACCACGGCGCCATCGCCAGCAGCTCGGCGACGGCGAGCACGGCCAGCACGCGCCGCGCGCTCACAGACCCGTCGGATGGTCGAGGAACGTCCAGGGCAGTCCGAACTTGGCGCACAGGTGTTCCCCCAGCGCCTTGATCCCGACGGTCTCCGTCGCGTAGTGCCCGCCATAGAAGACGTTGACACCCAGCTCTTCGGCATCGAAGAACGTATGGTGCGCCCCTTCACCCGTGATGTAGGTGTCGAGCCCCGCCGCTCGCGCCTGGCCGATCATCGAACCCGCGCCTCCGGTGACGATCCCCACACGGCGCACCCGCTCCGGGCCGAACGCCATGACGCGAGGCATGGCGCCGAGCGCGACGGCGAGCTGCTGCTGCAGTGCCGCGCGCGAGGTGTCCAGCTCCCCCCACACGCCGATCGACACGCCATACTCCATGCCAAAGCCGCCGCGCAGCGTGACGCCCAGCTGCCGCGCCAACACCGCGTTGTTGCCGACCTCGGGATGCATGTCCAGCGGGAGGTGCGCGCTGTACAGGGCGACGTTGTTCTGCATCAGTCCGGCCACCCGCCGGTACGCGGGCCCGGTGAGCGGTTTGAGCCCACCCCAGAACAACCCGTGATGCACGAGCAGCAGGTCGCTCTCCTGCGCGACCGCCATGCGCACCGTCGCTTCGCACAGATCGACCGCCGCGGCCACACGGTTGACATCTCCGGTCTTCGCGACCTGCAGCCCGTTGAGGGCGTGGGGTGCGTCCGGCACCTCGCCGACGCGGAGGTAGGCGTCGAGGTAGGTGACCAACTCCCCCAGCTGCATCAGCCCGTCGGGCGGTGACAGTATGATGACATTAGCGCGCCAGCCTAGAGACACTGACATGAGATTCCCACATATGGAAATCTGTAAAGCACTATGTGGTAGCGAGATAAACAATCCACATGCGGGAAACGCTGGCGTGTGGATATCTGCTGCTGCTTAGTAAGACCGCGGCGCGCCCGCCTTCTCCAGCGTCTCGGGCTCCAAGGCGGTCTCGCCCATCCGCACCACCCCGTTGATCTCGCCGCCCTCCTGCACGAGCAAGCGCTTGGCCGCGATGTCGCCGTGCACCACGCACGACGCCTGGATCTCGACGCGCTCGTCGGCGCGGATGCTCCCCCGTACTTCGCCGCCGATGATCGCTTCGCGGGAGATCACGTCGCCTTCCACTTCCCCGCCCTTCCCAACCAGGACCTGACGTCCGGCACGCACGGTGCCGACTACGGTGCCTTCGATCTTCACCACCCCTTCGGCGGTGATGTCCCCGACGACGCGCATGCCAGTCCCGATGATCGAGAGGCCGGTCTCGGTTTCTGAAGCGCCGTGCCCCTTCTCGGTGAAGATGGCCATGTCAATTCTCCTGTTTCACGACCGTGAGGGGATCGAGCGACTTGCCCTCGCGGCGGATTTCGAAGTGGAGGTGCGGCGCGGTGGATCGCCCGGAGCTGCCCGAGAGCGCGATCACCTGCCCCGCCACGACCGAGTCACCTTCGCGGACCACCAGCCGCGAGGCGTGCCCATACATCGTCTCATATCCGGCGGTGTGCCGCAAGAGCACGAACAGTCCGTAGGCGGGGTCCGTGCCGGCCTGGGCCACGACGCCTGCGGCGGCTGCGCGCACCGCCGTTCCTGTCGGGACGGCGATGTCGATGCCGGGATGCGACTCGGCGGGGTCGCCCGGTCCCACCTGCCCGCGGGTCAGGAAGCCGCCGTCGGCGAGCGGCCAGTGGAGCGGCGTCGCGGAGTCGGACGCGAAGCGCGGCGGCGCGCCGGGCGCCCGGGCGCGCACGGTGAGCGCGCGCGGCAGATCGGGCCGCGCGACGACCTTTTCGGGCGGCGCCTTCACGCCCAGCAGCTGCCGGAGCTCCTGGTAGTTCGCCTCTGCCCGGTTCAACGCCGCGGCGAGCTGCTGGACGCGGCCGTTCTCCTCCTCCAGACGCGCCACCCGCCGGTCGAGCAATTGTGCCCGCACCGCGTTCCGCGTGATCGGTCCGGCGAACAGGAAGAACAGCACAACCAGAACCGCGATGCCACCCGCCGTCCATTTCCCGATTTCGAAGGCCCACAACGGCACGCGGTACTGGCGGGACTCGAGCTCGCCATCGGTGTGGACCACGATGGTGACGCTCTTATGCTTCATCCGTCGAACGGCGCTCCCAGAATCAGCTCGAGCAGGCGCGCGAGGTCGTCGTTCGAATAAAAATGGAGGTGGATCTGCCCCTTCCCTTTCGCCCGGAGCGTGACGCGCACATCGGTGCCGAGGCGCCGGCGCAGCGCGTCCTCGATGCGGCGCACTTCGGGACCCTGCCCGAGCCCCTGCTTCAACCGCGGCCGCCGGACCGGCGCCCGGCCGCCCCGCACCCGATCCTCGACGTCGCGTACCGAGAGCCCCAGGTCGACGGCTTCCTTGGCGACCGCCGCCACGGCGCGCGGGTCGTCGAGGGCGAGCAGCGCGCGCGCGTGCCCGACCGAGAGCCTTCCCTCGTGCAGCAACGCGAGCACGCCCGCCGGGAGCTTGAGGAGTCGTAGCGCATTGGCCACGGTGGAGCGGTCGCGTCCCACCGCGTCGGCGACGTCCTGATGGGTGAGGCTGAATTCGGCGATCAGGCGCTCGTAGCCGCGCGCCTCGTCGACCGGCGACAGGTCATCGCGTTGCAGGTTCTCGATCAGCGCGAGCGTCAGCACCGTGCGGTCATCCACGTCGCGCTTCACGGCGGGGATCCGGTCCCAACCCAGCGCCTGACAGGCCCGCAGCCGCCGCTCGCCCGCGATCAATTCGTAGCCGGAGGCGCGATCGCCGGGCGCCGTGCGCACCACGACCGGCTGCAACAGACCGGCTTTGAGAATCGATGCTTTCAGCTCTTCGAGTGCGGCCGGATCGACGTCCCGCCGCGGCTGGTACGGGTTCGGCCGAATGTCGGCGATCGCCAGCTCGACGAGGCTCCCTTCGCGTTCGGCTTCTTCGCGCGTGGGGCCCAGCAGGGCCTCGAGCCCCCGACCAAGTCGCCGGCGACCAGCGATGGTTTCCGTCATGCAGGCACCTCCGGCAGCGGTTCAGGGGCGGGTGGGGCAGGCGGGGGGGGAACGGGCGCGGCGGCGCCGGTGCGCTCGACCCGACGGATCAGCTCCTGCGCCACCGCCAAATAGCTCTTCGCCCCCACGGACTGCACGTCGTACAGCAGGATGGGCTTCCCGAAGCTGGGCGCTTCGGCGAGTCGCACGTTGCGTGGAATGGTGATGCCGAACATCTGCGAGCCGAAGTATTCTTTCGCCTCGTCGGCAACCTGTTTGCTGAGGTTCAGGCGGGCATCGAACATCGTCAGCAGCACGCCGTCGATGGCGAGCGCCGGGTTGAAATTGCGTTGCACCAGCTTCACCGTGTTGAGCAGCTGAGACAGTCCTTCCAGCGCATAGTATTCACACTGGATAGGGATCAGGACGCTGTCCGCCGCCGTGAGCATATTGAGCGTGAGCAGTCCGAGCGACGGGGGACAGTCGATGATGACGTACTGGTACTGGTCGCGGATCCCCTGTAAAGCCCGGCGCATCATCGCCTCGCGCCCCTGTTTGCCGACGAGCTCCAGCTCGGCACCGACGAGATCCTGGGTGGCCGGGACGACATCGAGATAGGGGAAGTGCACGTGGGCAAAGCGCGCGTCCAGCAGGGGACGGCCGTCGAGCAACGCGTCGTACAGGGAGTGGCGGATGCGATCGCGTTCGATGCCGACGCCGCTGGTGGAGTTCGCTTGCGGGTCGGCGTCGACGAGCAGCGTCTTGCGCTCGGCGGTCGCGAGCGACGCGGCGAGATTGACGGCGGTGGTCGTCTTCCCGACGCCGCCCTTCTGGTTCGCGATGGCGATGACGCGAGACATCTGATAACTAATTGTGGTGCAATGAGTTATATTGCGTAGCGATCACAAGGGCTCAAATATACGTCGCGCGCCACGACGGGTAAAGTGCTGGTTTCACGTGAAACCAATCCAAAGTTTCACGTGAAACAGGTGGATTCAGGCGACGCGACGACGCCAGCGCGCCGTCTCGACTACCAGGTTGTGAAGGTCGCTCGGGCTCACGCCCGGAATCCGCGCCGCCTGGGCGAGGGAAGTAGGGCGCACCCGGTCGAGCTTCTGACGCGCTTCGGTCGCCAAACTCCGCATCTCGAGGTAGGGAAGCTCGGCCGGCAGCACGAACGCGGCGAGCTCGGCGAGCCGACTCGCCGCTTCCCGCTCGCGCGCGAGATAGCCGTCATACTTGAGCTCGATCTCCGCGCTCGCCACAACATCGTCGTCGCTCGGCACCGCCACGCCCGCGGCCTCGAGCAACGCGCGCAACGACACCCCGGGCCGCCGGGCCACGGTCGCCACGCGCTCCGGCTCGGCGAGCTGCGTGCCGGTCTGGGCCAACGCCGGATCCGCTTGCGCGGGGCTGATCGGCGTCGCTCGCGCCGTGTCGAGGAGCCGCTCTTCCTCCCGTAAGCGCTGCTCCGCCTGCCGCAGCTCCGCCGCCGTCAGTAAGCGCAACCGCTCCGCGAGCGGCGCCAGACGGCGCAGCGCATTGTCTTGCCGCAACAACAGCCGGAACTCGGACCGCGACGTGAACAGCCGATACGGCTCATCCACTCCGCGCGTGATCAAGTCGTCTACCAGCACCCCGATGTACGCTTCATCCCGCGCGAACAGCACCGGCTCCAGCCCGCGCATGCGGCGCACCGCGTTGATCCCCGCGACGGCGCCCTGGCCGGCTGCCTCCTCGTACCCCGTCGTACCATTAATCTGGCCGGCGAAAAACAGGCGCTCGATCGCCTTGGTCTCGAGCCAGGGTGTGAGCTGCGTCGGGGGGTAGTAGTCGTACTCGATCGCGTACCCCGGCCGCGTCAGCTTGGCCCGCTCGAGGCCGGGGACAGCGTGCAGGAACTCGAGTTGCACGGCGACGGGCAGGGAAGTGGAGAGCCCGTTCACGTACAGCTCGTGCGTGTCGAGCCCTTCCGGCTCGAGGAAGACTTGGTGCCGCTGGGCGTCGGGGAACTTCACGATCTTGTCTTCGACCGATGGGCAGTACCGCGGGCCTCGCGAGGCGATGGCGCCGCCGTACAGCGCCGACTCCTTGAGGTGCCGGCGGATGATGTCCTTCACTTCCTCGCCGGCCCACGTGATCCAACACGGCACCTGACGGGGCCGCTCCACTCGCTCATAAAACGAGAACCGGTACGCGGTCGCGTCGCCGTCCTGACGCTCGACCTCGGACCAATCGACCGAGCGGCCGTCCACCCGCGGCGGGGTACCGGTCTTGAAGCGCGAGACCGTAAGTCCAAGCGATTCAATGTGTTGCGCTACATCGACGGCGGGCTGGTCGCCCGCCCGCCCCGCCGGAATCTGCGTGTCCGTCCCGAGGTGAATGCGGCCACGCAGGAAGGTCCCCGCCGTGATCACGACCGCGCGCGCCGCGAACACTCGGCCGTCGGATGTCGCGACGCCCGCCGCCTGCGCTCCCTCGATTATGAGGCGGCTCACCGTGCCCTGTGTCAGCTCGAGGTTCGGGAGGCGCTCAAGCAGCGCACGAACCGCGCGCCGGTACAGCGTGCGATCGCACTGGGCGCGCGGCGCCCACACCGCTGGTCCCTTCGAGCGGTTGAGCATGCGAAACTGGATCGTCGCGCGGTCGGTGGCGCGGCCCATGATACCGCCGAGCGCGTCGAGCTCGCGCACTACGGTGCCCTTCGCGATGCCGCCGATGGCGGGATTGCAGCTCAGCTGGCCGATGGTGTCGAGGTTAGACGTGAGGAGGAGTGTCCGTGCCCCCAATCGAGCTGCCATGACTGACGCTTCCGTCCCGGCATGGCCCGCTCCCACAACTATAACGTCGTAATCGATGCTCATGGCCCGAATTATACTGGCCCAGGCAGTGAGACGTCGAGGTAGACGCTGAGGGGCCGAGACGCCGCGTGGATGTGAGGTTCTAGACGGAAGGGATCCGCGCAGCGGCGCCGCTGATCTTTCTAAGCAGACCGTACAGCGTCTTGCCGGTCTCGTTCACTAACGCCTCGAGACGGCCGAAGTCCGCGGGTTGCATGTAACCCAGTTCTCGAGCCATTTCGATGATTGTCTCCACCTCGGCAAGCGAGCCTCGCGCGGTGTCCAGGAAACGCCGGTACTCTCGCGAGCCTTGTCGCGTGTTCCCCTCGGCGATGTTCAAAGGGACGCTGTAACAAGCCCGCCGAAGCTGGTCGGCGAGCGCCCCTTGTTCGTAATCCGGGAAACCCCGCGACGCTCTCACGCATTCGATGGCCAAGCGTTGGGCATGTTGCCACGCTTTGAGAGTCTTGTAGTGTGCCATGGAGGAAAGTTGCGGCCGTAACGGTAGGGAGCATCACCCAAGTGTTGCGTGCCGTGCCTTTTCTGCGCTTTTCGCTCGCCCCTCACATCCACTCAGCGCCTCGGCATCTCGGCGTCTACCTTGGCGTCTAGGCCCTAACCCAGCGAACGAGCTCTTTGAGGTTCGGCCGTTTGCCGGTCATCAGAATCCCAACCCGGTATATCCTCGCTGCGATCCATGTGACCAGCACAGTGCCGGCGATCAGCAGCGCGAGCGACGCGATCACGTCGAGCGCGGTGAGATTGCCGGCCGCCCACCGCGCCGGGGTCGCGATCGGCGAAGTGAACGGCACCAGCGACAGGGTCACCGCGAGCCGGGACTCCGGGTTCGCGAGCGTAGCGAATGAGCCGAAGAACGCGATCATGATCAAGACGGTGACGGGGACCTGGCTCTGCCGTGCCTCCTGCTCGGTCGAGCAGGTCGCGGCGACGGCCGCGAACATCGCCGAGTACAGGAAGAAGCCACCCAGGAAGAACGCGATGAACACGAGCGCCGTGGCGCCGGACACGTGCGGCACCTGGAAGACCTGCCCGACCTCCGGGTCCGCCCCCCCCATGCGGCTGACCAGCGCCGCCCGCTGGCTGAGCAACAGCCTACCCGACGCCCCCCAAATCGCGAACTGAACGAGCGACACGGCGCCGACGCCGAGCAGCTTTCCCAGGAGCAACTGAAACGGCCGGAGGGAGCTCACCAGGACCTCGATGATGCGTGACGTCTTCTCCTCGATGACCGAGCCCATGACCTGCACGCCGTACAGCAGGAGTGAGATGTAGAGGATCAGCATCATGAAATACGCGAGCGAGAACGACTGGCCGGCGCTTTCCTCGGTCGTCCGCCCACCGGTGATCTTCTTGGTATCGAGCGACACGCGGATCTGAGCGCGAGCCACCATGGCCGGATCCACGCCGGCGCGCTCCAGCCGCGCGCGCTCCGCCAGGCGACCCAGGGTTTCGCGCAGCAAGCCGACGTCTTCCAGCGATGAAACGTTGGACGCGCGGTATTCCGCGTGACCACTGGCGGTGAGAGCGTCAGACAGCACCAGGAACCCGTCGATGCGCTTCACCCCGACCTCGCGCGCCAAGGAGTCCTCCACGCCCGGGCCGCCCGGCACGCGACCCACCACGAAGAACCGTTGGCTTGAATCGAGCCGCGCAGCCACCAGGGCCCCGAGGGTCGTGGTGGTTCGGTCGACCACCACCAGCCGCTTGACGCCGCCACCCGTGGACATGAGCAGCGGCAGCAGGAAGATGGCCGCGAAGAACACGGGCCCGAGCAGCGCCATCACCCAGAACGACTTCTTGCGGACCCGTTCCACAAACTCCCGCCGGACGACTGCCCAGACCTTACGCACGGGCGGCCTCCGCGTCCGGCTGCACGGCGGCCCGGGCGGCCTCCGGCCCCACCAGGTCGATGAAGATCTTGTTCAGCGAGGGCTCCATCAGCTCGAAGCGCGACAGCCGCGCCCCTGACCCGACAAGTCGCTGCAGGATCTGCTGGGCGTCCGCCCCCGGGGCGAGCTCGAGCTCGGCATACTGGCCGTAGTCGTCGACCTTCTTCACGAGCCCTCTGTCCGCAAACACCTGCTGGGCCGCGCCGGCGCTCCCGTCGAACCCCACCACGACGTGGTGACCCCCGTGCGTTCGCTTGATGTCGCTCAAGGCTCCGTCTACGAGCTTCCGCCCGCGGGCGATGATGCACAGCTCGTCGCACAGCTTTTCCGCCTGCTCCATGATGTGCGTCGAGAACAGGATGGTCTTGCCCCGGCGGCGCAAATCGAGCACCGTGTCCTTCATCACCTGGGCATTCACCGGGTCGAGCCCGGAGAACGGCTCGTCCAGGATCACGAGGTCGGGGTCGTGCAGCATCGTTGAAATGAACTGCACCTTCTGCTGCATCCCCTTCGACAGCTCGTTCACACGGCGCTGCCGCCAGTCGCTCAGGCCGAGGCGGTCCAACCACTCGAGCGCCCGGGAGCGAGCGGCCCGTCGCGGCACGCCCTTCACCTCGGCGAGGAACACGAGGACGTCGAGCACCCGCATCCTCGGGTACAGACCCCGCTCCTCCGGCAGGTATCCGATGCGACTCGAATGGTCGCGCCCGGCTCCGCGCTCCCCGAACAGCCCGACCTCGCCCTCGTCCGGCGCGATGATATCCATGATCATACGGATCGACGTCGTCTTCCCGGCGCCGTTCGGGCCGAGCAGCCCGAAGATCACTGCGCTCGGGACCGCGAGCGACAGCGCGTCGACCGCGGTGTGACCGGCGAAGCGTTTGGTGACTCGGTCGAGCACGACGAGGGGGCGGTTCACGCTGCGGTAATCTGGCGGGGAAGGGGGAAGAAGGAAGGGGACCGCCCGCCTACGGCTTCACAGCATCCGTGAGTGCGTTCCAGGGCAAGAGCGCGCACTTGATGCGCACCGGGAACTTGGACACGCCGGCGAGCGCCCGCAAGTCGCCGAGTGCTTTGTCCTTCGCGGCAGACTCGTCGCCTTGCATCATCGCGTTCATCTGCGCGGCGAGCGTGAGTGCCTGGGGGACCGTGCGATCTTTGAGCAGCTGCGTCATCATCGACGCCGACGCCTGACTGATGGAGCACCCCCGGCCGATGAAGCGCACATCCCGGATCACGTCGTCGTCCACGCGCAGCTGCAGGTCGATCTCGTCGCCGCACAGCGGATTGTTGAGCGAGACAGAGTGCGTCGCCCCGTCGAGCGCGCCCTTGTTGCGGGGGCGGCGGTAGTGATCGAGAATCAGCTCCTGGTAGAGCGCGCTGAGCCTAGGCTCAGGCGGGGACGTATCCAAACAGGGCTCCCGCCTTGACCAGCGAGCCGGCAAGCGCGGCGACGTCGCCCGGCTCGTTGTAGAGGTAAAACGAGGCACGCGCCGTCGCCGCGACATTGAGCCGCCGCATCAACGGCTGCGCACAGTGGTGGCCGGCCCGGATACAGATGCCGTCCTGATCGAGGATGGTGGCGATGTCGTGCGGGTGGATGTCGCCGTAGGTGAACGACACGACGCCCGCCCGGTGACCGCGCGGCCCGTAGACGGTCACGCCGTCGATCTGGGTCAGTTGGTCGATGGCCGCCTGGGCGAGCGCCTGCTCGTGCTCGGCGATCCGCTCGGGACCGATCCTCTCCAGGTAGTCGATCGCCGCCGCGAGCCCGACCGCCGCTTCGACGTTCGGCGTCCCGGCTTCGAACTTGTGCGGGATCTTGTTGTAGGTCGAGTGGTCGTCGAAGACGCGCGAGATCATCTCGCCGCCGCCGTGATAGGGCGGCATCGCCTCGAGCAGCTCCGGCTTGGCGACGAGCGCTCCCGAGCCCATCGGCGCGAGCATCTTGTGACCCGACAACGCGTAGAAGTCGCAGTCGAGCGTCTGGACGTCGACCTTCAAGTGGGGCGTGGACTGCGCGCCATCCACCACGACGACCGCCCCGACAGCATGCGCCAGCTTCGCGAGCTGCGCCGCCGGGTTCACGGTGCCGAGCGCGTTCGAGACGTAGGGGAACGCGACGAGCTTCGGGCGTCGCTCGAGCGCGGTCCCGAAGTCGGAGAGGTCGATGCGACCGTCCTCCGTGATCTCGACCATGCGGAGCGTCGCGCCCTTCTCCTGACAGAGAATCTGCCACGGCACGAGGTTCGAGTGGTGGTCCATCGCCGTCACGACCACCGTGTCACCCCGGCCGACGTGAGCGCGGCCGTAGGAGCCCGCCACCAGGTTGATCGACTCGGTCGTGCCGCGTGTGAAGACGACACCCTCGGGCGCCCACGCGTTCACGAACCCGGCGACCTTCGCGCGCGCCGCTTCGTAGGCTTCCGTGGCGCGGATTGCGAGGCTGTACGCACCGCGGTGCACGTTGGCGTTAGTGGTGCGGTAATAGTCGGCGATCGCGCTCAGCACCGCTTCGGGTTTCTGGGTCGTCGCCGCGTTGTCCAGGTACACGAGGCGGCGGCCGTTCTCCCGCCGCTCGAGTAACGGGAAGTCGGCGCGGAGGCGGGCGGCGTCGAGCATCAGGCGAGCCCGGCGCGGACCAGGCGGTCGAGCCGCTCCCGCACGTCGGGGCGCTGCATGCGGCCGAGGATCTCGGCCGCGAAGCCGTACGTCACGAGGCTCTGCGCCGTCTCGGGCGAGAGGCCGCGGCTGCGGAGGTAGTACAGCGCCGTCTGGTCGAGCGGCCCGACGGTCGAGCCGTGGGTGCACTTGACGTCGTCGGCGTAGATCTCGAGCTGGGGCTGGCTGTCGGCCCGCGCCTCGGTCGAGAGCAGCAGGTTGTTGTTGGTCTGCTTCGAGTCAGTGCGCTGCGCGCCGGGCCGCACGATGATGCGGCCGTTGAATACGCCGTGCGCTCGCTCCGCCAGCACGCCGTTGAAGAACTCGTGACTGGCGCAGTGCGGCCGGGCGTGGTCGATCACCGTGTGATGATCCGCGTGCTGGCTGCCGCCCAGCACATACAGGCCGTTGAGAATCAGCTCGGCGCCCGTACCATCGAGCACGGTGGTGATGTCGTGCCGGGCGAGCGAGCCGCCCAGCGTGAGGACGTGCAGTCCGAGGTAACTGTCGCGTTCCTGTCGGGATTGTGTCGTGGCGATGTGGTAGGCGTTCCGGCCCTCGCGCTGCACCCGGTACAGCTCGACGCGTGCACCCTCACCGACCACCGTCTCCGTAACGGCGTTCGTCCATTGCAGACCGTCGGCGATGGACGCGTAGCTCTCCATCAGGGTCGCCCGGGCGCCCCGCTCGACGATGAAGAGGCTGCGCGGATGACTGACCGTCGGCCCGCCCGCCCCGGTCACCGCGGTGCCGCTCGTCGCGAGGAACAGCACCTCGAGCGGCTGGGCCAGCACCGTGTCCGCCGCGACGTGTACGAATGCGCCGTCGGCAAGGAACGCGGTATTCAGCGCCGCGAAGGCGCTGTCCTGCCATGGGGCGTACCGCGCGAGGTGGCGCCGGGCGAGCTCGCCGCGCGGGCCCGACCGGGTGGCCTCCGCGAGGCTGGTCGCCTGCACGCCCTCGGGCAGACCGGCGAGCGACGACAGTCCGGGTTCATACCGCCCGTCCACGAACACGAGGCGTGGGCCGGCGCCGAGGGCCGAGAGCGCCGCGACGTCACGGAGCGCGAGCTGCGGCCTGCGGGAGCCGGGAAGCGTAAAGTGCGTCTCGGCGATGGGCGCGACGCTGGTGAAGCGCCACGCCTCCTGCTTCATCGTCGGGAAGCCGAGTGCGGTGAACCGCGCGATCGCCCCCTCGCGGATCTCCCGGAGCCAGGGGGGCGCGCCTGCGGCACCGTTGCTCGCGAACGCCTGGAAGTCGCGGACGTAGGGCTCCGTCATGCCACCTCGCGGATCCAGTCGTAGCCCTTTTCTTCGAGCTCGACCGCCAGCTCTTTGCCGCCCGATTTCACGATCCGTCCGGCGGACAGCACGTGTACGACGTCCGGCTGGATATGCGTGAGAATTCGGTAATAGTGCGTCACGATGACCGTGGCGTTGTGGGGACGCCGGAGTTTCTCCACCGTCTGCGCCACCGTCTTGAGCGCGTCGATGTCGAGCCCGGAGTCCGTCTCGTCCAGGATCGCGAGCTTGGGCTCGAGCACTGCGAGCTGCAGGATCTCGTTGCGCTTCTTCTCGCCCCCGGAGAACCCGTCGTTCACCGGGCGGTTGAGATAGCTGTCGTCCCAACCGATGACCTTGAGCTTTTCCTCGAGCGCGTCCATGAACTCCACGGGCCCGAGCTCCTCCTCGCCACGATGCTTGCGGATCGCGTTCACGGCGAAGCGGAGGAAGTAGGCGTTGGTGATGCCGCGGATCGCGACGGGGTATTGGAACGCCAGGAACACCCCTTCGCGCGCGCGGACCTCGGGAGTCATCGCCAGGAGGTCCTTGCCCTCGTACAGGGCCGAGCCTGCCGTCACCGTGTAGCCCGGATGTCCCGCCAGCACCTGGGCGAGGGTGCTCTTGCCCGAGCCGTTCGGGCCCATGATCGCGTGCACCTCGCCCGTGTGCACCACGAGGTCGACACCCTTCAGGATCTCGCGGCCTTCGACGGTCGCGTGCAGATCCCGAATCTCGAGCAGCACGTTTTCCCTTTCGCGTTTCCCCTTGCCCGTCATCCCACGCTCCCCTCGAGACTGATCCCGAGCAGCCGCTGCGCCTCGACCGCGAACTCCATCGGCAGCTCCTTGAAGACTTCCTTGCAGAACCCGTTGACGATCATCGAGACGGCGTCCTCCGCCGACAACCCGCGCTGCTTCGCGTAGAAGATCTGGTCCTCGCCGATCTTCGACGTCGATGCCTCGTGCTCCATGATCGCCGTACTGTTGCGCACGTCGATGTAGGGGAAGGTGTGCGCCCCGCACTTGTCCCCGATCAGCATCGAGTCGCACTGCGAGTAATTGCGCGCGTGTTCGGCGCCCTTCAGAATCTTCACGAGGCCGCGATACGTATTCTGCCCGCGGCCCGCCGAGATGCCCTTGGACACGATGGTCGAGCGCGTGTTCTTCCCCATGTGGATCATCTTCGTGCCGGTGTCCGCCTGCTGGCGCTGGTTCGTCACGGCCACCGAGTAAAACTCGCCGATGGAGTTGTCGCCCTGGAGGATGCAGCCGGGATACTTCCACGTGATCGCCGACCCGGTCTCCACCTGCGTCCACGAGATCTTCGAGTTCCTGCCGCGGCACGCGCCGCGCTTGGTGACGAAGTTGAAGATCCCGCCGCGGCCTTCCTCGTCGCCCGGGTACCAGTTCTGGATGGTCGAGTACTTGATCGTGGCGTCGTCGAGCGCCACGAGCTCCACGACGGCCGCGTGCAGCTGGTTCTCGTCCCGCACCGGCGCCGAGCACCCCTCGAGGTAGCTGACGTGGCTCCCTTCCTCGGCGACGATGAGCGTGCGCTCGAACTGTCCGGTCGACGACGCGTTGATCCGGAAATAGGTGGACAGCTCGAGCGGGCAGCGCACCCCCTTGGGGATGTAGGCGAACGAGCCGTCCGTGAACACCGCGGAGTTGAGCGCCGCGAAGAAGTTGTCGTTGTGGGGGACGACCGACCCGAGGTACTTGCGGACGAGGTCGGGGTGCTCGCGGATCGCCTCCGAGATCGCACAAAAAATGATCCCCTGCCGGGCGAGTGTCTCCCGAAACGTGGTGGCGACCGACACCGAGTCGAACACCGCGTCCACGGCGACGCCCGCGAGGCGCTTCCGCTCCTCGATGGGGATCCCCAGCTTCTCGAACGTTTCGATCAGCTTGGGATCGACCTGGTCCAGACTCTCGAGCTTGGGGCGCTGCTTGGGCGCCGCGTAGTAGCTGATCGCCTGATAGTCGATGGGGCCGTACGTCACGTTCGACCAATGGGGCTCCGGCATCTTGAGCCAGTGGCGGTATGCTTTGAGCCGCCACTCGAGCATCCACTCCGGCTCACCCTTCTTGGTCGAAATCAGCCGGATGACGTCCTCGCTCAGGCCCGGGGGAACGACGTCCGACTCGATGTCGGTGACGAACCCGTACTTGTACGGCTGGAGAACCTGGGCTTCGATCCCGGAGCTCATGACGACTCCTGTGGCGGCGCCGCGGTGAAGGTGATCACGTACTCGCAGGCGTTGCAGCCGCTCGCGATGTGGGCGCGCCGCTCGACGGCCGCGCCGAGCACGTCCCGCAGGAACCGCTCTTCGGCCGCACACACCTCGGGGAAGCGCTCGGCCACGGCGCGGATCGCACAGTTATGCTCCGACAGCCGGAACGTCCCGGCCGCCTCCTGCCATTCGGCCATATAGCCCTGCTGGTTCATCAGCCGGGCGACCAGATCCAAGCGCTCGGACGCCGCTGCGCCGGCGAGCTCCGTTTGCAGCTGCTGCGTGAGATCCCTGTAATGGTCTTCGAACAGCCCGACCGCCGCCTGGCGGCCTCCCTGTTCGGCGACGCGCTGCAGCAGCTGCGTGAGCGTCTCCTCGTAGGCGCGCGGGAACAGGGCCTCTCCGTCGGGACTCAGCCGATACGCGAAGGTGGGTGCCCCGACGCCCCGCTGCACGCGACCGTACGCGATCAGCGACGCGGCTTCGAGCTCCTTCAAGTGATGGCGGATCGCGTTGACGGAAACGCCCAGCTGCTGGGCGAGCTGCTTCGCCGTGAGCGGCTGAGCGCGCTTCAGCGCGAGTAGGATGTCGGCGCGAAGTCCTTTGTGCGCCGTGAGTTGCGGAGGATGGCTGCGCATCGGAAGCCGAATCCTAAGTGACTTACTCGGGATTGTCAACTAAATGAAGCAAGATTGGTGCGAATTTGTAACTCGCTCTCCGCAATCGGCTTTCAGCCATCAGGCGCTCAGTAGATATCGCGATTCACCTCTCTCACGAGGCGCTCGTAGTCCTCCGGCGTGTTGACGTCGTCGAGCACTGCGGGGTCGTCCACGGTGACGGTCACGAGCCGTGACGCGTGGGCGTGCAGCACTGCGTTGACCCCGTGACGGGTGGCCGCCTCGCTCGTCTCGATCTCCCCGAACAGCGAGGCATCCCAGATGACCGGCTGCCCGCGGCGCATGCCGAACGATGGGGCGACGGCGGGGGGTCCCCCGCGGGCGTACGCGTCAATGAGGCGCTCGACCGTCGCCAACCGCACGTGCGGCAGGTCGACCGGCCAGGCGAGCACGGCGGCTGGGCGCAGCGGTTTCAGCGCTGCGAGGGCGGCCCGCAATGACCCGATCGGGCCGGTTGCGACGTCCGGGGTCTCGACGATCACGCAGTCATGGGGCGCGAGGATGGGTGTGACGCGTGGGGCATCCGGGCCGAGCACCACCAGTCGGAGCTTCAGGTCGAGCGCCTCCAGCGCCTCGAGAATGCGGATAATGAAGGGGCGGCCTCGGAAGTCGAGCAACGGCTTGGGGGTACCCATCCGCGCCGAGCGCCCGGCCGCGAGCACCACGCCGGCCAAGGACATGACTCCTAGCTTACGCCGAGTTGCACCGCGGCGCCAAACCCCCAAATTTGGCGGCCCATGGCCGTACGACGCATTCGCCAGCTGGGCGATCCCATCCTCCGGGTCCGCTGCGAGCGGGTCCAGAACCCGAAGTCGGCCGCGACGCGCCTGATCGCGGACGACCTGCGGGACACGCTGCGCGTGGCGAAGGAAAAGTA
>QHTK01000074.1 GCA_003220795.1 Gemmatimonadota bacterium | reverse complement strand
AAGTGGATCATACTCAGCACGGTGCTCGCCGCCGCGTTGCCCGGGGTGCTGGCCGCCCAGCGGACGCCGCGTACCCCGCGACCCCCACGCGCGCCCCGCGCCTACGCCTACTCGATGAGCGACCACCATGGCCGGATCGGCGTGGTCCCGAACAGCAAGCCCGACTCGCAGACCGACAAGATTGGCGCGAGGCTGGAGGCCGTGACCCCGGGCGGGCCGGCCGCGAAGGCGGGCCTCAAGGTGGGGGACATCATCACCAAGTTCAACGGCACGTCGCTCGCGGGCGCCCAGGCGGAAGACGAGGACGAGTCCGGTCCCAGCGCCAAGCTCGTCGAGCTGGCGCGCAAGCTCGAGCCGGGCGACACGGTGCAGGTCGAGTATCGGCGCGGCGGCGACGCGAAAAAGGCGGCGCTCGTGGCCGAAGACCTGGGTGGCTCGTTCCGGATGGAGATGCCGAACATGACGATGGCCATGCCCCGGATTGCGCCCGCGATGCCCGGCTGGGAGGGCGTCGAGTTGTCGTTCGGAACGCCCTGGGGCGACCTCGAGCTGGTGAACCTGAATCCTGACCTGGGTGAGTACTTCGGCACGAAGGAAGGCGTCCTGGTCGTCAAGGCGCCAGGCGACTCGAGCCTGCCCGTGCGCAGCGGCGACGTGATTCTCTCCATCGCCGGCCGCAAGCCCACCTCGCCTTCGCACGCCATGCGCATCCTGCATTCGTACGAAGCCGGCGAGACCGTGTCCCTCGACATCGTGCGGAAGCAGAAGCGCATGACGGTGACCTGGAAGGTCCCGACGCGCGAGGAGCGAACCTTGATGCGCCACCACGAGCGGGAGGATCAGAGCAGGCTCCGGTTGGAGACGCGGCGCCGGCTCCGGATGCGCCAGGTCTAGCGCTCGCGGCCCGGGCCCGCCAGGATCGCGTTGGTGACGAGCCGGGCGGGCCCGCGCCAGAAGCCCCGGAACAGCGGATCGGTGAGGAACAGCACGACCCGTCCCTGGCCCCGGTTTTCGACCACGGCCCACGCGGTTCCTTTGAGCAGGCGCTCCGTGTTCCCCGGCCATGTGAACCCGGACAGGGCGAGCGAGTCTCCCACGAACGCCACCGGGTTCGCCCCGTTTTTGGAAAGCTTCCAGAAGGTCGACCCCTCGACGTAGACCGGCAGCCGGTCGCTCTCGTACCCGAGGGTGAGCCAGTGCGTGGGGTCCAGCGTCGCGCGGAAGATGGAGCCCGGCAGCCATTCCGGCTTGTCCTTGGACGGTGACGTGGGCGAGAGCACCGGGGGCTCTTTGCCGGGCACCGTGGTGTCGGGCTTCGCCGTCGAATCGGCGCCCAGCGCGGCGATCGACGTCAGCCCCACGTCTTTGTCGGCGAGCAGCATCCCGGCGCCTGCGAACCCGATCAGCGCCCCGCCGTCCGAGACCCAGCTCTTCAGGCGCGTCACCCCGTCGTCGCCGAGCTGGCGCTTCATGCGGCTCGCGCCGCCGTCCGGGATGATCAGGACGTTGTAATCGGACAAGTCCGCGACGCTCGCGAGGTTCGCGAGCGGGATGGGCGTGAACGGGACGCCCAGGTCGTGCGCCAGAAACTGCCATACGGTGCCGTAGCTCTCCTGGTCGACGCCCTCGCCCGCGGCCACGACGATCCGGGGCGCGTGCAGGCTCACCACGTCGTCCGAGCCCACGCCGGGGGCGATGGTGTCAGGATAGGCGCTCTGCACAGCGACGACGGCGACGCCCGCCCGGCGCGCGAGCTCCGCGATCCGATCGTGCAGCGTCGCGGCGTTGCGTTGGGTCCGGACGACGAACGTGCCGCGCGGGTAGCTCCGGGCGTCAGCGCGAAGGGGCTGCGTCGCGATCGCCACCTTGAACCCTTCGGCCAGCAGGCCGAACGCGAGCCGGGCACCCGCTTGGCTGCCGTTGCTGAAAAGGTACGCGGAGCCCGCGCGCGGCGGCGTGGATGGAGGCGCGGCAGATGCGGGCGGTACGGTGTCCGTCACCACGTCGCCGGCGAGCGACGCGGCATCCTCGGTCCAGTAGGCCTCGAGGTTGAACGTGAAGGGCAGGGACCAGGCGGTGATGTCGTAGAAATCGTAGTCCTCGCGGTCGGCGCTCTCTCCGCGCCGGCGGTTCCGCTGAAACTTCTGGATCTGTTGCTCCACGAACCCGCGGTCGAACGCCGCGCCCGGCTCGAGCAGCGCCTTCGCGAGCCGGCGCTGGGGCTGTCCCAGGTCCACCACATAGCTCCCTGCGGGAAACGTCTGGCGCGCCACCGGACCGCCCCAGTAGGCGTGGGCCACGCTGGACGTCGCCGCCTGCTTGAGCCGGGTCACTTCGATGCCGTTGCGCAGCAGCAGGCCGACGACGTGCGCGAGCATCGAGGCGTCGCCACCCGACGCCAGCACCACGCGCTTCATGCGATCGGTGCGCGCCTCGTCGATAGCGGAACGGCGGAAGTCGTAGTAGTCGAGCAGGCGGGCCCGCCGGTTCGAGGCGGCGGTCTCGAGTGTGGCGAGCGAGGCGGTGTAATGGTGGGCGATCCCGTCCCGCAGCGTGCTGATGGTGCCGTCCTCGCGGCGGCGGTTCAGGGGATAGCCCCCGTCCGTCTCGTAGGTCATTCCCGTGGCACCCTGAAAGGTGGCCCACTCGTCCCAGTAGCCGACGTAGAAGAAGTCGAAGACGCCCCGCACGTAGTACTGCCATCCCTGCTGGTCGAACGCGGCGGCGTTGCCCCGCCCGAACGTGTCGAACCATTTCGTCGCCTGGGGCGGCAGATTCTGGTTGATCGCCTGGGCCACGGGGGGGAAAAAGAATGCCCGGGTGGTGGAGTGATGATCCACGAAGACCTGGGGGTGCCAGCGCAGCAGCCCGTCCATCATGGCGCGCACCTCGGGCTGGCTCTGCGCCACGAGGTCGCGGTTCATGTTACAGCGAAAATGGTTGAACCGGCCCTGGATCGCCCACGGCTCGCGGTGCTCGAGCGCGGCGGGGTGGTCGGCCCCGACTGCGACTGAGTTGTACCACGCGGCGAACCGCTCGTGGCCGTCGGGGTTGGCGGCCGGGTTCAGCACCAGGACGACGTTCTTGAGGATCTCGCGCGTGCGTGGCTCGTCGGAGGCCAGCAGCTGATACGCCACCTGCATCGCCGCTTCGAAGCCGGCGGGCTCGTTCCCGTGGACGGAGTAGTTGAATCCCACGACGATCGGATCCCTCGCGGCGATCTCCGCCGCGCGGGCGGGCGCGGTCTTGCGCGGGTCGGTGAGCTCGGCGATCTCGCCGCGGATCGGGTCGAGCCGGGCGAGGTTGGCGGGGTCCGAGATGATCAGCGCGCGGATCGGTCGGTGCTCCGGGGTCTCGCCCCAGCGCTCGACCCGGACGCGCTCCGGGGCCGTGGCGACGACGGTGTCGAGATAATGTTGCATGACGGCGTACATCGTCTGCTGCGCGCCCGCGGGGTAGCCGGTGATCGCCTCGGGGCGGGGCACGGCCGGCCGGTACGGGCCCCGCGCGTAGAAGTCGAATGGCTGGCCCAGCTGCGCGCGTGCGGGCGCGGGGCACAGCAGGAGCACGAGGAGCGGGACCGTCGAGCGCATGGTGTTCGCGGGGGATGGTGTGAGGCGGGTGAATCTACCGCGTCCCCGCGGACGCGGGAGGGCTCTCGTCAGCTGCCGCGTCGCGCCGGGAGCACCTGATCGAACGAGCTGAACTCGAACGGCTTGGGCACGCACGGACGCCCCGTGGAGGCGAGGAAGGAGCGCACGCTGTCGTCTACGAGCTGGCCCGTCGTGAAGATCACGCGCTCGGCGTAGGACGGGTCGCGCGCTTTGAGCTCCTGAAACAGCTGCTCCCCCGACACATCGGGCATGCGCATGTCCACGATCACTGCGTCGAAGGCGTCTTCCCGCATGCGCGCCAGCGCTTCCTTGCCGCTCGCGGTGGTCTCGACTTCGTGGCCGCGGCTCGCGAGATAGCGTTGCAGGGCGACCCGCACCGAGGCCTCATCGTCGATGACGAGGACGTGCAGGCGGTCGGTGATCGGGAAGTTGGCGGTCAGGGCGGGGTAGTCGCCCGTGGTACGCGGCGCCACGACCGGCAGCTCGATGACGAAGCGGGCGCCCTGCGCCGCGTTTTCCGCCCAGATGCGGCCTTCGTGCTCGCGCACGATGCCGAGCGAAATCGAGAGCCCGAGGCCCGTCCCCGAGCCGGTGGGCTTGGTGGTGAAGAAGGGGTTGAAGATGCGCTCGAGCAGGTTCGGGGGGATGCCCGGACCCGTGTCCTCGACCTCGATGCGCAGCACGTCGCCGGCGCGGCGCGTCCGCACCGTCAGGTGCTGCTTGTCCCGCTCCGAGCGCTCCATCGCCTGCTCGGCGTTGGTGATGAGGTTCAGGAAGACCTGCTGCAGCTGGTGGGCGTCCGCCATCGTCTCCGGCGCCTGCTCGTCGTAGTCGCGCTGCACGTCGATGCCACGCACCCGCAGCTCGTAGCCCCGCAGCTCGAGCGTGTCGTCCAGCACCTGGTTGACCTGCGTCGTCGTGCGCTCCGGCTTGTGCTGGCGCGCGAACGTCAGGAGGTTTTGCACGATGCGTGACGCGCGCCGCGCCTCGGCGTAGATCATCTCCGCCGCCGTCCGCTGATCGGGCGGGAACCGCTTCTCGGAGAGCAGCAGCTGCGCGAACGCCGAGATGCCCGCGAGCGGGTTGTTGAGCTCGTGCGCCACGCCGGATACGAGCTGCCCGATCGCCGACATCTTCTCCGACTGGATCAGCTGCTCCTGCAGCATCTTCTGGTCGGTGACGTCGCGGATGACGCACAGCACCTCTTCGTCGCGCTGCGGCGTCGAGTAGGTGACCTGGATCGTCCGGACATCGCCGTCCTTGCGGTAGAAGCTCGTCTCGAACAACCCGGTCTCGCCTGTGAGCGCCTTCTGGAAGTGGGCCAGCGCCTTGGGGAGCTCGTCGTCTGGGAGCATCGGCGCGAACCACTGGCCCACCAGCTCTTCGCGGCGGTAGCCCGAGATAATCTCGGCGGCGTGGTTGAACGTGGTGAAGCGGCCGTTGGCGTCGAAGGTTGCGATCGCGTCGGACGCCGACTCGAACAGGTTGCGGTAGCGCGCCTCCGAGCGGGCGAGGGTCTCTTGCGCCCGCTTCTGCTCGGTGATGTCGCGCAGCGTCGCGACCGCGCCGAGCAGCTCCCCCTCGAGCACCAGCGGCGTGGTGGACACGGCGACGATGCGTTCCTCACCGTTCGCCCGCACGACCTTGGTTTCGTAGTGCTGCTCCTCGCCTTCGAACGCACGGCGCTCGCGCGCGGCCACGTGCTCACGCTCGGCCGCCGCGACGACGTCGTCGATAGGCGTGCCGGGAAGGTCATCGAGCGGGCGGCCGAACAGCACG
This sequence comes from Gemmatimonadota bacterium, assembly GCA_003220795.1. Taxonomy (GTDB): domain Bacteria; phylum Gemmatimonadota; class Gemmatimonadetes; order Gemmatimonadales; family GWC2-71-9; genus 20CM-4-69-16. Next base: position 24,880 of record QHTK01000074.1, on the reverse strand, counting down.
GCCGCCGCGCGGTTGGCGGTGAGCACGCGGCGGTCGATGCCGGTCACGACCACGGCGTCGGCGAGGGCGGCCACGATCTCCGCGGCCACCCGCGATGGGTCGAACGCCGGGCGCTTCGGGGCTGCCTTGGGCGCTGGCGCCGAGGGACCGAGCCCCCGGGTCGGCGAAGCGCGCCGGCTCTTACTCATGAGTCGTACGATGCCACCATGGCTCCCTTCATCAAGCCGAGGCTCTTGAGCGCCGCGTCCGTCACGGCCTGCGGCGTCTCGCCCCGCTTGACGCAGTTCTTGACGATCTCGAGCGCGTGGATCGGGTGCTCGTCGTCGTACTTGGCGTGCTCCTCGAGCCACCACCGCCCGCGTGGGCCGATCTTCTCGTTCTTGGCCAGGCCGCGCAGCGCCTTCTCGGAGATCTTTTGCGCCACACCTTCCACGGCGTAGTTCGTCGCGGACACGGCGGAGCCGAACTGGGCACCGCGGCACATCTCCGTGAGATAGGCATGGAACTCCTTCACCTCGGGAATCATCGGCTCGGGCACCTGGAAGCGCTCGCGCGGGACGTTAAAGCCGTCTCCCATGGCGCGCCACATGGCGTCGTGCCGCTTCTCGACGCGGATGTTGTCGCGGAAGAAGGCCTTGCCGTCCTCGGGCGAGCGGTCGAGCAGCAGCTGGAGCCACTGCGGGAAGTCCCGGATGATCGGGTAGAACGCCACGAGAAAGTTCTGAATCCGGCCGTCGAGCAGCTGGTTCTCGGAGGCGTGTACGATCACCTTCGTGTCGAGGATCGCCTCGCGGCTCGGGTCGAGCGTGGCATCCAGGTCGGCCACCCAGCTTGGGTGGGGGGTCACCTGCACAGACATCGGATCTCCTTCCAGGGCGCGCACCAGGAATAAACAACGGTTCGGCGGGCGGTAAATGTACGATCCCGCCCCCGCTGGACAAATTTATGGGACCTTGGAAGGTGTTCCACACCGGCCCAAACCGATGTGAGGGGCGTTACCCCGCCGTTGACAAGATATATCGTCCAATAATATCTTAACGTTACATCGTAACTAGGGGAAATCATGCCTCGTCATTTCGGCTGGGAATCGTTCGCCTTCGGGTTCGGGCCCCGCGGCGCGTTTTGGGCCGGGCCGCGGCGCCGCCGCCGCCAGTGGTTCGAGTCCGGCGACATGAAGTACGTCATCCTCAAGGTGCTCAAGGACAAGCCCCGCCACGGCTACGAGGTGATGAAGGAGCTGGAAGACCAACTGCGCGGCTGCTATTCGCCCTCGGCCGGGACCGTGTACCCGACGCTGCAGCTGCTCGAGGACGAAGGGCTCGTCACCTCCCGCGAAGTGGAGGGCAAGAAGATCTACGAGGTCACCGACGCGGGACGCGCGTTCCTGGAAGAGCACAAGGACGTGGTGGACGACATCTTCGAGCGGGTCCACGACACCGTGGAGCGCGCGCTCGGGGGGGCGATGGCCGACATGAACCGCGCCGTCGGCCGCCTCGTCAAGGCGGTGTACCGGGCGGGCTGGCGGTCGCGCGATGAAGCCACGCGCAAGCAGATCGCCGAACGGCTGGACAAGGTACGGGAGGAGCTCGAGGCGCTGGTGCCGTGACGCGCGTCAGCGCCGCCGTGCTCGCAGCTCGTCGAGCGCTGCCTTCACGTACACCCGCGTCATCTGCTTCCGCCACGAGAGGTCAAAATCCGTGTTGTCGAGCGGCTTCGCCGGGCGGTACGCCGCTTCCGCAGCCGCGCCGATCGACTCGTCGGACAGGTCCGTCCCCGTGAGCGCGGCGCCTGCTTCGGCCACCTCCTGCGGCCGGCTCCCGACCCCGCCCAGCACGACGCGCGCTGCGGCGACGTAGCGCCCGTCCCAGCGAAGCCACACGGCGACGCCCAGCACGGGGAAGTCGAACGATCCCCGCCGGCGCAGCTTGTGGTACGTGGCATCCCAGCCGTCCGTCGCCGGCAGCCGCACCGCGGCGAGGATCTCGTCGGGCTGCTTGGTGAGATAATTGATGCCGTCGTTGGCGTACAGCCGCGCGGCGGGCACCACGCGCTCCCCGTTGGGCCCCACGAGCCGGAACTCCGCGCCCAGGGCGACCATGACCGGGGCCACGTCTGACGAACTGACCGCCCAGCAGCGCGGGCTGGAGGGCGCCACCCAGCAGATATGGCCGTCCTTTTTCATGCAAAAGTCGATCGCCTTGCGCCACTCGTAGGTCTGATCGTAGTAGTTGCAGCGCGTATCGAGGCAGAGATTGCCGCCCAGCGTGCCCATGTTGCGGAGCAGCGGAGTGGAGACGAGCTCCGCAGCATGCGCGACAGTGTCATAGTGCTGTCGGATAGTCGGGTGCGTACACAGGTCCGTGAGCGTGATGCACGGCCCGACCAGGCATCCCGCATCCCGCATCTCGCATCCCCTAAGCTCCCGAATCCCCATTAGCGAGACGACGACGCGCGGCTCCTGCTGCCGCCGCTTCATGTTCGGGTAGAGGTCCGTCCCGCCCGCGACGTACGACCCCTCCGGGCCGGCGTCGGCCTTCATTCGCACGGCCTCGGCGAGCGTGCTCGGCTGCAGGTAGGTAAAGGAGGGGAGCCTGAGCATCAACGCCGCCGAGCGCGTGCCGGCTCGTCCGCCATGGACCGCCCTTGACCGGCCTCGACCGCCCTGCCATCACCGCCCTCCCATGGGGGTGCCACGCGCGTGGGTTCGGGCCAAGCAATGTCGGGGAACTGCGTGGGCCCGAACCGCGGCTCTTCGCCCTTTTCCTTGCGACGCAGCGCCTTGAACACCTTCTCAGGGGTGATCGGCACCTCGTCGATGCGCACGCCCACTGCGTCGTACACCGCGTTCGCGACGGCGGGCGGCAGCGGCAGCAGCGGTCCCTGCCCGCACTCCTTGGCACCGAACGGACCGTTGGGATCGGGGTCCTCCACCACGTACGTGACGATGTCGCACATCTCGAGCGTCGTGGGGCTCTTGTATTCGAGCAGGCTCGGGATCTTGTGGACGACGTTGCGGTTGCCGCGATAGGCCATCTCCTCCATCAGGGCCTCGCCCAGCCCCATGTACACCGACCCTTCGATCTGTCCCATCACCGTCGCCGCGTTGATCGAGCGGCCCACATCGTGCGCGATCCAGACGCGCGGGACGCGGACGATGCCGCTCGCGGGATCTACATCCACCCGGGCGACACACGCGCTGTAAGAGTACGCGGGCGACGGCCCCACGCCGGCGCCGCGGTACTTCCCGGGCGAGGGCGCCGGCGTGTAGGAGCCGACCGTGCCGATCGTTCCTTCCGCCGCCTCTGCCAGCTGCACTGCTTCGGCGAACGCGAGCCCGTGCGCGGGATCCGCCACGTCGAACACCCGCCGGTCGGCGAAGGCTAGTCGTTCGACCGGGAGGTCGAGCTTCCGCGCCGCATGGCTGGCGATGACGTCCCGCGCCCGCTCCGCCGCCTGAATGCAGGCGTTCCCGGTCATGAGCGTCACCCGGCTCGAGTAGCTGCCGAGATCCACCGGCGTCAGGTCGGTATCGCCGGTGACGACGGCGATGTCGAACGGATCGAGCCCGAGCACTTCCGCTGCCAGCACGGCGAGGATCGAATCCGACCCCTGGCCGATCTCGGTCGACCCGCAGAACACGGTGACGCCGCCGCCCCGGTCGCACTTGAGCTGCACGCCCGAGTGGGGCAGCGGGTTCCAGTAGATGGGGAGGCCCGCTCCCGTGATGTAGGACGAGCACGCCAGGCCGATCCCTTGCCCGGGAGGGAGCTTACGGAACTTCTCCTTCCATCCGGAGCCGTCCACGACCTTGCGGATGCACTCCCCCAGACCCATCGAGCCGATCTTGAGCCAGTTCGCGGTGAGCGAGTTGGCGGGGACGAGATGCTTGAGCCTGAGCTCGGCCGGGTCCATCCCCAGCTGCTCGGCGATCTTGTCGAGCTGGACCTCGAGGGCGAACCGCGGCTGCGGTGTGCCGTGGCCCCGCTTCGGACCACACGGTGGCTTGTTCGTGAACGCCCTTGCGCCTTGAAACTTGTAACGTGGAACGTGATAGGTGACGGTCTGAAGCGCGCCCGTGTAATACGTGCTCGCGACGCCGTAGGAGCCGTACCCGCCGCCGTCCAAGAGCGACTTGAAGTGCATCGCGGTGATCGCCCCGTCCTTTTTCACTCCGGTTTTCACCCACATGAGCGTCGGGTGGCGCCCGCGGTGGCAGTAAAAGACCTCCTCGCGGGTGAGGGTGATCTTTACGGGCCGGCCGGTGAGCATCGCGAGCTTCGCCACGACGATCTCGTGGCTGAACGGGTCGCTCTTACCGCCGAAGCCGCCGCCGTTGGGCGTGGCGACGACCCGAATCTTGGCGGGGGCGAGCTCGAGCACCTTGGCGAGGGCGCGGTGCACGTAGTGTGGCGTCTGGGTCGAGCTCCACAGGGTGAGCTTCCCGTCGGGGAGCGGGGACCAGTCGGCGACCGCTGCGTGCTGCTCCATCGGCAGGTGGGTGCTGCCCTCGAAGAACAGCAGATCTTCCCGCACCAGATCCGCCGCGGCGAAGCCCTCGGCGACGTCACCGAACTCGAGGTTGACGAGCTTGTGCAGGTTGCCGCCGTCGCCGTAGTCATGGATGCGCGGCTCGGGATGCGCGATCGCGTCCTCGGCGTCCGTTATCGGCCGCAGCGATTCGTACCGTACCTCGATGAGATCGAGCGCGGCCGTCGCGATCTCCTCGCTCGCCGCGGCGACGCCCGCCACGGGGTCGCCCACGAACCGCACCTTGTCGAGCGCCAAGGCGTGCTCGTCCTGGCTCACGGGCAGGATGCCGAACGGGATCGGCAGGTCCCTACCCGTCAGCACGGCCTTCACGCCCGGGAGCGCCCGGGCTTGCGATATGTCGATGCCGGTGATGCGGGCGTGGGGATGCGGACTGCGGAGCAGCTTGGCGTACAACATGCGCGGCAGGAACAGGTCGTCGGCGAATCTCGTAACGCCGGTGACTTTGGCGGTCGCGTCGACCTTGCGGATCGCCTTCCCGACCACGCGAAGGGCGGCCGGCTGCTTTCTACGGGTACCCATACAGGGTCTCCCGCGCCGGCTCGGCCTGCTCCCCCCGCATGCGCGCCGCCGCCAGTTCCACCGCCTCGTAGATCTTCAAGTATCCCGTGCAGCGGCACAGGTTGCCCGACAGCGCCTGCTTGATCTCGTCACGCGTGGGTCGCGGGTTCTCGTCGAGCAGCGCTTCGGCGGCGAGCAGGAAGGCGGGCGTACAGTACCCGCACTGCGCCGCGCCGAGCTCGGCGAACGCGTCCTGGAGCGGATGCAGCGTCCCACCCTCTGCCATCCCCTCGACCGTCTTCACGCGATGCCCCGCGCACGCGAGGCCGAGCACCAGGCAGGAGAGCACGGGCTTCCCGTCCACGAGCACGGCGCACGTGCCGCACTCGCCCAGCTCGCAGCCATGCTTCGTGCCGGTGAGACCCACGTCTTCACGCAGCACTTCGAGCAGGGTCTTGTGCGGCGCGAAGGCCACTTCGACCGGCTCGCCATTCAACTCGAGGGCGATCTTCGTCTTGGCATCGGGCATGTCGACGTAATCTTGATAAACGGCAAGAGCAACGCCAGCTTTCCGCCTCCCAGCCCCCGTGGAAGACCCATGTTTAGGCGCCTGCTCCTCGCCCTGTTCCTACTCGCCGTCTATCCGTCTACCCGTCTACCCGCCCAAGACTTCCGCGCCCAAGCCTTGCGCATCCTGAAGACCGTCCCGCTGATCGACGGCCACAACGACATCCCTGACGCGATCCGCCAGCGGGGCGGGCTCGATTCGGTGGACTTCGCATCCCCCCAGCCGAAGTTGATGACCGATATCCCGAAGCTCCGCGCCGGAGCGGTGGGTGGTCAATTCTGGGCCGCGTACGTGCCCGTCACGACGATGGATTCCGGACCGCACCCGGCTGTGTACGCGCTCGAGCAGATCGACCTCATCAAGCGGCTGTGCGCCCGGTATCCTGTCGACCTGGCGATGGCGTACAGCGCGGCGGACGTGGAGCGCCACTTCAAGGCCGGCAAGATCTCGTGTCTGATCGGCATCGAGGGCGGGCACGCCATCGAGAATTCCCTCGGCACGCTGCGGATGTTCGCGGCGCTCGGCGTCCGCTACATCACGCTCACGCATTGGCGCAGCCTCTCCTGGGCGACCGCGTCCACCGACACCGCGCGGCGCGGCCTCTCGGCATTCGGCCGGGAGGTGGTGCATGAAATGAATCGACTCGGGATCCTGGTGGACCTCTCGCACGTGAACGACGGCACGATGTCGGACGCGCTCCACGCCGCCCGCGCCCCCGTCATGTTCTCCCACTCGTCGGCGCGCGCCTTGACGCACCACGCGCGCGACGTGCCCGACTCGATCCTGCGACTGGTGCCGCCGAACGGCGGCATCGTCATGGTGAATTTCAACCCCGGCTTCGTCTCGGAGGCGGTGCGGGTGTACGAGGACAGCCTCGAGTCCCGCGCACGGGCGTTGCGGGCGGCGGGGACCGATTCGGCGACGCGCCGCGACTCGGTGCAGGCATGGCAGGCGCGCGCCCCCAAAGCCACGCTGCAACAGGTGGCGGACCACATCGACTACCTGCGGCGCGTGGTCGGCGTGGACCACGTGGGCCTGGGCTCCGACTTCGACGGCATCACCGAGGTGCCCGTGGGGCTCGAGGATGTGTCGAAGTTTCCGGATCTGATCGCGGAGCTGCTCAGGAGAGGCTGGACGGAACAGGACGTACGCAAGGTCGCAGGGCTGAATGTTCTGCGAGTGCTGAGCGACGCCGAACGAGTCGCAGCAGCAGGAAATGCAAAGGCTAGACGCTAGCCTCAAACCCTTTGCGAGTCATCTCTCCCCACACCTGCCGGTGCTTCCACACCGTGAAGAACGCCTTGAGCCGCCACCACACCGTCCGCTGGCGATATCCGAAGTTCTCGAGGGTGGCATACAAGAGCAGGCGCGCCAGGTCGCCGACGCGGCGGTAGCGGCGAAAGCTGACTTCCTCGAGCACGACCGCCCACAGCGACAGGAGCATGCCGTATCCCCACGCGACGAGGACGAAGAGCAGTGCGAAGGCGCCGTTGACTTGACCGAGTGCCAAGCCCGCGAACGTGATCACGTAACCCACGACCTCGATCAACGGCGCCAGCGCTTCGCCGAAGGTGAAGAACGGCATCGCGATCAACCCGACCGGCCCGTACCGTGGGTTGAAGAGCATGCCCTTATACAGCCACATCGCCGCGATAAGGCCGCGGTGCCAGCGCTCCCGCTGGCGCGACAGGATCCGGCCCGACTCCGGCACTTCCGTCCACGCCACGGGATCGGGGATGAACGGGATCTCGTAGGCAATGCGCCTCTGCCGCAGGTGGCGGTGCAGTCGCACGACCAGATCGAGGTCCTCCACGACGCTCGCCACGCGGTAACCGCCGATCGCGTGGAGGTACTCCTTGCGGAACAGCCCGAACGCGCCGGAGATGACCAGGCTGCCGCCCAGCCGATTCCAGCCCAGCCGGCCGAACAGAAATGCCCGCAGATACTCGACGACCTGAACGCCCGGGAGAAAACGGCGCGGCACTCGCGCGTCGGTGACGCGACCGTCGCGCACCGTGCAGCCGTTCGCGACCCGGACGGTCCCCCCGACCGCCGCGATCCTGCTGCTGAGTAGAAACGGTCGGGTGAGGCGCAGCAGGGCATCGGGCTCGATCAGGGTGTCCGCATCCACGGCGATGACGAGCGGAAAGCGGCTCGCGTTGATGGCGGCGTTGAGAGAGTCGGCCTTCCCGCCGTTCTCCTTGTCGATGACGAGCAGCCGCGTGCGGGAGCGGGAGCGGTACACGGCGCGCACCCGCCTGGTGGCGATCCCCTCAGGGTATGTGCGCGGCACCTCGTACAGCTCGAACGCGTGCCGCAGCCGCTCGAGCGTGTCGTCTTTGGAGCCGTCGTTGACCACGACGACCTCGAAGCTGCGGTACTCGAGCGTGAGGATCGCCGTCACGCTCGTCTCGATCGTCGCGCTCTCGTTGTGGGCGGGGACCAGGATCGTGATCGGCGGGAGCGCGTCGCTCTGCATCAGGCGCTGGAAGTCCTCGTCCTCGGCCAGCCGCGTCTGCTCCCAGATCTCCGGGATCGAGAGCACGAGCAGCAGCGCGTAGAACGAGTTGAGCGCGAGAAAGTACGCGAGGATGACGAGATCGGTCGCCTGGACGAGGTGCGTCACGCGGCGTACTCCGCCAGGGCCTGGGGCGAGAGGCCGAGGATGAGTCGCGCCATGTCGCGAGCCTCGGCGTGCCCGCCCACCTCCGCCTCGAGCAGCACATTGCGCCCCGCGGCGCCGAACCGCGTGAGGGCGAGGCCGGCGCGCAGGCGGACCCACCACTCGGTGTCACGCAGCGCGTCGCGCACGAGCGGCAGCGAGGCGGGGTCGGCGATCATGCCGAGCGAGCGGGTCGCTTGCGCACGGATCGGCCAGGCTTCGTCTTGGACGAGGATGGCGAGGGCGGCGACCGACTCGGAGTGCGGGAACCGGCCGAGCGCGCGGGCGACCTGCGTCCGAACCTCCCGGTCGGGGTGCGTCGCGAGCGTCGTGAACGGCTCGCGCAAGACCGGCTCCTGCAACCGCCCCGCGAACTCGACGATGCGGGGGAGCCTGGGGTCGTCGAGGCGCCGGAACAGCTGCTGCAAGTGCCGCAGCACGGCGGGCCGCGCGCGCTTGAGCACGCTGGCGTAGTACGCCTGCACCGTGGGGCCCAGGAAGGGCAGCCGATCCAGCGCCGCGGTCACGAGCACCGGACTGGCCAGCCGCTCGAGCGTCGTGGCGGCGGCGATCTGCACGGCGGGATGGTGGTCGCGCAGCAACCGCAGCACGCGACCGATGTCGCGCGACGTCGCGGCCACCGAAAGGAAGCGCGCGCACTCGAGCCGTTTCCACCAGCGCCCCGACCGGCTGTTCGAGCGCACTACGCGGGTCCACCACTGGTGCTCGAGCGCCTGCGACAGCTCCTGCCACCGCTCCCCCGCCACCCGAGCGGACCAGGTGACGAGGGCGTCGATCGCGAGCGGCACGGGCAGATGCGCCAGCGCTCGGAGCACGTCGACCGCACCGGCCTGACCCAACGTCCAGCGCTGCATCACGGCGTTCAGTGCGACCCGGCGGGGATGTACCTTGGCGCGCCGGCGCAGCCGGACCCAGCGATTCAAGATGATGAGGATGATCAGAGCGATGAGCAGCACGCCCTGGACGGCGGCGACGACGATCAGGAACTGGCGGCTCGTCACCTCCCGACCCAGCGCTTGATCTTCTCGAGCGCCACCCGCAGGCTCATCGGCTTCACCAGGTAGTCGAGCGCTCCCGCCTCGAGACCGCGCAGCTGCTCTTCCTCGGTGCCGTGCACCGTGGTGAAGACCACGCGGTAGGTACCGGGCCGCTCGCGCTGCAGGGCGTCGAAGATCGAGTAGCCGTCGAGCGCCGGGAGGTCGACGTCGAGCAGCAGGAGCGGGTGCGTTCCCTGCACGTCGAGGGCGAGGAGCTCGCGCAGCGCTTCGCGCCCGTTGCGGTAGGCGGCGAAGCGGTAGCCGTGGGCGCGCAGCCCATACTCGAGCAGCCCGGCGAGCGCCGCGTCATCCTCCACGTAGATCACCTCGGGCACCTGCAGCGGGGCGACCTGGGGGCGCGCTGCCGGAGGAGGAGACGCCGGCTTGGCGGGAGGAGGAGGCGCCGGCTGGGCGGGAGGAGGAGGCGCCGGCTTGCGCGACGGCTGACCTGGGGGCGCCCGCGGTGCCGGGGGTCGGGGTTTCGCCGGGGGTGCGGGTTTCGCCTGGGGTGCAGGTTTCGCTAGGGGTGCGGGGGAGCGGGGGGTCGTGCCGACGCGTGGCGGAGGCGATGTGGCGGGAGGGCCTACCGCCGCCGGCATGCGGGGAAGGGCCAGGCCAAGCAGCTCGGCGAGCCGCGCCACGAACCACCGGGCCAGCGGAGCACGCTCCACTTCCGGGTCGTCGGGCCAGTCGGCCCAGTCCTTCGCGGTGGCCTCCATCCCCGCCGCCAGGCGCGAAGCTTCCATGAAGCCGAAAGAGCCGGCGGACCCGTGGATCTGATGGGCTGCTCGACGTAACGCCTGGAGCGCTGCGCGATCGTTCTTGGCGACGGCGAGGCGCTCGGCGATCGCGGCGAGCGTCGCCAGCTCGGTGCGCATCCCCGCCAGATACTCCTGGAGCAGGCCCGGCGGCAGCTCGGGTGGCGTAGCCTGGCCGGTCATGGCTACCAAGATGGGGACCCGGCGGCCGAAAATGCCAGAGCGGCGGCGTCCCCGAGCGCGCCTCCCGGGATAGTAACTTCCGTCCCATGGGCGATTCGGTCGCCGTCGGCCTGTGCTTCAGCTGCCGCTGGATGCGGCCGGCCGGCAACCAGCGGGGCTCGATTTTCTTTCGATGCACCCGTGCCGACACCGATGCGCGGTTCGTGCGCTACCCGGCGCTCCCCGTGCTCACCTGCTCCGGCTATGAGGAAGCGATGTTGTTCGTTGTGCTGCTCCATTACACCGCGCCACTCGACCGCGTGGACGCGGTACGGGCCGACCACCTGCGGCACGTGGAGACGTACGCCGCGCGTGGGGTGTTCCAGGCCTGGGCGCGGCGCGACCCGGCGACCGGTGGCGTGCTGATCGCGCGGGCCCCGGATCGCGCCGCGCTCGAAGCGGTGGTCGCGGAAGATCCCTACGTGCGTGCCGAGGTCGCGCGCGCCGAGATCGTCGCCTTCAACCCGCAAAACGTGCGCGGGGCGCTCAAAACCTGAGGGTCGGCACGCTCGCGCTATTGCGCGCGGGGACCGCCCTCCCCACTTTGGTGCCGCGCCCTCCCGTACACTAGAGGGGTGTCCTCATGGCCCAGCCGCGCTTGGTGGAGCGTGCCAAGCTGTTCTTCTTCCGCAACTTCGAGCGGATCTTTGTGCTGCTCCTCGTGTTCGCGATCGTGGGGATCCACGCGCTTGTGGAGCAGAAGTTCGCGTTCCTGAGCTTCTACTATTTGCCGATGATCCTCGCGGGCTTCTACGGGGGACGCCGCTTCGCGGTGTTGGCGGGGTTGTTCGTCGTCGTGCTGGTGTTGTTCTACCAGTACGTCCAGGGACTCGACATGCTGCCCGGGTTCTACGGTGACGCGCTGCTGGCGCTCGTGCCGTGGGCGGGGTTCCTGATCCTCACGGGCTACGTGGTGGGCACGCTCGCCGAGCAGCGGGAGGCACGCCTCGCGGACGTGAAGAACGCCTATCTGGCGACGCTCGAGCTGCTGACCTACCACATCGAGTCCACCGAGCGGAATCAGCAGGGGCACTCGAACCGCGTGGCGGATGTGGCGGTGGCGATCGGGCGCGAGCTCGACCTTCCCGAGGAGGACGTCGAGAATCTGCGGGTCGCGGCGCTGCTGCACGAGGTGGGCACGCGAGACCAACGGCTGCTACGGCTGCTGTCGCGCTCGGTGACGGACTCCACGGTGGCCGTGGCCCGCTGGATGCGCGGCGCCGCCGAGATCATCGGTGAGTACGGGCACTACTACGAGATCGTGGGTGAGGACTGGGACATCGAGACCCTGCCGCTGCCGGTCACGGTGAAGATCCTCGCCGTCGCCGACGCGTTCGAGACGCTGCAGATGGCGACGCCGGTGCGCGCCGCGTTCCCCAAGTGGAGCGCGCTGGAGGAGGTAGAAAAGGGGGCGGGGAAGACCTTCGCGAAGGACGCGGTGCGCGCCCTGCGCACCGTCGCGGGCCGGCCCGAAGCGATGGGCGGCCTGCAGGAGCTGCGGGTCGTCTAGCTGCCGGCGGCGCCGTTCTTGCGCCCGGCCGCGAATCCGCCGGCCACGCCCACCCCGAACGCCACGGCTGCCCCGACGGTCACGACCGGCAGCAGCGCGATCGGCAGCGCGATAGCGGTAGCTGCGAGGCCGACCAGGAGGGGTGCCGCCGGCCTTTGAACGGCGTCGACGAACCGCAGCCGGCGTCGCACGAAGTTCCGCGTGGTCACGAAGCCCCCGCCCAGCGCGGCGGCGCCAATCAGCAGTCCGATCATCGTCACTCCTTGTGGTGATGCCGTACGCAAGTTGCGGGCTGGCTGTTTCGGGTGCAAATACGGTAAACGGCCGGGAAGAGGGAAGGGGGAAGGGGAAACGTGAACCCCGCGCCTGCAACGGTTTCGGACACGTCAGAATCAGAGGAGTAATGATGCCAAAGATCGCTACCCTGGCGGCTGCCTTCCTGGCACTGCTATCCGTCTATCCGTCCGCCCGTCTGTCTTCCCAGGCGCTTCACGTGCCGTATCAAACCTTCACGCTCCCCAACGGACTGCAGGTGCTGCTGCACGAGGACCACTCGGTGCCGCTGGTATCGGTGAACATGTGGTATCACGTCGGCTCGTCGGACGAGAAGCCGGGGCGCACCGGGTTCGCCCACCTGTTCGAGCACATCATGTTCATGGGCTCGCAGCATGTGCCCACCGGCGCGTTCGACCGCCTGCTCGAGGCCGCGGGGGGCGACAACAACGGGTCGACCACGGAAGACCGCACCAACTATTACGAGGACGCGCCGGGCAACGCGCTACCCTTGCCGCTGTGGCTCGACTCCGACCGCATGGGGTTCCTGCTCCCCGAGATCACTGCGGAGAAGGTCGACCTGCAGCGCGGGGTCGTGCAGAACGAGCGGCGTCAGAGCTACGAGAATCGCCCGTACGGGCTGGCGGAGGAGAACATCCTACAGCGGCTCTATCCGCCGGACCATCCGTACCACTGGCCCGTCATCGGCTCGATGGCCGACCTGTCCGCGGCCACGCTCGACGACGTGCGCGGATTCTTCCGCACCTATTACACCCCCAACAATGCGACCCTCGCGATCGCGGGGGACATCACGCCGCGCGCCACGCGACAGCTCGTCGAGCGCTACTTCGGCGACATACCGCGCGGCCCCGCGGTGACGCGCCCCACGCCGCCGGCCGTGCAGCTCGGCGCGGACGTGTATGCCACGCTCGAGGACCGCGTGCAGGTGCCGCGCGTGTACGACGCGTGGCACAGCGTGAAGGGGTTCGCGGACGGCGACGCCACGCTCGACGTGCTCGCGAACGTGCTCGCGGGCGGGCGGTCGTCACGACTCTACAAGCGGCTCGTATACGAGCTGCAGATTGCCACGGACGTGGTGGCGTTCCAGGACGGCGGCCGGATCGACGGGAAGTTCGAGCTGTGGGCCACCGCCCGGCCGGGGCACGATCTCACCGAGCTCGAGCGGGTGATCGACGAGGAGATCGGCAAAATCGCACAAGCCGGGCCGACGCCGCGCGAGGTCGAGCGGGCGCAGAACAGCTTCGAGGCCCAGTTCCTCTCGCGCATGGAGCGGGTGGGAGGGTTCGGTGGCAAGGCCGACCAGTTGAACTTCTACAACTACTTCGTCGGCACGCCCGACTACTTCGAGAAAGACCTGGACCGTTACCGCAAGGTGACGGCGGCGGACGTGCAGCAGGCGGCGCGGCACTACCTGGTCGATGCCCATCGCGTAGTGTTGAGCGTGGTGCCGCAGGGGAAGCCGGAGCTCGCGGTGCAGCGGGCGGTGAACCCATGAAGGTGACGAAGGCGTCGCTCGCAATCGCAGCGGTGCTGCTGACCGCCGGTCCGCCAGCCTTCCTGCCCGCTCAGGCGCTCGATCGCACCAAGCCGCCGGCGCTTCCTTCACCGCCTCCGCTCAAGCTCCCGGCAGTGCAGACCGCCACGCTGCCGAGCGGGCTCGAGCTCGCGGTGGTGGAGATGCACAAGGTGCCGGTGGTGGACGTGCAGATCGTGCTGGACGCGGGGGCGGCGCGCGACCCTGCCGATCTCCCGGGGCTGGCGACCTTCACGGCGACGATGCTGCAACAAGGGGCCGGGCGGCGTGGGGCGCTGGACATCGCGGACGAGGCGGCGTTCCTGGGGGCGCAGCTCAACACTGCCGCCAGCTACGACGCGGCGACGGTGTCGCTGCACGTGCCGAAGCGGCGCCTCGAGCCTGCACTAGACCTGCTGGCGGACGTCGTGCTGCGGCCGACGTTCGCCGACTCGGAAGTGGCGCGGCAGCGCGAGTTGCGGCGCGCGCAGATCGTCCAGCTGGCCGACAATCCCGTGGCGATCGCTGGGATCGCGTTTCCGGCCATCGTGTACGGCCGCTCCCATCCGTACGGGCGTCCGTTGAACGGCACCGAGGCGTCCACGGCATCGCTCAACCGCGACCGCGTGGCGGCATTCTACGGGGCCGTCTACCGGCCCAACGTCGCCCGCATCCTCGTCACCGGCGACGTCACGCTCGCCGAGGCACGGCGCCTCCTCACCGCGCGGTTCGGCGGGTGGGAGCGCGGGCCCGTGGCGGCGCTGCCGGAGGCGGCGGCACCGCCGCCGGCGGCGCGCACGGTGTACCTGGTCGACAAGCCGGGCGCGGCCCAGTCGGTGATCCGCATCGGGCACGTCGGGGTCGCGCGCGCGACGCCCGACTACTTCGCGCTCCAGGTGCTGAATACCATCCTCGGGGGCGCGTTCACGTCACGACTCAACCAGAACCTGCGCGAGACGCACGGCTACACCTACGGCGCGTTCTCGCAGTTCTCGGCGGGGCGGCTGGCGGGCCCGTTCGTGGCCAGCGCGTCGGTCGTGACCGCCAAGACCGACAGCTCGCTGATCGAGTTCCTGAAAGAGCTGCGGCGCATCCGGGACGAGCCCGTGCCCGACCCCGAGCTCGCCAAGGCGAAGGCGTACATCACGCTCGGCCTGCCGGCGGACTTCGAAACGACGGGCGCGGCGGCGGCGCGGTTCCGGGAGTTGCTCGTGTACGGCCTGCCGCTCGACTACTTCGCCCACTACGCCGAGCGCATCAACGCCGTCACGGCCGCCGACGTGCAGCGCGTCGCACGGCAGCACATCGACCCCGACCACTTCGACATCGTCGTCGTGGGGGACAAGAGCCAGATCGAAGCGGGGATCAAGGCCCTGGGCGAGGGCCCCATCGTGTACCGGGACCTGTGGGGGCAGGAGGTGAAGTAGCGGGGGACGACCGATGAGGGACTCCGATCCCGTCGACAGCCTGCTGCTGATGCGTGTCGGGCTCTACTTTGGGCCCGCCTGCTTCTTCATCCTTACGGCGCTGTGGACCAAGCTGCTCGTCGAAGGCACGATCTCGACCGGCGTGTTCGTGGTGCTGGTCGTGGCAAACGTCCCCATCACGCTGGCCGGCATCGCGCTGATTTACCGCAGCATCGGCGGAACCGCGACGCTGCTGGCGAACACGTTGACCGCCGCCGGCGACATCCCGCCCCCGCCGTCCTATCCCAACCAGGACGTGCTGATCGCGCAGGGGAAGTATGCCGAAGCGGCCGAGTACTTCCGCGACCACGTGCGGGTGGATCCGGCCGACTGCGACGCGCGGTTGCGGCTGGCGGAGCTGTACGAGCGCCACCTCGCGGACCCCGAGGGCGCGGAGCAGCAGTATCTCGAGGCGCGACGCGGCAGCGCGGACCCGCGGCGGCAGTTCACCGCGACGAACGCGTTGATCGATCTGTACCGGCGGACCGGCCGCCGCGACCGGCTCACGGTGGAGCTGGCGCGGTTCGCCGAGCGGTATCGCGGGACGCCCCACGGAGAGGCCGCGGCGCGGGAGCTCAAGGAGCTGAAGGCGGAAGCGCGCGGCTGACGCGCTACCAGCGCACCGCCGCGCTCGCCCAGGTGAATCCCGACCCGAAGGCGGTGAGGACGAGTAGATCCCCCCGCGCCAGGCGCCCTGCGCACAGCGCTTCATCGAGCGCGATGGGAATCGACGCGGCGGTGGTGTTGCCGTACTTCTGAATGTTCGTGTAGACCTGATCGTCCCGCAGGCCGATCGCCTTCTGCACCATCTCGATGATCCGCAGGTTCGCCTGGTGGGGGACGAGCAGCGTGATGTCGGCCGGCGCGAGGCCGTTCGCGGCGAGCGCTACAGCGACCGACTGCGGCATCAGCACCGACGCGGACTTGAACACCTCGCGCCCGTCCATCACGGCGCGGTGTTTCCCCTGGCGGATCAGCGACTCACTGATGTACGGGTCGTGCGCCAGTCCGGGCGCGTCGACCCACAGGTCTTCGGCGTGGCGGCCGTCGGCGAACAGGTGCGTGGAGAGCACGCCGCGAGCGGGGTCGTCGGTGGGACCGAGAATCGCGACCCCCGCCCCGTCGCCGAACAGCACGGCCGTGTCCCGGCCCCGGGTCGTGCGGTCGAGGCCCCGGGAGTGCACTTCGGCACCCACCAACAGAATGCGGCGGTACTGGCCGATGCGGATCCAGGCGTCGGCGACGGAAAGACCGTAGATGAACCCGGAGCACTGGTTGCGCACGTCGATGGCGGGGATGTCGGTGAGGCCGAGCTCGCGCTCAAGGAACACACCGTTGCCGGGTTCGAAGTGATCGGGGGTGCAGGTGCAGTACACGATGCAGTCGAGGTCGGCGGCGCGCATGCCGGCCTGCGCGAGCGCCTTGCGCGCCGCGGCCGTCGCGAGACTCGCGCCGGTCTCGCCGTTCGAGACCCAGTAGCGGGTCTTGATGCCGCTGCGCTGCACGATCCATTCGTCCGACGTGTCCATCAGCTGCGCGAGATCGTCGTTGGTGACGACGCGCTCCGGGACGTGGAACGCCGTGGCGATGAACTCGGTGCGCGGCATCGCGGTTCCTTGCGGGCGGAAGGTGATCGGACAAGATTTCGCTCCCGGTCCGCCAAAGCAAGGGAGTCATGGATCTCGCAGTCACCCGCGAGCAGTTCGACGCCGTGCGGGGCGCGCGGCACCTCCCCGATGTCTTGAAGAACGTGCTGACCGGTGCCAAACGGGCCGCCGACGGGGGCGGCTACGTGCTGCACCTCACATACGAAGAGGCGACGGCGCTGAACGAGCTGTGCGCCTGGAACGTCCACACTGACGCGAGCGGCGCCGTGAGCCCCGAGTCACGCGTGTTCGACGACCTGGTGAAGGCCATCCTCACCCATCCGGACTACTAGCATGAACCGTCTGGTCGCGATCCTGGCGCTCACGTTTCCCGCTTCCCTTTTCCCCTTTCCCGCTCTTGCTGCCCAGAAGCGCGCCATCACGTTCGACGACTACATCGCGCTGAAGGCGGTGAGCGATCCGCAGCTCTCCCCCGACGGCAGATGGGTCGCGTACACGGTCACCGACTACTCCCTCAAGGACAACCGCGGCACGGCGCGGGTCTGGCTGGCCGAGGTGGCGACCGGGCAGACCCGCCGGCTCACGGAGGGCCCGGGCTCCGACCGCCAGCCGCGCTGGTCCCCCGACGGCACGACGCTCGCGTTCGTCTCCACCCGACAGAACGGTCCCCAACTCTGGGTATTGTCGATCGCGGGCGGGGAGGCGCGGCGCGTGACGAATCTGGCGGACGGCGTATCCGATCCGCTCTGGCTCCCGGACGGCAAGGGACTGATCGTCACCAGCGACATCAAGTGGCCCGCCGACCAGGAGATCGACCGCCGCAACGGCGACTACCCGACCGACGCGCGCCTCTGGACGGGCCTGCTGTGGCGCCACTGGGACGACTGGCGGGCCGGGAAACGCCAGCACCTGTTCCTCGTGACCCTGGCCGACAACGGCGGCGGTGCCAAGGACATCACCCCGGTCGATCACGATGTCCCCACCATCGCCACGGGTGGGGACGGCGACGTGGCGGTGGCTCCCGACGGCAGGGAGATCGCGTTCGCCATGCACGGTGACTCGTCCGTGGCGGACAATACCAACGTCGACGTTTACCTGGCGCACCCGGACGGCTCCGGCGCACGCGCCTTCACCACGGGACGGGGGGCCGATAACACGCCGCGCTACTCGCCGGACGGGCGCTGGCTCGCGTACCTGTCGCTGGAGCGGCCGGGGTTCGAGGCAGACCGCGTGCGGTTGATGCTGGTCGGACGGAAGGATGGAAGGACGGAAGGCGGGAACGTAGTCGAGGCGACCGGGGGATGGACCCTCTCGGTCGGTTCGTACATCTGGTGCCCCGACTCCAAATGTGTCTACGCCGTGGTGGAGGAGCGGGGGCGGGACAACCTGTACCGGATCGACGTTCCGTCGTTCCGTCGTGCTATCGTGGTCGGAAACTCGGGGCTGAACACGAATCCGAGCCTCGCGCCCGACGGAAAGACGGTGGTGTATCTGCACCAGAGCAATACGCAGCCTGCGGAAGTGTGGGCCTCGGGCCGACAACTCACCCATCACACCGACTCGAGTGTCGCGGCGCTCGATCTCAAGCCGCTCGAGCCATACGGGTTCGTGGGCGCGCTCGGCGATTCGGTGTTCGGCTGGATCCTCAAGCCACCGGGGTTCGACCCCGCCCGGCGCTACCCTGTCGTCTACCTGATTCATGGAGGGCCCCAAGGCGCCTGGGACGACAACTGGCACGCGCGCTGGAACTACCAGATGTTCGCCGCACGCGGCTACGTGGTCGCCGCCGTCAACTTTCATGGCTCGACGGGCTACGGGCAGAAGTTCACCGACGCGATCTCCCAACACTGGGGCGACTTCCCGTTCGAAGACGTCATGAAGGGCCTCGACGTGGTGGCGCGGCTCCCCTACGTCGATTCGACCCGCATGGGCGCGGCAGGAGCGTCGTACGGCGGCTACATGATCTACTGGATCGCGGGTCATACCGACCGCTTCAAGGTGCTGGTCGATCACGACGGCGTGTTCAATCCGGTGAGTATGGCCGGCACGACCGAGGAGCTGTGGTTCGTGGACTGGGAGTTCGGCGGCACGCCCTACGCCAACCGGGCCGTGTACGAGAAGTGGTCGCCGCTCAACTTCGTGCAGCACTGGAAGACCCCGATGCTGATCGTCCACTCCCAGCTCGATTACCGAGTGGATCTGTCGGAGGGCTACCAGGCGTTCACGGCGCTCAAGGCGAGAGGCGTGCCGGCGAAATTCTTGTACTTCCCGGACGAGGGCCACTGGGTGCTCAAGCCCCGCAACCGCCGCCTGTGGTGGAGCACGGTGCTCGATTGGCTCGACCAATACTTGAAGCCGGGAGGGACGGCCACCGGAGCGCGCTAGCGCGCGCGTCCTGCAGGAGGCTTTACGATTTCGTCCACACGTTGTTCTCCCGTCGCACGTCCGGGAAATTCTGTCCCGGATCGACCTCGACCTTGACGACGTCCGCCGCGAACTTCCGCTCGTACAGGTAGTGATTCCCGAGCAGCCAGATCTCGACCGGGAGCCGGACGTTCTCCGCGCTGCCGTTGGCGAGCGTGATCCGCATGTCCACCGGCATCGGCAGTGCCCCCGGGCTGGCCAGGAAGATCCGCGTGATCGGTCCACTGGAGTCCTGCCGCACCCGCACCGAGTCGACGGCCTGATCCACGACGTCGGTACGGTAGAACCAGCCGCGCCAGAACCACGATAGATCCTCGCCCAGTGCGTCCTCCATCGAGCGGAAGAAATCGGCCGGGGTCGGGTGCTTGTACGCCCAGCGCCGGGTGTACTCGCGGAACGCGGTGTCGAATCGCGTCGTGTCGTCGAGGAGCTGCTGGCGCAGCAGGTAGAGGCCGGCGGCCGGCTTGCCGTACTCCACGGACCCGAGGAGTGCCGGCGTCACGCGGTCGGCGGCGAGGATCGGCGGCTGATCCCGGCCGGTGGCGGCGAAACGCCCCCACTGCGCCGCCGGGCCGCGGCCCTGCGGGACGGAGTCGTGGTAGAACGCCAGTCCGGAGTAGATGTTGATGAAGCTGTTGAACCCCTCGTCCATCCAGGCGTACAGCCGCTCGTTCGACCCCACGATCATCGGAAACCACTGGTGGCCGAGCTCGTGGGTGGTGACGCCGAACAGGTTGCGGTCGCCCGCCCGGTGCCCGCAAAAGACGATCATCGGGTACTCCATCCCGCCCACCGGCCCGGCGACGTTGATCGCGGTCGGGTAGGGGTAGCGGAACCACTTCTCGGAGTAGTGCTTGATCGTGTGGCGGGCGTACTCGGTGGAGCGCGCCCATCCGGCGTTCGCCTCGGGGGGATACAACGACTGGATCAACACCCCGGCGTAGCCGCTCGCGTCCCAGATGAAGTTGGGGGCGGCCGCCCAGGCCACGTCTCGCACGTTCTTGACGCTGTAGTGCCAGGTGAGCGTCGGCCCGGCGCCGGCCGGCCGCGTGAACGCCTGCCCCACCTCGGTCTTCGCGATCACCGCGATCGTCGTGTCCGACTTGAGTGCCTGCGCGAGCCGGGCGCGCTCCGGGCCGGTCAGCACCTCGAGCGGGTTGAGCAGCGTCCCCGTCGCCGCGACGACGAAGCTGCGCGGCACCGTGATCGCGACGTCGAAATCGCCGTACTCGAGGTAGAACTCGCCCTGACCGAGGTACTGTTCGGTGTTCCACCCGCGCACGTCGTCGTACACCGCGAGCCGCGGGTACCACTGCGCGATCTCGTACAGCCAGCCACCCGGGAACTGCTCGCGGCCCATCCGGTCCGAGCCGTGCTCGGGGACTTCAAACGAGTATGCCAGCTCGAGCGTGGCGGCCTGGCCGGGCGGCAGCGGTCGATCGAGCTCCGCCCGCATGACCGTGCCGTTCACGCGGGTCGCGAGCGGCGCCCTACCCGACGCCTTCCCGAAGCGCTGCACCGCGCGAACGTATTGAATCGTGTATCCGCCCTCGAACCCGCGACCCGCGAAGCGGGCGTCGGTCGGATTGATCGCCGCGCCGCGGCTCGCCGCCCGATAGATGTTCTGGTCGAGCTGGAGCCAGAGGTAGGCCAGCGTGTCGGGGGAGTTGTTGGTGTAGTGGATCGTCTCGCTGCCCGCGATCGTGTGCGTGGCGGTATCGAGCGCCGCGCGGATGGTGTAGTCGGCGCGCTGCTGCCAGTAGCGGGGCCCCGGGCGGCCCGAGCCCTCGCGCAGCAGGGTCGGCGTCGGGAGCGCGAGCCGGCGAAATGGGGACGTGTCCCCCACCTGCGGCGGGAGCGCGGCAGCAGCGCCGGGGGCGGGCGCCGTGGCGGGGGCGGGCTGCTGCAGGGCGACGACCATGAGGGCTGCGGTCAACATCAGTGATCTTCCCCTTTCGCTTCCTGGAGGTAGCCGACGGCGACTCCACCCACGACCAGCGCCAGTCCGAGCCAGCCTAGCCCGCTGAGCCGTTGGTTGAACAGTAACAGGGCGAGCAGGGTGCCGACGACCGGCTCGATCGTCGCGGCGACCGCCGCCGGTGCGGCCTCGATCCGCTGGACCGCGGCGAAGAACAGGAAATTCGCCGCGAGCACCGCCCCCGCGGTCAGACCTGCCACGCCGCGCCAGGCCGCAGCCGAGGGCGGCGGCGCGGGGGGGTGCCCCGCCAGCGTCAGCACGATCCCCATGATCACGATACCCCCCAACGCCTCGAGGAACAGCACGCGCACGGCGCCGTAGCGCGGCACTGCGAACCGGGCCAGCAGGGTCGTGCCGGCGTAGCTCAGCGCGGACAACAGGCCGCCCGCCAGCCCCGCGCCGATGCCGAGCCGGGCCGCCTCCGCCCCCGCGTTGCTGCCCCCGGTCACGGTGAGGGCGACGCCCGCCATCACGAGCAGCGCGAGCAGCACCCGCGCGACGGTGAGCGCTTCTTTCAAGAGTACGCGCGCCAGGAGGGCGACGATCACGGGCGCGGTGTACAGCAACGCGGCGGCGCCGGCCACGCCGGCTCCCGCGATGGCGAATTGGTAGGCGACCTCGAACAGCGCGACCAGGAATCCACCGCCCGCGCCGACCAGCAGCCAGCCGCGCGGGTCCACCCGGAAGAGCGCGCGCCGGAACAGGAGGCCCCAGAGCGCGAGGCACACGGTGCCGAGGAGCACGCGCCAGAACCCGATGCTCGTCGCCGGCATGAGCCGGTAGAGGCCGGTGGACAACGGGCCGGTCGTCCCCCAGGTCGCGCCCGCAGCGAGCGCGCAGAGGTAGCCGGCGAGACGTGGAGCGCGGGAGCTCGCGGGCGCAGCGGGGCCCGCGGCCGTCACACCAGCTCGCCTCGCAGCACCGTCACCGCCTGCCCGGCGAGCCCGACGCGATCGCCGGCCAGGCGCACGCGGAGGACGCCGCCGCGGAGCGACGCCTGATACGCCATCAGCTCGGCCCGCTGCAGGCGCTCGCTCCAGAACGGCGTGAGCGCACAGTGGGCAGATCCCGTCACGGGGTCCTCGTCGACGCCGACGCGCGGAGCGAAGAAGCGTGACACGAAATCGTAGCCCGGCGTCGTCGCGCGGCTCGTGACGATGACGCCGCGCGCCTCCACCCGTCGCAGTGCCGCGAAGTCGGGCTCGAGTGCACGCACGGTCGCTTCCGAGTCGACCTCGAGCAGATAGTCGAAGTTGCTGCGACCGGTCCAGCACGGGGTCACGCCGAGGGCCAGAGCGAGCCCCGCGGGGAGCGGGCCGGGGACGGCGCGGGTCGCGGGGAAATCGAGCTCGATCCAGTCGCCCCGCTGCTCGGCGGTGAGCAGGCCGCTTTGGGTGTGAAAGCGGGCCGGCGCCCCGGCGGCGAGGTGTCCGTCTTCCCACAGGACGTGCGCGCTCGCGAGCGTGGCGTGACCGCACAGCGCCACCTCCGCGGCGGGGGTGAACCAGCGCAGCCGGTAGCCGGCGTCGTGGGCGAGCAGAAACGCCGTTTCGGAGAGATTCATCTCGCGCGCCACATCCTGCATCCAGGACGCGTCGCGCGGACCAGAGAGCACGCACACCGCCGCGGGATTGCCGGCGAAGGGCGTGCTCGTGAAGGCGTCGACCTGGACGATCGTCAGGCCCATGCGCCGTTAATCTACACGCGCAGGCGGAACGTCGTCTTCCCGTGAAAGAAGCTGTTGGTGAGGGGGTTGAGCCCGTCGGTGATCATGGTCCCGCCTTCGGGCAAGGGGTTGCCTTGAGGACGGCCGCGTGCTCCTGTACGGCGCGGCGCGCCCGGGCGCGGGCCAGGTTCCAGTTCCGCCAGCCGTCCCCGACGGGCCGCTTCCCCCCGCTCCCCTCGGGCGTCCAGCGTGTCAAGAGCGCCGCCGCCGCCCGGCACTTCTCTTGATCCCCGAGGCCGGCGAACCCCGCGAGCAGGTCGGGCACGGCGTCGGCGCCCAGCGAGGCAGCGTACGCGGCATCGAAGGGGCGGTTCGCCGCGGTGCGGGCGAGATTGGTGCGAACGATGAGGGCGTCGGGATTGAGCAAGTGCAGCCCGGCGAGCACGGCGAATCCCTGGACGAGCGCGCCGAACGCGAACCGATGCCGCCGCTCGCGCAGCACCGTCCAGCCGAACCACGCGAACACGCCGGCCAGGTATACCATGAAGGCCGTGGCGTACAGCCGGATTTCCGACAGCCCAAACTCCGCAACGTAGAGCCACACGCGCCGCAGCGCGGACACCATGACGACGGCGAGCAGGACGAGCAGCAGCCCCGCGAGGAAGCGGAAGGTTCGCTGATGCTCCCGCGGCTCATGGCGGAGCGCCCAGTCTCCGCCGACCAGGATGGGGAGGACCAGTGCGCTGGCGGTGACCAGCTCGAAGAACCCCCGGCGGGCGTACTCCGCGTACGTCAGACCGATGGTGCGTTCGATCAGCTCGGCCCCGCCGAAAAAGTAGCGCAGCTGGATGACCACGAAGACGAGGAACAGCAGATCGAGCAGGCCGAGCGCCGTGCCGGTCGGGACGATCCCGAGCGACAGATCCTGGCCGCCCGGCAGGACGGGCAGTGGTCCCCGGCGGATCACGGCGCCCCAGAAGTACCCGGCGGCCAGCGTCGCGCCGAGCCCGATGAGCACTACATGGGACGCGATCACGCCGAAATCGACGTCGGCGATGCTGCCGACGACGTTGTGGAACACCGGGTCGGCAGATGCGAACAGGCCCCCGAAGACGAAGATCAGGGGCAACGCGAGCGCCACACCGACGACCGCCCCGCGGGCCCTCCGCCACGCGCCGCCACTCGACAGCTCGCTCCAGCGGACGTCCCTGACCGCGAGCGGCCAGATGCCGACGCACGTGCTGACGGCGGTGGCGACGCCACCCTGCACGTAGTCCCAGGGATGGCGACCGCGCAGGGAGGTGCCGCGCAGGCTGGACCAGGCGAGTGCGCCGACGATCGCGATCCCCAGAGCGTCGCACGCGCGGAGCCAATTCGAGTCCCGCGCCACGAAGTTCGAGCCCAGCAGCAAGGCGGTCAGCGCGAGCCAGGGGGCGTCGCCGCTCACGGCGATCTGGCGGCGGCGCACGATCCAGCCGGCCGCCGCCACCACCCCAACGGTACACAGCAGCGCGTTCAGCCCCCACGGGGTGGCGCGCAGCAGCGCGTCGGCGCCGATGCCGAGGGCGGCACTCACGGTCAGGACCTCGAGTCCGAGTCGCGTCTGCTGGCTCGGGGCGCTCATCCGGCGGCCGCCTCCGGCAGCCCGCCGACCCGCCGCGGGCGCGCGTGGAACGCGCGCAGCGCGTCCGCCAGGTCGGCCGCGGTGAAGTCGGGCCACATGATTTCGGTGAAGTACAGCTCCGCGTAGGCGCATTCCCACAGCAGAAAGTCGGAGAGCCGTTGTTCGCCGCCGGTGCGGATCAGCAGGTCCACGTCCGGGAGGATGTGGCGGTCCGCGATCGCCGCGCGCGCCGAGTAGTCGACGGCGAGGCGGAGCCGGAGCCGCGTGCCCGCGGCGGTGGCGCGCTCGGCGGCCCGGATCGCCGCGACGAGCGGGGCCGGGAGCCGGTCGCGTCGCCCGACGACGTCCAAGCGAACGCCGTTCTCGAGCAGCCGCGGCGTCTCGGTCTGGAGATGGCGGGCGAACAGGCGCATGAGCGTCGCCACCTCGCTCGCCGGGCGCTTCCAGTTGTCGGCGGAGAAGGCGAACAGCGTCAGGGCGG
>QHTK01000073.1 GCA_003220795.1 Gemmatimonadota bacterium | reverse complement strand
CCGAGGGCACGCGGGAGCTCGAGGGCTACTTCCTGGCCAACCGGAGCCTCCCGTGGTGGGCGGTGGGCCTGTCGGTCATGGCCACGCAGCTCTCCGCCATCACGCTCATCGGCACCACGGGGCAGGGAGCGACCGATGGCATGCGCTTCGTGCAGTTTTACTTCGGCCTCCCGCTGGCCATGGTGATCCTGGGAGTGACGCTGGTCCCGTTCCTCCATGGGGCCAGAGTGTACACCGCGTACGAGTACCTGGAGCGGCGCTTCGACGCGCGCACGAGATCCCTGACCAGCTTCCTCTTTCTGGTAGCGCGCGGGATGTCGTGCGGCACGATCATCGCCGCGCCGGCCGTGGTGTTCTCCGCCATCTTTGGATGGAGTCTGGTGTGGTCGGTGGCCCTGATGGGGGGTCCGACCGTCATCTACACGATGATCGGCGGCGTGCAGGCCGTGACCTGGGTGGACGTAAAGCAGATGGGGCTCATCGTCTTCGCGCTGATCGCGGTGATGGTGACTCTCCTGGTGCAGCTCCCGGTGGCACCCGGCCATGCGCTGGCCCTGGCGGGCGCGGCGGGCCGGCTCCGCGCCTTCGATTTCTCTTTCGACCTGACCAACGATTTCACGTTCTGGTCCGGCCTGATCGGCGGCACCTTCCTCATGTTGTCGTACTTCGGGACCGACCAGAGCCAGGTGCAGCGCTACATCACCGCAAAATCGGTAGATCAGGCTCGGAGCTCGCTGTTGATGAGCGCTTACTGGAAGATTCCGCTCCAGGCACTGGTGCTGCTCACGGGCGTTCTGGTATTCGTCTTCTTCGTCTTCCAGGCGCCGCCGCTGCTGTTCAACCCCGCGGCAGAGCAAGCCGTTCGTGCGGCGGAGCCCGCAGCGTACGGGATGCTCGATGAGCGGTACCGCACCGCGCTCCAAGCACGCGCGACCGCGGCGCACGCTGTGGCGATGGCGCGCGTGCGGGGAGACCGCGAGGTGTCGGCCGCTTCGTTGGAAGCGTTCCGGGCCCGCGAGGCGGACGTGGGCGCGCTGCGCACGGAGGCGCTGGGGTTGGCCCGCCGCGTGACCGGAACGAGCGCGCAGGACGTGAACTACGTGATGCCGTACTTCGTGCTGCACTTCCTTCCGGTGGGCCTGATCGGAATCTTCGTGGCCGCGGTCCTGGCCGCGGCGATGTCCAGCATCGCCGCCGAGCTGAATTCGCTGGCCACGGTCACCGTAATTGACTTCTATCGGCGCTGGGTGCGGCCCCAGGCGCCTGACGCACACTATCTCCTGGTGTCGAAGGTCGCGACCGGATTCTGGGGCCTGTTCGCGTGCGTGGTCGCCACGTTCGCCGCGACGCTCGGCTCTCTGATCGTGGTGGTGAACCGCTTCGGGTCGTTCTTCTACGGCTCCATCCTCGGCGTTTTTCTCCTGGCTATGATCCCGCGGGCGCGGGCGACCGGCGCGTTCTTCGGCCTGATCGCCGGGATGGCCGCCGTGGGCGTCGTGAACTTCGGGGCGCCGTCGGTCTCGTGGCTGTGGCACAATGTGATCGGAGCGGTTGCGGTCGTGGCCGTCGGGTTGGTGCTGAGCGGTCGAGCCAACGCGGAAGTCGGAACGCGGAACGCGGAACAGAAGTAAAGACGTCCGTGCCGCGTTCTATTTCTTGCCCAACGCCAGGAGATTGGCAAAGAGCCGATAGGCGCCGGGGACCCCGGCGGGGAGTTGCCGGAAGAAGCTCAACCCGGTGTAGACGTACGTGCCTTTGCCGACGGAGGCCACGAGGAGTCCGCCCTGCAGTGGCGGGCCGCCCGCATCGTGCGTCTCGAGGAGCGGCGTGTACGCGCCGTCCCAGTCGTGCGCGAAGTAGAGTCCCCGCTCCTGCACCCAGCCCTGCCAGTCCTCCGGGACGATTTCGTTGGGCACATGGAAGACGCGACTGGCGGGGTCGAGCGGCGTCACCGGCGCGGTTTCGTCCGTCACGCGGTCGTGCGGGCGGGCGATGGCGAGCCGGTACGGCGCGAAGCCGCCGCTGACGAAGGGATACTGCTGGTACTGCACGATCACGAGACCCCCCGCGCGGGCATAGTCGAGCAGCCGGCCGTTGCTCGCCACGAGCGCGGGGTCGGTCTCGTAGGCGCGGCTGCCGATCACGATCGCGTCGTAGTGCGACAGGTCGCCGCGTGCGAGCGTGTCCGGGCCGAGCAGCTCGATCGGCACCCCCACCGCCTGCAGCGCTTCGGGAACGCGGTCTGAGGCTCCCCGCACGTACCCGACCCGGGCGAGGGCGGGGAGCGCGATCCGCGCCACGCGGATCTCCGCCGCCGATCGATGCACCACGGCGCGCGGCCGGATGTGCGGGTAATCGATCACCGCGAGCGCGCCCTCGCTCTTGCGACCGGCGGCGACGGCGGCGGCGTGCCACGCCAGCATCCCGGGCCGCGGATTGGGCGGCGGGGCGAGGGCAACGGTGAGGCTCTTGGCCTCATCCTCGCGCTGAAACGCCAGCTCCGTGGGCGGTGGACCGGTCCACCCCGCCGGGGGCGTGACGACCACTTGGGCGGTGGCCGGTCCGGTGCTGCGGTTGGTGACGGTGATCGTAAAGTGGCCGGCGCCTCCGGTCGCCGGTCGACCGTCGACCGGCCACACGACGAGGTCGGGGGTCACCGCGACGTCGAACGGTTGGGTGACGAAGATCGGGCGCCGGACCTCGCCGATCTCCTGGTCGCGATAGCGGTACACCACTTCGCGGCGCAGCGTGATCGGGGCGCCAGCGATCGTGAGCCGGAATGTGACGTCGACCGGAGGTGGCTCGAACGGCAAGCCGCGCCAGGCCGCCGGGACGCCGGTCCAGTCGTACAGCGCGCCGGTAAGCGGCCGGCGCAAGAAATACGGTTGCGAGCGGGGCGCGTCGGCGGCCACGCCGAGCGCGAAGCGACGTGCTGCGACGGTGCCCGGAGCGACCGGGGAGGTCGCGGGGTCGAGGCGTTCGACCGTCCAGCCCGCCGGCGCGCTCACCTCCACGCCGTCCAGCGTGACCGCGGCGTCGCCCCCGTTCGAGACGCTCGTCTCCACCTGCAGCCGCTCACCGGGCGTGACGATGCCGTCGTCCGCGGTGCCGTCGACCGCGACGCCGGCGGCCGCAGCGACGGCCCCCCGCAATATGTCCTGCTGCTCGCCGTCGCCGTCGCCGAGCTCTCGCAGCGCCCGCGCGAGCAGGGGGACGAGGGCGCCCGGGTGGGAGGGGTTGAGCATCGCCCGGGCCGAGTCGATCAGCATCGCGGAGTGGGCCGCGCCGGGGAACAACGTATCGACGCCGGCGAATACACCGCTGCCTCCCCCATCCGACGCCCGCCCCCGGTCCCGCCACTCGACAAACGTCAGCCGCGCGAGGTTCGGCCCGGCCCGCTCGAGCTGCCCCTGGTCCTGCGAGCGGTGCTGGCTCCGGCCGGCCATGGCGATCTGGTGATACGACCGGCCCTCGACCGGGTCGAGCTGCCCCGCGTCGAGGCGCAGCGTGGCGGCCGCGGTGTCGACGTACAGCGAGCGGTACAGCTTCACCGGCCCCCAGCTCGAGTCGCGCAGCATCTCGAACGCCTGGCGCGCCAGCACGCCGGCGACCTGGTGGTGACCGTGCCCGTCGCTCGGCGTACCGGAGAAGACGGAAACGATGATCTGGGGTCGAAACCGCCGCACCACCTCGAGTACGTCGCGGAGCAGCGAGTCGCGGGGCCAGAAGCGCAGGGTTTCGTCGATCGTCTTGGAATAGCCGAAGTCGTACGCGCGCCCGAAGAACTGGCGGGCGCCGTCGATCCGCCGGGCGGCGAGCAGCTCCTCCGAGCGGATGACGCCGAGCTCGGGGCCGAGCTCGGGGCCGATCAGGTTCTGTCCCCCTTCGCCGCGGGTGAGCGACAGATAGGCCACCTGAGCGCCGAGCCCCCGGGCGAAGAAGGCGACCAGATCCGAGTACTCGTCGTCGGGGTGCGCCCCGATCATGAGGATGCGCTTATTGGCGCCGAGCTGCTTCAAGGCGCCGGCCAGCGCCGCGACGCCACCGGTGCCGGGCGGGGTGAACTGTCCCGCGGCCGAACCGGCGGCGCCGATGACCAGGGCGAAGCTAGCCGCGAGGGTGCGCCACACTAGGGCGAAAGATAAACGACGCCACCCTTCATTACGAAGCGCACCCGCTGGAGCTCGGTGATGTCCGTGAGCGGGTCGCCGGACACGGCGACCAGGTCCGCGTACAGCCCGGGCGCGACCGCGCCCAGCTCCGTCTGGCCCAGCAGCTCGGCGGCCAAGGAAGTGCCGGATTTGATGGCCGCGAGCGGGGTCATGCCGTATTGCACGTAGTATTCGAACTCCTTCGCCTGATTCAGCTCGGTCCAGGGGAACCCGCCCACGTCCGTGCCCAGCACGATCTTGACGCCTTTCTTGAGGGCGCGGGCCATCGCCTGGCGCTGATGCTCCACCATCGGGCCCCACGGCCCGCCGCGCGGCCCTGCGACGTAGCGCGACACCGTGACGGTCGGCACCCAGTATACGCCGCGCGCCGCCAGCAGGTCGGCGAGTGAGTCCGTCATACCGTCGCCGTGCTCGATCGTGTTGACGCCGGCGCGCAGCGCGGCGGCGATGCCGTCCGAGCCGATCGCATGCGCCGCGACCTTGCGACCGAGGCGGTGCGCCTCGTTTACGATCGCCTTCGCTTCGTCGTCGGTGAAGTTCACCCAGCTGTGCAGCACGCTGTCGGGCGTGAAGTAGTAACGGCGGTCGGAGTAGTATTTGATCCAGTCGGCGCCGTGGGCCACCTGCTCGCGCACCGCGCGGCGGGCGCCGTCCACCCCGTCCACGGGCTCGACGCCATGGGGCAGCTCGAGCTCCCAGTTCGTCGACACGATCGGATACATCCCGGTCGGGGCCATCGCGCGGGTGGACGCGAAAATGCGCGGGCCCGGAATCTCCCCGTTGGTAATGGCCCGCTTGATGTCCACGTCGGCGTACATCGCGCCTTCGGTCTCCAGGTCGCGCAACGCCGTGAAGCCGTGCTCGAGCGCGAGCCGCGCGTTGCGCGCGCCGAGGATGGCGCGGTAGGCGATCGACTGGTACAGGAGCTGCTGGTCGTACGACTCCGCCGTGGGATCGCCCTGGAGCAGCAGATGGGTGTGGGTATCGATGAAGCCCGGGAGCACGGTGAACTGCGAGAGATCGATCACCCGGGCGGTGCGCGCCTGCCCCTGCACCTGGGCCAGCGGTCCCACGGCTTTGATCCGCTCGCCCTCGACGACGATGCCGACGTTGCTTTGTGCGGCGTCGGAGCGCCCGTCGATGAGTCGCCCCGCCTTGATGAGCACCGGCGCCGGGACAGAGGCGGCGCGGGGCGCTTGCGCCGGGAGCGGCGTGGTGAGCGCGACGGTCACTGCCAGACCCAGCGGCATGCGCATCGGGCATCTCGTGATGGAGGCGAGGCGAATCTCCCCCTAACCCGGGTGCTGT
Source organism: Gemmatimonadota bacterium (assembly GCA_003220795.1). Taxonomy (GTDB): domain Bacteria; phylum Gemmatimonadota; class Gemmatimonadetes; order Gemmatimonadales; family GWC2-71-9; genus 20CM-4-69-16. Next base: position 52,883 of record QHTK01000073.1, on the reverse strand, counting down.
CAAGCCGCTTAAGTTAGGGTGGGAGGCAGCCATGACCACGCTCACCGCGCCACAACGCAACGTCAGCGCCGACGAGGCCCGCGAGGTCGCCGAAGCGGCACGCGAACAACACTGGGTCGCGCCGAGCTTCGTCCGCGACCTGTTCCTCGGGCGCCTCCGCATGGCGTTGATCGACCCGTACCCCGAGCAGGACCCCGAGGAGGTTCGGCGGGCGCAGCCGTTCCTGGAGCAGCTGGAGCGCTTCCTGCGGGACGAGGTCGATTCCGACAAGATCGACCGCGAGGGAGAGATCCCCGATGCGGTAATCGAGGGGCTGCGGGCGCTCGGTGCGTTCGGCATCAAGATCCCGCGCGAGTACGGCGGGCTCGGGCTGTCGCAGCTGTCCTACATGAAAGCGATCGAGCTGGTGTCCTCGGTCGACGGCTCGGTGACGGCGCTGCTCTCCGCGCATCAGTCCATCGGCGTGCCGCAGCCGCTCAAGATGTTCGGCTCCGACGCCCAGAAGAAGAAGTACTTCCCCCGCCTCGCCAAGGGGGCGATCTCGGCGTTCGCGCTCACCGAACCGGGCGTGGGGTCGGACCCGGCTGCGATGGAGACGCTGGCCGTGCCGAGTGAGGACGGGCAGGCGTGGATCTTGAACGGGGAGAAGCTGTGGTGCACCAACGGGACCAAGGCCGAGCTGATGGTGGTGATGGCGCGGACGCCGTCCACGGTGGTGAACGGCAGGGAGAAGCGGCAGATCACCGCGTTCATCGTCGAGGCCGACTGGCCCGGCGTGGCCGTGGTGCACCGCTGCCACTTCATGGGTCTCAAGGCGATCTATAACGGAGTCATGCGCTTCACCAACGTCCGCGTCCCCAAAGAGAACGTCCTGTGGGGTGAGGGCAAAGGGCTGAAGCTCGCGCTCACCACGCTGAACACCGGCCGCCTCACGCTCCCCATCTCGTCGGTAGCGGCGGGCAAGCGCTGCCTCGAGATCTCCCGGGAGTGGGCCAACGAGCGCATCCAATGGGGTCGGGCCATCGGGAAGCACGACGCGATCGCGCAGAAGATCGGGGCCATGGCCGCGAACACGTTCGCGATGGAGGCCGTGGCGGAGCTGTGCGGCGCCATGGCGGACCGCGGCAGCTACGACATTCGGCTCGAGGCAGCGATCGCGAAGCTATACAACTCGGAGGCCGGCTGGCGCATCATCGACGAGACGGTGCAGATCCGCGGCGGCCGCGGCTACGAGACCGCCGACTCGCTGCGGGCGCGGGGCGAGAAACCCGTGGCCGTCGAGCGCATCATGCGCGACTTCCGGATCAATTTGATCTTCGAAGGCTCGAGCGAGATCATGCACCTGTTCATCGCGCGCGAGGCGGTCGACAAGCACCTCCAGATCGCGGGCGACGTCGTGATGCCCGGGAAGCGCCTGGGCGAGCGGCTACGCGGGCTGGGGCGCGCGGCCCTGTTCTACAGCTGGTGGTACCCGTCGCGCTGGCTCGGCTGGGGCTTCTGGCCCAAGTACGCGGCGTTCGGGCCGCTGGCACAGCACGTGCGCTACGTCGAGCGCAACAGCCGGCGGCTAGCGCGCGGCGTGTTCCACGCGATGATGCGGTTCGGGCCCAAGCTGGAATACCGCCAGGCGGTGCTGTTCCGCCTCGTCGACGTGGGGGCCGAGCTGTTCGCGATGGCCGCCACCTGCGCGCGCGCTCAGTGGTTGTTGCGGCGCGACAGCACAACCGGCAAGCGGGCCGTGGAGCTGGCGGATCTGTTCTGTCGCCAGGCGCGCGGACGCATCGAGGCCAAGTTCAAGCGGCTGTGGCGCAACACGGACGTGGAGGCATATCGGGTGGCGCAGGACGTGCTGCGCGGCGAGCACCGGTGGTTGGAAGAGGGGATGGTAGAACTCGAGTAAGGCAACGCCTAAGCGGCTTGATGCGCTATCATGATCGACCGTAGCCGCTCCGGCGTCTCTCCCGTCATGTCGCCGTACGGCGCGGGATGGCCCTTGGGCTCCACTACCACACTCGGGCAGACCAGGTCGTAGCGGCGCGCCCGGATGCGGTCGACGGCCGCCTGGGTCCCGACCGGCGTGGCGATGACGACCTGCTTGGCGCTCAGCTGCTCGGCCGCCTTGGCCGCCGCGAGCACCCGCCACGGATAGATCACCTGGCCGTCCACGATCACCGCGATCTTGCCCGCGAGCGCCTTCAGGGGCCGCTGCGTGCGATACAGGATGAGATCCTGTGACACGCGGGCGCGGGATTCCTCGATCGCGGTCGAGAGCTTGTCGATCAGCGCTCCGCTCGGCTGGAAGTCCGGATCCATTTCGGAGGGCACGGCCTCGGCGATCGCCCCGATGGGCGCGAGGTTCGAGCCGAGCTTGATGAAGGCCGCCACCAGCACGTCGAATTGCGCGCCCATCGCCTTCGCGGCGCTGGCGGCGATCTCCACTCCCTCGGGCGTGACGCCGAGCAGGATGCAGCCGATGTAACCCCGACCTGCGAGCTGCTGGCCGAGCAGCGCACCCGCTGCCGAGCGGGTCGGGTAGAGACTGGCCGGTTTGGGAGACGCGGCATGAGTCATGGCTTCGCCAAGATAAAGCCCTAGTTATCTTTCGCCAGCCAATTCCCAGGATGCCGGGCGTGCCCAAGGACACCCTCACCGTCGTCGACAACCGCACCGCCAAACAGTACGAGATCCCCGTCCAGGACGGCACGATTCGCGCGGTCGACCTGCGACAGATCAAGACATCGGCCGAGGATGCCGGGCTCATGACCTACGATCCGGGATTCCTCAATACCGCCGCGTGTCGGAGCGCCATCAGCTACATCGACGGGGACAAGGGCATCCTGCGGTATCGCGGCTATCCGATCGAGCAGCTCGCCGAACGGAGCACCTTCCTGGAAACGGCGTATCTGCTGCTCCACGGGGAGCTGCCGTCCGTGGCGGAGCTCGATTCGTGGGTGTTCAACGTCACCCACCACACGATCGTGCATGAGAGCATCAAGAAGTTCATCGACGGCTTCCACCACGATGCCCACCCCATGGGGATGTTCGTGAGCACGGTGGCGGCGCTGTCGACGTTCTATCCCGAGGCCAAGCACATCCAGGACGAGACGTCGCGGCGCAACCAGATCTTCCGGTTGATCGCCAAGGCGCCGACGCTCGCGGCGTTCGCCCACCGCCACTCCGTGGGGATGCCGTACACGTATCCGGACAACGACCTGAGCTATGCGGGCAATTTTCTGAACATGATGTTCAAGGCCACGGAGGTGAAGTACACGCCGAACCGAACCCTGGAGCACGCCCTCGATGTGCTGTTCATCCTGCACGCCGATCACGAGCAGAACTGCTCCACCAGCGCCATGCGCGGCGTCGGCTCGTCGCACGCCGACCCCTACTCCGCCATGGCGGCGGCCGCGGCGGCGCTATACGGCCCGCTGCACGGCGGGGCCAATGAGGAAGTGCTCCGGATGCTGCGGGATATCGGCGCGAAGGACCGCATCCCGGCCTACATCGAGCGGGTGAAGCGGGGCGAGTTCCGCCTCATGGGGTTCGGCCACCGCATCTACAAGAACTACGATCCACGCGCGAAGATCATCAAGCGCGTGGCGGACGAAGTGTTCGTCGTGACGGGCAAGAACCCGCTGATCGATATCGCGCTCGAGCTGGAACGCATCGCGCTGCAGGACGACTACTTCGTGAGCCGGAAGCTCTACCCGAACGTGGATTTCTATTCGGGGATCATCTACGAGGCGATGAAATTTCCGATGGACATGTTTCCGGTGCTGTTCGCCATCGGACGGACGCCGGGATGGCTGGCCCAGTGGCAGGAGATGCTGCTCGACAAAGAGCAGCGCATTGCCCGGCCGCGGCAGGTGTACATCGGCGCGGGCAAGCGCGACTACCTACCGATCGAAAAAAGAAGCTAAGGCGTCACGCGGAAACGTGACCTACCGCCGGCGGCGTCCTCCCACGCGGGCGCGCACCGATCGCGCCGGCTTGGGCTGCTCCGCGACGACCGCCTTCGGTTGGAGCGGCGGAATCGACGGCTCGAACCCCGGGATAATCTCCCGCGGGAAGGTGCGGCCGATCAGCTTTTCGATGTCTCCCATCAAGAGCCATTCGTCGGGTGAGATGAGCGTGAGCGCGAGCCCGCGCGCCCCGGCCCGCGCGGTGCGGCCCACGCGGTGCACGTACACCTCGGGATCGTTGGGGACATCGAAGTTCACGACCATCCGAATCCCGTCCACGTCGATACCGCGCGCGGCGATGTCGGTCGCGACGAGCACGTCGGCGACACCACTGCGGAACGCGTCGAGCGTTCGAGTGCGGTGACTCTGGGCCTTATCGCCGTGGATCGCGTGGGCGGGGATCCCGTCTTTGCGCAAGAAGGTCACGAGCTTGTCCGCGCCGTACTTCGTGCGGGTAAAGACCAGGGTCTGACCGGCAGGCTTGGCGCGCAGCAGTTTCGCCAGCACGCCGCGCTTTTGGACCTTGTCCACGGCGACGATCACGTGCTCGATCCCCTGGGCCGGCGTGGCGCGGCGGCCGATCTCGACCGACGCGTGGCCGTCGAGCGCCCGGCGCGCGAGGGCATCCACCTCAGGCGAGACCGTGGCCGAGAAGAGCATCGTCTGGCGCTTCTCGGGCAGCGCCGAGAGGATGCGGCGCACATCGGGCGCGAACCCCATGTCGAGCATGCGGTCGGCCTCGTCGAGCACCAGCACCTCGAGGCGGGAAAAATCCACGTGCCCGCGCTCCATATGATCGAGCAGGCGCCCGGGCGTCGCGACGACGATGTCGGCACCGTGCTTCAGCGCCTTGGTCTGGGGCTCCATCCCGACCCCGCCGTACACGGCGGCCGCCGTCACGCCGCGCACATGGCGCCCGTAGGCGCGCGCGCTTTGCAGCACCTGCTCGGCGAGCTCACGCGTGGGCACGAGGATCAGAGCCCGCAGCACGTGTTGCACGCCGGTGTTCGCGAGGCGCTGCAGGATCGGCAACATGAAGGCGGCGGTCTTGCCGGTACCGGTCTGTGCCGAGCCGATCAAATCACGGCCGGCCAGCGCGAGCGGAATCGCTTCCTGCTGGATGGGGGTGGGCTGCTCGTAGCCTTCTTCGGCTACCGCACGCAGCAGCTCGGGCGCGAGCCCGAGGGAGGTAAATGGCATTGCTGAAATCTCTTCCTTTCCGGAAGCACACACACGCACGCCGCCAGCGGCTCATGCCGCTGCGCTGCAGCGTCACTCTCGTTTTGAACCTGGGGAATGAGACCGGGCGTGTGTACAGCGCCGGAACCCGCTCCTGAGCGGGACCGTCCTACGGAAGGATGCCAGCTCTTGGTTCGGGGAGAAGGGTAACTACGCTGCACAGATGCGTCAAGTGACTACGTCGTCGTGTTACGTCTTCGCGCGACGTATTCGCGGTTAGCTTGACAAATCGTGCCCCCCCAGCGATGTTCCGGCGCGCGATACGAACCAGAGACCGTTGCGAGGACCTGGGCTAGCGCCCATGGTCCTCTTCGCGTTTCTGACGGACTCCCGCGCCGGAGGAGAGGCCGGATGGAAGTGACGCTGGGCGACAACGACCGACTGGACTACGTCCTGAAGAAGTTCCGCCGCCAGATCACCAGAGCCGGACTATTCCAAGATATGAAGCGCAAGCGGTTCTACGAGAGTCCGAGCGCTCAACGGCGGCGGAAGGATAAGGCTGCGGCACGCCGCAAGGTGAAGTCCGCACGCCGCCGCGAACACCATTAGATCAGGAGTACAGCAGATGGCACGCATCACCGGTATCGTGAAGTGGTTCAACGACGCGAAGGGATTCGGCTTCATCACCCCCGAGAACGGCGAGAAGGACTGCTTCGTTCACCACACCGCGATCCAGGCGGACGGATTCAAGACGCTGGCCGAGGGCCAGCGCGTTGAGTTCGACGTCGTCCAGGGCCAGAAGGGTCCGGCGGCGCAGAACGTCGTCAAGCTCTAAGCTAGAGGCGGTTCCGCCAAATCGAACGGCGCCATCCCACAGGACGGCGCCGTTTGCGTTGCGGCCGGACCAGCGGAGCGCTACCGCAGCACGATTCGCATGGCCCGCGTCTCCAGGTCGATGTCCCAAAAGACGATCCGATTGCGCACGAAGTCCTCGCAGTCCGCGACCGTGATCGTCTCGGGTGAGGCGTCGAGGAACTCGAGCAGCCGCATCCGCATGTCGAGGTAGGAGCGACCCTCCCGCGTCGCCGCCACCCGCATTCCGACTTCGTCCTCCAGGCGACGGTTCACGAAGCCCTGCGCCACCTCGAGCAGCCGCCCCACGATCAGGTGCTCGAGCGCCCCGCCCTCGGGCTTGGCGAGTTGGCGCGCCAGGAGGCGCGCCTTCTTCGGCTCGCACAACTCCACCAACAGCTTCCACACGCCGGCGTCCGGCCGCCGGCGGGCAGCCGGCTCGGCCGACCGCTCGACCCGAGCACAGGTCGGCAGGTCGTTGCGGTGCAAGCGGAGGAACCGGGCCATGGGCGCGTACAGATCGATCCGCCCGGGGGCGGGAGGCCGCCGGCGACCGGACACGAGATCCACGATATAGTCCTCCGACACCTGCACCGCTTCGGCAAGCTCGCGTGGCGTGCGCTTCAGCTCGCGCAACCGGCGGCGGACGAGCTGACCGACCTTGACCGGGTGCTTCAGCGGTAACGCTGCAGGCATCAGGACTCCTCGCGCGGGTGGTCAGGACACAGGAAACGCCCGCGGGTGCATCGGCGGCGAGCACACCGCGGGCGACGTGCCTAAATATCGCTAAAATCGAGCGTTAATGGTACCCCCACCCTTCTTTTTGAGCAGGGCCACCGACCCCACCACGATGATTACAGCGAAGCTGAACCACTGGATCGCGTAGGAGAGGTGGGGCCCGTCCGACTGGTCGGGGGGGGGCCAGCGCATGAGACCGGGCGGTGCGGGCCCGTGGAGGTTGCTGGAGGAGGGGAGGAGCTGGAGGACGAACGCCAGCAGCGGGTACGGGAGTGAGTCGCGCAACTGGGCCGGGTCGACGTCCCCCCGGGCGCGCGGCGCGGCCATCCCGATCCCTATGACGTCCGCCGAGTCGGGCTCGCGATAGGCCGGCTGGTCGACGTGGTACGCGTCGGGCGAGGGTGCCCATCCCCGGTCCACCAACACCGCGCTGCCGTCCGCCAGCTTGAGCGGCGTGATCAGCGCGACTCCGGGCGCGCCTTCGTAGCTGCGGGGGCGCCACGGCCGCTGCCAGGCGTAATCGTACACGCCGCTCGCATGGAGGCGGCGCTCCCGGGCCGAGTCGAGGGTGAGCGCGCTGGTCACTTCGAGCAGCGGGCGTGCCTGCGCGGCGCGGCTCACGGCATTTCGCTCGCGGCGCTGGCGCAGCCGGTCGAGCTGCCAGAAGCCGAGCCGCGCGCACAACGCGGCGACGGCCAGCGCGACGAGCAAGCCCGCGAGGTCGCGCCGGCCGAGCCTCACGGGCCGCGCAGCAGCGCCAGCTTGGCGACGCGCGGCAATCGCTTCAGCGCCGCTTCCCTGCGTTGCGCCGCGGACCGGCTGAGCTGTCGCTCCTCGTACACGAGCCGGACCGGTCGGCGGGCGCGGGTATAGGCGCTGGCCGTCCCTTCAGTGTGTCGCCGCAGGCGCTGCGGGAGATCGTTGGTAATGCCGGTGTACAGCGAGCCGTCGCGACAGCGGAGCATGTAGACGATCCACACCCCTTCGTCTGTCCCGGTTATTCCAGCTGGGCGGCGAGCGTGATCTGGGCGATTCCCTTGAGGGCGCGCGACACCGGGCACCCGGTCTTCGCCTCCTCGGCAGCCTTCTGGAACCCCGCTTGATCGAGCCCCGGAACCTTGCCTCGCACCTTCAACTCCATCTTCGTGATGGTCGGAGTCCCGTTCACCATCTCGAGCGTGCAGCGCGCGTCGGTCTGAATCTGGGCGGCAGGCTTGCCTGCTTTCTCGAGTCCCGCCGAGAGCGCCATGCTGAAGCATGCGGCGTGGGCCGCGGCGATGAGCTCCTCGGGGTTCGTGCCCGGCTTGCCCTCGAAGCGGGTCGCGAAACTGTAGGGCCCACTGAAGGCGCCGCTGTCCGCCTTGAACGTGCCCTTGCCGTCCTTGAGCTTCCCTTCCCACACAGCGGACGCTTGACTGGTCGGCATTCGGAATGCTCCCTGGTCCTGGGGGTCGCCGAGTAATCTGGCGGGGGGCCGCGCAGGACGCTACGCTTGGAGCGGCGGCGCCAGTGTCGCGCATCACCCCGAGGGAGGAGTCGACGATGGCCACGAAGAAGAAAGCCACCCGCCCGGCGCGCAAGCCGGCCCGGCCCAAGCGCCCGCCGCGCCAGCAGCCCGAGTCGTTGCGGCTGCGCTCCATCGCGGCGTCGTTCACCGTGAACGACCTCCAAAAGAGCGTCGCCTGGTACCGGGACGTGCTCGGGTTCACGCCGGGGGAGCGCTGGGAGACGAACGGCGGGCTGCGCGGGATGCAGATGAAGGCCGGCGCCTGCGACATCATGCTGGGCCAGGACGACTTCGCCAAGGGTCGGGACCGCAAGAAGGGTGAGGGGTTCCGGCTGTGGGTCTCGACGGCGCAGGACATCAGCGAGCTGGCCGGCCGGGTCAAGGCAAACGGCTGGACGCTCGACCGCGAGCCGTCCGAGACGCCTTGGGGGGATTGGGCGTTCGCCGTCAGCGACCCCGACGGGTTCAAGATCACCTTCATTCAAGAGTAGCAATGCGGAATGCGAAGTGCGGAATGCGGAATTGAAGGCGATCGCATGCTCGCATTTCTAACCGTCACCTCGTTGGCGCTCCAAGGGTCCGTCGCCGATACCTCGCCGTTCCGCGCGCTCCCGCTCCCGGCGCCGGGGCGCGTACGCAGTGCGTCCGGAGCTCCGGGGCCGGATTACTGGCAGCAGCGCGTGGATTATGTGATCCGCGCGACCCTCGACACGTCCAGCCAGACGATCCGAGGCCGCGAACGGATCCACTATGTCAATCACTCGCCCGACACGCTCGCGTTCCTGTGGGTGCAGATCGAGCAGAATCTGTTTGCACCGAACAGCATCACCTACGCGCTCAGCCAGCCGCCGCTGCACTTCGCCGGCGGCGCGGTGTTCGACTTCACGGGCAAGGGGTTCACGGGCGGCATCACGATCGAGCGCTTCGCCGCGGGCGGGCGGTCCCTCAAGCGCACCGAGTACGGCACGATGATGCGGGTCGAGCTGGCGCGGCCGTTGCCCCCGCGCGGCGCGATCGACTGCGACGTCGCGTGGCACTTTCCCATCCCGCCCTACGGCGGCGGGCGGATGGGGCGCATCGGCACGCGCCTCTACGAGATCGGCCAGTGGTACCCGCGCCTGGTCGTATACGACGACGTGCACGGCTGGAACCCGCTCCCCTACATCGGGGCGGGCGAGTTTTACCTGGAATACGGCGACTTCGACGTCACGCTCACGCTCCCCGCGGGCTTTCTCGTCGCGGGGACGGGGACGGTGGCGAACCCTCTCGCGGTGTGGAGCGCCGAGCAGCGCGCCCGCCTCGCGCGGGCGCGCGGCTCCGCCGAGCGCGTACAGATCGTGACCCAGGCGGAAGCCACGGCGCACGGCGCCCAACCCACCCCTGGCACCAAGACGTGGCACCTCGTCGCACGGCAGGTGCGCGACGTCGCGTGGGCCGCCTCGCCCGACTTCCGCTGGGACGCGTCGAGTTGGCACGGGATCCTGATTCAGACTGTCTACCGCCCGAGCGCCGCCCCGTGGGAGGAAGCGAACCGGATGGCATGGTTCACGATCAAGCACTTCAGCGAGAGGTGGGGCATGTACCCGTGGCCGCAGGCGACGACAGTGGAAGGGCTGGTCGAAGGCATGGAGTATCCTATGCTGACGTTCGTGCCGTCCCTCGCGAAGCGCGAGGACCAATACTGGGTGCTGACCCACGAGTTCGGGCACGAGTGGTTTCCCATGATGGTCGGGTCCGACGAGCGGCGCTACCCGTGGATGGACGAGGGGTTCAACACGTTCATCGACTACGGCTCGGCCGAGGGGTACTTCAAGGGCACGGCGTACGGCGATACCGTGCGGCGCGAGCTGCTCGGCGCGGCCCGGATCTCGGCCGTCCCGGGCGCCGAGCAGCCGCTCATCGACAAACCAGTGGAGCAGCGCGACCTCGCCTGGGCGGCGTACCAGAAGCCCGCGTTGATGCTGACCGTGTTGCGCGACGCCGTGCTGGGTAAGGAGACGTTCGAGCGTGCGCTGCGGGAATACGTGCGCCGCTGGACCTTCAAGCATCCGCAGCCGGCGGATTTCTTCCGTACCATCGCGGACGTGTCGGGCAGGGATCTCGATTGGTTCTGGCGGGACTGGGTGTACACGACGGCGCGGCTCGACCAGGCGGTGGACTCGGTGAGCGCGGCCGGCGACACGACGCTGGTCCACCTCTCGAATCGCGGCCAGATGGCGCTGCCGCTGACGCTCGAGCTCAAGTTCGCGGACGGAGCCAGCGAATCGCGTGAGTACCCCATCGAAATGTGGAACCTGGGAAGCCGCTTCACGGCCCGCGTGGTCACGCCCCGGCGCGTCGTGGGCGTGATCGTGGATCCGAAGGAGCTCTACCCCGACGTCGAGCGCGCGAACAACCGGTGGCCGCGGTAGCGGCCCCCTCCCGGCCGCTGCGCGTCGCGCTGCTCACGTCGGCGCGCGCGTGGCGCGGGTCGGGAGTGAGTCTCTCGCACATCGCGCGTGGCCTGGCCGCGAGGGGACACACCGTGCAGCTGCTCTCGACGACGCCGCCGGTGACGGCGGGCTTCGCCGCCGCCGGACTCCCGGTGAAAGAGCTGCCGATTCACGACACCGGCTGCGCCGAAGCGCGTCGCCTGGCGCGGGCGTTGGCGGCCCAGCAAAGCGACGTGCTGGTCGCCGAGACCCCCCGCGATGTGCGCCTGGGCGCCCTCGCGTCATTCGCCCGCCGGTTCGCGCTGGTGTACTCCTACAACGTCAACCGCGCCGTGCCGCCGCGCGATCCGATCATGCGCCTCGCGTACCGGCGCGTCCGCCTGACGATCTTCCGAACGCACACCGGCGAGCGCGAGGTCCTAGCGAGCGCGCCGTTCATGGGACGACCCCCGCATCGCGTGATCCACGAGGGAGTGGACGTCGCGCTGTTTCGGCCGGATCCCCAGGCGGGGCGCGCCTTCCGCGCGCGGCACGGCCTGGGCGACCGACCGTTCCTGCTCGCCGTGGGCGCCCTCGAGCGCGAGAAACGATACGACTGGATCCTCGATGCGCTCGCCCGTCTCGGACCCCGCCCCCCCCGCCCCCCCCACCCCCCACTCCTCGTGATCCGGGGCAGCGGCTCGCTCGAAGCGGCGGTGCGGACGCAGGCCGAGCGCCTGGGCGTGGAAGTACAGCTGCTCGGCTTCCTGCCGGCGGACGAGCTCGCGGCCGCGTACAACGCCGCGAGCTGCCTTGTGCACGTCTGCCCGGTGGAGACCTTCGGGCTGACGGTGGCGGAAGCCATGGCGTGCGGCCGCCCAGTGGTCGCGGTCGCGAGCGGCGCCCTCCCAGAAGTGGTGGACGGGGTCGGGGTGCTGGCGCCGGCGGACGATCCGGCGGCGTTCGCGGAGGCCGTACGCGCCCTGCTCGCCGATCCAGCACGGGCGGCGGCCCTCGGCGCGGCGGCGCGCGACCGGGCGGTCGACGCGTTCTCGATGGAGCGCATGGGACGCGAGTACGGCGAAGCCCTGGAAGCGCTCCCCCGATAGTCAGATCCTAGGGCTGCGGCGGCGGAGGGGGCGGCGCGCCGGACGAGCTGCCGAGCAGGGGGCCGACCGATGCCACGATGGCGACGAGGGCCGCGACGCCGCCGCCCAACACCAATGCGGTCCGTGCTTTTGAGACGTGGCGCTCTTCGAGTTGGGCGATCTGGCTGCGCGGGATCGTCACGCTGGTGCCGAGGCCCGGATAGTCCGTGCCGGCATCGGATGTGAAGCGCTGCGCCGTGAGGACGATCGAATCGGCGTCGGCATAGGCGACTTTCCCGGTCGCGAGGGTAACCTCCCGTACCGTCACGTCCTGGAGCGGGACGGCGAGAGGCGGAGAGAGTCTCGCGACGACGTCGCGCCCGCGGGCCGGGACTGCGCCGCTGAGAGCCACGTAGCTGAAGCAGCCCCCCAAAACAACGGAGAGGAGCGGGAGCGGCAGGCGCAGCATGCCGTTGCTCGTCATGGTTGCGCGTCTAGCGCGAGTGACGCTGCCACTGCCACCAAGGACGCGCTGCCGAGCTGGCCATTGCTGTTGAGTCCCCAACAGTAGGCTCGTTGATCCGTCGCGACCGCACAAGTGTGCTGTGTGCCAGCGCTGATCTCGACGAAGCCGTACCCGCCGCCGACGAGCTGTGGGACCGGACTGCACGGCCCGGTCACGCTCAGCCCGACACACGTATGGGTCGGTGCGCTTCCGAGCTGGCCGTTCGCATCCGAGCCCCAACACCGGGCTGTGTGGTCCGCAGTGATGCCGCACGTGTGCGATCCACCGGCGCTCAGGCGCGTGAACACGAAGGCGCCCGCCACGGGGATCGGCACGCTCGATTGCGCGACGGACGTATCGCCGAGCTGAGCGAGCTGATTGTCGCCCCAACAGTAGGCCTCGCCGGTCGCCAGCAGGCCGCAGCTGTGCTGGAAGCCCACGGCCACCGCCACAAACTTCCGGCCGTCGCGCACGCGCACGGGGGCGGCCGTGTCCGACCTGGTGCTGTCGCCCAGCTGGCCGAAGTCGTTCTTCCCCCAGCAGAGGGCGCTGCTGTCCGCGGCGAGAGCGCAGCCGTGAGCCGCCCCGACGCTCGCCGCCACCAGGTTCGGCCCGTCAAGCACGGCGACGGGCGCGCGGTGGTCCTCCCGCAGGCCGTTGCCGAGCTGCCCCCACGCGCCGTACCCCCAGCAGGCGGCGCTGCTGTCGGTTCGCACCCCGCACGTGAACGCGCCGCCGCTCACTAGCCGGATGAACTTGAGCCCACCGGCCACCGCAGTCGGCGCCACCCGTGTGGTCGTCGAGCTGTCCCCCAACTGCCCGCTGAGGTTGAACCCCCAGCAATACGCGGCACCGTCGGCGTCGAGGCCGCAGGTGTGACCCCCGCCGGCCGAGACCAGGGTGAAGGCAGTCGGGCTAGCGACCGGCACGGGGAACGCGCGATCGCTGCGCGAGCCGTCGCCCAGCTCGCCGTCACGGTTCCAGCCCCAGCAGAATGTGGTGCCTGTTGCGGCTACGCCACAGGTGTGGAGTGCACCCGCACTGATGCTCAGAAAGCGCAGGTTGCCAGCGACTGACAGTGGCTGTTCGGAGGTCGGCGCGGTGGCGAGGTCGTGGCACGCGCTTAGGAAGACGGGGACGGCAACCGCCAGTACATGGGCGCGTCCGGGCCGCCAGGCCAACCGTGCTGTAGGCGCAGCACTTGCTGCGGCTGAGTGTCGTCGCACCACGGGCAAGCCGTCAATGCCACTTTCGTGCCCGCCGCAATGGGACACGCCGTCCCCATACCCAAGGAGGTGGAGATGACGTCTCCACTTCGTAGGATTGCCTCGGCCCTCATCTGCGGGGCCGCGATCGTCGTGTGTGTCGGTGTCCCGGCCATCGCCGCCCAGGGCACCGGTACCATTCGCGGCAGGGTGACCGATGCACTGACCGGGCGCGCGGTGGACGGCGTCCAGGTCTTCATCGCCGGCACCGAGCTCGGCACCCTCACGAACGCCGACGGGCGCTACCAGTTCAGCGTGCGCGCGGGTCCGCTGGAGCTCCACACGCGACGCGTCGGGTACGCCAGCCTCACGCGACGGGTCACCGTGACCCCGGGGGAGGCGACCGACGCCGATTTTGAGCTGCGCCAAGCGGCGCTCGCCCTCGACGCGGTGGTCGTGACCGGAGCGGGGGCCGAGACCGAGAAGCGCAAGCTCGGCAACACCGTCACGACCATCGATGCCTCCACACTACGCAATGCGCCGGTCACCAACCTGTCCGAGCAGCTGGCGGCCCGCGATCCCTCGGTTTCGGTGCTGCCGAGCGGAGGACTCACCGGTGAGGGGGCGCAGATCCGGATCCGCGCGACCGCCAGTCTGACCCAGGCGAACGAACCGGTCGTGTACGTGGATGGCGTGCGGGTGAATCGCGGCGGTGGCTTCGGGGACCCCAACTGGATCGGCGCCGGCGGCGGCGGAACTCCTTCGCGGCTCGACGACATCGACCCGGAGGCGATCGACCACGTCGAGATCCTGAAAGGTGCGGCCGCGGCGACGCTCTATGGCACGGAGGCCTCGGCCGGCGTGATTCAGATCTTCACGAAAAAGGGTGCGCGTGGTGCCCCACGCTTCGACTTCATGACCGAGCTGGGGTTCTCGAACTATCCCGAGACCCGGTACGCGCCGAACGTGGGCTGGGTGCCCACGGACTCGATCGCCGCGGCCCGACAGGTGAGCCTCGGGATCCATGTCCCGACGGCGGCCGAGCTCAGCGCGTTTTACGGCCGGTCGGTCCAGCCCTTCGACATCCTCGAGCAGCGATTCGTCGACCGCCTGTTCGAGACCGGTTATGGCGGAACGTACTCGGCATCCGTGAGCGGCGGGACTCCGGGGGTCACGTATTATGTCAACGGACGCTACTACCGGGAGAACGGCCCGTTCGGCGGCCGGGACCTCGGGCCGGCGGCGGATTTCGACCGCAAAGCCCAGGGGTCCGCGTCGCTCGTGATGCTGCCCTCGGACAACCTCAAGGTCACGGTCAACTCGGGCTACACGGATGCGCATCACGAGACACCGAACAACAACAACAACATCTACGCGCCGCTGACCAATGCGATGTTCGGTCATCCGGAGCTCGCGTCGTGCATCACGCCCCGGGCTTCGTCGACGCCAACCGGCACAGGCGACTGTACCGCTGCAGGAAATCCGTTCGGCGTGGCCTCGTTCGGAACCGTGCGCGAGGACATGCAGCGCACCAACCGGCAGGACACGAAGCATTTCATCGGCAGCCTGAACACGGCATACCAAGCGTTCCCCTCGCTGGCGATCGAGGGCACGCTGGGCGTCGACGTCGTGAATCAGGTCAGTGCGACCTTCCGGCCCTTCGGCAACGGCGTCGATGGCTTCCTCAACGTGAGCCCACAGGGCGACAAGACGGTGGACGACATTACCACTCGGATCGTGACGGCCGAAGCCAAGGCGACCTGGAAGCGGCAGGTGGGCGAGCGGTGGTCGTCGGTCTTCGTCGCCGGCGGTCAGGGGTTCATCACGAAGACGCAGGAAGAGGGGAGCTTCGGGGGAGCGTTCCCCGGGCCCGGCCTCGAAGTCACCAGCGCCGGCGCGAACCAGCAGGCCTTCGAACACTTTCTCGAGACGGTCAACGCGGGAGCGTTCGTTCAGGAACAGCTCGGCTACAAGGATTTCTCGTTCGCGACCGTGGGCGGCCGCTACGACCGGAACAGCGCATTCGGGAGGACGTCGAGTGGCGTGTTCTACCCGAAGGCGAGCGCCTCCGTGGTGCCAAGCGCGCTATCGGGTTGGGGCAACGGCCCTTTCACCTCGCACCTGTCGACGCTGCGATTCCGCGCCGCCGTCGGGCAGTCGGGACTGCAACCGGGCGCCTTCGACAAGTTCACGACCTTCGCGCCCCTGGCCGCACAGCTGGGACCGACCCAACTCGCGCCCGGCCTCGTCCTCAGCAACCTCGGCAACCCGGATCTCAGGCCCGAAGTGAGCACCGAGGGAGAAGTCGGCGCCGAGGTCGGACTGTTCCACGACCGGGTCGGCGTGGACGTGACGTACTATCGGCGCACGACGCGGGACGCACTCTATCCGCGCCAGTACGCGCCGTCCGGCGGGGCCATCACCCTCCAGCTGACGAACATCGGGGAGATCAAGGCCGGCGGCTACGACATCTCGGTGAACGGTCTACCGATCAACGGGCGGGACTTGTCGGTGAAGGTGTTCGCCAACATCGCGTGGTCGTGGGCGTGGGTCACGAAGCTCAACGCCGCCCCCCCGCTCAAGGTCGGGGGCAGCTACCCGCGCTACCGCAACTTCGTGAAAGAGGGCTATCCCGTCGGCGCGCTATTCGGCGCCAAGCTCCCCGGGCCATGCAGCGCGCGACCGGCGGGCGCGACCTATCTCTGTCTCAGCCCGGACCAGCTGCCGTACGACGTCACCGGCCCCGCCGGCGTGCCGGATGGCCAACCGGATACGGAGCAGCAACTCCTGGCCTACTTCTCGAAACCACCCGTGACGTATGACTCCAAAGGGAACATCAAGAGCTATGGCTTCAGCCTGCTCAACCCGCTGCGGGTGGACGAGAACGGGAACGGCGATTTCCTTGATCATTACCTGGGCAAGGCCACACCCGACTGGCAGGGATCGTTCGGGATGAGCGCGACCGTGCTTCGCAACTTCGAGCTGAACGGGGTGTTCGAGTACAAGTTCGGGAACTACACGATCACGAACCTCACGGACGCGTTCCGCAAGGCCAACCCCGTGATCGGGCGGAACCTCCCCGTCGCGGCGCAGGAGGAGGCGATGCTCATGAACCCGAGCAGCACGCCGGCACAACGGCTCGAGACGGCCAAGACTTGGGCCTACCACCTCAAGGCGCTGTCGCCGTACGACGGGCTGAACCAGGGCGAGAACGGCAAGTTCCTGCGGTTCCGCGAGCTCAGCCTGACGTACACGGTCCCCACACAGTGGACACAGGCGAAGCTGGGGCTGCGGTACCTATCGATCACCGCCGCGGGCCGCAACCTCGCCCTTTGGACACCGTACACGGGCGTGGACCCGGAGATCAACGAGTTCGGGCGCGGTGGCGCCAACGCGGACCTCACCGGAATTGACCAGAACTTCGGTGAGGGGATCGATGCGTTCGGGTTCGCGCTCCCCCGGCGCTTCAGCTTTACGGTCCGCGTCGGCTTTTGAGCCGCCATCAGAGAGGAGAGAGAGGCATGAGTGTCATGCACACGTGGTCGCTCACTCCCCGGCGCCGCTCCGCCGTCGTCAGCGCCGTGCGCGCGCTAGCCGCCTTGGGCGCCGTATGGAGCTGCAGCAGCCTGCTCGACGTGAAGAACCCGAACAACGTGAACGTGAGCGACCTCGACAACCCGGCTGCGGCGCCTTCGATCGCCAATGGCGCCTTCTCGGCGGTGGCGTATGCGTATGGCGCGATCATGACCGAGTATGCCACGGTCACAGACGAGCTGACGTGGATCGGCTCCCGAGACGGCTTCCGCGAGCTCGACGTCGGCACGCTCACCAACCCGACGAACGAATTCACGGATGCAGCGTTCCCCTACGTCGGCCGGGCGAGGTGGATGGCCGATTTCGCGATCAAGCAGTTGGCGAAGTTCGATACGGCGAAGACCCTGAAGGACCGGAACGACCTGGCCCGCTCGTATCTCTACGGGGCGATCATCTACGCCGCCATCGCGGATGCCTTCAACAACTTTCCGATCGGGTCCGACATGCGCACGGCCGCGCCACCAGTCGGGAAGGACAAGATGGACTCCCTGTATACGGTCGCGATCGCCTACGCGACGGACGGTTTGGCCAAGACCGATTCGACTAACCTGGATCTGCTCACGGCGCTGCTCGCCGTCCGGGCACGCGCGCAGCACGCGAAGGCCGTATGGAAGATGCTGCACCCGCCCGGCCCGGGCGTGCCGTACGGTGGCGCGCTCGTCAATGACGCCGGCGCGAACGCGGATGCAACGACCGCCATCCGGCTCCAGGGCACCGATTGGAGGTGGCGCTTCTACTACAGCACCACGACGGTGGACAACTACATCGGCGCCTGGGTGAACGGTCGCCAGGAGATGCGGATCGGCGACCGCTACATCAAGACGAGCCCGGCGGACACTCTCCACGACCTCATCAACCCGTTCCCGGTGGACCCGGAGATGCGCCGCGCCGCTGTGGAATTCAAGGGGAACTCCGCCACTCAGTCCTACGGGCCTCTGACGGCTTTGTCGACGCGCGAGCTCCACTTGATCCTCGCCGAAGCGGCCCTCGCTACGGCCGACACCGCGGGCGTCGCCAGCGGCTTTGCCACGCACCTCAACGTTCGACGCGTGCGCGATGGGCTGCCCCCATATGACCCGTCCGCCCCCGCACACCCCCGGACGCTTGCGATGCTCCAGTACGAGCGGCAGGTCAACCTCTTCCTCCAGAACCGCCGGCTGCAGGACCTGTACCGGTTCGGGATCAGAGCCGACGTCTGGCAGACAAGCCCGCCGACACAAGCGGTGAGCGCCGCTGGGACCACCTTCCCGATCACCCAGGTCGAGTTGCTCGCCAATCCGTACTGCGCGGCGAATCCGTCGAGCTGCTAGCCGGCCGGCAGGGACGCGCGGCTAGTGCAGGCCGCCCCCGCCCGCGAGCTGCTTGACCAGCTCCCCGATCACCGCCTTCGCGTCGCCGAACAGCATCCAGGTGTTGTCCTGGACGTACAGCTCGTTGTCGATACCGGCGAAGCCGGGGTTCTTGCTGCGCTTGATGGCGAGGACGGTTTTCGCCTTGTCCGCGTCGATGATGGGCATGCCGTAGATGGGGCTGCCCTTGGCGTAACGCGCGGCGGGATTCACGACGTCGTTCGCGCCGATGACGAGGGCCACGTCGCACTGCGGCATGTCCGGGTTGATCTCGTCCATCTCGACGAGCGCGCTGTACGGGATGTTCGCTTCCGCGAGCAAGACATTCATGTGGCCCGGCATGCGCCCGGCGACCGGGTGAATGGCGAACTTGACGGTGATGCCCCGCTTGGTCAACTGGTCGTACAGCTCGCGCACTCTGTGCTGCGCCTGAGCCACCGCCATGCCGTATCCCGGGATGACGACCACGAGGCTCGCCTGCTCGAGCAGCTGCGCCGCGCCCTCGACGGTCTCCTGCTTCCAGGCCTTCTGCTCGCCCGTCGCCACCGTCTTCTGGACCGTACCGAACGCGCCGAACAGGACGTTGGTGAACGAGCGGTTCATGGCGCGGCACATGATGATCGAGAGAATCAGGCCGCTCGACCCGTCGAGCGCGCCGGCGGTCACGAGCAGCTTGTTGCCGAGCACGAACCCCATCGCCACCGCCGAGAGGCCGGCGTACGAGTTCAGGATCGAAATGACGGTGGGCATGTCGGCGCCGCCGATCGGGATGATGAGCAGCACGCCGAACAGCACGGCCAACCCGACGATCGCGTAGAAGACCTGTCCCGACCACGCGGCGGTCGGGTGCACCACCACGACCACGCCCAGCGCCACGGCGATCACCAGCACGCCGATGTTCACCACGTTCTGTCCCGGATAGGTGACCGGCCGCTGCGGGATCCACTTCACCTCCTGCAGCTTACCCGCGGCCATGAGGCTTCCGGTGAACGTCAGGAATCCGAGGATCACCTCGGCGACGATCGCGCTCGTACGGAACGCCGTGAGCTGCGCCGGATGCTCGGTCAGCCCGAGAAAGTATTCCGCGGTCCCGACCAGCCCGGCGGCGAGCCCGCCGAAGGCGTGCGAGAGGGCGGTACGCTGCGGCACGGCCGTGAGCGGTACCAGCGAAAGCGGGATGCCGACGATGAACCCGGCGACGATCGCCAGCACGATCCAGCCATGGTGCACGATCTCGGGTTGGAACCAGGTCGCCAGCACGGCGACGAGCATCCCCGAGACGCCCGCCACCACGGCGTGGCGGGCGGTCTTGGGGTCGTTCATCCAGTACAGCGAGAAGATGAACAGCGCCGTCGCGAGGATGGCGGCGACTTGGGCGACGGCGTACGTCATTGCTTCTTGAACATCTTGAGCATCCGGTCCGTGATCAGGAATCCGCTGACGATGTTCGTCATGGAGGCGAACAGCGCGATCGCCCCGAGGACGCGGATGGCCTTCGGGTACTCGCCGCCCGTGACCGCGATGGACCCGACCACGGCGATCGCCGAGATCGCGTTGGTGAGCGACATAAGCGGCGTGTACAGCAGCCGGGAGACCCGGCGGATCACGCCCAGCCCGATGAACGTCGCCAACACGAAGACGAACACCATCGACCAGTAGTCGTTCATGGCTTCCGCACCTCTCCGGCGTGGGTCACGCACGTGTCACGGGTGATCTCGTCGTCGAAGTCCAGGACGAGGGTGCCGTCTCGGGTCACGTGCAACAGGAAACTGGAGACGTTCCTGGCGTACATCTGGCTGGCGTGATACGGCACCGTGCTCGGCAAGTTGGCCGGCCCGAGGATCAGCACGCCGTTCCGCACCACGTCGCGCCCGAGCTTGGTCAGCTCGCAGTTGCCGCCGGTTTCCGCCGCCAGATCCACGATCACCGAGCCCGGCTTCATCCCCCCCACCGCCCCGGCGGTAATCAGCAGCGGGGCCCGCTTCCCCGGAATCGCCGCCGTGGTGATCACCACGTCGGTGTCCTTCAGGTGCTGGGCGATGAACGCGAGCTCGCGCCGGTGCGTCTCCTCGGACAGCTCCTTGGCGTAGCCGCCCGACCCTTCCGCCTGCTCGGTGATCTCGAGCCGCAGGAACTTCGCGCCGAGGCTCTCGACCTGCTCCTGGACCGCGGGACGGACGTCGAAGGCCGACACCACGGCGCCAAGCCTTCGCGCCGTGGCGATCGCCTGGAGGCCCGCTACCCCCGCGCCCAGCACCAGCACGCGGGCGGGCGCCAGCGTCCCCGCCGCCGTCACGAGCATGGGAAAGAGCCGACCGGCCGCTGCGGCGGCGAGCAGCACCGCCTTGTACCCGGCGACCGTCGCCTGCGAGGACAGCACGTCCATGGCCTGCGCGCGCGTGATGCGGGGCAAGAGCGCCAGACTGAACGCGGTCACTTTACGGGCCGCGAGCGCGGCCACGGCGTCGCGTGCGGCGGACGGCTGGAAGACTGCGACGAGCGCCGCCCCCTCGCGGCACAGACGAACCTCGCCACGGGACGGCGGCTGCACCTTGAGGACGACGTCGCTTTGCCTGAACAGCGCCGCCGCAGCCGGCACGACGGTAGCTCCGGCCGCCTGGTACGCCTCGTCACCGAACGACGCGGCCTCTCCGGCGCCGCGCTCCACCAGGACCGCGAGGCCGGACTTCCCGAGCCGCCCGGCTACGTCCGGTGTCAACGCGACGCGACGCTCGTCGGCCGCGGTCTCTTTCGGGACCCCGATCTTCATGACGGCTCCCGGAGTGGATTCGGTAAGGCGGTGAAGAGCCGGCGACAGGCAGGGGAAGGGGGAAGGGTCCCCGCACCACCCTTCCCCCTTCCCTCTTCCCCGGCCTCTCACCCCTTCGGCAGCGTGCTTCGCTCGCGCACTTGTGCGAGCAGTCGTTCCGTAAAGTCCAGCCGCTCGGCCAGCTCGCTCACCTGCGTCTCGAGCCCCTGCAGCCGCTCCTCGAGGTCCTCCACACTGCGCGGGAGCCGCGCCGTGCCTCCCTCGCCCACCTCCCAGCGCACGACGCGCCGCCCGTCGCCGTCGCGAAAATCACCGGCCGCGAGGACCACGACGTCGTAGAGCCACCAGAGCCCGAACCCGCCGAGGGTGAGGCACATGCACACCGCACTCTGTGGCCGGCCGGTGTAGAAGCGGTGCAGACCGAACGCCCCTCCCACCACGGCCAGCCCCAGCGCCACGCCGCGCGAGCGGTCCGAGACGCGCGCCGGCGGGCGCCGCTCGCCGGAGTCGTACGCCGCGGGCAGGCGTCCGGTCACGTCACGCGCGCTGGCGCGGCGACGAGGGCGTCGAGCTCCTGGCGGGGCGTCACCCCCGCCCGACGCGCCGTCTCCCGACCGTTTCGGAAGACGATCAGGGTGGGGATGGCCCGGATGCCGAGGCGCTGGGTGGTCACCGGGTTCCTGTCCGTGTCGAGTTTGATGACAAGCACCTCGCCGGCCCGCTCGCGCGCGAAGTCGTCGAGCACGGGCGCCATGATCTTGCAGGGCCCGCACCAATCGGCATACCCATCCATCACCACGGGGACGTCGGTGCCGGCGAGCACCCGCTCCAGGTTCGCGTCGCTGACGGCGATCGGCCGATCGAGCAGAATGGGCCGCTTGCATTCGCCGCAGCGCGGCCGATCCTCGAGGCGAGCGAGGTCGACGCGATTGAGGGTGGCGCAGAAGGGGCACGCCACGGTCGCGATCCGGCTTTGCTGCGCGTCCGTCACGGGCATGGCGGCCTCACCTCCGTTCCGGCTCGAGAGCGTCGTCGATCACCGCATCCGCTTCAATCTCCACCAGCATCTCCGGCGACACCAGTCGGCTCACGGCCACCATCGTACTCGCCGGGCGGATGTCCCGGAATACCTCCCCGTGCGCCCGGCCGACCGCCTGCCAATGAGCAATGTCCGTGAGGAAGACCCGCGTGCGTACGACATGCCGCAGGGTGGCGCCGGCCTGCCCCAGCGCGCCCTCGATGTTGCGCAACGCGCGCACCGCCTGCGCGTAGGGGTCACCCACTCCCAGGATGCTGCCGTCCGGACCGGTCGCCGTGGTGCCGGCCACGTGCACGACCGACCCCACGCGCACCGCCCGGGAGTAGCCGACGATCCGCTCCCACGGCGCCCCGCTTGAGATGTTCTGACGCGACATGTTACGCTTCCGGCATGGCTTGAGTCTCTCTTTGAACAATGTACACAGAGCCCGCCATCCCCGAGTCGTCAGGGTCGGTGCAAGCGCCCGCCCATGTGCTCGCCCGCAAGGTGTGGGCGGCGTTCGCCTTCACGTTCGTCCTGTCGCGGATCCTCGTGTTCCTGATCATGTCCGGTCGGTTGCCCGACATCCACTCGCACTTCCGCGGGACGCATCTGCATCACCTCAATTACGGGATCGTGTTGCTCGCCGGCGTGGGCGCCGTACTGCTCTTCAATCGGCCCACGGGCCGCTGGCTGTCGGCCACCGCGATCCTGTACGGTGTCGGCCTGGCGCTCACCTTCGACGAGTTCGGCATGTGGCTGCATTTGAACGCCGATTATTGGCAGCGGGCGAGCTTCGACGCGGTGGTCGCGATCGGCTCGCTACTGGGCCTCCTGGCGACGGCACCGACGCTCAAGCAGTTCCGACCCCGGCATTGGGCGACGGCCACGGCGCTGGTCGCCGCGCTCGCGGTGTTCGGCGTGCTCCTGGCCGATTCGCTCCGTTCCGCCGGGCGCCGGCTCGAGCCGTATCTCGAGCGGGTGCGGCCGCACCAGCAGCCCTGAGCCCGGAGCTCAGCGGACGCCGACGGCCTCGTTCTGCGTCTCGTGGCTCACGGCGTTCTTGCCGCTCCGCTTGGCGGCGGACATCAGGTGATCGGCCGTACCCACCAGCACGTCCACCGATTCGGGCGCGACGAGATAGGTCGCCACGCCGATACTGGCGCTGAGGCGCCAGCCGTGGGCCGGCACGATTCCGGAGACGGCCTGCCGGACCTTCTCGATAGCGAGCCGGGCGGGAGCGGTCCCCGTCTCCGGGAAGAGCACGACGAACTCGTCCCCGCCCACACGGGCCACGACGTCGCTGGCCCGCGTCACGGCCGAGATGGTGCGCGCCACCGTCCGGAGCACGGCATCACCCGCCGTGCGACCCAGATGGCCATTGACCAGTTTGAACTCGTCCAGATCGATGAACGCGACGGTGAAGGGATGCTGGTAGCGTCGCGCCCGCTCGATTTCCACCGTGGCGAGCTCGTAGAACGCGCGCACGTTGGGGACTCCCGTGAGCTGGTCCAGGCGCGCGAGCGCGCGCTCGCGGTCGAAGCCGGCCCGCAGGCGCGCGACGAGCCCCGCGCAGAGCAGCAGGGCCAACACGAGGGGGAGTAGATACAAGACGAGCCGCGTAGCCGACTCCGAAACCGTGGAAGCCGGCTGGAAGATAACGTGCGGCGAGGGGCGCGCGCCGCTCACCACAGCGACGGCTGGTCCGGCGGTGCGGGATAGCGAATGCGCGCGCCGGCCAGCAGCTGCGCGTGGGGCGACAGCTGGTGGTCCCGGGCCTCCCCTGCCCCGAGGCTGTGCCGCACCGCGATCCCGCGTGCAACCAGCGCGTCGGCGATGAGCTGGCGGTGGCAACGCCATGGCACGGCTTCGGCGCACATGACGGCGACGGGCGGGGGCGCGCCGGCAAGCGCGACCAGGCGTGCCACGGCTTGCTCGAAGGCGGGGGTCTCCATGTAGTCCGCGTAGCCCCGGAAGCCGGCGCTCCGCCACGCGGTGTTCGCTGAATCCTTGCGGGCGGACCGGCGGCCTCCCAGGTCCGCGTCGTGCCGGTAGGCGATCCCCACGGCCTCGAGGGCAGCGGCGAGCGGCTCCTGCGCGAAGTGGGGGTAGCGTCGCGAGGCGGGGTAGCGGCGCACGTCCACGAGGAGCCGAATCTGGTGCTCCGCGAGCAGCGCCAGGAAGGTCTCCAGGCTTCGGGTGGAGTGGCCCACCGTGTAGATCACTGCGAAAAGATACAGGGAGGATCAACCCAGGTTTGCGGACGTATTACCAGCAGCTGCGTCACGCCTCTCACAAGGAGGAAGACATGACCGAGAAGGAGCAGTTCTTGGGAGCGTTGCAGAAGGAGCTTCCCACCACGTTGAAGGTGCTCAAGGCCTACCCCGCCGCCAAAGCAGACCTGAAGCCGCACGCCAAGTGCAAGTCCGCGAAGGAGCTCGCCTGGATATTCGTGACCGAGCAGAAAGCGAGCGAGCAGGCCCTCGACGGGGGCATCGAGTTCGGCAAGATGCCGAAGGCGCCCGCGACGCTGGCGGACGTTATCTCGTCGTACGAGCAATCCTCCAAGGTGTTCATGGAGCGCGTCAAGAAGACGCCCGAGGCGGAGCTCAACAAGACGGTGAAGTTCTTCGTGGCGCCCAAGCAGATGGGGGATCTTCGCAAGATGGACGTGTTGTGGTACATGCTGATGGACAGCGTGCACCACCGCGGCCAGTTCTCGGTCTACCTCCGCATGGCGGACGGCAAAGTCCCGTCGATTTACGGGCCGTCGGCAGACGAACCCTGGAGCTAGGCGGAGCCGACCGGGGTCCTGCCAAGCGACTGCGTCGTTTTGTCGCGGAGCAGGACCCCGGTCGGCTCCGCTCACGAAGTTCGGATGCCAAAACCGGATAGATCGCGGCACGGGGACGCGCTAAGTTCTCCAGCGTGACCCGTGCCGCAGTTCCCGATCTGAATGCCGCGAGCCGCTGGCGGGCCGTCCTGGCCCGCGACCGGCGCTTCGACGGCGCGTTCGTGTACGCCGTGCGGTCGACGGGGATCTATTGCCGGCCGTCGTGCGCGAGCCGGAAGCCGCGTCGTGGCCAGGTGGCGTTCTTCCCGGTACCCGAGGCGGCCGAGCGGGCAGGGTTCCGAGCCTGCCGGCGCTGTCACCCGGGGGCGGCGAGCCCCGCGGATCCGCGCATCGCGCTGGTCCGCTCGGTCTGTCGGCTGATCGATGCCCGTCCCGACGTACCCGCGAGTCTGGCGACGCTGAGCGCGAGCGCCGCCACCACGCCGCATCGCTTGCTGCGCGCCTTCCGCGCGGTGCTCGGCGTCACCCCCCGGCAGTATCGCGACGAGCGCCGGCTCGCCCGTTTCAAGACCCAGCTCAAGGAGAGAAAGAAAGTGAGCCCCGCACTCTACGAAGCAGGTTACGGCTCCACCAGCCGTGTATACGAGCGCGCGGACGCGCAGCTCGGGATGACGCCCGCCACGTACGGCCGGGGCGGCGCCGGAACACGCATCGCGTTCGCCGTCGTCCCCTGCGCGCTCGGCCGGCTGCTCGTTGCGGCGACCGTGCGCGGCATCTGCCGCGTCGGCATCGGCGACGACGCCCCCGCGCTCGAGCAAGGTCTGCACGCCGAGTTCCCCGCCGCCACGATCGCCCGCGACGACGACACGCTGCGGTCCTGGGTGGCCGAAATCACCGCCCATCTCGACGGGCGCCAGCCGCATCTCGACCTGCCGGTGGACGTGCGCGCCACCGCGTTCCAGCGGCGCGTGTGGGAAGCGCTGCGCAAGATCCCGTACGGGAGCACGCGCTCCTACTCCGAGATCGCTCGGGCGATGGGGAACGCGAAAGCCACGCGCGCCGTCGCGAGAGCATGCGCCACGAACCCTGTCGCGATCGTGGTGCCGTGCCACCGAGTCGTGAGGGCCGACGGGGACCTGGGCGGATACCGCTGGGGGATCGAGCGAAAGAAGGAACTACTGGCGCGGGAAGCAGGAGAAGCCACAAGCTAGAGGCACACCGGAAACCGGGTTTCGGAGCGAAACCGGTGCCGCGACAGCAGCCGCGGCACCGTGGTTACATTCCTTCCTGTCTCCCAATGGCCCCCACTCCCTCGGTCGACGCACCGCTCGGCGATTTCACCGCCGACCGGCGTGTCGTCCGCCTGGCGATTATGGCCGCCCTCATCGGCGTCATCAGCGCGTTCGTGGCCCTGGGACTGGTCCGCTTGATCGGTCTGTTCACCAACCTGGCGTACTTCCACCGCCTCGCGGGAACGCTCGCGTCACCCGCCGACAGCCGGCTCGGCCTCTGGGTCCTCCCGATCCCGGTGCTCGGCGGATTGGTGGTCGGCCTCATGGCGCGGTTCGGATCGGAGCGGATCCGCGGTCACGGCATTCCGGAAGCACTCGAAGCGATTTTGATCGGTCAGAGCCGCATGTCCGCGAAGGTCGCGATCCTCAAACCCTTGTCTTCCGCGATCGCGATCGGCACGGGCGGACCGTTCGGCGCCGAGGGGCCGATCATCATGACGGGCGGCGCCTTCGGCTCGCTCTTCGCCCAGGCGTTTCACCTGTCGCCCGCCGAACGCAAGACGCTCCTGGTGTCGGGCGCCGCGGGCGGGATGGCGGCGGTGTTCGGCACACCGGTGGCCGCGGCCCTGCTCGCGATAGAGCTGCTGCTCTTCGAATGGAAGCCGCGCAGCTTCATTCCGGTTGCCTGCGCGGCAGCGGTCGCGGGGGCGGTGCGAGTGCCGCTGCTCGGCAGCGGGCCGCTGTTCCCGGTGACGCCCCACGCGCTGCTGGCGTGGCCGGAGCTCTTCGCCGCGCTGGGGCTCGGTATCGTAGCCGGGTTCGGGTCGGGGCTCCTCACCTGGCTGGTGTACGCCTGCGAAGACCTGTTCCGCAAGCTGCCGGTCCACTGGATGTGGTGGCCCCTGCTGGGCGGCGCCGTGGTAGGATTGGGCGGCCTCCTCTACCCGCGGGCGCTGGGCGTCGGTTACGACACGATCCACGACCTGCTCACCGGACGGCTGGTCGGCGTCGCGCTGGTCGGGCTGCTGCTGACGAAGGCGGTGATCTGGGCTGCGGCCCTGGGCTCGGGCACATCCGGGGGCGTGCTTGCGCCGCTCCTCATCATGGGGGGCTCGCTCGGCGCTCTCGCGGCCCCCTGGATCCCGGCGGGCGACGCCGGACTGTGGGCCGCGATCAGCATGGGGGCAATGATGGGCGGCACGATGCGCTCGCCGTTCACAGCCGTCGTGTTCGTCCTGGAGCTCACACACGACGTCAACGTGCTCGCGGGACTGTTCGTGGCCTGCGCCGCCGCCCACGCGGTGACCGTGCTCCTCATGAAGCGCTCGATCCTCACCGAGAAGGTCGCGCGCCGTGGGTACCACCTGACGCGCGAATACATCGTGAACCCGCTGCATCTCCTCCAGGTCCGGGACGTGATGGAGCCTCCGGTGCTCCAGGTCGCGGACGAGCCGCCCGCCACGGCGTACCCCGATGAGCTGCTCGAGCACGCCCTGGTCAAGCTGCTCGAACACGAGGTCGAACTGCTTCCCGTCGTGAGCCGCGACGACCCGACACGCGTGGTCGGGTACGTCGAGCGTTCGGGTATCATGGCCGCGTGGGTGGCGGCGACGCGGGCAGAAGGGATGCGGGAGGAAGGGTGGCTCACAGGGCACCTGCAGGCGCTGCAGGAGCGGGTGAAACAGGCGTTGACCGGCGCCCGCTAGCTGCGCCATCTTTCGTAAATGCGGACCCTCGTCATCGCCTTGGTTGCGCTCACGCTGGCCGGTTGCAGCGGGGAAACCGCACCAACCGGATGGATTCCACGGACCGCGGCCGTCAGCGGCATCATCACTGTCAGCGCGGCCGTCCCCGCATTCGGCACTGCCCCGGTGGCGGCGCTGGTGCCACGCACCGCTTCGAGAACGGCTTCATTGCCGCGACTGCCGGTGCTGTCCGTCGGAATGCACCTCACGCGAGGACCGCGTCCGGCGTTTACGCCGCACGACCTGATTGCCACCTTCCGGCACACGGTGCTCGGTGCACCGCCCGTGGGCACGGCAGCGCTCGCGGCGCCGGCGGGCGTGCGAGCGTTCGGGACGGCAATCCGCTCGCGCCTGGCCGCTATGGCACTTCAGGGCGCGGCGGTTGCGGGCGTCTCACCCACGATCCTCACGGCAAGGATCCGCGTTGCGGACACGACGCAGCTGGACGCAGTAGCGGCGGCGTTGCGCCAAGACGCGGCCATCGCCGCTGTGACGCGCAATCGACTCATCTGGCTGGATGAGACCGCCCGCTCCCTGAACGGGATGGACGGTGCCGCCGCCGCGGCGGCGCAGACGACGTCCAATGATCCGCTGTACCCGTACCAGTCCTGGCACTACGGTCTCATCGACCTGCCGCGCGCCTGGTCGCTTACCACCGGGAGCGCCTCGGTATTGGTCGCCGTGGTGGACGACGGGATTCGCTTCGACCATCCGGCGATCGCGGCGAACCTGACGGCGGACGGGTACGACTTCGTCAGTCTGGTCGACTCCCTGATCCTGTGCACCCGTGACACGGTCAGCAATGCCGGTGACGGGAACGGCTACGACCCCGACCCGACCATCCCAGCGTCATACACTCTTAGCTCAACCGGGACCTGCTTCATTCCCGTGAATTTCGGCCACGGCCTTCACGTGGCGGGCACGATCGGGGCCGTGGGCAACGACGGAATCGGCGTGACCGGCGTGAACTGGACGGTGAGAATCCGTCCCGTGCGCGCGTTCGGCGTTGGGGGATTCGGGAACGAGTACGACGAAGCCCAAGGGATCCTCTACGCGGCGGGTCTACCGGCGGACAACGGAGCGGGCGGCACGGTGCAGGCGAGTAGCGGTGCCAGGATCATCAACATGAGCTTCGGAGGTCCGGACAGTGGGACGACGGAGCACAACGCGATCAAGAGCGCCGCGAGCGCTGGCGCGCTGCTCGTGGCGGCGGCGGGCAACGCTGGAAGCTCCGACCCCGAGTATCCGGCTGCCTACCCGGAGGTCCTGGCCGTCGCTGCGGTGGGCCCTGACGGCTCCCCGACCCCGTATTCGAGCTTCGGCTCATTCGTCGGCATCCGAGCCCCGGGGGGCAACCTCGGTCTTGGCGACTTGACCGATCTGGTCGTTTCTACCGCGTGGGACTTCACCCGTAAAGCGCCCGCATACGCGTATGCGGAAGGCACGTCGATGGCGGCACCACATGTCTCGGGCGTGGCCGCCCTGCTCTTGGCTCAGAACCCTGCGTTGACGGCGGCCGCGTTGCGTTCCCGCCTGACGAGCTATGCGGTCGGTCCGGCAAATCGGTACGGAGCGGGACTGGTGAACGCGTACAACAGCTTGACCCAAAGTCACGGCCCGCCGGCGCGGCGCTATGCGCGCCTCTACTCCGCGGCCACGGGGGCCACCGTGCAGACCGTGCTCGCCCAAGCGGGAGGGGAATTCTCGTTCAGCGATGTGGAGGACGGGTCTTACTTCCTCTACGGCGGCACCGACGAGAGCGGGGATCAACAGGTGGGCAGTCCCGGCAGGCTGTGGGGCGCGTTCGGCGACCCAGCGGTCCCGAGTGCCTTCACGGTCTTGGGCGCGGGGCCGCATCGCGTTTCCTTCTCGATCGGGTTGCCGATCCAGCTCGAGCCCAGCCATACCATCGCAGGGGCGACTCCCTTGGCGATCGGTGGCTATACGCAGGGTGCGATCATCGATACCGCGACCATCGATGTGTATCGCGTGACGATTCCCGCGGCCGCGACCTACACGTTCGAGACCTCGGGCTGGGGGGCGGCCTGCGGTTTTGCGCTCGAGGACGCAACGGCAATCGGTCTGTTCGACGCCGGGAGCAGTTTCATCACGAGCGCCGGCTTTATCGACCGGACCCATCTCAACTTCTGCTCGCGCCTGACGCGCTCGCTCAGCCCCGGTACCTATTACGTCGCCGTCGCAGGAAGCTTCGGCGGGGGGGTGTTCGGGGGCCGCTATCGACTCCAGGCGCGGCTCGGGCCGTAACGGCGCTCCCCGCTCCAGGGCGAGCGGCCGCCTAGCGGCCGCCCAACCGCACGCCGGCCGTGATCGGGAGCAGCGTCGTTCTGGGAAAGCCCGCCAGCGCTGCCACGTTGAGGGAGCGGGCTTCCACGAACAACGCGGCGCCGCGCACGCGATAGGCCACCCCCCCACCCAGGTTCCACGCGAACCTGGTCCCGGAGTTATCCGCGGCGGAGCCCCCCGAGGTCACCGAAATCGTGATGTGGTACACCCCGATCCCGCCAAGCAGGTACGGCTGGACGCGAGCAGCCGACCCAAACGCGTAGGTCAGATCGACGTTTCCGCCCAGCAGCTTAGTCTTCTCGTCCGACGGTTGGCCGAAGGAGGAAGTGAGGGCCGCCTTGAGCTGGTCGTTCGCGCCGTTGGTGCCATAGGTTGCGTCCGCGCGGAGCCCAACCGGCCACCGGGCCAGCTTCAAGGCGACGAGCGCCATCCCCTCCCAAGCACTATTGAACCCGTCACCGCTCGCGGCCGCGTGATAGTCGCCCGTGGGAAGCGCCACACCGGCCGCCACGCCGAATTGCGGCCGGAGGCCCTGGGCCGCCGCCGTAGCCGGAGCGACGAGGGCAGCGACGACCACGGCACCTGCTGATTCCCTCAACCAGGACATGCGCACCTCCCGTGTGGCGCCGGTTACCGGGTGCCTTGACTGCTGGCCGCGGCCTCCCCGGCTGCCTTGTGCTTCTCGAACCAGCTGAGCATGTACAGCTGCGTGCGCATAAAGTTGGACGGCTTCGATCCCGTGCCGTGGAATTCGTCACTGAACCGCAGCATCACGGTCGGGACGTGCCGCATCTTGAGCGCCGCGTAGTACTCCTCGGTCTGCGGGATCGGCGTGCGCCGATCGAGCTCCCCCGTCATCAGCAGCGTCGGCGTCGTCACGTGGCCCACATACATGAGCGACGAATGCGCCAGCCACTCGTCGGGCTTCTCCCAGAATGGCTGGTGGAAGAAGCTGTAGGTGAAGAGCGGGATGTCGGTCTGGCCCGCCATGGCGATCCAGTCGATCACGGGACAGCGCACCGCGGCTGCGGCGAAGCGCGTCGTGTGACCGATCACCCAGCTCGACAGCACGCCGCCCCCCGAGCAGCCCGACACATACATCCGGGTCGTATCGACGAACCCGCGCCCGATCACCGCGTCCACGCCGGCCATGAGGTCGTCGTAATCTGGGCCGGGATAGTCGTGATCGATCCCGTTGGAGAAGCGGTCCCCGTAGCCGGTGCTGCCGCGCGGGTTGACGAACAGCACCACGTAGCCGTTCGCCGCGAAGTTCTGGAACATGTAGCTGAATCCGACGTTGTACATCGCGAACGGGCCGCCGTGGATCTCGAGCAGCAGGGGATACTTCTTGCCTGCGGTGAACGACGGCGGGGTGACGATCCACCCCTGGACCCGCGTGCCGCCGCTCGAGCCGTACCAGATCTCCTCGGTGCGCGCCAGCCGTTTATCCCCCAGGACGTCGTCGTTCACGTGCGTGAGCCGCGCGAGCCCCGACGGCTTGCGAAGATCGAGCCGCACCACGTCGGCGGGATGCGTCGGGTCGCTCAGGACCCCAACCGCCACGAGGGTCCGCGCCACCGAGGCGAGCGACACCACCTGCGCGCCCTGCGTCAGGTCGCGCACGCCACCCGCCAGGTCCGCCACGTGGACGTTGATAGCGCCGCGATCGGGGGCGGTGAAATAGATCGCCTTGCCGTCCGGCGCCCAGGTGAGGTCGCCCGGATCGCGGTCGAGGGTACGCGACAGATCACGCAGGCCGGAGCCATCGATCCCGATGGTGTACAAGTCGGACGTCCGGTGAGTGTGCTCGCTGGAGTCGTACCCGGTGAAGGCGACCGTCCGTCCGTCGGGAGAGACGGTCGGGTCGGCCCAATAGCCCGCGCGGGACACGAGCGTGCGGATCGCGCCCGTGGCGACGTCGAGCGCGTAGATGCGGGAGACCCGGTACTGATCGTCCCCCGTCGTGTCGCGCAGCCCGTCGAACACCAGCGTCTTGGCGTCTGGTGTCCAGTCGTAGCCGACGCGGCCCGACAGACCGTCGAAGCGGGCCCCTACGTTCCAGTGCCCGGCGGTGAGCTGGCGCGGCGTCCCGCCCTCCGCCGGAACGAGGAAGAGATGAGTGAAGCCTTGTTTCATGAAGCCGACACGATCCTGCCGGTAGTGCAGCTCATCGACCACGCGGGGCGCCGGAGTCCACTTCGCGCCCGCGGGCGGCTGCGGCATCGAGATCTTCCACGGCGTCGAGTCGGGCACGAGCATCGCGAACGAGATCGCCTTGCCGTCGGGCGACCAGCGCGCGTCCGCGGGCGTCTCCTCCACGCGCGTGACCTGCGTGACCGCCCCCTCGGCATCCATCCAGCGCACGAAGACCTGCGTCCCCTTGGTCTCGCCCTCGGCGAGATACACGATCCGCGTCCCGTCCGGCGACCAGCGGGCACCCGATCCCTTTACGAGGAAGCGTTGATGCGAGCCGTCCGCGTTCATGATCCACAGCGCCGACTCCCACTTGTCTTCCAGCTTGTTCACCCAGCGGCGGGTGTACACGATCTGCGCGCCGTCGGGCGAGATCTGCGGCTCGCTCGCCTGCTCCCAATCGAGGTAATGCGCGACGGTGAGGAGCGTGTCCGACGCGGTCTCCTGAGCGGCGATGGCGATCGGGGCGAGCAGCAGCGAAAGCAGCAACGCGGGACGCATGGAGGACCTCCTCGTTCACCGGGTTACGGATCCACGGCGGCGGCGTGGCGCTCCGCGACGGCCCGTTCGACCCGCTGGGCAAACACGTGCGCACCCGCCGGCGCCATGCGGGCGGCGTCGCCTTTCAGCTCGTAGTTGTCCGCCAGGACCGCCTTGCCCGTGGTCGCGTCGAACAGCTCCGCGCGCAGCAGCCAGACCAGGTTGCTCGTCTTCGAGACGGTGCCCTTCGCCACCCAGCGAGCACCGAGCCGCCGCGCCAGGACTCGCGCGCACGCATTGTCGCACGGATTGCCGTCGGCTTCGGCGGCGGTCACCGCGGCGGCCACCGTAGCAGAATCGACGACGGCGACGCCGTCGAAGGCGCGCAGCGTGGCGAGCAGCCGGCTCGTCGCGGCGCGGACCACCGCGGTGTCCCCCGGCTCGAGCACGTTGGCGTACGCGCCGTCGAACCGCAGATTCAACACCACCATCCCGGGGCGCGCCGACTGCGCGACGAGCGGGAAGGCGACCAGAAAGCCTGCCAGGCACAGGATGAAACCACGCGGGCGCACGACAGCCTCTCGAGAGACGACGGCCCGAATAATCTACCGGCAGGGCCGTGGGAATGCACCGCCGTCGCCGCGCCTCCGGGGTACGTAGATTTCCGGCGCGATGAGCTTCCTCCCCGTGGGCGATTACGGCGTGATCGGTGACCTCCACACCGCGGCGTTGGTCGGGCGCAACGGCTCGATCGACTGGTTGTGCGCACCCCGCTTCGATTCGCCCAGCGTGTTCGCCGCGCTGCTCGATCAGGTCCGAGGCGGCCGCTGGTGCATCGCGCCCACGGTGCCGGCGACGACCGAGCACCGTTACCTCCCGGGCACCAACATCCTGGTGACGACGTTCCGCATCGAATCCGGGGGTGTGCTCGTCGTCACGGACTTCATGCCCGCCGGGCCCGCCCGCGAGGGGCGCACCGAGATTCACCGGCGCGTGCAGTGCACCCGGGGCGCCTGCGAGGCGGAGGTCGTATTCGAGCCCCGGTTCGACTACGGCACGCGTCAGCCCGTGCTGGCCCGGCGCGCCTGCGGCGTGCTCGCCACCGACGCGGAGGACGACGTCGCCACCCTCTCCTCCGCGCCGGACGTGGCGTGGCAGATCGAGCCCGCGCGCGCCACCGCCCGCTTGAGCCTCGCCATGGACGAGGCCGCCTGGTTCGTGTTGCGGTGCGACGACGATGAGGTATATGCCGTCGCGCATTACCGCTCGCAGGAGAAACTCGACGCGACCGCCCGCTGGTGGGACGAGTGGTCCTCGCGGCTGCAGTACCAGGGTCCGTACCGCCAGGAAGTGGAGCGCAGCGCCCTGGCCCTCAAGCTGTGCTGCTACGAGCCCTCGGGCGCCATCATCGCCGCGCCCACGACGTCGCTGCCGGAAACTCCGGGGGGGGGCGGCGGGCGGAACTGGGACTATCGCTACGCCTGGTTGCGGGATGCGGCGTTCGTGCTGTTCGCGCTCGACCGCGTGGGGTTCTACGCCGAGGCGGACGGGTTCCTGCAGTTCCTCAAGCGGGTGTGTCGGCGGGCCGACGCGCGTCACGTACAGATCATGTACGGCGTGGATGGCCGGCGCGACCTGCCGGAGCAGGTGCTCGAGCATTTCGACGGGTACCGCGGTGCGCGGCCGGTGCGCGTGGGCAATGGCGCGGCCCAGCAGTTTCAGCTCGACGTCTACGGCGAGCTGCTCGACACCGTCGACATCTGGCGGCGCCATCACGCCATGACCGAAGGCGTGTGGAAGGTGCTGCAGCATCTCGTGGACTGGACCGCGACGCACTGGCGCGAGCCGGACCTGAGCATTTGGGAGCCGCGCCAGGAGCCGAAGCACTTCGTGTTCAGCAAGGTCATGGCCTGGGTGGCGCTGAACCGAGGCGCGCGCATCGCCGCCGATCTCGGCCTCCCGGGCGACACGGCCCGCTGGCAGCGCGAGGCCGAGCTGGTGCACGCCGAGGTGCTGGAGCGCGGCTGGGATCCCGTCCGCCAGACGTTCGTGCAGGTCTATGGCGAGCCCCAGCTCGACGCCGCGTTGCTCGTGATCCCCAAGGTGCGGTTCCTGCCCCGCGCCGACCCCCGCGTGCGGAGCACCATCGCGGCAGTGCGGCGCGAGCTCGCCACGTCGTGCGAGGAACTCATCTATCGCTATAAATCCCCCGACGGCTTGGGCGGCGACGAAGGCGCGTTCCTCGCCTGCAGCTTCTGGCTGGCGCAGACGCTCGCCATGGCCGGCGATTTCGACGAGGGCGAGCGGCTGTTCCACAATCTGCTGCGACGCGCCAACCCGCTCGGCCTGTTCGCCGAGGAAATCGATCCCGCCACGGGCGAGCAGCTGGGCAACTTTCCGCAGGGGTTGTCCCACGCCGCGCTGATCACCACGGCGTACGTGCTGGAGCGATTGCGACCGAAGAGCGACTAAGGGGGACTGATCGAGTGCCGTCCTGCGATTGTGTATGAGGGACTGAAGTCCCTGCTCGGCCGGGGGGCGTCCTTAAGGACGCGCTGCCGCCGAGGTGGGACTTCAGTCCCTCATACATCCCCGACGCTATCTTTTTTCGGAGCTCGCCTGCCCGAGCAGCGCCAGCGCCACCCCGTTGGTCCACCCGAACCCGTCCTGCGTCGGATACTCGCCGCCGCCGGCACGCCGCTCGAGGTTCACGACGTCGTACTTCTCGGTCATCTTGCCGGTCGCACGATAGGTCCGCCGGTTCAAGGCGAGCCAGCGATCGCGCGCGACAGCGGCCAGGTCGCCACGCCCGTAGCGGCGCACCCCCTCGATCGCGAGCCACTCGAGCGGCGCCCACCCGTTGGGCGCGTCCCACTGCTGACCCGAGGCGACCAGCGTCGGTACGAATCCGCCCGGCTTCAAGAACAGCCGCTCCAGCTGCGCGGCAACTTTGCGACCCTGGTCGGGCGTGGCGAGCCCGAAGTACAGTGGGGCCGCGGCGGCGATGGTGGGGCGATCCGTCACGCGCACGCCCGTCCGCCAGCGGACGTCGAAGAAGAACCCGGCGCCCGGCTCATACGAGGCGTTGAGCAGCGCCTGGCGACGGGCCTCGGCGGCGCGCGCGAACCGGTCCGCCACGTCCCGGTCTCCCGGCCGCCCGCGGACGCGCCGCAGCGCGACGATCGTCCGCTCGGCGTGGTAGAGGAGGCAGTTGAGATCGACCGGGAGCAGCTCGGTCGTTTCCAGCGTACGCAGGTCCTTCGGGTCGCGCAGCCAGCGGCTCGAAAAATCCCAGCCGCTCTCGGCCGTAGCCCGGACGTTCCGGTAAAACGCCTCCCGCTGCGGCGCAGGCAGTGTCTGCGCCAGCTCGTAGTCCGGGCGATACGACTCGGGCCGCGGCTCGGCAAGGTCGTCCCAGTAACGGTTCAACACTGATCCGTCGGGCAGCCGCACGACGCGGCGGTACACTTGCGCCGGCGCGAGCCGCTCCGCACCGTCCATCCAGAAGGCGTGCTCCAACTCGAGCGCATCGAGGTAGGTCAGCGCCTGGGTGGTGTCGGTCGCCGTGGCGTACAGCCCGACCATGGCGCCGAAGAACGGCGGCTGGCTGCGGCTGAGATAGTACGTCCGGTTGCCGTTGGGGATGTGCCCGACGGTCCGGATCAGGTACGCGAAGTTGTCGAGCATGCTGCGCACCAGATCGGTCCGGCCGCTCGCGACGAGCCCCAGCATCGTGAAATACGAGTCCCAGTAGTAGACCTCGCGGAACCGGCCGCCGGGGACGACGTACGGCTGCGGCAGCGGGATCAACGACGAGCGCGCGTCCGCCGTGTCGGGCCGGCGGGTGAGCACGGGCCAGAGCGCCCGGATGTGGTCTTCCATCGTGCGGGCAGGGTCGGCGTGGAAGCCCTCCCCGACCGGCCGCGGCAACTCGAAGTTCTGCTCCACGAAGCGTTGCAAGCTGAACCCCGCCAAGCCTCGAGCGGAGGCGTACCGGTCGGCCATCTCGGCCGGCGCGAGGAGGGGCCCGGCGTCGACGAATGTCTTCGAGTCTGCAAAGATCCCCGAAAGCTGAACATCCTGGAACAGCGGCCCCAGGTCGTGCGCAGGGTCGTACCGCGTGACAGGAGGCGACGCGGTCCGGCATCCGACTGCCAGAGCGAGCGCCGAGAGGACCCCGAGGAGGGGCGCTGGGCGAGGGCGAGCGAGGTGAGACACTGGCCTCACATTGTGCCAGTTTTCACGATCCTTGACAACTCCCCGTTTTGGGGCAGAATCAAACCGTTCCGACCTTCCATTCCCCATTTTGTCGAGGGGCAGACGTATGGCACTCGTCCGTCATGTCGTTCCGGTGCTCTTCAGCAGCTTGGTGTGGGTCGCGCAGCTCGGCGCGCAGGACTCGACCGGCGCTGTCACGGGTAAGGTTGTGGACGCCACCACGCAACAGGCCCTACCCAGCGTCGAAGTCGCCATTGCAGGATCGCCGCACCGCATGCTCACCCACATCGATGGCAGCTTCCTCTTGAGCGGGATACCAGCCGGAATCCACCGCCTGCGGGCGACCCGCATCGGGTACAGCCCGCAATTGCAGGACGTCACGATCACGCCGGGTGGGACGGTCACGGCGAACATCACGCTGACGCAGGCGGCGGCGATTCTCGAAGCCGTCGTGGTGACCGGGTACGGCACCCAGCGGCGCGAGGCCATCACCGGATCGGTCTCGACGATCGACGGGAACTCTGCGAACGTGGGAGTAGTCGACAACGTCAACAACATGGTCCAGGGTCGGGCCGCCGGCGTCACGATTATTCAGAACAACGGCGAGCCCGGGGCCGGCGCGCAGGTCCGCATCCGCGGCGGCACATCGATCAGCGCGAGCAACGAGCCGTTGTACGTGATCGACGGAGTCCCCATCAACAACGTGCCGACCGAACCGGGCGGCTTCGGTGTCGGCGGAGAGCCGCCGCTGCCCCGCAGTCCGCTCAACTTGATCAATCCCTCGGACATCGGCTCGATCACGATTCTCAAGGACGCCGCGGCGACGGCCATTTACGGCAGCCGGGCCGCCAACGGCGTCGTGTTGATCGAGACGAAGAAGGGCTCCACCTCCAGCGGAGCCGGCGTCGAGTATGACGGCTACGTGGCGATGGCGAGTGCGTCGAACCACCTGGACGTGCTGAACGGAGATCAATACGGGCAGTTCGTTAACGGCCAGGTTAGCGTTTGGCGGTCAGATTCAACTTCTACCTGTGCGAGCCGGCCGACGCTCTGCTCGAACCAGACCGTCTTCAAGGACTCGGTGGCGGGCAAGTTGGGCGGCCTGAGTCCCTCGCACCTAGCGGCCTTGGGGCAACTCGTCAAGATAGGACCCAATCCGGGTGATACCACCAGGATCATGTACAACACCAACTGGGAGAATGAGGTGTCGCGCACCGCCGTGACGCACAATCACAATCTGTCGTTCGCCGGCGGGGGCGAGGACACACGCTATCGCGCGTCGCTCAATTTCATGAACCAGGAGGGGATAGCGATCTCCAACGGCTTCCAGCGCGTGCAGGGGCGCCTCAATGCGACCCACAACGCGTTCGACAACCGGCTGCGCCTCGGCCTCAATGTGACTACGTCGCATACCAAGAATGACTATATCACGTTCGAGAGCACAGCTGGGTTCGAAGGCGGCGTGTTCCAGAACGTGGCGATATTCAACCCGACGCAACCGGTGAGGGTGGTCGACCCGGCGAGCGGGCTGACCAACTACTACGAGCTGCTCGGTCAGACCTCGGTGCGCAACCCGGTGGCGCTGGCGAACCAGATCACCGACATCGGCCAGACGACCCGCACCCTGGGCAACGCGACGGCCGAGCTCGATCTCGTGCCGGGGCTCACGGCGCAAGTGAATGTCGGGGTGGATCGCTCGGATGGCTTCCGGAACATCTACCTCCCGAAGGCAAGCCCGGTGGGCGCCCAGTATAACGGGCTGGCGCGCCAATCGAGTCTCGACAACACCACGGTGACGCTGCAAACGCTGCTGACGTTGCGCCGGCAGCTCGGCGATATCCACAGTCTCGACGTCGTGGGTGGGTACGAGTTCAGCAAATTCAACACCGGTAACCTGACGACTCAAGGTCAGGGATACGTCACCGATGCGCTGCTCTTCAACAACCCCGGCGCCGCCCAAACCATCACGGATTTCTCGGGGCGAGACTTGAGCCGCCAAGTCGCGTTCTTCGGCCGGGCCAACTACGGTCTCAAGGATCGCTACTTCCTGACCGGGGTGCTGCGTTACGACGGCTCGTCCCGCTTCGCGGTGGGGCATAAGTGGGCGCTGTTCCCGGCGGTGTCGGGGTCGTGGCGAATCAGCGAAGAGAATTTCCTGCGCGATCGCGGGTTCTCGGAGCTGCGCCTGCGCGCCGGATACGGCCTGCAGGGCAATCCGGGCGTCCCCCCCTATTCCTCCTTGCTGACGCTCAGTCCTGATCCTGGCGCGCGCTATCCGTTCGGCGGTGTGCCGGTGTCCGGTGTGATCCCGACCCGAGATGCCAACCCGACCCTCAAATGGGAGCAGACGGCGCAGTTCAATGTGGCCCTCGACTACGGCTTCCTGAATAACCGGGTCTCCGGGAGCGTGGAGTATTATGTCAAGAACACCTCCGATCTGCTGTTGCAGGTGTCGAACGCGCAGCCGGCTTTCGCGGAGCAGCGGCTCGCGAACGTCGGAAAGGTTCGTAACAAGGGTCTCGAGATCTCAATCGACGCGCTGGCGCTGTCCCGACCGAATTTCACCTGGCGGGCCGGACTGGTGTTCGCGGCCGAGCGGAACCGGGTGGTCGATCTTGGCCCGTTCAGCTCCATCGCCACCGGTACCGTGAGCGGTCAGGGCCAGTCCAACGTGGACGCCCAGCGCATCCTGCCCGGACAGCCGATCGGCACATTCTTCGGACCGCGCTTTCTCCGCGTGAACGCGGCGGGACAGCAGGTGTTCGCCTGTGTCGCAGCCAGCGCGGGATGTGTCAATGGGGAGACGTTGAAGCCAACCGCCAACGACTATACCATCATCGGCAACGCCAACCCGGACTTCACGCTCGGCCTGCACAGCCAGGTGAATTGGGGCAAGTTCGACTTGAGCTTCCTCATCCGGGCGGCGGTGGGACAGGACGTGTTCAACAACACCGCGCTCGTGTTTGGCACAAAGAGCGACGCGTTGCAGGACAAGAACTTCCTGCTCTCGGCCCTGACCGATCCGACCGGGATCCACGAGCCGGCCATTTACTCGTCCCGCTGGGTCGAAGGCGCGTCGTTTGTGCGGCTGCAGAATCTCACGGTGGAGTACCGACTCGACGTACCGTTCTTGAGCGGATCGGCCCGCAGTGCCCGGCTCTACGTGTCGGCCGACAACCTGTTCGTGCTGACCGGCTATTCGGGCTTGGATCCGGAGGTCTCGAACCTGGCCTCGGGGCTCAATCCGAGCGCCGGGCTGCAAGCGCGTAGTATCGACTATCTCAGCTATCCGCGCCCCCGCACCATTACCGGAGGCCTCCGACTCACGTTCTGAGGATCTCGAGTCCTATGACGACATCACTTGTGACGAAGCCGATCGGAGCGGTGGGGCTGTTCGGGCTGTTTTTCCTCGGCATGGTGCTGGTGCCCCTGGGATGCACGAACCTGGACGAAAACCCCCCCAGTGCGATTACCCCGGCCAACTTCTACCGCAACCAGGGGGAAGTGCTCAGCAGCCTGGCGGGCATTTACGCTCAGCTCCGGGGCACGCTGGACGACTACTACAACGTGAGCGAAATCAGCACCGACGAGATGATCGTGCCCACGCGTGGCTCGGATTGGTACGACGGCGGTCAATGGCTCGAGCTGCACCACCAGACCTGGACGCCAGTCAGCCCGGTCGGCAACGGTTTTGGGAACGGTATCTGGGTGACCGCGTTTACCGGCATCGCGCGCGCCAACGCGCTACTCGAGGTGTTGCCGACCCTGACGTTCACGAGTCGAGACACCGTCGCAGCCGAGGCCAGGACGCTGCGGGCCTTCTACTACTACTTCCTGATGGACGCGTTCGGCGGCGTGCCGATCGCCACCACGACGCAGATCCAGGCACGGCCGCGCGCGACGCGCGACTCGGTATTCCGCTTCATCCAGTCGGAGCTGACAGCCGCCCGCGCCGCGCTGCCAGCCACGTGGCCGGCGGAGAACAATGGGCGCATGACGCAAGGCGGCGTCGATGCCATCCTGGCCAGTATGTATCTGAACGCCGCGGTGTTCGACAAGGACGTGGGCGTCAGTCCTACGGCCTACAACTCGTGCACGACCGTGCAGATCGGTTCTCAGAACGCGTGCCAGGCCGCCATCGCCGCGGCGAACAACATCCTGAACTCCTCGGCGGGATATCAGTTGGCCGACTCGTTTGCGCAAAGCTTCCGGGCCGGCAACGCCACGTCGAAGGAGAACATCCTGGTCATCAAGTTCGCTCCCGTGGCGGACATCGGCCTCAACTTCGTGATGCGGTCGCTGCACTACAACCAGTACACGCCCACGCCCTGGAACGGCTTCGCGATCCTGGCGGAGACGTACAACGCGTTCGATGCGGCCGACCGGCGCCGGAACGTCATCCTGCAAGGACCGCAGAACAACGTCGAGACCGGCGCGCCGGCTAAGGACCGGGCCGGCAACCCGTTGGTCTTCACCATCAACATCGCTGATGAGACGCAGGCCACCGAAGGCGAAGGCCCTCGACTCTACAAGTGGCCGGCCGATGCGAAGCACGTGGCCCAGAACAACGGCAACGATTACGCCTGGTTCCGCCTGGGCGAGATCCTCCTGATCAAGGCCGAGGCGCTGAACGAGCTGACCCCAGGGGATCCCACGGCCTTGGCGCTGGTGAATCAGCTGCGCGCCCGTCCCAAAGAAACCGTCGCGCCGGCGCTCGCAGGGCCCATTACTCGCGACCTTATCCTCCAGGAGCGCCGGTTCGAGCTCACCGGCGAAGCCAAGCGGCGCCAGGATCTGATCCGGCACGGCAAGTACACGCAGGCGTGGGGGTACAAGCCGGCAAGCGCAGCGTTCCGAGTGCTGCTGCCGATTCCGCAGAAGCAGCTGGACGCGAATCCAATGTTGACCCAGAATCCCGGGTACTGAGCGGAGAAGGCACGTAACAGGTTGTGAAGGTTGTGAAGGGTGTGGAGGTCGCGGTAGGGGCGCAGCACGCTGCGCCCCTACGTTTTCTTGCGGCCCTACAGCTTCTGATCTCTGCTGTGTGTCTCGTCGCCGCCTGCTCCGGTGCCGCCGGGTCCGCCGCAGCGCCCCCCGCTGACAGCCGGCTGTTCACCCTGCTCCCCTCCAGCTACACCGGCGTGCGATTCGAGAATCGTCTCACCGAGACCAACGACCTGAACGTCTTCACCTACCGTAATTTCTACAACGGCGGCGGCGTCGCGATCGGCGACCTGACGGGCGATGGGCTGCCGGAGATCGTGCTCACCTCCAATCAGGGCGGCCCGCGGCTGTACCTGAACGAGGGGAAGTTCCACTTTCGGGACGTCACTCGAGAGGCGGGCTTGCGGAACAAGGACGGGTCGTGGACCACAGGCGTCACGCTGGCCGACGTGAACGGCGACGGGCGACTCGACATCTACGTGTGCAAGGCCGGCAAAGTGCCGGGAGCGCTCCGCGCCAACGAGCTCTGGATCAATCAGGGCCTGAATGCGCACGGGGTGCCGACCTTCGTCGAGATGGCGGCCGCCTACGGCGTCGCGGACACGGGATACTCGACCCAGGCGGTGTTCTTCGACTACGACCGCGACGGCGATCTGGACCTGTTCGTCGTGAACAACTCGCCCCGCCCCGTCTCGAGCATGCCGCTCGAGAACACCCGGAACGTGCGCGACCCGCTCGGCGGCGACCGGCTGTACCGCAACGACGGGGGGCACTTCGTGGACGTGAGCGCGGCGGCCGGGATCTACGGCAGCGAGATCGGCTTGGGCCTGGGCGTCGTCGTGAGCGACGTGAACGGGGACGGCTGGCCCGACATCTACGTCGCAAACGACTTCTTCGAGCGCGACTATCTGTACATCAATAAGGGGGACGGGACCTTCGTTGAGCGGCTGGAGCAGGAGATGCCCTCCATCAGCTTGTCGTCGATGGGGCTCGATATCGCGGACGTGAACAACGACGGCTGGCCCGACATCTACGTCGTGGACATGCTACCCGAAGACGAACACCGGCTCAAGACCACCACGTCGTTCGAGGACTGGCACCGCCTCCAGGCCGAGGTCCGCAACGGCTTTCACTACCAGTTCACCCGCAACATGCTCCATCTCAACAACGGCAACGGCACGTTCTCGGACATCGGCCAGCTGGCCGGCGTGGCCCGCACGGACTGGAGCTGGAGCGCCCTCATCGCGGACCTCGATCTGGACGGCTCCAAGGACATCTATGTGACGAACGGCCTCGCCAAGGACGTCACGTCGCAGGACTACATCGCGTTCCTGGGGAAGAACGAGACGATGCGCGCGGCCACACAGGGCAAGCAGGTGGACTTCCTGAAACTCACGGCAGCGATGAGCTCGACGAAGCTGCCGAACTACGCATTCCGGAACAACGGTGACCTGACGTTCTCCAACGAGAGCGCCGCCTGGGGATTGAACACGCCGAGCTTCTCCAATGGCGCGGCCTACGGGGATCTGGACGGCGACGGGGCGCCGGACCTGGTCGTCAACAACGTCGACCAGGAAGCTTTCGTCTATCGCAACAACGCCCGGACGCTGCTCCCGAACCACTATCTCCAGGTCCAACTCGAGGGAGAGGGCGCCAACCGGCTCGCGATCGGCGCGACGGTGACGCTGTGGAGCGGGAAGGAGCAGTTCTTCCAGGAGGAAGAGCCCACGCGCGGCTTCCAGTCGAGCGTGGACTACCTGCTGACCTTCGGCGTCGGGCGGCGCGATACCATCGATTCGGTGACGGTGCAGTGGCCCGATGGCCGCGTGAGCGTCTCGAAGATGGTGGCGACGAACCAGCGCGTCACCATCCGC
The DNA here is from genome assembly GCA_003220795.1 of Gemmatimonadota bacterium. GTDB lineage: Bacteria > Gemmatimonadota > Gemmatimonadetes > Gemmatimonadales > GWC2-71-9 > 20CM-4-69-16. The sequence goes on along the minus strand of QHTK01000073.1, from coordinate 8,921 downwards.
CAGGCGCACGCGGTGGCAGCCCCCGCCCATGGCCCCAAACCCCTAACCCCTCTCTTCACCGACATCACGGACCGGATCGGGCTCCCGTACGTCCACCAGGAGAACGACTTCGTCGACTTCGACCGAGAACCTCTCATCCCCAAGCTGCTGTCGACCGAGGGACCGTACCTCGCCGTGGCGGACGTGAACGGCGACGGGCTCGATGACCTGTTCATCGGGGGCGCGAGAGATCAGCCGGGCGAGCTCCTGATCCAGCAGCCCGACGGCCGCTTCGTGAGCAGCGACCGCAGCGTCTTCGAGCAAGATCGCCTATCGGAGGACCTGGGCGCCGTGTTCTTCGACGCGGACGGCGACGGCCACCCCGACCTCTACGTCGTGAGCGGTGGCAACGAGTTCTCGAGCATGTCCCCCGCGCTCCAGGACCGGCTGTATCTGAACGACGGGCGAGGGCATTTCCGCAAAGCTACCGCTAACCTGCCGTCCGAGTATATCAGCGGATCACGCGTCGTGGCCGCCGACTACGACGGGGATGGCGACGTCGACCTGTTCGTCGGTGGGCGCGTGGTCCCGTGGCGCTACGGCAGCGATCCCCAGAGCATGCTGCTCCAGAACGACGGGCACGGCCACTTCACCGACGTAACCGCGACACTCGCACCCGAACTGGCACGGGTCGGTATGGTGACCGACGCGGTGTGGCAGGACGTGGATGGCGATGGCCGCCTCGATCTCGTCGTGGTGGGGGAGTGGATGCCGATCACGATCTTTCACAACGCGGGCGGCGGGAAGCTCGTCCGCCGGAACACCCCTGGGCTCGAGCAGAGCCACGGCTGGTGGAATCGCATCGTGGCCGGCGACTTCACGGGCCACCGGGACGGGCGCGTCGATTTCATCGTCGGCAACCTGGGCCTCAACACGCGCTTCCACGCGACCGCGACCGAGCCCGTGACCATGTATGTGAAGGACTTCGCCAGGAGCGGCTCCGCGCAGCAGATCGTAGCGACCTACAGCGGGGGCGTGAGCCATCCGCTCGCGATGCGAGACGAGCTCGTCAACGCCCTCCCCTACCTCAAGACTCGCTATCTCACGTACCAGGAGTACGCCGGGCAGACGGTGACCGACATCTTCTCGGCTGCGGACTTGGCCGGTGCGGTCGAGAAGCAGGCGTACACGTTCGCCACGGCCCTCGCGAGGAACAACGGCGACGGCTCGTTCACGCTCGTGCCTCTGCCGCTCGCGGCCCAGCTGGCGCCGGTGTACGGCATCCTCGCTGCGGACTTTGACGGGAACGGCACGCGGGATCTGCTCCTGGCCGGGAATTTCGACGGCGTGCAGCCGGAAATCGGCAGGATGAGTGCGAGCTACGGCCTGTTACTGCGCGGCGACGGCAAGGGGAACTTCACGCCGGTCCGCACCGTCGAGAGCGGCTTTTTCGTGCCCGGACAGGCGCGTGATATCGCGCGCGTCCGGACCCGGGATGGGCCCCGCTACGTGGTGACCCGCAACAACGACCGGCCGCTCGTGTTCCGTGCCGCACCGACGAACCGGTCAGTGGCGGCGCGTCCCTGAGCGTGTCACCGCCGACCCGGCCGCTTCGTCTTGATGACGATCACGCCGTTGGCGCCGCGCATTCCGTAGATCGCCGTATCGCCGACGTCCTTCAAGACCTGGATCGATTCGATGTCGTACGGATTGATCCCGGTCAGGCTGCCGTTCGGACCGGGCTGCATCGGGATGCCGTCGACTACATACAGCGGCTGGGTACTCGCGTTGAAGGACGAGGCGCCACGGATGCGCACGGCGATGCCGCCGTCAGCGGTCCGGCTGACTTCGACGCCGGAGAACCGTCCTTGCAGCACCTTTTCAATCGGCTGGCCGGGGTTGCGTTCAATATCTTCAGACGTCACCGTCGCGGGGCCAGGCGGGCTCGTCTGGCGCGTTCCGCTGGCATGAGAGCATCCGGCAACGACTTGAACCACGAGACCAACGGGCAAGAGGGAACGCGATGAGAGCGAGGTCATTGGAATCCCCCGGTAAGAGAGCGCAGCCTTATCGCAGAATATACCTCGTTTCGAGGGTTCTGCCGTTCGCGCTCTGCGTCGCCTCCGCCCAGGCCCAGCTCCGCGTCGCCTCACCGGACGGTCGGAACGAGGCCACGGTCGAAATCCACGAGGGCAAGCTGTACTACAGCCTGCGACGGGACGGTCGAGCGCTGCTGCTGCCGTCGCTGCTCGGCTTCGAGTTTCAGGGCGCGGCGCCCCTGCGCGACGGGCTGCGCCTGGTCGACACGAGCCGGAACGCGGTCGACGAGACCTGGACCCAGCCGTGGGGCGAAGTCGCCCGCGTGCGGGACCATCACAACGAGCTGCGGGTCGCCGTCGCTGAAGCGGCGCCCCAGGGACGGCGGTTCGCCGTGGTGTTCCGGGCTTTCAACGACGGCGTCGGGTTCCGCTACGAGCTACCGGCGCAGCCCACCCTCCAGGACTTCGTCATCACGGACGAACTCACCGAGTTCGCCTTGGCGGACGACGCCCGGGCGTGGTGGATCCCGTCGAATCGGCCGAGGCTGGACCGCTCGGAGATGTTGTACTCGTCCTCGCCGGTGAGCGTGATCGACAGCGTGCAGACCCCGCTCACGCTGGAGACCCGCGACGGCCGCACGTTCATCGTCATTCACGAAGCGAATCTGGTGGATTACGCGCGCCTGAACCTGCGGGGCGCGCGCATGGAGAATCGCACGCTGCACGCGGCGCTGGCGCCGTACGCCGACGGCATCAAAGTGCGCGGCCACACGCCGTTCGTGACGCCGTGGCGCACGATTCAGCTGGCCGACCGCGCCACCGATCTGGCGCCGTCGGTGCTCGGCCTGAACCTGAACCCGCCCAGCGTGCTCGAGAACACGAGCTGGATCAAGCCGATGAAGTACGTCGGTATCTGGTGGGGCATGCACATCGGCACGATGACTTGGAGCTCGGGGCCCAAGCACGGCGCCACGACTGCGAACGCGAAACGCTACATCGATTTCGCCGCCGCCAACGGACTGGGCGGCGTGCTGGTCGAGGGCTGGAACTTGGGCTGGGACGGCGACTGGATTCAGAACCGCAACGCCTTCTCGTTCACGCGAGCCTATCCCGATTACGATCTCCCGGAGGTCGCGCGCTACGCCCATGAGAAGGGTGTGAAGCTGATCATCCACAACGAGACGTCGGGGGGAATCGAAAACTACGAGCGCCAGCTGGATAGCGCCTTCGCGCTCTACCATTCGCTCGGCCTCGACGCCGTCAAGTCGGGCTACGTCGCCGACTTGACGAGCGAAGGCCACTCGCACCACGGACAGTACATGGTGCGGCACTATCGCAAGGTGATCGAGACGGCCGCGAAGTACGGCATCATGCTGGACGTCCACGAGCCGATTCACGACACCGGGGAGCGGCGCACCTACCCGAACATGATGACGCGGGAGGGGGCGCGCGGCCAGGAGTACAATGCCTGGGGGGGCGAGGGGGGCAACCCGCCGGAGCACGAGACGATTCTCTTTTTCACGCGACTGCTCGCCGGGCCGATGGACTTCACGCCAGGCATCTTCGACATCCTGATCGCGCGCGGCACCGGCCGGCCCCGCCGTCCCGAGGAGCCCCGGCCGCGCACGACGCTCGCCAAGCAGCTCGCGCTCTACGTGGTGCTCTACTCGCCGCTCCAGATGGCGGCGGACCTCCCCGAGAACTACGAGCACCAGCCCGCCTTCCAGTTCATCCGCGACGTGGCGGTCGACTGGGACACCACGCGCGTGCTCGCGGGCAAGATCGGTGACTACGTCGTGGTGGCGCGGCGCGAGCGGAACGCCCCGAGCTGGTTCATTGGAGCGATCACGGACGAGGAAGGGCGCACGTTCGACATCCCGCTGTCGTTCCTGACGCCGGGTCGCCGCTACGTCGCCGAGATCTACGCAGACGGCCCCGGGGCGCATTGGCTCACGAACCCCCTGCCGGTCTCGATCTCGCAGCGCGCCGTCGACGCGAGGACGAGCCTCCATCTGGTCCTCGCTCCCGGGGGCGGGCAAGCGATCCGGATTCGGCCAGCGCGATAAGGCACGTGGGAACGCGTTGGCTACTGCTGCTCCTCGCCGCCTGCACCAGGACGCCGCAGCCCCCCCCGTTGTTCGAGCTTCTGTCCCCCCGCGCCACGGGCGTCACGTTCGTCAACCAAGTGCCGGAGCAGGATACCGCGCTCAACATCATCAACTTCCTCAACTACTACAACGGCGGCGGCGTCGCCGTAGGCGACGTGGACGGCGACGGGCTCCCCGATCTCTACTTCACGTCGAACGTGGGTCCCAATCGGCTGTACCGGAACCTGGGGAACTACCGGTTCGAGGACGTCACCGAGCGCGCCGGCGTGGCAGATCCCGATGGCTGGAAGACCGGCGTCACCATGGCCGACGTCAACGGCGACGGGCGCCTGGACATCTACGTCTCCGCCATGAGCTATCTCACGATGCACGGCCACAACGTCCTGTACATCAACAACGGCGACGGCACCTTCACCGACCGCACCAAGGAGTATGGACTCGACTTCGCCGGCTACTCCACCCAGGCCGTGTTTTTCGACTACGACGGCGACGGCGACCTGGACATGTACCTCCTCAACTACTCCACCCACGCCGAGCGCGGGCCGAGCACCCACCCGCAACGCGAGCCGCGCCATCCACGATCAGGTGACCGCCTGTTCCGCAACGACGGGGGCCACTTCGTGGATGTGAGCGAGCAGGCCCACATCTACGGAGGTGTCGAGGGATACGGCCTGGGCGTGGTCGCGACCGACGTGAACCTCGATGGCTGTCCCGACCTGTACGTCGCCAACGACTTCCAGGAGAACGACTTTCTCTACATCAACAATTGCGACGGCACGTTCACCGAGTCCATCGCCAGTGCGGTGGGGCACACCAGCCATGCCTCCATGGGCGTCGATGCCGCCGATTACAACAACGACGGGCGACCCGACGTAATGGTGCTCGACATGCTGCCCGAGCGGGAGGACGTCCTCAAGACCTCCGCCAACGCCGACCCGTGGCCGATTGAACACATGAAGGAGCAAGCCGGCTACTACCCGCAGTACGCCCGCAACACGCTGCAGCTCAACCGCGGCGTCGTGGGCGGCACAGTGCGCTTCAGCGAGATCGGCTATCTGGCGGGCGTGCACGCGACCGATTGGAGCTGGGCGCCCTTGTTCGCGGACCTGGACAACGACGGCAACAAGGACCTCCTCGTCACCAACGGCATCTATCGCCGGCCCAACGACCTGGACTACCTCGCGGCGGTACGCGACTCCGCCGTCCAGGCCGCCCTGGCGTCCGGCATCAGCTCGGGGCTGTTGCGGCGCCTGACGCATCTGATGCCCCACGTCCCCATCGCGAACTACGCGTTTCGCAACAACGGCAACCTGACGTTCACGAACATGGCGCAACCGTGGGGCCTGGCGCAGCCGGGGTTCTCGAACGGCGCGGTCTACGCGGACCTGAACAACAGCGGTGCCCTCGACCTGGTCGTGAACAATCTCAACGCCCCGGCCGCGATCTACCGCAACCACGCGCGCGAGCTCAACGGAAACTCGTACCTGACGGTCGTGCTGCGGGGCTCCGGAGCCAACACGGCGGGGATCGGCGCGAAGGTGATCGTCAAGCAGCATGGCACGACCCAGCTGCTGGAGCAGATGCCCACGCGCGGCTTCCAGTCCTCCGTCGATCCCCGCTTGCACTTCGGGCTGGGCACGTCCAACGAGATCGACTCCCTGATCGTCATCTGGCCGGACCGGCGCTTTCAGGTGTTAACGCACGTCGCGGTCGACCGGGCCATCGCGCTGTCACAGCAAGACGCCACGGCCCTGACCCCCAGCCCCCAGCCCCTAGCCCCCGTTTTCGCCGACGTCACGGACCGGATCGGCGTCGATTTCAAGCACCGGGAGAACTCCTTCTACGACTACAACCGCCAGCCGCTGATTCCGCACGTGCTGTCGCGCGAAGGCCCTGCCCTGGCCGTCGCGGACGTGAACGGTGACGGACTGGACGACTTCTACGTCGGCGGCGCCAAATGGCAGGCTGGCGAGCTCTTCATCCAGCAGCGGGACGGCACGTTCCGCCGAAGCACGCAGCCCGCATTCCAGGCCGATAGCCTGGCCGAGGACGTCGCCGCGACGTTTTTCGATGCCAACGGCGACGGGTACCCGGATCTCTACGTCGTGAGCGGCGGCAACGAGTTCTGGGGAGGTCACCCTGCGCTCCAGGACCGCCTCTACATCAACGACGGGAAGGGGAATTTCCACCGGGACGCAGAGGCGCTCCCGCGGCTCTCGGAGACCGGCTCGTGCGTCGCGGTGGGGGACTGGAACGGCGACGGCCATCCCGATCTGTTCGTGGGCCGGCGCGTCGTCGCGGGCCAGTACGGCGTCGCGCCTCGCAGCTACCTGCTCGAGAACGACGGCACGGGACACTTCCACGACGTCACCCTCGAGCAGGCCCCGGCGCTCGCCCAGGCCGGGATGGTCACCGCGGCGACGTGGACCGACTACGACCACGACGGCCGGCTCGACTTGATCGTGGTGGGCGAGTGGATGCCGGTGCGCGTCTTCCACAACGAGAATGGCCGGCTCGTGGACCGGACGGCCCAGGCCGGGCTTGGGGGATCGGAGGGTTGGTGGAACAGCCTGGCGGCGGTCGACCTGAACGGCGACGGCCGCGCCGATCTCGTGTTGGGTAACCTCGGGCTCAACTCCTACCTCCGGGCGTCCCCGACCGAGCCCGCGCGGCTGTACGTGCACGACTTCGGGCACAACGGGGCGCTCGAACAGATCCTCACGTTCTACAAGCACGGCGTGAGCTACCCGCTCGCCGGCCGGGACGAGCTGGTCCGGCTGATCCCGCAGCTGCGCAGCCGCTACCCCTCCTATGCCGACTTCGGGGCCAGCCGCGTCGACGACATCTTCCCGGCGGCGGAGCTGAAGCAGGCGACGGTGCTGGAAGCGCGCGTGTTCGCGAGTTCGGTCGCCTGGAACAACGGCGACGGCACGTTCACGTTGCGGCCGCTCCCCGTCGAGGCGCAGTTCGCGCCCGTCTACGCCTCGCTGGCGGCGGACTTCGATGGCGATGGGCGAACCGATCTCCTCCTCGCGGGGAACGTCTACGACGTGCAACCCGTGCTCGGACGGTATGACGCCAGCTACGGCCTGCTGCTCTCCGGCACGGGCGACGGTCGCTTCGCGGCGGTCGACGCGGAGCAGAGCGGTCTCATGATCGACGGGCAGGTGCGCCACCTGGGGCTCGTGAAACGGGCGGACGGCAGCCGCCTGATCGTCGTGGCGCGGAACGACGGCAAGCTGCAGATTCTGCGCCCACTGCGATGAACGGCACCGTGCCCATGGAACGGCCGCGCTTGCGATTCTGGCAGCTGTTCAACATGAGCTTTGGATTCCTCGGCATCCAGTTCGGCTGGGGGCTGCAGCTCGCCAACATGTCGGCGGTCTACGAGCGGCTGGGCGCCCGATCGGACCAGGTGCCGCTCCTCTGGCTCGCCGCGCCGCTCACGGGGCTCCTGGTGCAGCCGATCGTCGGCGCCTTGAGCGACCGCACGTGGGGCCCGCTGGGGCGCCGCCGTCCCTACTTTCTCACCGGCGCCGTTCTGGCGTCGATCGCGCTGTTCGTCATGCCGACCTCGAGCGCGCTGTGGATGGCGGCGACGCTGCTCTGGATACTCGACGCGTCCATCAACATCTCGATGGAGCCGTTCCGCGCGTTCGTCGCCGACAAGCTCGCGGTGTCCCAACGGACCACCGGGTTCGTGATGCAGTCGTTCTTCATCGGCGTCGGCGCCAGCCTGGCCAACGCCCTGCCGCTCGTGTTCAGCTGGCTGGGCGTGCAGGGGAGCACGGCGAGCGGTGTGCCGCTGTCGGTGAAGCACTCGTTCCAGGTCGGCGCGGTGGTGTTTTTCCTCGCCGTGCTGTGGACGATCGTGACCACGAGCGAGTTCCCGCCCGAGGACCCGGCCGCGTGGGACCGCGCGCGGCGGGGCCGGCGCGGGCTCGGGCCCCTGCTCGGCGAGATCGCCGCTGCGATTCGGGAGATGCCGGCCACGATGCGGCAGCTCGCGGTGGTCCAGCTCTTCACCTGGCTCGGCTTGTTCTGCATGTGGCTCTTCTTCGTGCCCGCCACGGCGCGGCACGTGTTCGGAGCCACCGATCCGCAGTCGGCCCGCTATACCCAGGGCATCGAGTGGGGCGGCTTCACTTTCGCGTTCTATTCGATCACCTGCTTCCTGGTAGCGCTCGCGCTGCCGCGGCTGGCGCAGCGGACCAGCCGCAAGACAGTGCACGCCGCCGCACTGGTGTGCGGCGGGGCGGGACTGCTCTCGCTGTACCTGATTCACGACAAATATCTGCTGCCGCTCAGCATGGTGGGCGTCGGAATCGCGTGGGCGTCTATTCTATCGATGCCGTATGCGATCCTGTCCACCGCCGTGCCGCCCGAGCGGATGGGTGTCTACATGGGCGTGTTCAATTTCTTCATCGTCATCCCGGAGATCGTGGCCGCGATCGGGTTCGGGCCGCTCATCCGGCTGGTGTTCGGCGAGGGCAACCCGAACGCGCCACTGGACGTGGTGATGCTGGGGGGCGTCTGTCTCTTGACGGCGGCGGCCTGCGTCGGGCTGGTGCGCGATCTCGGCGCCACCCCCTTAGAGGTTAGTGCGACCCCTTCGTCTTGATTACGATTACGCCGTTCGCCCCGCGCACCCCGTATATCGCCGTGCTGGCGCCATACTTGAGCACTTCGATCGACGCGACGTCGTGCGGGTTCAGCCAGCTCAGCGTGCCGTTCGGACCCGGCTCGACCGCGACGCCGTCGACCACGTAGAGGGGCTCGTTGCTCAGAGAGAAGG
>QHTK01000017.1 GCA_003220795.1 Gemmatimonadota bacterium | reverse complement strand
GTGGACTCGCTCGAGCCCGCGGTCGCGCTGGTGCGCCAGCTCGCCCGTCAGCTCGGCGGGTATGTCGCGAACACGGCGATGCAGACCGGCCGCGGCCAGCTCCGCTCAGCGACCTTGGAAGTGAAGGTCCCGGCGAACCGGTTCGACGAGGGGCTGAGCGGGCTCGCACCGATCGGCAAACTCGAGTCGGTGAACGTCAGCGCCGAGGACGTCGGCGAGGAGTTCACGGACGCCATCGCCCGCATGGCGAACGCCAGACGCCTCGAGACACGGCTGATCGAGCTGATTGCCACGCGCACCGGCAAGCTCAAAGACGTCCTGGATGTCGAGCAGGAGCTGGCACGGGTGCGCGAAGAGATCGAGCGCTACGAGGGGCGGCTCCGCTATCTGCAGGCGCACGCGGCCCTCAGCACGCTCACGATCTGCGTACACGAGCCACCCCCCGTGGTAGGGCATCCCGGCTCGAGCGTCGTGGCCGAAGCCGCCAAGCAGGCGTGGCGCAACTTCGTGTGGCTCTTCGCGCTGGTCGTTCAGTCTCTCGGTATCGTCATCCCGCTCGGAACGGTCGCGACGCTCGGCTGGGTGGCAATGAAGCGGTGGCGGAGGGGACAGGCACCGAGAGCCGCCGAAGCCTGACGGCCACGCGGCCCGTCGCTCGCACGGCTGCGGATTCGTCCCCATGTAGTAGAATTCTCGCCATGCGACGGCTCCTGGTCCTCGGAATGACGGTGGGTCTGACCGCCCCACCGACCGTCGCCCAGGATCCCGGCCGCTCGCGCCAGACGGCGATCGTCACCGCCGCGGCCCGCGTGGCGCCCGCGGTCGTGAGCGTGAACGTGCTGCGGCGCGAGCGCCGCGTGGCCGCCGACCCGTTCGACCTGTTCTTCATGCCGCGCGGCTATGAGCAAACTGTCGAGGGGTACGGGTCCGGTTTCATCGTGCCACCGGACGGCCTCGTGATCACGAACCAGCACGTGACGCAGGGCGCCGAGCAGATCGTGGTGACCGCGCGCGACGGGCGGGACTTCCCCGCGAAAGTCCTGGGCGAGGACCCGCTAACGGACATCGCCGTTCTCAAGATCGACGGGGCGAGTCTCCCCGTGGCGCCGCTCGGCAAGAGCACAGATCTCCAGATCGGCGAGTGGGTGGTCGCGGTGGGCAACCCCTTCGCCTATCTGCTCGGGAATACCGAGCCGACGGTCACGGCGGGCGTCGTGAGCGCGGTGGAGCGGAACCTGCTCCCGTCCGAGGGGCAGTCCGGCGTCTACGTGGGGATGATCCAGACCGACGCCGCGATCAACCCGGGGAACTCAGGCGGACCGCTCGCGAACGCGCTGGGCGAGGTCGTGGGCGTCAACAGCAACATCCTGACCCCGAGCGGCGGCTCGGTCGGGGTGGGGTTCGCGATCCCGATCGAGCGGGCGGTGCGCGTGGCCGACGAGCTGCGGCGCTTCGGGACCGTCCGTCGCGCGTGGGTGGGGCTCGACGTCGCCGGCGCGGAGGACCTGCGCGGCTGGAAGCGGGTGGGCGGTCTGCGGGTGACACAAGTCGCGGAGAACGGTCCCGCCGCGGGCGCCGGGATCGCCGACGGGGACGTGCTGCTGGTCGCGAAGGGTCATCGGTTGCGCACGTTCCTCGACTGGGAGGCGGTCCTGCTCGACACCGGTCCCGGCGACTCGCTCACCGTCTCCTACCGACATGCCGGCCAGGCCCGAACGGCGCGGCTCACGGTCACGGATCTTCCCACCACGCTCGCCGAGAAAGTGGCCATCCTGGGCGGCATGAAGGTGGTCACCGTGACCGACGCGGTGCGCGCCGAGCGCGGCATCCAGAGCGACCACGGGGCGCTGATCTACGACATTCCGGACGAGATGCAACGGGCCACGGGTCTCAGGTCCGGGGACGTGGTGCTGCAGATCAACCGCGCCAAGATCGCCGGCGCCGAGGACCTGCGGCGCGCCTTCTCGACCGCCGCGGGCGGGGGCGCGGTGACCGTGTGGTTTGAGCGCGGGGGGCGGCTCGGTCGGACGGCATTCTACGTGCGGTGAGCGCGGCCGGTCTAGCGGTCGGAGAAACGGGAAGCGATAGTCAGTCGGGCGACCACAGCGAGGAGGCCGGTATGGCCGACACGATCCGGAAGGTGAGTTACTACTACACAACGGCGCCGGACAAACCGGGCGAAGGCGCCCGACTGCTCCAGGCTTTGCGGAACGCCGGGGTCAACCTGCTCGCCTTTCACGCCTTTCCGAGCGCGCGCAAGTCCCAGGCCGATTTCGTCCCGGCGGACGCTGCGGCATTCGAAGCCGCCGCGAAGGCCGCCAAGATCAAGCTCTCGAAGCCGAAGACGGCGTTCGTCGTGGAAGGCGACGACCGAGTGGGCGCGCTCGCGAGCGTGATGCGGCGGCTGGGCGACGCAAAGATCAACGTTACCGCGGTGAGCGGCGTCTGCGCCGGGATGAGCCGCTATGGCGCGATCTTCTGGGTGAAGCCGCGCGACGTCGCGAAAGCAGCGAGCGCCGTCGGCGCCCTGTAGCCTAACGCTCGCGCGGGCCGCGTCCCAGCGCGTCGGGGCCGAATTTTTCGCGCACCTGGTCGATCACGCGGGAGAGCGTGCGATCACGCTCCGTTTCGCGGGGCGGCACCTCGTCGAGCAGCGAGAGTTGCACGCCTGCGTCGCCCGTCACGAGCTGCGAGACGGCGATACCGAGGAGGCGGGCGGGCACTCGCCGCGCCGCGCGCAGCTTGCGCAGCAGCTCCCGCCCTACGTCGTAGACCGCTCGCTCCGACTGCACCGGGTCGGAGAGCGTGCGGCTTGCCTGGCGGGTGGTGAAGTCGGCGTCGCGCAGCTTCACCGTGATCGTACGGGCGAGCAGGCCGGCCTCTCGGAGGTCGGCGGACGCGCGGTCGGCCAGCAGGAGCAGCCGCGCAGCTAGAGCGTCGTCCTCCACCAGGTCCTGCGGAAACGTCTCGTCCCGGCTGATCGACTTGGGCTCGCGCTGGGGCTCGACCGGTGAGGCATCGATACCGCGCACCCGTTCGGCGAGCCACTCGCCTTCGCGCCGCCCCAGCCAACCGACCAGCGTCTCCGAGTCGCACCGCAGCACGTCGTTCACCGCGCGCAGGCCCAGTTTCGCAAGCCGCTCCTGGAACCTGGGTCCGATGAAGGGAATGTCGGCGAGGGCGAACCGTCGCATGAACTCGAGCTCCGCTCCCGCAGCCACCACGTGGACGCCGTCCGCGGGCGTCCCGGCCCGGGGCTTCGCGACCCCCGCCGCGAGCTTGGCGACCAGCTTCGAAGTGCCCCCGCCGATCGAGACGACGAGCGCCGTCTCGCGCGCCACCGCCTCGCGCATCCGCCGCGCCGTGGTCGGGAGCGGCTCGCCGCCGTACAATTGTTCCGTCCCGGTCAGGTCGAGGTAGAACTCGTCGCTCGACGCCTGCTCCACCGCGGGGGTGAACCGCTGCAGCACGTCTTTGATCTCGCGGCTCTTCCCGGCGCACGCCTCCCAGGAGACCGGCACCACCGTCGCGTTCGGGCACAGGCGCACGGCGCGCGCCATCGGCATGGCGGAGTGAACGCCGTAGGCGCGCGCCTCGTACGACGCCGAGGTCACCACGCCGCGGCGCTCCGCCGAGCCGCCCACGATCAGGAGCGGCGCCTGCCCCGCGCCGGCTGGGTCGACGAGCCGGGCGACCGCGACGTAAAACGCGTCGGCGTCGACCAGCAGAATGCGGCGGTCCGGCGAACGAGTGGTCAGGGTGGGGGGTGGGCCTGCAAGACCTGCTGCACAATGGCGCGCCGCTCAGGCACCGAGTACAGCGTCAGCCGGTGGACCTCGTCGTCCACCCCGCCCAACACTCCCCCGTAGCGACCCGCCTCGGGCGTGATGTGCCGCGTGGACTTCTGCACCAGGCGGATCTCGTCGACCTGCGCGAGCGGGAACGCGTACGTCGAGTCGGCGTGGCGCACAACGAGCGTGTCGCCGGCGAGCCCGACGAGGCGCAGATCCCACAGCGTCGTGCCGCTATTGAGCGTCAGCTGCCACCGGTCCTGCGCGACGCCAGGTCGCGCGGCGACGAGGCCGAGCCACAGGACGAGCCCAGCCCTCATGCGGGCTTCGCCCCGACCTTCCCGGTGCCCTGCCCTTCCTTGCCGGTGCTCTGCCCTTCCTTGCCGCGCTTGCGCTTCAGCGCCTTCTCGCGTTTGCGGCTGCGCGCGTTGCCGTGCGTGCCACGAAAGATCTTGCCACGCCTGGTGCGGAGATCGCCTTTGCCCATGAGATCAGTCTCCCAGTCGGTTGTCCGTTATTTCGATCCACCGAGCACGAGCAGCCGTTTGTATTGGTCCGGGGACGCCGGCATCACCGATAGCCGTCCGATCCGCACCAGCGCCAGATCGGCGAACGCCCGTTCCTTCTTAATCTCGGCGAGCGGGACCGGCCGCGGCAGTCTCTCCCCGGCTTTCAGGTCCACCACCGCGAGCTTGGGGTCCTTCTGCTTGGGGTCGGGATACGCCTCGGAAGCGACCTCGGCCACGCCTACCACGGCCTTCTCGTCACCCGTGTGGTAAACCAGCACACGGTCACCAGGCTTCATCTGGCGCAGATGCTTCAGAGCGAGGTTGTTCTTGACGCCGTCCCACACGGCCGTCTTCTGGCGGGTGAGGTCGTCGAAGCTGTAGGTGGACGGCTCGGTTTTCACGATCCAATAGTTCGGCATGCGCTCTCCCGTGAGCGGGCTGGCGTCTCGCTACGCGACAAAAATACCCAGTCGCTCCGCGAGACCCCAGCCCGCTCACTTCACGGTCGTCGCCGACCACTCGGCGATCGCATCTGCGATCTCGCCCATGACGTCGGCGTCCGTCCGACCCGACCGCTTCAGCACGTGAAAGGAGTGGTCCCCCCCTTCCACTAGATGCAGCGTGGCGCGCTGGCCCAGCCGCTTGATCAGCGGCTTCAGGAGCGTCAGGTCGGCGAAGTCATCACGCGTGCCCTGCAGGAACAGCATCGGCACCTGCACCTGGGCGAGATGCTCCGCCCGTTGATCTCCGGCCCGTCCGGGGGGGTGCAGCGGAAAACCGAGGAACACGAGACCTCGCACGCCCGGCAGCGGCTCCTCTGCTTGTGCCGTGGACGTCATCCGTCCGCCGAACGACTTGCCGCCGGCGACCAGGGGCAGCCCCGGTGCGAGGCGGGCCGCTTCGGCCGCCGCGGCCCGCACCGCCGCAGCCGCAACGGCGGGCGGATCGGGCCGGCTGGCCCGCCGCTCCATGTGGGGAAACTGATAGCGCAGCGTGCCTATCCCCCGTTCCCCGAGCAGCCGCGCGACGGTCTCGAGAAACGGATGGCGCATCCCCGCCCCCGCGCCGTGCGCCAGCACGTACAGCAGCCGCGCGCCGTCCGGGCGGAGCAGCAGCCCCGACACGTCGCCCCCCCGCTCGCCCACCGCGATCCGCAGCTCAGCCGACGCGGCCATGCAGCTGCTCCAGCGCCTCGACGAGATCGGGCTTGAGCTCGAGCACCAGGTGCAGCGGGTCTTCCTCCAGCTTCTGCATCCGGGCAGGGGCCGTCTTGATCGTGAACTTCCTGATGTCGAGCTTGGGCGTCACTTCGCTCCACCTGAGCGGCATCGACACGGGTGCGCCCGGCAAGGGGCGCGCGCTGAACGGTGCGACGAGCAAGCGTCCGTGGCCGTTCTGCACGTAGTCGAGGTACACCTTGCCGTCCCGTTTCTGGACCTGGCGTGTTACTGTGGCGATTTCCGGCAGCTCGGCCGCGATGACCCGCGCCAGGAGTCCGCCGAGCGTGCGGGACTGTTCGTAGGTGACCTGCCGGCCCAACGGGATCAGCACGTGCAGGCCGGTGGAGCCGCTCGTTTTGATGCCCGTCGGCAGGCCGATATCATCGCACAACGCCTGGACGGCCTTCGCAACAGTGACCACATCGGTAAACGGGGCCTCCTTCGGATCGAGGTCCAGGATGCACCAGTCGGGCTTCTCCAAGGTCGCCACGCGGGACGACCAGACGTGGAGCAGGATCGCCGCCATGTTGGCGATGTAGAGGAGCGAGGACTCGTTGTCGCACACGAAATAGTCGAGGTCGCGCTGCGAGTCCTCGCTCCAGATCGTGACCGTTCGGACGAACGCCTGGGCATACTCCGGCGCGTCCTTCTGGAAAAATGACTTCCCGTTGATACCGTCGGGGAAGCGCGTGAGCACCAGGGGCCGATCGGCGAGATAGGGCAGCATCCACTTGGATACGGTCCGGTAGTACTCGATCAGGTCGCCCTTGGTGTAGCGCTCCTCCGGCCAGAAGACTTTGTCGAGGTTGGAGAACTTAACTTCACGGAGCACGGAGCCGGGAGCGGTTCGCGACGGCGATGGGTCCGGCATCGGTTCGGACTGCTCCCTGCTCCGTGCTCTGTCGATCACGCAGTCCTCAGGCTTCTTGTCATCTCGAAAACGGAGAAACACCGGCTGCCTGAGCAGCCCCTCGTCCGTCCATTCTTTGTATCTGACTTCCACGACGAGCGTGGGCTCGACCCAGGTATGCCCGGGGTCCTGGGGGACGGGCCCGGTGAAGGCGGGCGTGGGCCGAACGCCGCGCTCCAGCACGGCGCTCACCTCTTTGAGCTGTGCGGCCGTGAACCCGCTGCCCACGCGCCCGGCGTACACCAGCTTCCCGTTCTCGTACGCGCCCAGGTCGAGCGCGCCGAACCCCGAGCGGGATCCCTTCGGCCGGGTGAAGCCGACCACGACGAAGTCGTCGGTCCGGTCCGCCCGAATCTTGAGCCAGTTGGGGGAACGGCCGGCGCGGTAGGATGAGTCCGCCTTTTTCGCGACGATCCCTTCGAGCCCCATCTTCACGACCTGTTCATACAACGCTTCGCCGTCCTGCTCGAAGTGTGAGAGATACTTGATCGGGCCCACGCGCGGCATGACTTGTTCGAGCAGGGCCTTGCGCTGCTCGAGCGGCAAAGGACCGAGGTCGTAGCCCTCGAACGCGAGCAGATCGAACACGTACAGCACCGCCGGAGTCTCGACCGCGCTGCGCCGCACCTCGAGCCCTCGGGACACCTTGGCGCGGTTCTGGAGGCGCTGGAAGCTCGGCCGGCCCGCCTCATCCGGCACGACCAGCTCACCGTCCAGGATGAATCCCTCGTACGGCAGCGCCGCCAGGGGGCGCGCGAGCTCGGGGAACGCGGGAGCGATGTCGTGCCCGTTGCGGGTGACGAGCCGCGCTTCTCCTGCCTGGCGCGCCGCGCGGACGCGGTACCCGTCGAGCTTGAGCTCGAACAGCCAGCCGGGCTTCGAGAACGGCTGCTCACGCGTCTCGGCGAGCATCGGCTCGGCCTGCTCCAGCGTCACGGTGCGCCGCGGGGCTTTGAGGCGCGCGAGCTCCTTCACTACCGGCGCCGTGCGGTCCTTCCCCGCCTTCAGCTCCTCGACCGTGAGCCCGGACAGCACGGACTCGGGCGGCAGGGCGCCGTCTGTCGCGGCGTAGCCGTCTTTCTCCTTGATCAACAGCCATTCCTTCTCGCCCTTCTTGAGCTTCACGAGGGTCCATTTGCCCTTGAGCTTGTAGCCGTGCAGCTCGAACAGCAGCTTCCCCTTCTTCATTCCCTCATGAGGGTCTTCGAGCGGTACCCAGCGACCGCGGTCCCACACGATCACGGCGCCCGCGCCATAGTTGCCTTCGGGGATGATCCCCTCGAAGTCGCCGTACTCGAGCGGGTGGTCTTCCACGTGGACCGCGAGCCGCTTGTCGGCACGATTGGGCGAGGGGCCCTTCGGGACCGCCCAGGACCTGAGCACGCCGTCCATCTCGAGGCGCAGGTCCCAGTGAAGCCGCCGGGCGGCATGCATGTGGACGACGAACAGGCCGCCGGCGGAGGGGGCTGCGGTCGCGGGACGGGCCCCGGGCTCCGGCGTGCGGTCCAACGACCGCTTGGCACGGTAGGGACTGAGCGGATCGGGCCCGGGCTTCCGTTTTGCCGGCATAAGGGTGAAATCTTAACCCATGAGCGCACACCCGCTTGGTTCCGCCACGCTGTCCTTCGGCCTCGTTTCCGTGCCGATCAAACTGTTCTCGACCGGCGAGTCGTCGGCCGCCATCAGCTTCAACTGGCTGCACAAGAAGGATGGCGCACGCCTGAAGCAGCAGTACGTGTGCTCCAAGGACGGCGACAAGGTCGAGAAGGACGAGATGGTGAAGGGCTACGAGTTCACGAAGGGGCAGTACGTGATCTTCAATCCGGAGGAGCTGAAGGCCCTCGAGGAGAAGTCCACCAACACAGTCGAGATCACTGAATTCGTGCCAGCGGACCAGGTCGACAGGAAATACGTCGAGAAGTCGTATTTCCTCGGCCCCGACAAGGGTGGCGACCGGGCCTATCGTCTGCTGGCGGAGGCGCTGAAGCAGACCGGGCGCGTGGCGGTAGGACAGTACGCGGCGCGCGGCAAGCAGTACCTCATCGCCGTGCGTCCCGAAGCGAGCGGGCTCGTCATGGAGCAGCTGCGCTACGCGAACGAGATTCGTTCGATCGCCGACGTGCCCATCCCAAAGATCGAGGTGAAGAAGCCGGAGCTGCAGCTCGCGGTGCAGCTGGTGGAGCAGGCGGCGTCCGCAGCCTTTCAACCGGACAAGTACGAGGACAACGTCCGCAAGCGGGTGCTCGAGCAGATTCAGCGGAAGGTGGAGGGCAAGGAGATCACCGAGGAGCCGACCGAGGCGCCCAAGACGCAGATCATCGACCTGATGGAGGCGCTGAAGGCGAGCCTCAAAGGCAAAGGCGCCACGGGGGAGCGCAAGCCCGCGAAACGAGTCGAGGGCAAAGCGGCGAAAGCGGCTCCTGCCGCCAAGCGGAAAGTGGGAGGTGCGCGAGGCTAGGTTGAGGGCATGAAGGGATACACGTCCCGAGATGTCGCCAAGTTGTTGGGATTGACCGTCGCGCAGGTGCGAGGCTTCGCGCGCGACGGTTTTTTGACGCCCGGGCGCGGCCCCCGCGGTGAGCTGCTGTTCTCCTTTCAGGATCTGGTCATCCTCCGCACCGCCAAGGGCCTCGTCGCCGCCCGGATTCCCACGCGCCGCATCCGGCGGGCGCTGCGCCGGCTCCGGACCGAACTGCCCCGCGGCCGCTCCCTCGCCGAGCTGCGAATAACAGCCGAAGACGACCGCATCGTGGTGAGCGACGGCGAGTCCACCTGGAGCCCCGAGTCGGACCAGATGCAACTCGACTTCGCCATCTCCGACCTCGCCACACGGGCGGCCCCGATGGCACGGCGCGCCGCGCGCGCCGCCCGGCTGGTCGAGCAGGATCTCTCGGCCCAGGACTGGTACGACCTGGGACTGGAGCTCGAGGTGGCCGCGCCGATCGAAGCCCGCGACGCCTACCGGCGGGCCCTCGAGCTCGACGCCCACCACGCCGACGCCCACGTCAACCTCGGCCGGCTGCTGCACGAACAGGGGCTCGTCGAGGAAGCCGAGCGCCATTACCGGCT
>QHTK01000072.1 GCA_003220795.1 Gemmatimonadota bacterium | reverse complement strand
CCCGCATCGCGGTGGAGACGGTGCGCGCCGCCCTGCAGCGGCCGACGTCGGTCGAGCTGGTGCGCTTTGTGTGTTTCAGCACACGCGACCTCGAGGTGTACCGGGCCCTGCTGGGCCAGGCTGGCTAGGGCTGCTCCGCCAGCCGCGCGAGCCCGGCCCGCGCCGCCGTGATGTACCGGGCAATGGCGGAATCCCCGCCCGTTCCGACCGCCACCACGAACCGGTAGGTCGTGATCGCCGTCGCGCGATCGCCGGCCGCCTCGGCGTCGCGCGCGCGCTTGAGCAGCTTGTCCAGCGTGCCGGGGTCGCGGTAGACGAGCCCCGGGTCCTGGCGTACCTCGGATGCGAAACGCGTGACCCAGAACGCACCCGCGACGGTGAGGATCAGGACGACCGCCACGAGCGGCAGGGCCACGCGGCGCGCCCGTCGGGGTGCGGCGTCGTCGGGAGTGTCAGACAGGGTCACGGTCGCTCCTGCGATATTTGACGCGAAGTTGAGGGCCCTCCTGTCGCCTCGGCCGCCGCCGGAAGTGAGCGCGGCGTACCTTGACCGGGAGTTGACGGCGTCTGGTTATTGTCGCGCCGGTATGGTGACCGTGTGCACCGTCCTGCCCCCGACCGAACGCCCGCGTGTCGACGCGGCCGGCGACGGCTGCTTCACGACGCTGCACGCCAACTCGCTGCGGGACGCGTTGCACGCGGCCCGCCGCAAGCGCGTCGACGCCCTGGTCCTCTCGGTGCACCGCTGCGGCGATGAATTGCCCGGCGTCGCCCGCTTCGTGCGTGAGTTTCCCGCCATCCCCGCGGTCGCGCTCGTGTCACGCCATGACCACGACGTCACGGAAACACTGTTGCGGCTCGGCGCCACCGGCGTCCGGACCGCGGTCGATTGCACCCAGGCTGCCGGCTGGCGCCGGTTGCGCGACCTGCTCGCCCACCCCGCCTCGCCCGTAGCGGCGCGCATCCTGGCGCGCGTCGTGCCCGCGCTCGACGACGCGCCCGAGGAGGTGCGGGTGTTCTTCGAGGCGCTGGCGCGCCTCGCCCCCGTCCTCAGCACGGTGCGCGGCCTGGCCCGTCACCTCCGCATCTGCCCCAGCACGCTGATGTCGCGCTTTTACCGGGTCGGCCTCCCGTCGCCCAAGACCTATCTCGCCGGCATGCGGCTGCTGCACGCCGCCTATCTCTTCCTCAACCCCGGCCTGTCCGTCTCCGATGTGGCCTACCGGCTCGACTACTCGTCGCCGCAGAGCTTCGGCCGGCACCTGAAAGCGATGTTGGGCGTCACCGCCGGCGAGTTCCGCCGGCGTTTCCCGTTCGACGTCTCGCTCGCGCGCTACGTCGACCTGCTCGTCACCCCGTACCGGGATACCCTGCACGCGTTTCACCCCCTCAACGCGGGGATGTGGGACCAAGGACCCGACGCGACTCGCGTGTCCCGGGCGGGGTGATCAGTCGGCCGCGGCTCGCGTGCTCGGATGCTCCCGCGGTGCGGGGTCCCGCCGCAGGACCGAGAAGCGGGCGATGCTGGCACGCAGGCGCTCCGCCAGCTGGGCGAGCTGCTGCGATGTCGCGGTCAAATCGCCCATCGAGGTGATCTGGGCCTGCGTGGCGGCGGCCGCGCCGTCGGCGCTCTGAGAGGATCCGCTCGAGATCGCGGCCACCTGCTGCAGCGACTGGGCCAGTTCGGCGAGCCGCTGCGCCTGACCGCGCGACACCTCCGCCGTGGCGTCGACCAGATCGCCCACCAGCTCGATCCCCTGGTGCAGCTCCTGGAGCGCGCTATCGGCCTCGGCCGCGACGGCGCCGATGTCGCGCACCTTCGCTTCGCCCGATTGCATCGCCCGCGCGGCGGCGTCGATCCCGGCGCGGAGCTCGGAGACGAGCTCCGCGACCTCCCGTGCCGACTTCCCAGCCTCGCCGGCGAGCGAGCGGACTTCATCCGCCACGACGGCGAACCCCTCCCCGTGCTCCTCGGCGCGGGCGGCCTCGATCGCCGCGTTGAGGGCGAGCAGATGGGTCTGCCGGGCGATGCGGGCGATGGTCTGCGCGAACCCGCCGATCCGCTCGGACATCCCCGACAACCCGGCTACCGTGGACGCCGTGGCGCGCACCTCGTCACCCACGGCACGGAGCGTCTGGCTCGCCCGCGCCACTCGCTCCCGACCCCGCTGTGCCGCCGCCACGAGCC
This sequence comes from Gemmatimonadota bacterium, assembly GCA_003220795.1. GTDB lineage: Bacteria > Gemmatimonadota > Gemmatimonadetes > Gemmatimonadales > GWC2-71-9 > 20CM-4-69-16. The sequence goes on along the minus strand of QHTK01000072.1, from coordinate 30,175 downwards.
GCGCCGCGTCCACCTGCATCAACTCGGCCCGGACCCGCAGCGACTCCGCCTGGTCGGCGGCCTTCGCGCTCTCGCCCCGCGCCCCCTCCGCCAGCTCCCGCTGCTGGGCCAGGTCCCGCGCGAGGTGCTGTGCTGTATGCGTGACCGTCTCGGAGGTCGCGTGCAGCTCCTCGGCGGACGCCGCAAGCTGCTCGGCGAAGGCCGCCACCTCGTCGGCCTCGCGCTGCACGGTCGAGATGGTCGCGCCGATCTCTCCCAGCATGCGGTTGAAGCTCTTCTCGAGGAACCCCAGCTCGTCGGACTCCTCCGCCGGAGCCCGCACCGCGAGCTGGCCCTGCTCCGCTTCGCCCATGACGTCGCGCGCGTCCCGGATCCGCCGGATCAGCGTCGCCGGAATCTGCTTGAGCGCCCACGCCACCGTGATGAGCCCCACCGTCTCGAGTCCCGCCGCGGTCTGCCCCCCGGCTCCGCCGTACAGTGCATCATGCAGGTAGCTCGCTCCGAGGTAGGCGAGCGCCGCCGTCAGCACCAGAAAATTGCCGACGGTGTGACCCTGGTCGAACGCGTAGGGGAGGACGGCGATCAGGAACGCCACCGCGAAGCCGCCGTGGCCGAACCATACGACGAGCACACCGACGAGCAGGACGTCCAACAGGGCGAGCCCGTAGATGAGCCACCAGCGATACCAGCCGCGCTCGTTGATGATGCCGAGCAGCGCGTTGAGGACGAGTCCGCCCCCGCCCACCAGCACGATCGTCCCGGGTCGCGTGCGCACGACCCCGAACGCCCACCCGGTCAGCCCGAGCGCCAACCCGAGCCCGACGAGCCACCAGCGACGCCGCAAGCTGCGCGCGATCGTCTCGAGGTCCTTGAGCCGCTGCTCGAGCCCGGAGGCATCGTCTTTCCAACCGCGCATCCGGGAGGCGAGCGATCGGTGGTCGGCCGCGCCTGGCTGGGCTGTTACCGCTTGCACCATCGGATCAGCATCATACACGCCACGGGGTCGGACACAAGTCGCTGCCCGCCAAGCCGGGCTGCCGTGTCACATCGTGCTCCAGCATGGCTCGTTTTGAGCCACCTCATGCACCGCCGAAATGCAATTCCGCGAAGGCCCGCGGCGTGGTCGACGGGGCACGGGTTCTGCCCCATGGGAAGGCAACGAGCCATCCACCCTGTTTCGGAGGACCCCCATGCGAAATCACCGGGCCCAGCCCCTCGTGATCCTGGCCACGTTCGCCCTGGTCGCGTGCACCGACGGGGCCGCGCCCCGCGGCGCGGGCAAGGTCAGCCTCGCCCTCTCGACTGTGCAGACGTCGGCGGTCCTGTCGGCTCCCACCGGTCAAGCCGTGACCGCCTCGCTCGAGGCCGGTGGCCCCGAGACCTTCACGGACGACAGCAAGAACACCCTGGCGATCACCAGCGTCGAGCTGGTGCTGCGCAAAGTGGAGCTGAAGCCCGTCGAGCGATCCAACTGTGAGAGCGGATCAGGCCCCGAGCCAAGCCAGCCCACCGCGGCGAACCCGGCCAGCGACGGGAACCAAGCGAACGAAATGAACGACGCGGCCGAAGAGTGCGAGGAGTTGGAGGCCGGGCCGATCTTAGTCGACCTCCCGCTCGGCGGAATCGAGCGGATGTTCGAGGCCACCGTGCCCGCCGGGACGTTCGACGAGCTGAGATTTCAGATTCACAAGCCGTCGGACGACGGCGACGCGGCGGATCACGCCTTTCTCGTGGCGCATCCGGATTTCGCCGGGATCAGCGTCCGGGTGAAGGGGACGTTCAACGGCGCCGCCTTCACGTACACGAGCGAGCTGAACGTGGAGCAGGAGCTCCGGTTCAACCCACCGGTCGTGGTGACCGCGGGGACGCCGGCGAAGCTGACGGTGAGTCTGGACCTGAGCGGCTGGTTCCGGAGCAGCGACACGCTCGTCGATCCCGCCACGGCCGAGCAGGGTGGCGTGAACGAGGACCTGGTGCGGGACAACATCATCCGATCGTTCCAGAGCTTCAAGGACAACGACGAGGACGGTCAGGACGACGCCCACGAGGGTGAGGACGGCGCTCACCACTGACCGAGGTCTTGAGCGGCCTTCTTTGCACCGAGCCGTTGGTACAGCGTGATCGCCCGCTGGCGCGCGGCGTCGGCGCCGGACGCATCACCGCTGAGCTGCAGTACCGCAGCAAAGTCGCGCTCGATATCGGCCAGGCTCTCCGCGCTGGCCTGCGTCGTAGCGAGCTCCGCCGCCTGCCGTAGCAGGCGGAGCGCTCCGGGGAGATCGCCGCGCGCGCGGGCCACGGCCGCCTGGAGGCGCCAGACCTCCGGCAGTCCCGCCGCGAAATTCACCCGCCGGTACGCTTCCGCCGCGCGCTCGAGCTCCACACCGGCGAGATCGGCGTCGCCCATCAGCAAGTGGATCTCGGCTCGCCCGGTGAAGGCCAAGCCGACCAGGCTGTCGTCGCGCGCGACCGTGGCGAGCCGGACCGCCTGCTCCGCCGCCTGGAGCGCCCGCGGGTAGACACCTCGCTCCCGCCAGCTGATTGCGATGTTGTGATGCGTCTCCGCCATCCCGCGCACCAGCCCCGCCTGCTGATACGCGGCGAGGGCCAACTGGTAGCTGGCGAGCGCCGCCTCGGCGTCGCCTTTGAGCGAGGCGATGATGCCGAGGTTGTTGAGGCAGCGCGCCTGCGCGGCGTGGTCCCGCACGGCGCGCGCCAGGTTCAGCGCGTCGCCGAACCGCTGCTCCGCCTCGTCCACGTCGCCGTGCCGCAGCGCAATCGCGCCCTGGTAGTTGAGGGCGCGCAGCTCGGTCGGACGCTCGCCCCGGGCGCGCGCCGCCACCAGGGCGAGCTCCGCCCAGCGCTGCGCTTCCATGTGATCGCCCTGGCGGCCGTGGGCTTCGGAGGCGAGCAGTGCGAACACCGTGCGGCCTTCGAGCGCCGCGATCGGCAGACCGCGCAAGCGGTCCAGGACTTCGCGGTACCGGCCCTGATCCGCCAGCTCGCGCAGCTGCGCCAGCAGCGCCGATTCGTCCGCGAGCGAGCTTACCACACGGCTCCCGTCAGGTCCCTACCACGCGATCGCGTGGTCGGTGAAGTGTGGAATCTTGACATCGAGCTCCTCGTACGACTCATAGTTCGACGCCCCGAGGGGGTGCCACAGCGTGTCCGGCGGCTGGCGCTGCCAGACATCGAGCTGGCCCTGGATGCGGGCATCGGTCGTGTCGACCCTGCCGTCGCTGTTGTAGTCGTGCTCGTCGTTGTGGTATTGCAGCGTCAATTCGGCGCGGTGATCTGGGCTGAACTCGAGTCCGGTGGGCTGGAAATCGAAGAGAAACTTGGCGGGATCGATGGCTTTCACGGCGATCAGGATCGAGTCGCCCGGTTGAAACGCCGTCCCGTCGGGCCGGCGCAGCAGGCCGTCGCCCGGTACCTTGAATCGGAGCATCTCGTCGCCGCGGACACCCGGGGTCGCCCCCTGGTAATACATGCGCACTTCCCGGTCCTGACCTGCCACGGCGTAGAAACTCACGCTGTCGGCGTACAAGGGCGGAGCGCTCGCGCTCTGCGCCACGATGTGGAGCCGGGAGGTGGGAACCGCTGTCGCCACGGGGGCGCTCGTGTCGCTGCAAGCGAGCGCGATGGCCAACACCACGAATCCAACGAACAGTCGTCGCATACCGATCCTTCCGCGCACCGGGTCAGCGCCTGACCGGGGCAAGCGCTGGGCCACCGTAAGTCGTTCTCAGACAGGGTGATGGTCGCCGCCACCTGAGTCACCTCGGCTCAGCTGGCTCAATTCGCGTCACCGCGTTCCAACAAGCGCAACAGCCGGGACCGGGATATGCCGAGCCGGCGGGCGGCCTCCGACCGGTTGCCGCCGGTCGCGGCGAGCATCGCGCGCGCGGCGGCCTTCTGGATTTCCGCCAGCGTAGCGGGGAAGGGGACGGGGGCAGCGGCAGTGGTCACGCGGGCCGGCCCGAGCTCGGCGACGGCGAAGGTACCGGCCGGGGACAGCAGGATGGTGCGCTCGATCGTGTTGCGGAGCTCCCGGATGTTTCCGGGCCAGGAGTGTGCGAGCAGGGTGCGGCGTGCCTCAGGCGTGAGCGGCGGTTCGGGCAGCCCGTAGCGAGCGCTGAATCTGCTCAGAAAGAACTCGGCGAGCAGGACGACGTCCTGTCCGCGCGCCCGCAACGGCGGCAGCTCCAGCGTCACGACGTTGAGCCGGTAGTACAAGTCCTCCCGGAACAGTCCGTGCTGCACGGCGGCCGCGAGATCGGTATTCGTCGCGGCGACGATGCGCACGTCGACGGTGTGGCTCACCGTCGCACCGAGGCGACGCATGGTTTTTTGCTCGAGGGCGCGCAACAGCTTCCCCTGCAGCTCTGGGGCGAGGCGGTCGATCTCGTCGAGGAACAGCGTGCCGCCTTCGGCGACTTCGAACAGGCCGGGCTTGGCGGTCCTGGCGTCGGTGAACGCGCCGCGCTCGTGGCCGAACAGCTCGCTCTCGAGCAGGGGCGCCGGGAGAGCGGCACAGTTCAGCTCTACGAACGGCGCCGCGGCGCGCGGCCCGCCATAGTGGAGTGCCCGAGCGAGCAGCTCCTTCCCAGTGCCTGTCTCGCCCGTGAGCAGGACGGTCGCCTCCGCGTGGGGCACGACGCGCGCGGCGCGCTCGAGTACGGCACGCAACGCGGGGCTTTCCCCCACGATCTCGCGGAAGGCGTGCGCTTGGGCTTCCAGGAGTGACAGGGCGGCGCGCCCGATGGCGGCACGGCGGCGTTGCACGGCGACGGCGAGTGCGTCGCGCAGCCCGTCGCGGTCGTCGGGGAGGGCGAAATAGTCGGACGCGCCGGCCGCCACCGCCTGCGCGGCCACGCGATGCGACGTGGACGCTCCGACGGCCACTACCGGGATGTCCGCGGGCATGCCGAGCAGCAGCAGGACGCTGCCGACTTCCGTCTCGTGTCCCCCCGCCGCAACGAGCACGACCCCGGCGCGGGGCGGCGGCGGCGCGTCCGGCCCCGGGGTCCACTCCGTGAGCGGCACGTCGAGCTCGCGGGCGAGGGCGGGCCAGAAGTCGCCGAACGAATCGCTCAGCCGGACGACGAGCAGCGCTACGTCACCGGCCGCCGTCACCGCAGCCCGAGCTCCGTCGCGCTGACCAACGCCGCCACCGCATGGCCGGCCTGCTCGAGCGCGGCCCGACCCCCCTCCTCCCGGTCCACGACCGCGAGCACTCCCAGCACGCGGCCGCCTGCGGCCTCGACCGCGCCGATCGCCTCGAGCGCCGATCGACCGGTGGTGATCACGTCCTCTACGATCACCACCGCGGCACCGGCAAAGAAGCATCCCTCGATGCGCTGCCCCGTGCCGTGAGTCTTGGCCTCTTTGCGCACGGAGAAGGCGTCAACCGCCCGGCCGCGCCCGGCGCCCCGACTGGCGGCGGCGATGGCGAACGCGACGGGGTCGGCGCCCAGGGTGAGCCCGCCCACCACGTCGGGCCGCCACCCGAGGGTCGCCAGGCGCTCCAGCGCGAGCGCGCCGATGACCGCGAGGCCTTCGGCCGCCATGGTGGTACGGCGGGCGTCGATGTAGAACGTCGAGCGACCCCCAGAGGCCAGCACGAAGTCGCCCTGCGTGATGGATCGCTCCCGCAGGAGATCGCGCAGCCGCTGCTCGAGGCCCGAAATCGTGCTCATGGTTGGTGAGAGTAGTAGTAAGTACTACTACTAAACTCTATCAGCGGCGCCATCCCAAGGCACGTTTCAGCCCCTCGAGCAGTCCAGCGCCGCTCGGACCCGGCCCGGCGGCAATCCCGGCCTCGACATCGGCGGCGAACGCCGCCACGGTGGGCTGTCGTTTCGCCGGGTCGCGCGCCAGACCGCGCATGACAGCGGCCTCGAGCGCCGCCGGGAACTGGACGCCGCGGACTGCCTGGTTCAGCGGTACCGGGGCCCCACTGAGCAGCTGTTGGAACAGCTCGCGCGGCGTGCGCCCGCTGAAGGGGTGTACGCCGGCGAGCAGCCAATAGGTGATCGTGGCGAGGCTGAAGATGTCGGCCCGGCCATCGACCAGCTCCCCCGAGAGCGCCTCGGGGGCCACGTACTTGAGCGTCCCCACGAAGAAGCCGGTGCGGGTGAGCCGCTCCTCGGCGGGCAGCTCCGCATCGCGCGCGATCCCGAAGTCGAGCAGCTTGACCTGTTCCGTCGCCGGCTCATAGATGATATTCTCGGGTTTCAGGTCGCGGTGGATGATGCCCGCCTGGTGGGCCGCGCCCAGGGCGTCCGCCAGCTGGCGGACCAAGCGGCCCACTTGGGCCGGAGCGAGGCGCCCCGCGCGGTGTACGTAGTCTGCGAGGGATTTCCCGTCCGCCCACTCGAGCGCGAGGTAGTACAGACCGTCGGCCTCGCCGTAGTCGTACGTGCGCACCACGCCGGGATGCCGGACGCGCGTGCCGTAGCCGGCCTCTCGCAGGAAGCGCTTCACCGCCGTGGGGTCGCCCCGCAGACGCTGCCGCAATACTTTGAACGCACAGGGGCCGCGCTCCGGGTGCTCGGCCCGATAGACTTCGGCCGTGCCTCCCTCACCGACGCGCTCGAGGAGGCGGTAGCCGGCGACGGTCCGGCCGGCGAGGTTCTCGCTGGACATGGGAACGCGCGAAACTAACGTCCGCATTTGAGGTTGGGCAAGTGAGACGACTCGGCGAATGGGCGCTCTTGGCAAGTCTGGCCGCGACCGGCTGCGGCTCCTGGCAACGGGTCGGTACCGGGCCGCGGCCGCAGCCCGGCAGCGCGCTGCCGTCGCTGGCCGATGCCGGGTCCCTGTACCGCCGCCTGGGATTCCTCGTCGCCGGTCCCCCGCTCCCCTTCGTGGCTGCTGTGCGGTACGTCGCCGACGCCACCCCCGACTCGACCCTCGCGGTGTTCGCATTGTCGCTCGCGAACCACGCCCTCAGCTTCCAGCGCGACGGCAACACGTTCGTCGCGCAGTACCACGTGGAAGTGGCGTTCCGCGCCGACACGGCCGCGGCGCGGCAGATCGCGAGCGACGAGACGGTGCGGGTTCGCACCTTTCAGGAGACGCTGCGTGGCGACGAGAGCGTGATCTACCAGCAGTTCATCGGCCTGCGGCCGGGCGTGTACACGGTGAGCGTCACGGTGCGGGATCGGAACAACCCCGCCACCACCCGCCAGGAGCACCTCGACACCGTGCCGCGCTTCGCGGGACGCGCCCTCAGCTCGCCGATCCCGGTCTACCAGGGGCCGGGGCGCAGCCACGTCGCCGACTTGCCGAAGCTGCTGGTCAACCCACGGGCCACCTTGCCGTACGGCGCGGACACGTTGCGCTTCTACATCGAGGCGTACGGGCTGCCCTCGGGCGTCCGACTCGCCGCGCGGGGCTTCGACCAGAGCGGCGCCGAGGTGGCCCACGACACGGTCGCGCTGGTGGGCGACGGCCGCTTCGGCTCCACGCAGTTCGCCTTTCGACCCGGCGACCTCTCCGTGGGCGAAGGGAGCGTCGAGGTCGCCGCGCTCCTGCCCGAGGGCGGCGCGCCGCCCTCGGTGAGGGCCCCCTTCGTGGTGAGCTTTTCCGATCAGTGGGCGATCACGAACTTCGACGAGATGATCAACCTGCTGCGCTACTTCGACCGGCAGAACTGGGTCGACAGTCTCCGCAAGGCTGCGCCCGAAGAGCGGGCCCAGGTGTGGCGCCGGTTTTACAAGGCCACCGATCCCGTGGCGATGACGCCCGAGAACGAAGCGCTCGACCAGTACTTTCGGCGCGTCCAGATCGCGAACGAGCGCTTCCGGGAAAGCGGGGATCCGGGCTGGCTCACCGACCGGGGTGAGGTGTTCATCACACTGGGTGAGCCCGACGACGTGTTCGACGCCTCGAGCGACGTGTCGCGCAGCGGCGTGCGCTTGATTCGCTGGTCGTTCACCGCGCTGCGGCTGACCCTGTTCTTCCAGGACCAAACCGGTTTCGGCCGGTTCCGGCTCACGCCGATGTCCCGCGCGGAGTACCAGCGCGTGCTCTCGCGGGTGCGCCGCGGGCAGTGAAGCGGCGCGCGGCCCTGCTCGTGGTCGGCGTGGTGACGCCGCTCGCGCTCCCGGCACAAACAAACCCGTCGCAGATGGCGGCCCAGCGGGCCGAGTCGCTGCGGCTCGCGGGCCGCCCTTGGCACGCCGCCGAAACGCTGCTCGCGGCCTCAGCGCGCGAGCTGCACTTCGACCCGGCCTTCATCCTCGCCGGCGCGAAGGCCGAGCTGCACGCCCGTCGCTACGACCGGGCCCGAGGATTGCTTGCCGGCCAGCCCTGGCTCACGGACTATGCCGAAGGTGAGGGACTGGCGGTGTTGGCGGAGGCGGAAGCGCGGCTCGGGCTCGCGGCAGCGGCGGCCGCCGACTACGCCGCCGCCCAGTCGCGGGCCCACGGCCCCCGGGCCGCCTTGCTCGCGGTGCGGGCCGGCCTCGCCTGGGAGGCGGCCGAGCAGCCGGACAGCGCCGCGGCGGCATACGGGGCGGCACGCGCGGCCGGTCTGGCCGCGATCGACGCGTGGCTGCGGGTGCGTCAGGCCCGCGTCACGCGCGACACCGCAACCGCGTTCCGCCTGCTCGCCGACGTGACCCCCCCGGCCGCGCGCGAAGTGCCCGTAGCTCGCGCCCGCGCCCTGCTCGCCGCCGGCGACAGCCTCGCCGCGCTCGAGGCCTTCGCGCAAGCCGGGCGCGCCCTCGACGTCGGCCGGCTGGCGTTGGCGCGCGGCGACTCGGGTCGGGCCCGCGACGCCCTGTACGGGCTGATGGCGCGAGCGCCCGAGACGGACGATGCCGCCGCGGCCGTGGGCGTGGTGCTCGCGTCGCTCCCGCCCCGCACCGCGCCCGAGCGCGTGGCGCTCGCGCGCGCGATGAAGCCCCACGGCGCCGCCGCGGACGCCCGCCTGGAAGTGGAACGGGCCGTGCGTCAGGGCGACTCTAGCGCGGCCACGCTGCTGCTGCTCGGGGAGCTGCTTGCAGGGGCGGGACGCCTGCGCGATGCCGAGCGCGCCTACCGGGCGGCGGCGAAGGACGCCGCGCTCGGGCCGCTGGCGATCTATCGCCGCGCGCGCATCCTCGTCCGCCTCGGCGACCCGGGCGCCCGCGAAGCGCTCGGGGGATTCGCCCAGTCGTATCCCAGCGACACGGCCGCGCCGACCGCGCTCTACGTGCTCGGGGACATGTTCGCCGACCGCGGCGACTGGGCGGGCGCGACGCCGTGGTTCGCCGAGCTGGTGGCGCGCTATCCCGCCGACGTGCGGGCGTCGCTGGCGCGCTTTCGGCTCGCGGCCGAGACACAGCGCCATGGCTTGCTCGACAGCGCGGCGGCGCTGTACCAGGCGGAGGTCGCGACCGCGGCGCCGCAGCGCACCGCCGCCCGGTTCTGGCTCGGCAGGCTGGCGCTGCTGCGGGGCGACACGGCCGCCGCGGAGGCGGCGTGGGTGGCGCTCGCACACGAGGACTCGATCGGCTACTACGGCCTGCGGGCGCGACGCGAGGTGCCGCTGCCACCCCTCCGCCTGTCCGCGCCGCCGCTGCCCGCGGCGTCCCCGGCGGTCGCAGCGTCGCTCGCCCGCCTCGACACCCTCGTGCTCGCCGGGCTCGACACCGCGGCCGAGCTCGAAGTGCGGGCCATCCTGGGCCGCGCGCCGCAGCAGGAGATCGAAGCGCTGCTCGCTTGGAGCGACGGGCTCGCGATCCGCGGGTTCGGGCCGGCGGCCGTGCGCGTCGGCTGGCAGGCGGCCCTCAAGGCCCCCGCCGATCCGCGCGTGCTGCGTGCCATCTTCCCGTGGCCGAACCGCCCGGCGGTTGAGGCGGAGGCGGCCGAATTCGGCGTCGACCCCTTCCTCTTCGTCGCGATCGTGCGCCAGGAGAGTGTGTTCGACGCCGAGGCGCTTTCGCCCGCCGGGGCGCGGGGGTTGGCCCAGCTCACGCCCGAGACCGCCGCCCTCACCGCCCGCGGGCTCGACGTCACCTTCTATCCCGACTGGATCACCGTGCCCGACTTGAACCTCCACCTCGGGGCGGCCCATCTGGACGAGCTGTTGCGTCGCTTCGGCGGGCGCGTCGACGCGGCCGTGGCGGCGTACAACGCCGGCGTCACGCCCGTGACGCGCTGGCTGGCTCGCGCGGCCACGACCGACGTCGACCAATTCGTCGAGCTGATCCCGTACCAGGAAACCCGGGGGTACGTGCGCTCGGTGCTGCGCAACCGTGAGGTCTACCGCGCCCTGTACGGCGTCACGAGCAATTGAGCGACTGCTTGACAAGCCCTCCGGCCCGCATCATTTCTATCGCGCTCGACAGGGGGTCGAGCGGGCGCCATGCCCCATCGTGTGACCTTGCAGGAGGCAGATCGAATGTCCAGGGGAAAGGTGAAGTGGTTCAATGACGCCAAGGGGTACGGCTTCATTGAGCAGGAGGCGGGCGAGGACGTGTTCGTGCACTTCTCGGCGATCCAGATGGACGGTTTCAAGACGCTCGCCGAAGGGCAAGCGGTGGAGTTCGAAGTGAAGACCGGGGACAAGGGGCTGCACGCCATGAACGTCGTGCGCGTGTAGCGACCCCACGCCATTCGCGTCGCCCCGCCCGCGAGAACCGCCGGGCGGGGTTTTTGTATGTTTGTCCCGCCATGACCGAGCCTCAGCCGACCCTCTATCTCGTCGACGGCTACGCCCTGATCTACCGGGCCTTCTTCGCGATGATCGCCCGTCCGCTCACGACGCGGCGCGGCGAGAACACGTCCGCCGCCTGGGGAATCACCAACTTCCTGATCCGCCTGCTGGACCGGCGGCGGCCCGACTACTTCGCGTGGGTGCACGACGTGGGCGAGTCGTTTCGGCAACAGGCCTACCCCGCGTACAAGGCGACGCGCGAGAAGCTCACCGCCGAGCTGCAGCAGGAGTTCGACCGCTCCGTCGAACGGATCGAGCAGATCCTCGCCGCCTTCCGCGTGCCGGTCGTCGGGGTCGAGGGGTACGAGGCGGACGACGTCATCGGGACGCTCGCGATCCAGGCGGCATCCCGCGGCGTCCAGGTCGTCATCGTGTCGGGGGACAAGGATTTCTACCAGCTGATCGGGCCCCGCATCGCGCTCTTGAACCCCGGCCGGGGGGGCCCGGCCGCAGTCGAGGAGCACTGGGTCGACGAGACCAACGCGAGCGAACGGCTCGGCGTGCCCCCCACGCGCGTGACCGACTATCTGGCGCTCGTGGGGGACACGTCGGACAACGTTCCCGGCGTGAAGGGCGTCGGGGAGAAGACCGCCCTCGAGCTGCTGCGCACCTTCGGCGATCTCGACGCGATCCTGGCAAACCCGGAGCGGATCGCCGGCAAGCGCGCCCGCGAAGCGGTGGCGCGCGATGTCGAGCTGGCACGGCTGTCACGTGACCTCGTCACTATCCGCCGCGACGTGCCGATCACGCTCGACCTCGAGGGGCTGCGGGTCCGCCCGCCCGACGTCGCGCGCTTGAGCGAGCTCTTCACCGAGCTCGAGTTTCGCTCGCTCATCCCGAAGCTCGGATCGCTCGAAGCCGTGGGCACGAGAAGCCCCGCTCCGGCGGACCGGCAGGCGCCCGCCGTCGCCGGAGCTCCCGCGCTTACGGCCCTGGCCGTCGAGCCCACGATCGTCGACGATCCCGCCGCGCTCGCCGCCGTGGTGGCGGAGTGTCGCCGCGCCCGGCTCGTGGCGCTCGACACGGAGACATCGGCGCTCGACCCGATGCGGGCGGAGATCGTCGGCATGTCGCTCGCCGTCGCACCGGGCCGCTCGTGGTATCTCCCGTTCGCGCACGTCGCCCCCGACGGCGCGCTCGCCGGTGGAACACCACCGCGCAACCTCCCACCCCCGGCGAGCGAGGCCATCGCGCCGCTGCGTGAGCTGCTGTCGGACGCCCGCGTGCCCAAGGCGGCACACAACATCAAGTACGATTGGCTGGTGCTGCGCCGCGCCGGCATCGAGCTCGCGGGCGTGGTCTACGACTCGCTGCTCGCGAGCTTCGTGCTCGACCCCGGTCGCCGCTCGCACGCGATCAACGACCTGGCGCGCGAGCGGTTGTCGCTCGAGATGCGGACCTATGCGGACGTCGCGGGGCGCGGGCGGGCCGAGCGCCCGTTCGCGGCGGTCCCGGTGGCGGACGCGGCCCGGTACTCCTGCGGCGACAGTGAGGTGGTGCTGCGGCTGCGTGAGGCGTTCCAGCCCGAGCTCGAGGACCACCGCCTGCTCGCGCTGCTCGAGACCGTCGAGGTGCCGCTCGTCTCCGTGCTCGTCGAAATGGAGTGGCGCGGCGTGCGCGTCGATCTCGAGCGACTGACGGACATCTCGCGTCAGTTCGCCCGGGAGCTGGCCGAGCTCGAGCGCGCGATCTACCGGACGGCGGGTACCGAGTTCAACATCAACTCGACTCCGCAGCTGCGCCACGTCCTGTTCGAGAAGCACCAGCTTCCCATCCTCAAGAAGACGAAGACCGGACCGTCCACCGATTACGACGTACTGGAGCAGCTCGCCGCCATGGGGCACGAGGTCCCGCGCCTGCTGATCGAGTACCGCGAGCTTGCGAAGCTCAAGTCGACCTACGTGGACGCTCTGCCGGGGTTCATCAATCCCCGAACCGGGCGAATCCATACCAGCTACAACCAGGCCGGCGCCGCCACCGGCCGCCTGTCGTCCTCGGATCCGAATCTCCAGAACATCCCCGTGCGGACGCCGCGCGGCGAGGCGATCCGGCGAGCCTTCGTGGCGGCCCCGGGGTGGCTGCTCCTCACCGCCGACTACTCCCAGGTCGAGCTGCGGCTGCTCGCCCACCTGTCCGGCGACCCGGCGTTCGTGCGGGCCTTCGAGCAGGGCGGAGACATCCACCGCCAGACGGCGGCGATCATCTTCGGCGTGCCCCAGGACGACGTGACGCCGGAGATGCGCGCCCGCGCGAAGACGATCAATTTCGCCACCATCTACGGGCAGGGACCGTTCGCCCTCGCCCGCCAGCTCGGCATCTCGCAGGACCAGGCGAAGGCGTTCATCGCGGAGTATTTTGCGCGGTTCGCCGGCGTGCGGACCTGGCTCGACCGGACGGTCGCCGAGGCGCGCGAGCGGGGGTACGTCGAGACGCTGTTCGGGCGGCGGCGCTACATTCCGGAGCTGAAGGACCGAAACTTCAATATCCGCGCGTTCGGCGAGCGCACCGCGACCAACTCACCCCTCCAGGGATCCGCGGCGGACCTGATCAAGATCGCCATGATCCGCATCGAGCGGGCGTTGCGAGCGCGCGGCCTCGCGGCTCGGATGCTCTTGCAGGTGCACGACGAGCTCGTGTTCGAGGTGCCGGAGGGGCAGCAGGGGAGCGCCACGGACGTGGTAAAAAGCCATATGGAGGGGGCCGCGAATCTGCGCGTGCCGCTCGTCGTAAGTATCGGTGTAGGAAGCAATTGGGTCGATGCCAAGAGTTAAGCATGGCTCTTGCAGGATTGTCGTCCGGTTGCCACTATAGGTGGCGCCGGCCCACGTGCGTGCGTTCTAGGGTTCGGCGCCCTTTGGCGCCCGGAGGGTACGCAGGTGACGGGTCGACGCGGTTTTACGCTGATCGAGCTCTTGATCGTGGTGGTGATCATCGGGATTCTCGCGGCGATCGCGATTCCGAAGTTCGCCAACACGAAGGAGAAGGCGTACATCGGCGCGATGAAGTCCGACCTGCGTAACCTCGCGACCGCGGAAGAAGCCTTCTTTTACGATAGCTCGACCTATACGCCGAACCTCAACGCCATGAATAACTTCAAGGCGTCGACGGGCGTCAGCCTCACGGTCAACGAGGCCACGGCTCAGGGGTGGTCGGCGACGGCGTCGAGCGCCAACACGCCCCGCCGCTGCTACCTCTTCTCGGGCGCAGCGGCGCCGGTCGGCAGCGCCACGACCGAGGGCCGCATTTCCTGCTCCTAGACCAGCCCTACCGCGAATTCACGCGCCGCCGCGAGGGGATGTGCTTCGCCCTCGACGGCGGCGTTTGGCTTCATCGGCACGTCCACAACGGGGAGCGCATGGTGCACCTCGTGAGCGCCGACAAGCAGCGCCTGCTGGCGCTTGGCGCCGAGCTCGGCATGCGGCCGGAATGGCTGCAGTACAAGCCGCTGAAAGACCCCAGGACCGGAATCAGGGTCCCGGCCTGGCATTGGGACTTGTGGGGCGCGCAGCTGCGGCAGTTGGATGACAGGAGCGCTACGTCCTAGGCGCTGGTCTCTCTTTCCAGTTTGGGAGCCCGCACCCCCGGCCACCAGTTCCATCTCCCCGCGATGTGCATGATGGCCGGCACCAGCACCATGCGAATGAGCGTGGCGTCCAGCAGCACCGCGGCCGCAAGACCGAACCCCACGAGCTGCACCGCGAGGACCCGGGCGAAGGCGAAGGTCCCGAACACCAGAATCATGATCAGCGCGGCGCTGGTGATCGTCGACGCGGTGGCGGAGAGCCCCTCCATGGTGGCGTGATCGTTGCGACCGGTCTTGTCGAACACTTCCTTCACGCGCGTCAGCAGAAACACCTCGTAATCCATCGACAACCCGAATACGATGGCGAACACCAGCACGGGGACGACCACCCAGATCGCCTGCGTCGGGCCTTCCAGCCCGAACAGCCTTCCCGCGTACCCCTCCTGAAACACGAGCACGGTGAGCCCGAACGATGCGCTCACCGACAGGCAGTTCAACAGCACCGCCTTGAGCGGAACCAACAGCGAGCGGAACGCGATGAACAGCATGATGGCGGTGATGGTCAGCACGAGCCCGACTGTCTCGGGGAAGCGCCGCAACAGCTCGTGCTGGGTATCGACGTTGGAGGCGGCGAAGCCGCCGACCACGACTTCAGCGCCCGCCAGTCCCCGCACGCCTCGGGCGACGACGGCGCGAACGTGTCGCGCCACGTCCATCATGCCCGCCAGCGACACGGTATCCGCGGGGATCACATCCAGCAGCGTGATGCGCCGGTCGGCGCTCAGATAGGCGTCGAAGAACTTGGTATTCGCGGCGTGGACCGCCTCGACGTCGCTGTAATAGATCGCGAGCTGCAGGGTCGACATTCCCGGTCGGATGCTCGCCACACCGCGTATCTCGCGCACCCGGGGGTCTTTGCGCAGCGAGTCGGTCAGCGCCTTGAGGCCCGGCAACCGGCGTCCGGCCAACGCCGACTCGCCTTCCGGGAGCTGCACCACGACGCGGATCGGCTGGATTGCGCCGCTCGCGCCCATCGCCCGCAGCGTCGCCAGGCCCTGGCCTGATTCCGACTCGGGCGGAAACCAGTTGGTGGCGGGGAGACCGAGGCGGATCTTGGCGAGCGGGAGGGTGAGGAGGATGATCGCGACGCCGCCGAACGCGACCGCGCGCCAGGGGCGGTGCCCGAGCCAACGCGCCCAGCGTTCCCAGCCGGTCGGTGCGTGAAACCGGGCGAGCGGACGCGCCAGCCAGCGTGGTCGGTCGATGCTGCGGCCCAGTACCGCCAGCAGGGCCGGGAGGAACGTGGTCGCGAGCAGCACGGCCGCGAGCACCACCAGCAGCCCGCCCACGCCGACGGACCGCGTGTCCGACAGCGGCGTCCATACGAGCGCGGCGAAGCCCACCACCACCGTGATGCCCGAGGTGATCACGGCCGATCCGGCGGTCTCGATCGTCCGCACGGCCGCGTCGACCGGCGACAGCCCGCGATTTAGCTCCTCGCGGAACCGCGTGACGATGAGCAGCGAGTAATCGATGCCCACGCCGAGTCCCACCATGGTGGTGATGTTCAGCACGAAGACCGACATCGGGAGGTAGCGTGCGGCGATGGTCACGAGGCCGAGCGCGATGGTGATCGCGAGCAGGCCCACGATGACCGGGAGCATGGCCGCCACCAGCGCGCCGAACGCCACGACCAGCACGACGAGCGTCAGCGGCAGCACCCGGGCCTCGCCCCGCTCCGTGTCTTCGGCGCTGACGGTGCGCACGTCGTGGTCCAGCGCCGGAAAGCCGGTCACCTTCACATCGAAACCGTCGGAGCCGGGCGCCCGCGCCAGGGCGTCCCGGATCTTGTCCCGCAGGTCGGGGATGACGCTCTTGTTGATGTCGCTCGTGAATTCCGGCGTCAGCGCGGCGATCAGGAATGTGGTGCGCCGGTCCTTGCTGACAAAGCTGGATTCGCCGATCGAGCGGACGGAGATCACTTGGCTGACGTAGGGCCGCCGCTCGGTGGCCGCCTTCAGCGTGTCGAGCACCACCTCGAAGCGCTGGTTCGTCCAGCGCACCGGCCCGTGCACGACGATGGCGACATAGTCCGCGAACGGACTGGGGAAGGCCTGCTTGAGGAGGTCGGAGGCGCGCGCGGACTCGGTGGTCTCGCTCGCGCCGCCGCGCAGGGCGAGCACCTGCTGTACGTGGCTAGCCCGCGGGGCGAACAGCAGCGCGAGCGCCGCCCACGCCGCGATGACCCACCCGCGCCAGCGGACGAGGGGGCCCGCGGGTAACGCGAACACCTACTGTTCCAGCATAGGGAGGTCACAATCATAGAGACGCCCCCAGGCCAAAGCTAGCGGCACGCGACTGCATTCCGACATATTGCGCACATGATCGAGCGTCGCTTGGCCATCATCATCGCCGGGCTCACCGTGTTCTTCACGTCCGCGGTGCTGTGGAACGTGTTCGCGCCCTCCACGCGCCGGCCGTCGCGCGCCGCCCCGGTCGACTCGACCAGCGTCGTCGTCGCGCGGGCGGACACGGTCGCCGCGCCGGGGCGCGGCACGGGCGACGGGACGGTGTCGCAGGGCGGCCAGTCCCCTGCCCCGCTCGCGCCGCCGGTCTCGGCCGGCACGTCGGGCCCGAGCTACATGGAGCTGCTCGCTCGCTCCGAGACGCGGCGCCGCATCCGCGCCAGCGCGGGTTACACCTACCTCAACGAGGTCGTGGCCCAGAGCGAGGACTCGATGCTGCATCGCTGGGACAACCGCATCTTCAGCCCGGTGAAGGTGTATCTCGGGCCTGGTACGGCCGCCAACTTTCAGACGGGCTTCCTCGACGCGGTGCGCAGCGCGTTCCAGCGCTGGCAGGAGGTCGGTGTGCCGGTGCGCTTCAACCTCGACGCGGACTCCACATCCGCCGAAGTGCGCTTCCGCTGGAGGCTCCAGTTCGAGATCCAGCGGACCGGCCAGACTGACTTGAGCTGGGACCAGGACGGCCACCTCGTGAGCGGCGTGGTCACGCTTGCCACCTTCGACCCCGCCGGGCGTCCGCTCGCCGGGGACGACGTCCGCGTCGTCGCGCTCCACGAAATCGGGCACCTGATCGGTCTCGACCACTCGTCGGACTCGACCGACATCATGTTCGCGATGACGAAGGTGCGGGACCTCTCGCCCCGGGACATCGCCTCCGCGCTGCTGCTCTATCAGCTCCCGCCGGGGAGCCTGCGGTAGCGCCGGTCCCGCGTATATTCCGGGTTGGGCCCACCCATGACGCAGCGCACCATCACCTCCTTCCTGACCCACGACGCTCCCGACGGTGGCGCCGCCACGCTCGCCCAGGTGCTGGACGCACGCGTGCGGGAAGGAGCGTTGGTCGAGAAGCTCGAGGGCGGCGCCGTGCGGTGCTTCGCCTGCGGCCACCGCTGCCTGGTGCGGCCGGGACGGCGTGGCATCTGCAAGGTCCGGTTCAACAAGGACGGCACGCTCTACGTCCCGGCGGGCTACGTCGCGGCGCTGCAGTGCGATCCGACCGAGAAGAAGCCCTTCTTCCACGCCCTCCCCGGCTCCGACACGCTCACGTTCGGCATGCTGGGGTGCGACTTTCACTGCGGCTACTGCCAGAACTGGCTCACGAGCCAGGCGCTGCGTGACGACGCGGCGGGCGTGCTGCCCAGCGACGCGACCCCCGAGGGTCTGGTGCGGCTCGCCCTGCGCCAGGGCGCACGGCTGGTCGGCTCGTCGTACAATGAGCCGCTGATTACCGCCGAATGGGCGGTGGACGTCTTCAAGGTCGCGCGCGCCAACGGGCTCAAGACGGCGTTCATCTCCAACGGGAACGCCACGTCCGAAGTCCTCGACTACATCCGGCCGTGGACCGACTGTTACAAGATCGACTTCAAGGCGATGGACGACAAACGCTACCGCGAGCTCGGTGGTGTGTTGCAACACGTCCTCGACGCGATCCGGATGGTGTACGAGCGCGGCCTGTGGCTCGAGCTCGTCACCCTGATCGTACCCGGCTTCAACGACGATGCGTCGCAGCTCGCGCGCGCCGCCGACTACATCGCCGCGATCTCGCCCGAGATCCCGTGGCACGTGACCGCGTTCCACAAGGATTACAAGATGACCGACCCCGATGACACCTCGGCGGACACGCTGCTACGCGCGTGCGACATCGGAGCCCGGGCCGGCCTCAAGTTCATCTACGCCGGCAACCTTCCGGGCAGGGTCGGCCGCTGGGAGAACACCTACTGCCCCGATTGCGGCGACCTGCTGATCGAGCGCTCCGGGTACGTGATCAAACAGCAGCGGGTGGGCGCGGACGGGCGGTGTCCTGCGTGCAGCCGGCGGATTCCGGGCATCTGGTGCTAGCAGTTCTGCTGCTCCTGCAAACGGGGTCTGTGGCAACCCCGGGGCATGGCCCGGGGGTTGGGCTACCCCGACCGGCAGCGTTTGACGCCACGACGTTCGATCCCCTGGTCCTGGACGGCATCCGGCAGGGTGCGTATCCTGGCGCGGCGCTGGTGATCGGCCGGCGCGACACCATCCTCTTCGCCAAGGGCTATGGCCACCTCACCTGGTCGGCGGGGAGCCCGGGCGTCGATCCCGAGAGCACCCTCTACGACCTCGCCTCGCTCACCAAGGCGATCGCGACGACGACGTCCCTGATGATCCTGGTGGACCGCGGTCGGGTGACGCTCGACGCCCCCATCGCGACGTACCTCCCCGAGCTCGCCGGGACGGAGACGGCGGGCGTGACGGTGCAGCAGCTCCTCGCCCACACGTCCGGGCTGCGCGCCGATATCCCGGATGCGGAGCTCAAGGCCCTTCCCGACAGCGCGGCGCTGATGCGGCGCGTGCTCTCGGAACAGCCCCGCGTCCCGCCCGGCACGCGCGTCATCTACAGCGACCTGAACGCGATCCTGCTCGGGGAGGCGGTACGGCGCGCGGCCGGCCAGCCGCTCGACGTGTTCGCCGCTCGGGAGGTGTTCACGCCGCTCGGACTGCAGCAGACGACGTTCCGGCCGCCGGCCCGGCTCAAGGGACGGATCGCCCCGACGGGCGTCTGGCACGGGCATGCCGTCGCGGGTGTCGTGAACGACGGCAGCGCCTTCAAGCTGCGCGGGGTTTCCGGGAACGCAGGCCTCTTTTCCACGGCGCGGGACGTGGCCCGGTTCGCGCAGTTCATGTTGCGGAGCGGCGCGGGCCCGGACGGCCGGGCGCTGGTGCGCCCGGAGACAGTGCGACAGTTCACAACCAAGGCCGCAGGCTTCAGGCACGGTACGGAGGCGCGTGCCCTCGGCTGGCAGGCGCTCCCCACCGGTGAGCAGCTGTCGAGCGCCGGGACGCGGTTCGGCCCCAAGAGCTACGGCCACACCGGCTGGACCGGCACCTCGCTCTGGATCGATCCGGACCGCGACCTGTTCGTTGTGCTGCTCACCAACCGGGCGTTCGTGCCGCGTGCGCGGCGCCCCTTCACGATTCTCAAGGGAGTGCGCGGCCGGGTCGCCGACGGGGCGGCGCAGGCGTCCGATGGGCGTTGAGCGGCCCACCCTGATCTACGACGGCGAGTGCGGCTTCTGCCGGCGGTGCGTGGATCTGGTGCTACGCTCGGACCGGCAACACCGGCTGGACGTGGTCCCGTTCCAGGACCAGGAGCGGGTCGCGAGATTCGGCATCCCGCTGCCCGCTCTCGCGGCAGCGATGCACCTGATGCTTCCCCCTCCCGACGGCCGCGTGCTGGCCGGCGCGGACGCGGCGCCCGAAATCCTCCGCCTCCTGCCGCGCTGGCGGTGGCTGGCGGGCGTCTTCCGAGTCCCAGGCGTGCGCCCGGTGGCGCGGCGCGCGTACGGGTGGATCGCGCGGCGGCGGCGTTGCCTGGTGCGCGGGTACGCGGTCCACTAGCTTCGCACGTGAGGGGCATTGTAAAGAAGGAGTGATCCATGACGGCGCCGGTACAGCTCACGGCCGAGGTGGTACGGAAAGCCTTGCGCCAGGTGAAAGACCCCGAGCTCGACATGAATATCATCGACCTGGGCCTCGTGTACGACGTGGAGATCGCGGACGGCGAGGTGGAGGTCCGCATGACGCTCACGTCCCCCGGTTGCCCCGCCGGTCCGATGATCACGAACGACGCTTACAAGGTGATCCGCGCGCTCGACGGTGTGACCGATGTGAACATCGAGATCGTGTGGGAGCCGTACTGGACGCCGGAAAAGATGGACCCCAAGGTACGGGCCCTGATGGGGCTCTAGGCGAGCGCCGCGAGCAGGGCGTTTCCGAGCACCTCGATTTGCCAGCGCCGGAGCTCCGCTACTCGAGAGAGCCCGGCGCGATCGTTTGGGGTCGGGGTCGTCCGTGCGACGGCCTCGAGCGTGGAGCGGCCGCACAACACGCCCGGGTCGAGGCCGAACTCGGCGGCCACGCGGTTACGTGCCGCCTTGAGGCGTTCGACGCGGCCGTCGAACGCCGCGTCCTTCGGTGGTCGCGCGCTGCGCTCGATGCGCGGCAGCTCGGCCTCGGCGAGCGCGAGTGCCCGTCGCACGCTCTCGAGCAGCGCGGGGCCATGCCGGCGCGCCAGCGTGGCGGGAAGCTGTGGGACGAGCGCGAGCTCCGCGGCCGATCGGGGGAGAGCCTTCGCGACGGCGACGAGGGCGTCGTTCCCGATGATGCGGAACGTGGCCTTATCCTGCTCCGCCGCGAGCACCTCGCGCCAGCCGTACAGCTCACGCAGCGCCGCGAGCGAGCGCGGCGCGAGCGCTCGGGCCCCCTTCACCCGCAGGAACGCGTCGGTGGCGTCCGGCGCGCCGGTCCAGCGCAGGGATTCGAGGGGCGCGAACTCTTCCTCCGCCCAGGCGAGGCGGCCGAGCTGTGTGAGACGGTCTCGCAGCGCGTCCCGCAAGGCCGGCAGGTGCTGGGTGTCCGCCGCCGCGTACTCGAGCATCGCGGGCGGCAACGGCCGTCGCGACCAGTCCGCTTTCTGATGCTCCTTCGCGAGCTTCACCCCCACGTACTTCTCGAGCAGCGCGGCCAGCCCCACCGCCGGCTCGCCAGCGAGCTGGGCGGCGATGCGCGTGTCGAAGATCCGCGCCGCGCGGAACCGGTAATCCCGGTCCAGAATGCGCAGGTCGTAGTCCGCGTCGTGGAATACCTTCTCGACGGCCTGGTCCGCGAGCAGCTCGCCCAGCGGCGCGAGGTCGGGCAGGGCGAGCGGGTCGATGATCGCCGTGCGGCCGTCGCGACTGGAGAGCTGGACGAGGAAAATGCGGTCGCGATAGCGGTGGAAGCTCGCCGCCTCCGTGTCGGCCCCGACCAGCGACTCGCGCCGGAACGCGGCGACGCTCTCCGCCAGCGCCTCGGGCGTCCGGATGTAGCTATGCACGAGGGTGTCCGACGCGGCTCACTCTTCCTTGCCCAACTGCTCCAGGCCGGCCGCGATCTCCTCGAGCGCCTTCGCCAGCGTCTTGTAGAACTCGGCATCAGGCGGCTGGGGAGCGCCCCCCAGCGGGTCACCCGCGCATTTGCGGGCGGCGCGCGCGGCGTGGCGGATGTAATCGGTCGAAACCCGCATCGCGACCCTCCGGCTGAAGGTTGGCAGTGGCCGATCCGGAGCGACTGAACCGAAAGATACGTGCGGCGCTCGCGCCCTGTAGTCTGGGGCAGTGGCCCACGCCCCTCGAGCGCGGTGCTCCGGCGCTCGCGCGCACGCTCGGTGTGGAGGCGCTCTGGATCAAGCGCGAGGACCGCTCCTCGCCGCGCTACGGCGGGAACAAGGTGCGCGGCCTCGAATTCCTGCTTGCAGGCGCGCCGCCGGGGAGCGTGTTCGTGACCGTGGGCGGCACGGGCTCGACCCACTGCCTCGCCACCGCGGTGCATGCGGCGGCGCTCTCCTGCCGCGCCGCCCTCGCTCAGTTTCCGCAGCCCGAGACCGCGACGAGCCGCGCGGTGGCCGCGGCGTCCCAGGCACACGCCGCGCTGGTCGTGCGGGCCGCAACCCGTGCCTCCCTGCCGGTGGCGCTGCTCAGCGCGTGGCGCGGCGCCCGGCGACTCGGGTCCCGGCGCTGGATTCCCGCGGGCGGCGCGCACCCGCGAGCTGTCGTCGGCCATCTCCTTGCAACCCTGGAGCTCACCCGACAACTCCCCGATCCGCCCGATGCGATCGTGGCGCCGCTCGGCACCGGCGGCACCGTCGCCGGTCTGTTGCTCGGTATCGCCGGGCTCGGCTGGCCCACGCGCGTGATCGGTGTGCGCGTCGCTCCGACGCTCGTCGCCAATCGCTGGCGGGCCACGCGGCTGGCCCGGCGGGCGCGGCGCCTGCTCGCTCGCGTGGGCGTACCGCTCCCTGCTCCCCGCTCCCCCGACATCGTGAACGGTCTGGGCCGCGGCTACGGCTCGCCGACGGTCGAGGGCGAGGCCGCGCGCCAGCTCGCGGCGCAGCATGGACTGGTCCTGGACTCCACGTACGGCGCGAAAGCCTTTGGCGTTCTGCTGCGCCGCGGCACGTGGAACGTGCAACGGGTCGTCTTCTGGCATACGTTTGCGATGCCCGCGGCCTTGCCGGAGTCCATGCCATGACAGCGTTCCCCACCGTCGAGCTGACGGTGTATCCGTACGATTGCGACGCGTTCGGTCACTTGAACCAGGCCGCGCTGCTGACGCTGCTGGAGCGCGCGCGCTGGGAGGCGCTCGCCCGCGGCCCGGGCATGGATCTGTTCGACCGCAATGGAGTCTGGCCCGCCGCCCGCAAGGCGGTGATCGAATACAAGGCGGGAGCATACCCACGCGACGTGCTGCGGATCGAGACGACGGTCGTGCATCGCGGGACGACCAGCCTGACGCTGCGCCACGTGGTTCGGCGCGTCGCGGATGACGCTCTCATCGCGGAAGCGGAGATTGTGTTCGTCTGCGTCGACCGCCTGGGCCGCGCGACGCCCCTGCCGGAGGAAATCGCGCGCGTCATGGGTCCGCGGACCTCCGGGTCTCACCAGCCGATTCGCGTCACGGTCGGGGCCGCCGAGCTGGGCGTCGAGGTTCGGGGCGACGGCCCGCCGATCTTGTTGGTGCACGGCTTCCCGTTCGACCGCACCATGTGGCGGCATCAGCTCGCGGCGCTGCCGCGGTGGAAGCGAATCGCCCCCGACCTGCGGGGCGCCGGGGCGTCGAGCGCCGCAGCGGCGGGGGACGGCGCTTCGGTCACCCGCTACGCCGACGACCTCGTGGCGATCCTCGATGCCCTGGGCGTCAGGACGGCGGCGGTGTGCGGGCTCTCGCTGGGTGGATACGTGACGTTCGAGCTGTTGCGGCGCCATGCCGACCGGGTGAGCGCCGTGCTGCTGGTCGATACCAAGCACGAGCCCGACGCGCCCGCCACGAAGCGCGAGCGCGACGAGCTCGCCGCACTGACCGAGCGCGATGGCCCGGAGGCCCTCGTGAGCCGGCTGCTGCCCAAATTACTGGCGCCGGAGACGCAATCCGAAGTAGCCGAGCAGGTGCGAGAGATGGCGCGTCGCTGGTCGGTGCCGGGGCTCGTGGGCGCGCTGCAAGCGCTGCGCGACCGGCCCGACTCGACCGAGACGCTGCGGCAGATCCGCGTGCCGACCTTGGTGCTCGCGGGGAGCGAGGACCAGATCTCGCCGCCTGCCGGAGCCCGCGCGATGGCGGCGCTGATCCCGAACGCGCAATTCCACGTCGTGCCGGCGGCGGGGCACTTGGCCCCACTCGAGCAGCCGCTCGCGACGACGCGCGTGATCGCGGACTTCCTGGAAACGCTGCGGTGAGGGTGAGCTAGCTGCCCTTACGCTGCGGCTTGCCCGGCGGAGTCGCGCTCTGGAAGACGTCGCGGTTCTTCGCGATGTACGACTTCCACTGCGGCGGCGTGTCTTCCTCCGGGAAGATCGCGGTGACCGGACACTCGGGCTCGCAGGCACCGCAATCGATGCACTCGTCGGGGTGGATGTAGAGCTGATCCTCGCCCTCGTAGATACAGTCCACCGGACAGACATCCACGCAGGAGCGATCCTTCAGATTGATGCACGGCTCGGCGATAATGTACGTCATCGAGGCTCCCGGAGGATCGGGCCGAATCGCAAACATAGGCGGGGACCCACCCCGGTCACAAGTCCGACGGACACAGTCGGTTGCGCGAGGCGGGCCCGTCGCGAGCCTCGGGCGACACTTACCGCGGCGTCGCGCCGGGCACCGTGATTCTGGTCATCAGCGATAAGAGCGCCACCAGCCAGGTGTATTGCAGCAAGGCCGTTCGATCGGGCTCTGGCGCGGCGTCTCCGAACCACGCGGCGGCGGCCCCGGCCACCACCAGCAGCAGGAGCAGGCCCTCCCCCGTCAGGAGCCACGCCAGCCCGACCACCAGGACGGCGATCCAGCGTTGCGGGCGAGTCAGTGCTCGGAATCCGCGCCCGCCGTCGAGCTGCCACACCGGCAACAGGTTGAAGAGATTGATGTACGCGCCCACGTGCGCAATCGCGCCCCAGATCCCGGCGCCGGTCGCGAGGTAGACCCCGTACGCGGCGATTGCGGCGCCGGCGCCCCAGATCGGTCCCGCGAGTCCGACGCGCGCGTCTTCGCGCCGGTCCGTCGGGTATTGCTTGAGGCGGATGAAGGCCCCCACGCCGGGGATGAACATCGGCGCCGTCGCTTTGATGCCGTAGTGGGTCAGCGCCTGGACGTGCCCCATCTCGTGGATGTAAATGGACACCACGAAGCCTGCCGCAAACTTCCAGCCCCACAGCGTCCAGTACACGCCCATCGACAGGAGCATGGAGAGGAGGGTGCTCGCCTTGGTGAGCCCGAGCAACAGCAGCTTGGCTTTCGTGATCACGAAGAGCAGGGCGAACTTGAACTTCGCGAGCAACAGGCCCAGGGCGCCGAGCCCTCCCGCCGCCCCTTTGCCCATGCGGGAGCCGCGTTTCGCGCCGGCCGGCTGTCGATCCACGGCGCGGCTCAACTCGGCGACCCTGGCCGCGACCGTTTGGTGCTGCGCCGTGTCGGGTGGCAGGAGCTCGAGGGCCTGGCGCCATGCGGCGAGCTCGCCGCCGGCGTCGCCCGTTTGCTTCGCCTGGTCCGCTTCGCCCGCCAACCGCTTCAGCTCAGCGGCGTGGACGAGACGGTGACAGGCTGGGCAGGCCAGCAGGGCGGGCGCGACCTCGGCGCCGCAGTCGGGGCAGATGGGTGGTGCCGGCGCCGCGGGCGGGTCGTCAACCATCTGGGGAACCTAAGCGGGTGCGCCGGGGTGAGCACTCATCTGGTAGGGTCCGGTAATGCGGAGCGCGACGGCCTTGTTCAGGCGCCACGCCTCGTACAGCGCGATCCCGATGATGAACAGTCCGATGATGTTGCTGATCCCGGCGAGGATCGGCAATGCGGCCGCAAGGAGAAACAGCGCTCCCAGACCGAGCAGCACGCCGCCCACGCCGATCCGTTTCGGCGCCGTGCGGGCGGAATCGACGGTGGCTGCCGGCCGCGCCGCCCTTTGACTGCCTTCGTTGATCACGGCGGCGCGTCGCTCGGTCACCGCCTTGATGATCTGCGGAATGTAGGTCACCACGATGGCGCTGTAGGTGAGCGACATCGCCAGTGCCTGGTAGCGCCAGCCGCCCCGCCGGTTCGAGCCCTTGCGGACGGCGGTGCCAACCAGTAGACCAACGACGATCGCTACGATGGCATACTCGCTTCCCGTCGCTGCCGCAACGGCGTAGTAGATTCCCGCGCCCGCGGCCGCCGCCAGCAGCCCCAGCCCCAGCGCCTTTGCGAACCGAGTGCCCGAGGTTCCGCGGTCCCGCTCCGCTATGATGTGGCTGCGACACCGCTGACACGTGATGTAACCGTTGATCTCGTAATACGACGGCGTGATCGGCTGCTTGCATACGGCGCAACTGGCCCCCGCGGCTCCGGTGCCGCGCTCGGCACGCTCGAACTGCAGATTTCCGCCGGTCGGGGCTCCGGTTTGCTGGTCGCTCACAGGCCTGCTCCTGACTGGGGAGGTGGTGGGGCGCGGCCCAATCTTTTGCTCCTGGTCGATACGGCGCAATCGGTAACGTCACAGATTGCGTTTGAGATTCTAATCGGTATCGTAGATACTTATGAGTATCATGGGCGCCAGGCGCAAGGCGGAAACGCGGTCGCTCCTCATTGAGGCCGGGCTACAAGTCTTCGCCGAGCGGGGCATCGAGCTCGGTTCGCTGGACGAGGTTGCCCAGACGGCGGGGTTCACCAAGGGCGCCATCTACCGGCAGTTTCCTTCGAAGAGCGCGTTCCTGCTTGCACTGTTCGAGCAGTACGCCGCCGTCGCACGGGCGGGGCCGGCGGCGCGCCAGGCGTCCTGGTTCGCGCCGCTCACGCTGCAATTCGCCGCACACGCGATGCGCGATCCGCTACTGCGCCGCCGGTTCGCCGTCGTTCTGGCGGAGTCGCCGGACGCCGCGACGCCCGCAGGGCAACTCCTCAAGGCCGTAGCGGGAGTGCTCGCCTCCGCGCAGCCGGCGACGCAGTAGCCGCGCGGCGAGAACCCGGTATGATCCACCGGGTGACCGATCTCATTCCCGTCGTGTTGTTGGCCCTGGCGTGCTTCGTGGGGGGATACGTCCTCCTGTCGCGGTTGCTGCGAGGGCTCTCCTCGCAGCAGCCCCGTCTCCGAAAGGAGCCGATCCCACCCGCGTGGTACGACATTGTCGACAGACGAGTGCCGCTCGCGCACGACCTGACCATCGACGAGCGGGAACGGCTGCTGCGATTGGCGCAGGTGTTCGTTGCGGAGAAGCACTTTGAGGGATGCGCCGGGATCATCGTTGCGGAGGAGATGAAGGTGACGATTGCGGCGGTGGCGTGCCTGCTGCTGCTCCACCTCGAGGGGCCGTGCTATCCGACGTTGCGGACCGTGCTCATCTACCCGTCCCCCACCTTCACGTGACACGCCGCCTCGTCGACCTGAGCCACACGATCGAGCACGGCATGGTCACCTACCCCGGTCTCCCGGCTCCGGTGATCAGCGATTGGCTGTCGCGCGACGCGTCGAGCAGCCGCTACGCTCCCGGCACCACCTTCCAAATCGGCAAGATCGAGATGCTCGCGAACACGGGGACATACATCGATGCCCCGTTTCACCGCTACGACGGCAGGCAGGATATCGGGGACTACCCGCTCGAGTCCGTGGCTGATCTAGAAGGAGTCGTGATCCGCGCGACCGAGCGCAAGGGGCGCGCGCTCGACGCCGCGTGGTTCGGTGGTCACGACGTGCGTGGCAAGGCCGTCTTGGTGCACACCGGGTGGGATGCGCATTGGCGGACCGAGCGGTACGGGTCAGGCCATCCGTTCCTCACCCGCGACGCGGTGGAGCACCTGGTCTCGGCGGGCGCCGCGCTCGTGGGCATCGACTCCCTCAACATCGACGACGCCACCGACGGGACGCGCCCGGTCCACACGATCCTGCTGGGGGCCGGGACTCCGATCGTCGAGCACCTCTGCAACCTCGGAGCATTGCCTGATGGCGGCTTCCGGTTCTTCGCGGTCCCTGCGAAGATGAAGGGCATGGGGAGCTTTCCGGTGCGGGCCTTCGCCCGTGTTGACGCGTAGCGTGGTCGGCAACCTCGGGGTGCGCCATGAGTCGTATCGTCTCTCTCGCGGCCGTCGTTCTCGCGGTCGCCGTGCCTCCGGTTCCGGCGCAGAGCTCGAATCCCACCGACATGACCATCGACGCTGCGACGCGACGCCAGGTGATCGACGGCGTGCTCGCTCGCGTGACGGCGGCGCCCATCCGGGCGGCCGGCAGCTCGACGAGGCGATCGCGGAGGTCGAGGCCCGCCCGTAGACGCCTGACGCTATCCGCTACTCGGCCGGCACCGCCTCCTGCTCCCGGCTCCCGCCGCCGGTCGCCTCCAGCTTCCGCGTGATGTCTCGCGTGATGTGCATCGAGCAGAACTTCGGCCCGCACATCGCGCAGAACTCGGCCGACTTGAAGTACTCGGCCGGGAGCGCCTCGTCGTGCAGCTCGCGCGCGCGGGCCGGATCGAGCGAGAGCTGGAACTGCTCGTTCCAGTCGAACGCGAACCGCGCCCGCGACAGCGCATCGTCGCGCTGGCGCGCGCCCGCGCGCCCGCGCGCGATGTCCGCTGCGTGCGCGGCGATCTTGTAGGCGATCACGCCCTCGCGCACCTCCTCGGCGTTGGGGAGGCCGAGGTGCTCCTTACGGGTCACGTAACACAACATGTCGGCCCCGTACCAGCCGATCATCGCGGCGCCGATCGCGGACGTGATGTGGTCGTAGCCCGGCGCGATATCCGTCACGAGCGGGCCGAGCGTGTAGAACGGCGCCTCGTGGCAGATCTCCTTCTCCTTCCGCACGTTGATCTCGATCAGATGCATGGGGATGTGCCCCGGCCCCTCGATCATCACCTGGACATCCTGCGCCCACGCGCGCGTCGTCAGCTCGCCCAGCGTCTCGAGCTCGGCGAACTGGGCCCGGTCGTTCGCGTCGGCCAGGCTCCCGGGCCGCAGCGCGTCCCCCAATGACAGCGTCACGTCGTACTTGCGGGCGATCTCGAGGATGCGGTCGAAGTGGGTGTAGAACGGATTCTGGCGGTTGTGGTGCATCATCCAGTAGGCGTGCAGCGACCCGCCGCGCGACACGATCCCCGTCACGCGGCCGAGTGCGAGCCCGACGTGTTCCCGCAGGATGCCGCAATGCACCGTGACGTAGTCCACCCCCTGCTGCGCCTGGTGCTCGACCATGTCGAGCAGGTCGTCGGCCGTGACGTCCTCGACTTGCTTCACCTCGGTCACGGCCTGGTAGATCGGCACCGTCCCGATCGGGACCGGCGAGGCCTCGAGGATCGCCTGCCGGATGGCGTCGATGTCGCCGCCGGTGGAAAGGTCCATCACGGTGTCGGCGCCGTAGTGCACGGCGTGGTGCAGCTTGTCGAGCTCCTGATCGATATTCGACTCGACCGCCGAATTGCCGATGTTGGCGTTGATTTTCACGCGCGCCACCTGGCCGATCGCCATGGGGTCGAGACGCCCGGCGAGGTGATTCACGTTGGCGGGGATGATCAGCCGACCGCGGGCAACCTCGTCGCGCACCAGCTCCACCGGGAGCTCTTCCCGCTCCGCGACGCGCTGCATCTGGGGGGTTGTGGTGCCCTGGCGGGCCAGGTACTGCTGGGTCACGCAAGTCATACCGACTCCCTTCGCCGGTGCTAGCCGGATCAGGTTCAAAGGGTGTGATCTCAGCTCGCCCGTTTTATCCGGTGAGCACCCCTGTCGCTGTGCAATCTAATCGCGTCCGCCCGGCGCGGTGGCGCGCGTGATGGGGGGATACTGTCGCGAAGCTGGCGCTGGCAATCGGGCTCGCGCGTCAGGGCAGCTCGCGCGGCTTGGGCGAGCCATAGCGCTCCGCAGGGTCGTGGACCTTTTCCCATTCCGAGCGGAAGGCGAACGGATCGGGACCCGCCGCGCGGTCGAGCGCCAGGATGCCGTCGAGGTGATCGATCTCATGCTGGAGCAGCTCGGCCATCGGGCCCTCGAGCTGCATGGTGTGCTGCTTGCCCTTCAAATCGGTGTATGTGAGGGTCGCCGTGTAGGCGCGCGACACGCGCACGAACACGTTGGGGAAGCAGAAGCAGTCGTCCCACACGAGGAAGTCATCCGGCCCGACGTCGGTGATCTCCGGGTTGATCATGGTCCAGCGCTGCTTGTCCATCTGGACGAACACGATCCGCACCGGCGCCCCGATCTGCGGCGCCGCCATGGCACGGCCCATCTTGTACTTTTCCTTCGCCACGCGCAGCGTGTCCCGCAGGTCGTCCGCGATCAGGCGCGTCGCGGCCGACTTCGGGTTCTGGACCCGCTCGCAGCGGACCCGGAGGATGGGATCGCCCAGCTGGCGAATGCGTCGTACGGCCATGGGCCGCCAAATTTGGGGGTTTGGCGCCGCGGTGCAACTCG
>QHTK01000044.1 GCA_003220795.1 Gemmatimonadota bacterium | reverse complement strand
GGGCGACGGCGGCGTGACCGCGTTTCTGCAGCAGCTGCTCGCCAGCTTCGAGGGGTGGTGGGGCCAGCTAGCCACCTGGCAGCGGCTCGAGCCGGAGCAGCAGCGCGCGCTCACCCAGGGGGTCGAGCGGGCATATAAGGGAAAGGTCGAGGAGCTGCGAGAAGCGCGGGACCGCAGGCTCAGTGCAATCTTGCGGGCGCTGGAGCAGGCAAGGACTACATAAGGCGTTACACAGAGACGTCTTTTATTTTTTATCTACCCTCACCATGAGCACCGGAATCTTCGTCAGGTGTCGCAACGCTGTCGCAGTGCTGCCCTTGACGACGTCCTCCAGCAGCCGATGCCCGTGGGTGGCCATGGCGATCAGGTCGCACCGCTCCCGTTCCGCCGCGGCCGCGATCTCCTTGGCCGGCTCCCCGCCCGCCAGCACCGCTTCGGCGTCGAACCCTTCCCCCTCCAGCCGGCCGCACACCGCCTCGAGATACGCGCGGTCCTCCCGGATCTCCTGCGATTCCCGCAGCTCGAGCTCGTTGACGTTGCGCGCGACCCAGCCGTCCGCCACGTGAATCAGCACGAGCGTGGAGCCGAGCCGCTTGGCCAGCCCGCGCGCGTGGGCTAGGATGGTCTCGTCCGCGGGGGAGTTTTCGAGGGGTACGAGGATGCGCGAATACATCAGCCGACCGCACCCCGGAAGATCTGGACCAGGAGCCAGCCGTTGAAGCCCGCGATGGCGCACGCCACGAGGTAGGCGAGGGCCTTCAGCCAACCGGGGTTCACGAACTCGCCCATCTTCGCCCGGTCCGACGTGAACCGGACGAGCGGGAAGACCGCGAAGGACAACTGCAGGCTGAGGATCACCTGGCTCAGGATGAGGAGGCGGGCGGTGCCGCTCGCTCCGAAGAAGATAGCCGTGAGCGCCGCCGGCACAATCGCGATGAGCCGGGTGATCAAGCGCCGCAGCCACGGGCGGATGCGGATGTTCAGGAACCCCTCCATGACGATCTGGCCGGCGAGCGTCCCCGTGAGGGTCGAGTTCTGTCCCGAGGCGAGCAGCGCGATGGCGAACACGGCGCTCGCGCCGGCGACGCCGAGCAGCGGCGTCAGCAGCCGGTAGGCGTCCTGGATCTCGGCGACCTCGCTGTGCCCCGACGTGTGGAAGGTCGCCGCCGCGACCACGAGGATCGCCGCATTGATGAACAGCGCGCACGTCAGGGCGATGGTGGAGTCGAGGAAGGCGTACCGGACGGCCATGCGCTTCCCGGCCGGCGTTTCCTCGTAGCGCCGGGTCTGCACGACGGACGAGTGCAGGTAGAGGTTGTGCGGCATCACCGTCGCGCCGAGGATGGCGATCGCGATGTAGAGCTGGTCGCGGTCCGCGAGGATCGAGGACCTGGGCAGGAAGCCCCAGGCGACCGCCGCCAGATTGGGGCGCGCGATGATGATCTCGAACAGAAAGCACACGGCGATGGTGGCGATCAGCGCCACGACCAGCGCCTCGACCAGCCGGAAGCCCTTGTGCTGGAGGAACAAAACGAGCAGCACGTCGAGGGACGTGATGATGATGCCCAGCGGCAGCGGAATGCCGAACAACAGGTTCAGGGCGATCGCGGACCCGATCACTTCGGCCAGGTCGCAGGCGGCGATCGCGATCTCGCAGAGCACCCAGAGCGCGAGGGAGACGGGGCGCGAATAATGGTCACGGCACGCCTGTGCCAGGTCCCGGCCGGTGACGATCCCGAGCTTGGAGGAGAGCCCCTGTAGCAGGATCGCCATCAGGTTCGAGAGCAGGATCACGCTCAGCAGCGTGTAGCCGAACTTCGAGCCGCCCGCCAGGTCGGTGGCCCAGTTGCCGGGATCCATATACCCGACGGCGACCAGGTACCCGGGCCCCGCGAACGCCAGCGCTTTGCGCCACCACGGCCCCTCACGGATCGGGACGGTGCGGTAGACCTCGGCGAGGCTGGGTGCGAGCCGGGCGCGGCGCCACCCGGGCTCGGGTGGTACGCCGGCGGCCCCCGGCTCAACGGCTCGCGTAGCCATGGTCGGTGATCGGCACCTCGCGGCACCACAGCAGCAGGGCGAGCTCGCGCCCCACCACGCGGGGGTCGCCCGAAGGCACGAGCCCGATCGTCGTCGGCCCGTTGAAGGGCTGGCGGTCGGTTATGGTGAGCAGCACCCCCGGCGTGAGCCCCTGCTCGGCGAAGTAGCGCAGCCGCGCCGGATCCTGCGTGCCCACCTGGCGCAGCTCGAGCTTGGTGCCGACGCTCACGTCGGCGAGCGACACGAGCTCGGCTTCCTCGATCTCCCCGGCCGCAGTCGGAATGGGATCGCCGTGCGGATCATATTGCGGATCGCCCAGCGCGCGGGCCATGCGGTCGATTAGCTCGTCGGACACCGCGTGCTCGAGCCGCTCCGCTTCGGCGTGGACGCTGCCCCAATCGTACCCGAGCTGCTGCGTCAAATAGAGCTCGAGCAGGCGGTGGCGGCGGATCATGCGCAGCGCCGCGCGACGCCCCTGGGCCGTGAGCTGCACACCGCGATACGGGACGTGCTCGATCAGTCCCGTTTCCGAGAGGCGCTTCACCATGCCGCTCACCGAGGGCGGCGCCACGTCGAGCATCGCCGCGATGTCGCTCGTCGCGGCGAAGCCACCCTGATTCGAGAGGTGGTAAATGACCTTGAGATAGTCTTCGACCGACGGGGTCAGTTCTGGGTTGGCGTCTCGCAACGTTGCATGCATGCCGATTCTCCCTGCCGGAAAGGCGCTGGCAAGAGCGCCACCAGCTACTGGCTATCAGCTGTAAGGAGAAAGACTTAGATCAATCTGACTCGTCAACATTAGACTACACTAAACTTTCAATGTTGTCAAGCGAATATGTGGATTTCTGTAGCCTACAAAGAGATGTGTTTAGACACTGATCAGCTTGAGAAACGGCGTAAGGATCCGCTCGGTCATTCCCCAGATGACGATTTCGTCGACGACATACGCGGGGAACGTGCGCTCGACGCCGCGCACCGGCAGCGTGAAGTCGCGCCGCACGCCGCGCTGCGACAAGCGATCGAGCGGCAGCCAGAACACCCGCGCGGCCTCGACGCCCGGGACGAGGGTCGGGCGGGACGCGAGCGCGAACACAAAGGGGCGCACCACAACGGCGGGGAGCGTGGGGGTTCGGGGGTACAGGTCGTCGAGCACACCGAGGCGCTCGGCGGCGGACAGATCGACCCCGGTCTCCTCGCGCGTCTCGCGGATCGCCGTGACGAGGAGGTCGGCGTCGGCGGGATCGTAACGGCCGCCCGGCAGCGCGACCTGACCGGACCAGGGATCGTCGGCGCGCTCGGCGCGACGGATCAGCAGCGTCTCGAGCCCCCGAGGCCCTTCGAGCAGGATCAAGGCTACCGCGGCGGGGCTCGCCCCGGGCGCGGCCTCAGGCTTGGCGCGGAAGTCCTGCAGCGCGAACCGCACGGCGGCGAGCGTGGGCTTCACGACAGGTGCCGGGCGAACCAGTCCAGCGTCCGTCGCACCACCTGCTCGAGGGCGGGATTGGAGCCGGTCCAGGGGTGACCGGCGCCGAAGCCGTGGCCGGCGCCGTCCACCAGAAACAGCTGCCGCTCGCCGGCGCCCGCTGCGGTGTGGAGGTCGCGACCGTCGCCCCACGGCACCGTTTGGTCCGCCGTGCCGTGCACGATGAGCCACGGCGCGCGCACGGCGCCGGCGGCCCGCATCACGTCCAGCCCGCCCCCCGCCGCGCCGTGCGCGTCCAGGTCATCGCTGATGTCCCGGTAGAGAGGAAGCTCCTCGCCGGTGCGCGGG
This sequence comes from Gemmatimonadota bacterium, assembly GCA_003220795.1. GTDB lineage: Bacteria > Gemmatimonadota > Gemmatimonadetes > Gemmatimonadales > GWC2-71-9 > 20CM-4-69-16. The sequence continues at coordinate 87,222 of QHTK01000044.1, read as the reverse complement.
CTGACGACGCGAGCCGTGCCAGTGCGACGCAACTCGTCGATCAAGGGCGCGATGAGGCGGCCGAATCGGGCGACCGCCGCCCAGGTGACGAGTGCGCGGACACGCTCGTCCTGGGCCGCGCGCAACACGGCGACGCCGCCGCCCGCGCTGTGCCCGAACAGGCCGTATGCCGACGGCTGAAAGCCGAAGGCGCCTTTCGTCAGAGCGTCCAGCACGATGTCGAGATCACGCAGCTCCTTCGTGTACGTGTTGTGCCCAAACCGCTCCGGCTCGTCGAACGTGGCGGAGTCCTCACCCACGCCGGCGCCCGAAAAGTTGAACGACACTACGCCGAGTCCGGCGCGGGCGAGCCGCTCGGCGACGTACGGAAAGAAGCCCCAATCCTTGAAGCCCTGGAAACCGTGGCACACGACGACGACCGGGCGCTCGCCGCCGGCGCTCGTGACGTCGCCGCGCAGCGGACCGCCGTCGGCGCCGGTGAGCCGGAACGATCGTTTCGATGGAGTGGCCAGAGGCTAGCTCGAGGGGGTGCCCAATAATACCTTCCCGGCCCGATGCCCAGCCACGTGCGGATGACGATCGGCCTCGCCGCCGGACTCATGCTCGGGCTCGCGGCCGCGTGGACCCAGCAGCCCGCGCTGCTGACCGTCGCCCGAGGCCTACGGCCGCTCGGCACGCTGTTCCTGAACCTGCTCTGGATGGTGGTGATCCCGCTCGTCGTGACCGCGCTGTTCGCGGGCGTGGCGGGACTCGGCAGCGTGCGGCGGGTGGGCCGGCTCGGAATCAGGACGCTGGCGTTCTTCTGGGCCACGACCCTCGCCGCGATCGTGATCGGCTTCGCGGTGGCGGCGCTGTCCCTGCCCCTCGCGGGCGTGACGCCGGACCAGCAGGCCGCGCTGCGCCAGAGCGCGCTCGCCGACTCGGACGCGGTGCGGCACGCGGCGGAGCAGATCCTGAGCGGTGCGCGGTTCCTGGTCGAACTGATCCCGTCGAATCCGTTGCGCGCTGCGATCGACGGCAACCTGCTGCCGCTGATCGTCGCCACGACGCTCTTCGCCGTCGCCGCCGCCGGACTGCCGGAGGAGAAGCGCCGCACCCTGACCGATCTCGCCGACGTCGCGACCGCGGCGCTGATCCGCATCGTGTGGTGGGTGCTGCTGCTCGCCCCGCTCGGCATCTTCGCGCTGGTGGCGGGGGCGGTCGCTCAGTTCGGGCTGTCGCTCGTGAAGACGATGGCTGTGTTCGTGCTGGCGGTGGTCGCCGGGCTGGGTGTGTTCATCGCCGGTGTGCTGCTGCCTGCGATTGCGCTGATCGCGCGGGTCCGCGTGTCGCGGTTTCTGGAGGTCGCCTGGCCGTCGCTCGCGATGGCGTTCTCGACCACGTCGTCGCTCGCGACCCTCCCCACGATGCTGGCGGCCGCCGAGCAGGAGCTCAAGATCTCGCGCACCGTCACGAGCTTCGTGCTGCCGTTGGGCGCGAGCATCAACCGGTCGGGGAGCGCGCTGTTTCAGGCGGTGGCAATTTTGTTCGCGGCGCACCTGTATGGCGTCCCGCTCGGTGTCGGGGAGCTGTTCCAGGCGGGCGCCGCGGTGTTTCTCGCCTCACTCACCGTCGCCAGCGTGCCGTCCGCGAGCATCGTGAGCCTAGCGCCCGCGTTCAGCGCCACCGGACTGCCGCTCGCCGGACTCACGCTCCTCATCGGGCTCGATCGCATCCCCGACATGTTCCGCACCATGACGAATGTCATGGGCAGCCTGTCCGGCGCCGCGGTAGTGGCGGCGCAGGATGGAGACAGCATCTCGACAGCTGCTTGACACAGTGACGTCTCTATTGCAGTGTCTTTCCCGCGAGCAGCAGCCCAACCACCACGCTGATGACCGCTGAGCCTAAGTGGAGGGCCGTCGCCCACGTCGCCCCGCGCCCCGACGCGAGCCGTACCAGCCCGGCGAGCGAGAACGAGACCAGCAGCATACCGATCATGGTGCCCAGCGCGAACGCAGCGAAGTACGCGAACTGAGCGGTACGAGTGGGCGCCGCTGCCACGAGTAGGACCAAAATTGCGGCGCTGCCGGCGAGCCCATGGAGCAGCCCGAACCCGAGCGAGCGCCTTGCGTCCCCACCCGGGTGGGCGTGCGCGTGCTCCGTCCCGTGCGCGTGGCTGTGGAGGTGTAGATGCGGGTCGCCGTCATGGGCGTGCACGTGCAGGTGCCAGCGCCCGCGCGCGTAGCGCAGCATGACCGATGCGCCGAGCCCGATCAAGAGCAGCGCGACTAGAAAGTCGGCGGCCGGCCACAGGCGGTCGGGAAGATGGATGCCGAATATCATGATCACGGCCACGACCACCCCGACGCTGGCGGTGTGGCCCACGGCCCACGCGAGCCCCAGACGGCAGGCGTCGAGCAGGCGGCCTTGGCGTGTCGCGAGCGTCGACACGGCGGCGAGATGGTCGGGCTCGAATGCGTGACGGAACCCGAGGAGCAAGCCGAGGCCCGTGAGGGCGAGGAGGGAGGGACTCATCCGGCCCGCAATTTAGCCCTGTAGCAGTTGCCTTTCCTACTGCCCTACAACCTTTTACCTCTAGTCCCTATCAAATTCGGCACATGGAGCTCACCAGTCCCGGGGCGGCGACACTGCGCAGAGATCCGGACCAGGCGACGGGCGGGGGAGGCACGGGGGACGCGGAAACGGCCGACGTGGCGCTCGCCGCCAGTGGCGACGGGCGCGCGTTCGAGCGGCTGTACCGCTCCCACGTGGCGCGGGTCCACAGCCTGGCGCGCCGGATGATCAATCCCGACGTGGCTGACGACGTCACGCAGGATGTGTTCGTCCGCGCCTGGAGCAAGCTCGGCACGTTCCGCGGCGAGGCGGCGTTCGGGACCTGGCTGCACCGCCTGGCGATCAACGTGATCCTGGCACGCCGCACGACGCTCGGCACCGAACGGGGACGCTATTACGATGCCGAGAATGTGCTCGACGCGGTGCCGGGTCGCCCCGTGGTACACGAGCTGTCGCTCGATTTCCAGCAGGCGATCGGGCGGCTTCCCGACGGCGCGCGCGAGGTGTTCGTGCTGCACGACGTGGAAGGCTACAAGCACGAGGAGATCGCGGACATGCTCGGGATCGTCCCGGGGACGTCGAAATCGCAGCTCCATCATGCGCGGATGGCGCTGCGGAAATATCTCGAATAGATGATTGCGGATTTCGGGTTGCGGATTTGAGGGGGAAACACCAATGAACGATACGTGGACCGAGCGGCTCTCAGAGTACATCGACGGGACACTTCCCGACGCGGAGCGCGCGGCGCTCGAGGCCCATCTCGCGGGCTGCACGGCGTGCCGGACGACGCTCGACGAGCTGCGCCGAGTGGTAGCGCGCGCCCGGGCGCTCGACGACCGGCCGCCGGCGGCCGATCTGTGGCCCGCCATCGCGGAGCAGATCGGCGTGTCATCGGGCGCGCACCACGTGGTGAGTCTCGCGGAGCGACGGACGCGCCGCGTGACGTTCACCGTCCCGCAGCTCGCCGCAGCGGCCGCGGTGCTGCTGCTGCTCGGCTCGGGCGGCGCGTACCTGGCGCTGCGCCGCCCGCCTGTCGAGGGGGGAGGCGCGATCGCGCAGCGCGGCCCCGCCGCGGATCTGACGACCTCTCCGGTGGGCTGGGTCCAGAAGACCAGCTCGCGCTACGATGCGGCCGTCGCCGAGCTGCAGAGCGCCCTGGAGCAGGGGCGCGCGAGCGGCCGCCTCGACAGCGCCACGGTGCGCGTGCTCACGCAGAGCCTGGTGACGATCGACTCCGCGATCGTGCAGGCACGGCGGGCGCTCGCGGCCGATCCCGGCAGCGCGTATTTGAATCAGCACCTCGCCGACACCATGCGGCGCAAGTTGGAGCTGCTGCGGCGGGCCAGCGCGCTTGCACCCGCCAGGACCTAAGGGGATAAACATCGTGCTCCTGAACATCGCGGCCGTCATCACGCTGGCAGTGACCCAGCAGACCGATACGACCGTGCCGGTCCGGCCCGGGATGCGGCTCGACGTCGACAACTTCGGCGGCGAGGTCGTCGTCAAGGCCTGGAACCAGAACTCCGTCCGCGTGCAGGCGACGCACTCCAGTCGCGACCGGATCGATGTCGAAGTCGGGGCCTCGACCGTGAGCGTCAAGGCCGAAAGCCGACGTGGGATAGCACAGATGGTGGAGTACCAGATCAGCGCACCGGCCTGGATGAACCTGAATCTCCACGGGGTCTCCACCGACATCGAGGTGGACGGTGCGCAGGGAGCCGTCACTGCGGAGACGGTGAACGGCGAGGTCAAGTGCCGGGGGGGCAGCGGCCAGGTGTCGCTCAAGTCGGTGCAGGGAGCGGTCAGGCTGCAGAACGCCAAGGGGCACGTCGACGTCTACTCGGTGAGCGAGGGCCTGACCCTCGAAAACGTGAGTGGCGACATCTCGGCTGAAACCGTGAGCGGGGACATCTCGTTGGAAGGAATCGAGTCGGCGAGCGTGGAGGTCAGCACCGTGAGCGGCGACGTCACCTACGAAGGCAGCATCAAGGACGGCGCCCACTATCGCTTCGCCACGCACAACGGCGACGTCACCGTCGGGATCCCGGAGCGGACCAACGTGACCGTATCGGTCGCGACGTTCAACGGCGACTTCGACTCGAGCTTCCCTGTGAGCGTCACGAACACGACCAAGCATCGCTTCAGCTTCACGCTCGGGTCCGGCAGCGGCCGGCTCGAGCTCGAGACGTTCAACGGGGACATCCGGCTGCGCCGGCCCGGCCAGCTGCACGACAAGCACCACGACGACCAGGAGGACCACTGACCATGCGCGCCATCTCCCTCGCCGCCCTCGCGCTGCTGGCTGGCGCCGTCCCGCCCGCCCGAGCGCAAGGGGAGTTCCATTGGAGCGGCCGGCTCGCGAGCGGCAAACGGCTCGAGATCAAGGGGGTCAACGGGGACATCCACGCCGTCGGGGTGACGAGCGGCGAAGCCACCGTCACGGCGCGCAAGCACGCGCGCCGCAGCGATCCCGAGTCGGTGGAAATCAAGGTCGTCGCCACGGACGACGCCGTGACCATCTGCGCCGTCTACCCCACGCCGCGCCGCGCGCGCCGCGACAACGAGTGCACCGCGGGGGACCACTGGTCGTCGAGCACTGAGGACAACGACGTGTCGGTGGATTTCGAGGTGCGCGTTCCGGCGGGCGTCAAGTTCTACGGGCACACCGTCAACGGTCAGGTGGAAGCCGAGCACCTGGGCGCGGATGTGTGGGCCTACACCGTGAACGGCAGCGTGCGCCTGTCCACCACCGGTTACGCCGAAGCGACCACGGTGAACGGCTCGATCGTCGCCTCGCTCGGCCGCGCCAACTGGAGCGACGGCGTCGAGTTCACCACGGTGAACGGCGGCATCACGCTCGACCTGCCCTCCGACCTCTCGACCGAAGTCCGTGCTTCCACGGTGAACGGCGACCTGGTGACGGACTTTCCCCTCCTCGTCACGGGTAAGTTCGGCCCGCGGCACCTGCACGGCACCATCGGCAACGGGGGACGGCAGCTTTCCCTTTCGACGGTGAATGGCTCCATCAGATTGAGAAAGAGCACGTAGCGAGGCGGGATGCGGGATGCGTGGTGACCAAACGCATCTCGCATCTCGCATCCCGCACTAATCCGACCCCACCCGCAACAACCCGGTACCTAATCCGACGGCTCGATCGCGTACCATAGCTCCTTCTTCGGTAAGGGGCCCGTGGTGCTGCGCGAGCTGCTCGCCCGCACCGAGCGGATCGACGATCTTCGCCACCTTTTTGGGGCGCTCGGCTTTCAAGCGGCGTGGGAGCACGTGCCACCCGGGCCCTGGCTGGGCGAGGCCCACGTGGAGGCGGCGGGCGTATCGCGTGTCGTGCTGGTGGCGCGCCACGCCGCCTTCCGTGTGTTCGCGCTCGCTGCCGCCGATCCCGACCGTGCGGTGCGGGCGGCGGCCCAGCGGCTCGCCGCGGGCGCGGAGCGCGGGCTCGCATGCGCCCTGGGGTCGGCGCCGCGACGCCTGATCTGTGCCGGCTGGCGCCCAGGCGGCCGTCCCGGCGCGGTGCGCGTGGCGGCGTTCCCGCTCGAGCACACTCCCGGCAGCGCCCTCGGCACGCTCGAGCGGTTGCGTCCCGTGCCGGGCGAGACCCCGCTCGCGTTGAGCCTGCGAATCGGCGAGGCGCTGGCGAGCGAGGGCGTCACGCCGCGTTTCTTCAAGGCCTTCCGCCTCGTGCTCGAGCGACTGGCCGACCGGCTCCCCGCCCCGCGCAGCCGCACCGAGCGGCACGCGCTCGCCCTCACCGCGCTCACGCGGGTGCTGTTCCTGTACTTCGTCCAGGCGAAAGGATGGCTCGACGGCGACCCGCGCTACCTGATCCACCGGTTCGACGAGGGCCTGGCCCTGCGGCGCAGCTTTCACCGCCACGTGTTCGAGCCGCTGTGCTTCGGAGCGCTCAATCAGCCCGCCGGCGAGCGGTCGCGCAGCGCGCGCGCCCTCGGCAGCCTGCCGTTCCTGAACGGCGGCCTGTTCGAGCCGACCGCGCTGGAGCGCCGTCACGGCACCGCCGCATGGAGCAACGCCGACTGGCGGGACGCGTTCGACTCGCTGTTCGAGCGGTTTCACTTCTCGGTACGCGAGTCGGAGAGCGCTGACCTCGTGGCGCCCGACATGCTGGGCCGCGTGTTCGAGGGCGTGATGGATCCCGCCGACCGGCGCGCGAGTGGGAGCTACTACACCCCTGCGGCGCTGGTCCGCGAGCTCGTCCGGGCGGCGCTGGAGGCGGCGCTCGTGAGTCGCTGCGGGCTCAGCCCCGGGGCCGCCGAGCGCTGGGTGCACCGCGGCGAGCCGCCCGCGCGACCTCCCGACGTAACGCGCCTCCGGCTGTGCGACCCGGCGGTGGGCTCCGGAGCGTTCCTGCTCGGCGCACTCGAGGAGCTTACGGCGCTGCGACGGGCGATCGGCGACGGACCGGCCCGCGTCGTGCGGCGGCAGGTGCTGGCGCACTCGTTGTTCGGAGTGGACGTGAAACTCACCGCCGTGCGGCTGGCGGAGCTCCGGCTGTGGCTCGCCCTGGTGGTGGACGACGATGAGACGGACCTGGCGCGCGTCGCGCCCCTCCCCAACCTGGACGGCCACGTCCGTCAGGGTGACGCGCTGCTCGACCCGTTGGCGCTGGCGCGGGTGCTGGGGGGAGGGGGCCCCGCCACCCCCGCCCTGACGGGCGGGGCAATGCAGCTCGAGCGGCTGGGCGCCGCCCGCCGTGCCCTCTTCAGCCTCACGGGACCTGCCAAACGCGCGGCGGCGGCCGAGCTGTCCCGTGCCGAAGCCGCGCTCGTCGAACGCCTGTTCCAGGACTCGATCCGGATGCTGGAGGGGCGGATCGCCGAGCTGCTGACCGTCGCTCGTGACCGTGACCTCTTCGGGCGCCGCCGGGGCCTCGACGCGTCACAGCGCGCCCTGCTGCGCTTGCTGCGGATCAACAGACGCGAGCTACGCGCCGGCGTGCGGCGGCTGCGCCGCGAAGGCGACGCGCCGTTCTTCGCGTTCGAAGCTCACTTCGGGGACATCGTCGCCGGCGGGGGGTTCGACGTGGTGCTCGGCAATCCCCCGTGGGTCCGGGCGGAGCGGCTGCCACCGCAAGTGCGGGAAGCGCTGACCACGCGGTACGCGGCGTGGCGCCCCGTGCAGCAACGCGGCTTTGGGCACCTGCCCGATCTCGCTGTGGCGTTCGTCGAGCGTGCGCTCGAGCTCGCCGCGCCGGGTGGCGTCGCGGCGCTGCTCGTACCCGCGAAACTGACCTCGAGCGGCTACGCCGAGCGGCTGCGACAGCTGCTGGCGCGCGGGACGCGGATCGAGCGCGCCGCAGTAGTCGACGACGCGGCCGGCGCGTTCGGCGCGGCCGTGTACCCGATGGCGCTCGTCGCCGCGCGGGCCGACCCGGCCGCGCACGACCAGGTCGCCGCGGCACTGGGCCCCAAGAGCGCGGCGCCCCGCATCCCCCAACGGCTGCTTCAGGCGGCGGGTCCGTGGGTCCTCCAGCCCCAGGCCACCCGCGTGGCGCAGCAGCTGCGCGACCGCTTCCCGACTGTCGGTGACCGCTGGATGCCGCAGGTCGGCGTGAAGACGGGCGCGGACCAGGTCTTCCTGGTCGCGGCGGCGGCGGCGTGGACCCGCCCGGCGGTGCGGGGACGGGACGTAGCGGCCTGGCGGACCACACCGCGTGCGCACGTGCTCTGGACCCACGCCGCCGACGGCCGACCGCTCGAGCGACTGCCGCGCGAGCTCGCGCGCCTACTCGAGCCGCACCTCGAGCGGCTGCGGCGTCGCAGCGATTACCGCACGGGTCCGCCGTGGCAGGTGTTCCGCACCGGGCTCGCGTACGCGCCGTACCGCGTCGTCTGGGCGGACCTGGCGCGGCGGATCGCGGCGGCAGTGCCGCAGCCCGACGTCGTGCCGCTCAACACGGTGTACGGCATCGCGACGCGCTCGGCCGAGGATGCCCACGCGCTCGCGGCGCTCTTCAACTCTCGCTGGCTCACGGCGCTGGCGCGTCTCGTGGCGGATCCCGCACGCGGGGGGTTCCATCGCTTCAACGCGCGGGTGGTGCGCGAGCTCCCCATCCCGCCCGCCGAGTCGCCCGCCTGGCACACGCTCGCTGCGGCCGGTTCGAGCGGCGGCGCCGACGACGACTTCGTCGCGGACCTCCTTCACCTCGACGCCTCGGACCGCCGTGTGCTGGCACCTCTCGCCCCCCTGGCAGCGGGCGCCGCGGATTCTTTCTGAGCAGCTCGCGCCGCTCTCCGAGCCGCTCGCCTGCTTGCTCCGCCCCGGCGCGGAAGCGCCGCCCGGGCTCGTCGCGGCGGCAAGCGCGCGGGCGCTGCTCGACCTGGCGCCGCTGGCGGCGCCGCAGGCCGCGTGGCCGCAGTGGCTCGCGCCACATCAGGTCCCCGCCGCCGAGCGCCTGGTCGCCATCATGCGGCGTTACGGGGGCGCCTTGCTCGCGGATGCCGTGGGCCTGGGGAAGTCGTACGTCGCGCTCGCGGTGGCGCTGGCGCTGGGAGAGCCCTTCGCGCTCGTCGTACCCGCCGTGCTGGCCCCTCAATGGCGAGCGCTGCTCGCGGCACACGATGCCGAGGCTGCGATCGTGACACACGAGTCGCTCAGCCGATCGCCCTCCACCACCCTCCACCGTCCTGCACGGTCCTGCCTGTTCATCGTCGACGAAGCCCATCGCTTCCGGAATCCCGCCACCAACCGCTATCGGGCCCTCGCCCGACTGATCGTCGGTGCGCGCGTACTGCTCGTCACGGCGACGCCGGTACACAATCGCATCGCCGACCTCTTCAATCTGTTCCATCTGTTTCTGCGCGATCACGATCTCGCCGCGCTGGGCATCGCGTCGCTGCGCCGTGCGGCGCGCGGTGCGCTCGACGCCGGCACGCTCGCCAACGTCGCCGCCCGCCTCATCGTCGCGCGCTCCCGCGGCCGGGTGCAGGCGGCGTACGGGCGGGGACCGCTCGCGCTGACATTCCCGGCCCGCTGGCAAGGCGAGATCGTGCGGGCGGGCCCGCTGCCCGACGACCAGCTCGCCGGCGTGATCGCGGAGATCCAGCGGCTCGAGCCGCCGGGCGGCGCGGCAGCCTTGTTCCGGCTCGTCCTCTTATCCCGCCTGGCGTCGAGCCTGCCGGCGTTTCGCGCCAGTGTGCGACGCTACGAAGCGTTCCTCGATCTTGCGCGGGACGCGGGCGTCGAGGGTCGCGCCCTCACGCGGCGGGAGTTCCAGCGCTGGTTCCCGCGCGCCGACGGCGAGGAGCTGCAGCTGGCGTTGTTCCCGCTGCTCCTGGAGCCGGGGCCCGGGGTCGCGCTCGGGCGGGACCGCGACGTCGTGTGTCGCCTCCGCGAACTCGCAGACGGCGCACCGGACCCCAAGGCCGCTCTCCTCGAGCGCCTGCTCGCCGGGCATGCGGGCAAGACCATCGTATTCGTGCAACCGCGCGCCACGGTGCGGTACCTGTTGCGGCGGCTGCGGGGACTTCGCGTCGCGGCGGTCGTGGGAGACGCCGGCCTGTTCGGGGCCGAGGCTGCGAGCCGGGCCGAGGTGCTGGCGGCGTTCGCGCCGCTGGCGCAACGCGCGCCGCCACCCGTCCCCGCGCTCGAGACCGACGTCCTGATCGCGACCGACCTCCTGAGCGAGGGTCTCAACCTGCAGGACGCGACCCGGGTGGTGCACTACGACCTGCCCTGGACGCCCGCCCGGCTGGCACAGCGAGTGGGACGGGTCGACCGGCTGGGATCGCCCCACGCGTGGGTCGAGACCGTGACGTTTCTTCCGCCCGCGGGGCTCGAGCGCGCGCTCGCCCTCGAGCGGCGGCTCGCGACTAAGCTCGGCATGCAGACCGCGGGCGGCGCCGCCCAGCTTGAATCAGTGGCGGGACCCGCGGCGGCCCAGGGCCGGCTCGACTGGTGCGACCGGCTCCAGCGTTTGTACCTAGGCGTCGCGACGCCCGCGGAGGGAGCGGTGGCGGCAGTGCGAGCCCCCGTGAGCGCCGCCGTGCTGGTCGTACGGATCGGGTCGCTCGTCGAAGCGTTCGTCGTGACCGAGCACGACGCCCGGGCCGATCCCGACGAGGCGACCCGCCTGCTGGAGCACGCCGCCCCAGGGGAGGCGGTCCCGGTGGCGCGGGAGCGGCTCGCGCGCGCCGTTCACCGCGCTGCCCCGCTCGTGCGGGCCCGGTTGGCCGCGCTCGGGGACGTGCGCTGGCGCGCGGCTGACCCCGACCGCCTCAGCCGGCGGCTCATCCCTTGGGTGCTCGACGCCGCACGCCGGGCGGCCCGGCGCGGAGCGGCCGCCGAGCTCGACCGCCTCGACGCGCTCGTGTCACGCCTGGCACTGGGGATGACGGCGGGAGAGGAGCTGTCGCTCGAGCACATCCTGGCGCGGCGCACCCCCCTGACCGTCCGGGCCGTCCTGGCCTGGCACGAGGGGTTGGCGCCGTGGCACCACGACGGCGACCCGCCGGGCGCGGCGCTCGTGACGGCGGTGCTGTTCGAGCCGGGTTAGCTTCCGGCGTGGCGCTTTCCACTTTCCTGTTCGACCTGGACGGCACGCTAATCGACTCGATCGAGTTGATCCTCCGCTCGTATCGCCACACCATGCGCGCGCATCGCGGGCTCGAGCCGCCGGATGAAGTATGGATGAAGGGCCTCGGCACGCCGCTGTGGGTGCAGTTCCGGGACTGGACCGACGATCCCGCCGAGATCGAGGCGATGGTAGCCACGTATCGCGCCTACAACCTCGAGCATCACGACGCGCTGGTGCGGCCGTACGAGGGCGTCGTCGCGGCGGTGCAGACACTGCAGCGCAAGGGCAAGACGCTCGGCCTCGTGACGAGCAAGATGCGGAGCGGTGCGCTGCGCGGCCTGCGCCTGGCGGGGCTCGAGGACGCGTTCACCGCGATCGTGGGCGCGGACGAGGTGACGCATCCGAAGCCCCACCCCGAGCCCGTGCTCAAGGCGCTCGAGCTGCTCGACGCGCCGGCCACGGGCGCGGTGTTCATCGGCGATTCGCGCCATGACATCGCATGCGGGCGGGCCGCCGGCGTGAAGACCGCCGCGGTGCTGTGGGGGCCGTTCGGCCGGTCGGACCTGGAAGACCTCCACCCCGATTACTGGCTGGAACGCCCGGAAGACCTCACCTTATTGACCCCTTAGGAGGGCCTGTGCGTTTCGTTCCGTTCGAGCTCGAGCGCTGGCAGAGCACCTGGGAACACCGGGTGCGGTTCAACCTCTCCGAATCGGGCGTCCACCCCCTCTCGATCCAGGAGCTGCTCGGCCTCGCCGGCGCCTCGGCGCTCCCGCTGCTCGAGGTGCGGCTCGGCTACAGCCAATCCAACGGCACCGACCTGCTGCGCGGTCGAATCGCCGCGCTCTACCCCGGCGTCTCCCCCGACCAGATCCTCGTCACCTCCGGCAGCTCCGAGGCGAACTTCTGTGCGTGCTGGCGCCTGATCGAGCCGGGGGACAAGGTGGCGGTCATGCTCCCGAACTACCTGCAAACCTGGGGGCTGGCGCAGAACTTCGGCGCCCAAGTGCTCGGCTTCCCGCTCCGCCCCGAGCGCCAGTGGGAGCCGACGGCCGAGGAGATCCGCACGGCGATCGCGCCGGGGACGAAGCTCGTGGTGGTGACGAACCCCCACAACCCCACGGGCCACGTGCTGACGGACGAGATGCGCCGCCTGATCCTCGAGCGCTCAGCCGAAGTCGGCGCCTGGCTGCTCGCCGACGAGGTGTACCAGGGCGCCGAGCTCGACGGCCGCACGACGCCGTCCTTCTGGGGCGGCTACGAGCGGATGATCGTCGTGAACGGCCTCTCCAAAGCGTACGGGCTGCCGGGGCTGCGGATCGGGTGGATCGTCGCGCCGCCGGCGTTCTCGGCCGAGGCGTGGGCACGACACGACTACACTACGATCGGGCCCGCGGGAGCGAGCGACCACCTCGCCGCGGTCGCGCTCGAGCCCCGGGTGCGCGAGAAGCTGCTCGACCGCACGCGGCGCATCCTCAAGACGAACTACCCCGTGCTCGAGGCCTGGCTGCAGCGCTTCGGGGACACCTTTACCTGGAATCCGCCTCAGGCCGGCGCCATCTGTCTCGTCAAGTACCGCCAGGCGATCTCCGCGCTCGAACTCGTGGAGAAAGTGCGCGCCGAGCACTCCGTGCTGCTCGTGCCGGGCGAGCATTTCGGTCTGCCCAATCACATCCGCTTCGGCTACGGCGAAGAGCTGCACCACTTCCAGGAGGCGCTGGCCGAGACGGAGCGCGGCCTGAAGCGCGTGTTCGCCGACTGAGATGCGGGTCGTCCCGCTCGAGGCGTTCCGGGACAGGATCTCCTTCGCCGTCGCCGTGCGCGCGGTGGAGCGGGGGTTCCGGGCCCTGGCGCTGGGCGAGGCCACGCTGCCCGATCCGATGGTCGTCGAGCTCGCCGAGCAGCGCGCCGAGGTGCACGTGAAGGGCGCGCACCTGCGCGGCGCGCGGCACATCGTCCTCAAGCTGGCGACCGGCTTCTACCAGAACCGCGCCCGCGGGCTACCGTCGGGCGACGGCATGTTTCTGCTGCTCGACGCCGAGACCGGCGCGCCCGACCTGTTGCTCGAGGAGCACGGCTACCTCACCGATCTCCGCACGGCGGCGGCGGTCGCGCTCACGCTCAAGTACCTGGCCCCGCAGGACGCGCGCGACGCGCTGCTGGTGGGCGCGGGCGCCCTCGCCCGGCTCACGGCGCGCGCGATGATCGCCGAGCTGCCGCTCGAGCGGCTCACCCTGTGGAACCGCACGCCGGAGCGGGCCGACGCGCTCGCCAAAGAGCTCGCGTCGGTCGTCGCCACGAGCGTTGCCCCCGCGCTGGAGCACGCGGTGCGCGACCACCGCATCGTCGTGACCGCGACGGCGAGCACCACGCCGCTCATCAAGGCCGCCTGGGTGACGCCGGGGATGCACATCACCTCCGTCGGCACGGGGAGCCCGGAAAAGATGGAGCTCGAGCCGGACGTGTTGCGGAAGGCCGACAAGCTGATCGCCGATCGGGTGTCTCAGGCGGAGCGCTACGGCAACCTGCACCACGCCCTCGCCGCCGGCGTGGTGACCAGAGAGACCGTGTATGGCGAGCTCGGCGATCTGGCCGTGGGCCGGCTCGCGGGACGCGAAGCAGCGAGTGAAATCACCGTCGCGGACCTGACCGGCGTGGGTGTGCAGGACGCCGCCATCGCGCAGGCCGTCGTGGAGGTGCTGGGACTGTAGCGCACGTCGCCGTCAGCGGATTAAGCCGCGCAAGACCAGATAGGCCAGCCCCGCGATGCCCGCCGACGCGGGGATCGTCAGCAGCCACGCCCAGACGATCCGTCCCGCGACGCCCCAGCGCACCGCCGACAGCCGCTGTGCCGCGCCGACGCCCGAGATCGCGCCGGTGATGGTGTGCGTCGTGCTGACGGGGATGCCGAAGTGCGACGCCACGAACAGGGTGATGGCGCCGCTCGTCTCGGCGCAGAAGCCCCCGAACGGCGTGAGCTTGGTGAGGCGCTGGCCCATGGTCTTCACAATGCGCCAGCCGCCCGACATGGTGCCGAGCCCCATCGCCGCGCCACACGCGACGATGACCCACGCCGGCACCACGGCTGCATCCGTCAAATGGAGTGCGCTGATCGGCGAGCCCGCGAACAACTGCTGCTCGGCGACCAACAAGCCGACGATGATGCCCATCGTCTTCTGCGCGTCGTTGGACCCGTGCCCCAGGGAATATGCGGCGGCCGACCCGAGCTGCAGCACGCGAAACACGCGGTCCACCCGACGCGGCAGCGAGCGCCGCAGCATCCAAGACAGCGCGACGGTGAGCACCAGCGCGATCGTCAGGCCCATCACCGGCGCGATGACGATGAACTCCAAGGTGGAGATCCACTTGCCGGGGAACAACAGCGCGGTGAAGCCCGCCTTCGCCACGGCCGCCCCTCCGTAGCCGCCGATGATCGCATGGGACGACGACGTCGGCAGCGCCAGCCACCACGTGATGACGTCCCACACGATCGCCCCCACGAGTCCGGCGAGGATGACGTTGGCATCAACGACCGCGAGATCCACCAGCCCTTTCCCCATGGTCTTCGCGACCGCCGTCCCGAACAGGAAGACGGCGATGAAGTTGAACGCCGCCGCCCAGACGACGGCGGCGGAGGGCGACAGCACACGCGTCGAGACGACCGTGGCGATGGAGTTCGCCGCGTCGTGGAATCCGTTGATGAAATCGAAGGCGAGCGCGATCACGACGACCGCGAGCACGAACGACGCGCCGTGCGTCATCAGGCGTGCTTGAGCGTGATGGACTCCAGCACGTTGGCGACGTCCTCGGACTGATCGAGGGTCTGCTCGAGGTTGTCGTAGATCTCTTTCCACTTGATGATCTCGAGGGCGTCGCGCTCCTTCTCGAACAGCTGGCCGAGCGACTCGTGGTAGATCGCGTCGCCTTCCTCTTCCAGCTGCTTTGCCTCGATGCAGTACCGCATCACGTCGTCGCCCTTCTTGAGCCGGCCCACCCCTTCGCCGAGCACCGCCACCATCCGCTCGATCACCTCGGTGAGCTGCTTGACGCCCTGCGGCGCGAGGCCGAGCCGGAATATCTGCGAGCGCCGCGCGGTCCCGTCCATCGCGTCCATCACGTCGTCCAGATCCGAGGCGAGTTGATGGATGTCCTCCCGGTCGAGCGGCGTGATGAACGTGCGGTCCAGCCGGTTCACGACCTCGTGCGTGATCTGGTCGGCCTCGTGCTCGAGCCGCTTGAGCGCCTCGATGTGCGGCGTGCGGCGCTCCGGCGGCGCCGCGAACAGCTCGCGGAGGTGGTGCGCCGCTTCCTTGTTGCGATTGGCGACCTCGACGAACAGGTCGAAGAATTCCTCTTCCCGCGGCAGTAGACGCACGAAGAACCTCGAGGTTGAAGAGAGCGGCGCCGGAGAATATGGCGGCCTCCGGCGGCAGCAACTAGGTTAACCACGGCCCGACAACCCACAAGGAGCCGCCCGATGGCGACCACGCAACAGCCGCGGACCGACTTCGTCAAAGCGCTCTCCCGGCTCGATGCCACGGCCCTCGTGGTCGGCTCCATGATCGGCTCCGGGATCTTCATCGTCTCGGCGGACATCCTGCGGCAGGTGCACGCTCCCGGCGTGCTGCTCCTCGTCTGGACGCTCTCCGGTGTCGTGACGCTGATGGGAGCCCTCAGCTACGGCGAGCTCGCCGCCATGTTCCCCCGGGCAGGCGGCCAGTACGTCTATCTGCGCGAGGGGATCTCGCCGCTGTTCGGCTACCTGTACGGGTGGACCCTGTTCCTCGTGATCCAGACGGGGACGATCGCCGCCGTGGCCGTGGCGTTCGCCCGCTTCACGGCGGTGTTCTTCCCGTCCCTCTCCCCCGACGTCTTCCTGGGCACGACGATCAACCTGGGCAGCGGCCCCATCCAGGTGGGACTCTCCCCCCAACGGCTCCTCGCGATCCTCTCGGTGATCGTGTTGACAGGGATCAACGTACGTGGCGTGAAGACCGCAGCCGTCATCCAGACGTCGCTCACCGCCATCAAGACGACGGCGCTCGCCGCGCTCATTCTCCTCGGGATCACGATCGGGCGCAACGCCGCCGCGATCGAGGCAAACTTCGGGCCCGGGTTCTGGCCGGCCGGCGGCCTCGGGGCGGCGCTGTGGCCCGTGATCGGCGCGGCGATGGTCGGGTCGCTGTTCTCGATGGACGCCTGGAATAACGTGGGCTTCGCCGGCTCGGAGCTGAAGGACGCCAAGCGCGATCTGCCGATCGCCATGGCGGCCGGTACACTGATCGTGACGGTGCTGTACCTGCTCGCGAACGTGAGTTACCTGAACGTCCTCCCCGCGGACGCGATCGCCCACGCGCCGCAGGACCGGGTCGGCACGGCGGCGCTGCAGGCGATGTTCGGCAACGCGGGACTGTATTTGATGGCGGGCGCAATCATGATCTCGACGTTCGGCTGCAATAACGGCCTCATCCTGTCGGGCGCCCGGGTCTACTACGCGATGGCCCAGGACAATCTGTTCTTCCGCTCGATCGGCGTGCTGCATCCGGGACACAAGACCCCCGCCGTCGCGCTCGTCGTGCAGGCGGTGTGGACCGGCCTGCTGTGCCTCTCCGGTACCTACAGCGAGCTGCTCAACTACGTCATCTTCGCGGCACTGCTGTTCTACATGCTGACCGCCATCGGGCTGTTCCTGCTGCGGGCGAAGCGCCCCAACGCCGAGCGCCCGGTCCGGGCCGCCGGCTATCCCTGGCTCCCGGCGCTGTACGTGGTGGGCACCGGCGTGCTGTGTGTGAACCTGCTGTTCCAGCAGACGCGCTACGCGGGGTTGGGATTGATCATCGTCGCGCTCGGCGTCCCGGTGTATTTCGCGTGGCGGCGGTTCGCGGGCGGCACCCCTGCCCCCGCTCCCACCCCCACGACGTGAGGTCGCGCGTCAGGCGCGCGGGGCGAAGCGCGCGTACTCCCCGAGCAGTGTGATCACCGCTCCCTGCGCCGCCAGTGCGGCGCGCGCGGCGCGCATCGCGGGCTCGTCGGCCCGCGCTTCCACGTCGAGATAGAAGAGGTACTCCCACGGGGTCGAACGGTCGGGCCGGCTCTCGAGCTTGGTGAGGTTGAGCCCCGCCTCGGCGAACGGCGCGAGCGCGCGCGCCAGCGTCCCGGGACGGTGCGGCAGCTTGAGACGCAGCGTGGTTTTCGCCGCGACGTCGGGGGGCGGCGCCGTGGCCTCGCGCGCCACCAGCAAAAAGCGGGTCTGGTTGTGCGGCTCGTCTTCGATCCGCTCCGCCACCACGTCGAGACCGTAGCGGTGCGCCGCGAGCGCGCCCGCCACGGCGCCGAGCGACGCATCGCGGCGCCGGGCGACCTCCGCCGCCGCACCCGCCGTGTCGTAGAACGCGACGATCTCGACGCCCGACAACTCACGCAGGAACCGCTCGCACTGCGCCAGCGCTACCGGGTGCGACAACACCCGGCGCAATGCCGCGCGCTCGACGCCGGGTATGCCGAGCAGGCAGTGATGCACCGCGCTCACCACCTCGCCCACGATCGCCAAGCCCGACTCGGCGATCAGGTCGAAGTTGGTGGCAATCGAGCCCACGAGCGAGTTCTCGATCGGCAGCAGGCCGTACTGCGCGCGCCGGTCGAGCACCGCTTGCGCCACGTCGCGGAACTCACGGTGTGGCTGCGACTCGGCATCAGGAGCCAATAAGAACAGCGCTTCCTCGCTGTACGCCCCCGGCTCGCCCTGGAATGCTATCTTCTTGCTTGGCATCCGCTTACGCTAACCGGTAACAGGCCTTGCCGATAGAGAGCTTCGGGATATATTCGGGTACGCGAGACAGAACCAAGAGCAGCGAACATCGCGGAGCTCCGAATGCACGCGCCGCTCGAGTTGCCCAAGCCCGTACCCCCGCCGTCTCCACCCGCTCGGACGGCACCCTGTCCCGACTGCGGCGCGGGTCTCACCCGACAGTCCGGGTGCCTGGTGTGCGTGCAGTGTGGCTGGGCGCGGTGCGGGTAACTGCTAGACGGATAGACGGGTAGACGGGTAGGCGGATCGACAATGCACAGTAACAGCGAGCAGATCGGGCTTCATCTATCCGACTATCCGGCGATGCGCCCGTCGGCGCTGCCGGTGCTCGACGAGCGCCTGCGCGGCACGAGGTTCGTGTCGCTCACGCCCAAGTCGATCCTCAATTCCCCGCAGCAAACGGGCGTGGACTTCTGGTCGCTGAACCCGTACGTGGGGTGCGAGTTCGGATGCAGCTACTGCTATGCGCGCTACGCACATCGCTACGTGGTCGAGCGCGCGCGCGATGCAGGGAAGCTCTCGGACAGCGAGTTTCAGGATTTCCGCGGGCCGCATGGCTGGGAGGCGTTTGAGCGGCGCATCTTCGTGAAGGAGGGGCTGCTTGCCGCGCTGGAGCGGGACCTGCAGCGGTACTTCCGGTCCGCGCGTCCGCCTGACGGCTCGCCCAGTCCTTTAGGGACCGCCCCGCTCGTCATCGGCACCGCGACGGACCCCTACCAGCCCGCCGAGCGTCGCTTCCGGCTCACGCGCCGCGTGCTCGAGCGGCTGGCGCGCTGCGAGGGCTTGAACGTCGGCCTCATCACGAAGAGCCCGCTCGTGGCGCGCGACCGCGACGTGCTGCGCCGTCTGCAGGATGCGAACGATCTCGAGGTATACGTCTCGCTGATCTCGGTCGACGCTGGGCTGATCCGCAAGATCGAGGCTCGCTCCCCGGTGCCCGGCGTCCGGCTGCGCGCGCTGAAACGGCTCACCGACGCGGGCGTGCGGGCGGGGCTGATCGTGGCGCCGGTGCTGCCGGGGATCACGGACGACGTGGCCCACCTGGAAGCGCTCTTTCAGGCGGCCCGCGAGGCCGGCGCCCGGTTCGTGCACGCGGGGGCGCTGCGGCTCTACCCTGCCGTGCGGGATCGCTTCCTGCCGCTCCTGCGCGAGCAGTTTCCCGGGCTGGAGCAGCGGTATCGTCGCGCCTACGCGCGCTCGCTGGGCGCACCGCGACAATACGCGGCGGCGCTGCGGCAACGCGTCCAGCGGCTGCAACAGAAGTACGGCTTCCCGGTGAACGAAGGAATGCAGGATCGCTACGAGCGCCGGCTGCCCGCGTCGCAGGGCGAGCTGGCGTTATGACGGCCGCCCGTTGTAGCGGTCGGCGACCGCGCAGCACGCCTCACGCGACGTCGCCCGCGGTTCGGGGGGGCTCGTAATAGCGAACCAGCTGCCGCACCCAGGGCGGCGGCGCCAGTCGGCGCTCCTCGTACGACTCGACGAGCAACGCAGCGAGGTGGCGGCCCATCTGAACCGCTTGCGTGGGGGAGAGGTCTCCCGCCAACTCGTTCAATAACCGGACGAACTGGCCGACGTTGGGTGGTCGGGCGATTCGTCCCTGCGACACGAGCCACCGCTCGACCTTCAGCCGGGTGGCGCCCCGCGGCATCGCACCCTGCACGAAGTCGCGCACGCCATTCGGGCTCATGGCAAGCTCTCGCGCAACGCTTCTCAAGGAGGAGCGCGCGGCTTCCCGCGCGACCGCGTCGCGCAACAAGCCTATCGGCAGCGTCGGGACGACGCTACCACGGGGGCGTGGCACTCAAACGCGCGGCGTCCCCGGGGCGAATTGGGCGAGCAGCTCCCTGACCCAGCTCGGCACCGGCTCGCGTCGCTCCCCATACGCTTCGACCAACAGCTGCGCCATACCCCGGCCTACGACCACCCCGTCATGGGAGCCGAGATCGCCGCTCAACGCCTCTACGAGACGCACGATCTCCCTGACCTTCGCACTCGAGCTCTGCTCGGTCTCCCGCGCGCGGGGGGACTTTGTCCTTGCGGTGCTGCGCGCGGCGCGGCGCTTCAACAGGCTCCAGACATGTGGGCTTCCCCACGCGGCTCCGGGACAACTGCACAAACTGCACGTCTTCCCCTACTACCTACCACCGGGGTGCATCCCCCGCAAGGGCTGCCCTAGGCGACTTCGCTCGAGCTCTTGCCCCGGCGCGTTTGGTAATGCCGGAGCAGCTCCTGCACCCACCGGGGCGACGCGAGCCGACGCGCCGTGTAGGCGTCGGCGAGCAGCACCGTGATGGCGCGCCCGAGCTGCTCCGTCTGTTGGGGAGAGA
This sequence comes from Gemmatimonadota bacterium, assembly GCA_003220795.1. GTDB lineage: Bacteria > Gemmatimonadota > Gemmatimonadetes > Gemmatimonadales > GWC2-71-9 > 20CM-4-69-16. The sequence goes on along the minus strand of QHTK01000044.1, from coordinate 66,980 downwards.
GGTCCGCCGAGAGCTCGCTCAGCAGCCGAACGAGCTGACCCACGCCCGGCGGGCGCGAGGGGCGGTCCTGGGTGGCGAGCCAGCGTTCCAACTTTGCGCGGGTGGCGCTGCGGGGAGCCGAGCCGTTCAAAAAGTTGCGCAGCCCGTTCGGGCTGACCGCAATGGCCTTGGCCGCGCCGCGTAACGACAACCGCGCGACTTCCCGTCCGACGGCGTCCCGCAACAACTCGACCGGGAGCGTCGGAACACCCCGACGACTAGCGCTCATGCACCGCCCCCGCGGCGTGCGGTTTGTGCGGTTTTCCGGGGGTTACACCATGATACGCTAGCACGCCTGCGGACGCGTGGCAACTCCACGCGCCGCAGGCCGCCCCCGCATCAGGGCCCCCGCCCGTTGATCCATTGCTCGGCCAGCTCCCGGATCGTCCCCGGCGCGTTCCCCTCGGCCCGGTTGTTCACGTGTATCAGTGCCTCGATGCCCCGCCGCTCGGCTTCCCCCATGAGGCGCAGCAGATCGCGGCGCAACTCGGGTAACACTTCTTTCACACGGTCGTACGGCTCGAACGCCCGCACCGCCTCGGCATACTTCCGCCCCGGCTTGAGGAGTGCGCGCGCGACGGTGAACGGCGCCGCGAGGGTCCAGGGAAGATGCAGTTGCGTGCCGATTGGCGGCATCTCGGTCCAGGAGTTGAACACGTGTGCCACGCCGTGCCGCTCGAGCACGGCGCCGTGGTGGTCCGTCAGGAGCTCGGCGTTCCGCAGCTCGACCGCGTAGCGGAAATCCTGCGGCAGCTGCCCGAAGAATCGATCGAGTCGCTCGGCCCACGCTGCGGCATCGAGCAGGTCCGCGCCCCGCATCGCCTGGAACTGGAACACGAAACAGATCGAGTGCCGGCTGAACACCCGCGCGTAGCGCGCCAGCACACTGCCGAGAAACAGGCGCGCGTCCAGGAAATCGGGGTTGAGCTGGCCCGCCAGCGGTCCCCAGCGCCGGTCCCGGATGAAGCGGCGGGCCGTGATCCGGTCCCACACCTTCACGACGCAGGAGTACCCCTCGGGCAGCGCGCGGGCGTACGCATCGAGAATCCGCTCGGAGGGAGACTCGTAGAAGGCGGAGTTGATCCCCACGGTGCGGAACAGCGGGTACCGCACGTATTCCTCGAGCCGCGCCGCCGGCTGGGCTCCTCGATAACTCCGGTGGTACACGTCGCCCGCCCAGCCGTCCACGGTCCAGCTCGCCGTCCCGAACTTGATCCCAGGCGGCACCGCCGCGGCGAGCGCGACGAGCTCGGCACGCGGCGGCGGCAGCGGCTCCGCCGGGGAGGGGCGGCCGCCGTTCACGACCGCTCCCCGGTCAATGCGTCGACCAGCGCGCGGATCGTCCCCGGCGCATTTCCCTCGAGCCGGTTGTTGACGAGGATCAACGCCTCCACCCGTCGCCTGAGCGCCTCGGCGACCAGCCGCAGCAGGTCCTGCCGCAGCTCGGGCTGCGGATCGCGAATCCGATCGTACGGCTCGAACAGCTTCACCGCGTCGGCGTAGCGGCGTCCCGGTCGGAGCAATGCCCGCGCGACGGTGAAGGGCGCCGGAAAGGTCCACGGCAGCTCGAGCTGCTCGCCGATGGTGGGCATCTCGGTCCAAGAATTGAAGACGTGCGCCACCCCATGGCGCGCCAGGACGGCGCCGTGCCCGTCGCTCAGCAGCTCGCGGTTCCGCAATTCGACCGCATAGCGGACATCGCGCGGCAGCTGTCGCAGGAAGTCGTCGAGGTCGTCCGGCCAACGCGCGGGATCGGGGAGGTCCTTGCCGCGCATCGGCTGGAACTCGAACACGAAACACCCCGCGTGGTCCGAGAAGGCGCGCTGGTAGGGCCCCAGCACCGCATCCTTGAAGAGATCCGCGTTCAGGAAATCGGGGTTCCGCTCACTCTCGAGCCGCCGCGCGGTGATGCGATCCCACACCTTGCTGACACAGGGGAAGCCCGGCGGTAAGGCCTTCGCGTACGCGGCGAGCACCGGTTCTTCGGGTGGCTCGTAGTACGCGCTGTCGATCCCCACCGTCTGGAACAACGGGTAGCGCGCGTACTCCTCGAGCCGGCGTGCCGGCTGCGCTCCCCGGTAGCTCCGATGATAGACGTCGCCCGCCCAGCCGTCGTAGGTCCAGGTCGAAGTGCCAAACCGAATGGACGGAGGAATGTGGCGGCCGAGCGCGACGAGCTCCTGCGGAGGTGGCGGGAGCGAGGCGATGTCTTCGAACAGACTCGGTTGGTTACGACTGGTCATTAGAAGTCGAAATATATCAATGGTTTATCTGCTCAGGAACCAGCCTTGCGACCCCTGCGATCTTCGGGATATATTCGGGTCCCTGAAAACACCGCATGCCGCACAATCATCTCGCGAGCTCGACCGCCGCCTGCTGCTGGATCCCCCTCTTCGCCCTGCGCTGCGAAGAGGCGCGGCGACCCGAGCTCGCGTCCCAGCCGTGCGCCTTACTCGCCCCCGACACCACCCGCCGGATCTGGCAGGTCTCGCCACTCGCTCACCGCGCGGGAGTAAAGCCGGGAATGACGGTCAGCCAGGCGATCGGTCTCTGCTCGTCGCTGCGGCTGTGTGAGCCCGACCCGGTCCATTACGACGAGCAGTTCGCGCGACTGCTGGCAGCGCTGAGCGAGGTGAGCCCGGTGGTGGAGCCGGCGGAGCTGGGGCGGGCATACGTAGGAACTGACGGCTTGGAAAAGTTATACGGTTCGCCACAGCAGATCGTCGAAATCATACAAATGCGGAGTGCGGAATGCGGAATGCGGAATTTCAGTGAAGGGTCGTTCGCCACACGAGACTCGCACTTACACTCCGCATTCCGCATTCCGCATTCCGCACTCCGCGTTGGGTGGGGCCGCGGCAAGTTCGTCTCCTGGGTCGCCGCCACACGCGCGCGCCCGGGGGAAGCCGTGATCGTACAGCCGGGGGAGGAGGGGGCATTTCTCTCCTCCCAACCGCTCGCCGCCCTCTCGCTCGATCCCGACACGCACCGCCGGCTCCGCCAGCTCGGGCTCACCACCCTCGGCCGGCTCGCCGCGCTGCCGCAGGAAGCGGTCGTCTCGCAGTTCGGCGCGGCCGGCCGCCGCATGTGGCGGCTCGCGGCGGGGGAGGTGGTCGAGCGGGTCGTGGGCCGCGAAGCGCCCGAGCCGATCGTCGCCGCGCTCGCGTTTTTCTCTCCCGTCGTCGATCGCGCGATGCTCGCACACGCGCTGGACCGGCTGATCGAGCGCGCGCTCCAGCATCCCCGTCGCATCGGCTGGCGGGTGCAGGTAGTGCGCGTCCGTGCTGAGCTCGAGCATGGGGCATCGTGGATGATCGCAGCGACCCTGAAGGATCCGACCGCCGACCGGGATCGCATCGCCGCGCCGCTCCGGACCCGGCTCGAGCAGGCGCCACCCGCGGGCGCGGTGGAGCGGCTCGCCGTCGAGTTCACCGCCTTCGCGCCGGGCACCGCCGAGCTGCAACTCTTCGCCCGCGACGCGAACGCGGCTGCGCGGGCCGGCCGGCGGCGCGCCCTCCGCACCGCCCTGCAGGAGATCCGGCTCCGGCTCAAGCGCACGCTGCTCTACCGCATCATCGAGGTACAGCCGTGGTCGCGGCTCCCGGAGCGGCGGTACGCGTTGATCGAGTATGAAACCTAGTGCGGAATGCGGAGTGCGGAATGCGGAATGGAACTGACCGACTTCGAGCCCTCAACGTTCCACAACGCGTGCAGGTAGAACTCGATGCATGTGGATTGCCCTCGCGAACCGGAGTGGGGCCGATCGAGGCTGTCCGGGAGACATGGCGGATCGATGATGAGTGGTGGAGGGATCCGATCACGCGGACGTACTACGAAGTGCTTCTGGAGGGTGGGCAACGGGCAGTGTTATTCGTTGATCACGTGACACAGGAGTGGTTCTTACAAAAGCCTTAGCGAACACGGTTGCCGGAACGCGGCATCGAAGCACGCGCATCCATTCCGCATTCCGCACTCCGCATTCCGCACTTATGTATATCGAGCTCCACTGCCACTCGGCGTTTTCTTTCCTCGACGGTGCATCTCTCCCCGAGCAGCTCGCGCTCACGGCGTCGCAGCTCGGCTACGCAGGGCTGGCGCTCACCGACCACAACGGCCTGTACGGCTCGCTGGCGTTCGCGCACGAAGCGAAGCAGCTCGGCCTCCAGGCGATCACCGGCGCGGAGCTGACGCTGCGCGACGGCTCCCACGTGACGCTGCTCGCCGAGACGCCCGACGGATACGCGAACCTGTGCCGGCTGATCACCGAGGCGCATCTCGGTAGCGCCGACCGGCGCGATCCGCGGCTCGACTTCGCGTCGCTCGAGGCGCGCCACGCCGGGCTCATCGTGCTGTCCGGCTGCCGCACGGGCCTGCTGCCGCGGATCCTGATGCACGAAGGCGTGACCGCCGCCCGAGCGTTCGCCGAACGCTGTCGCGCCGTGTTCGGCGCCGAGCGGTTCTACGTCGAGCTGCAGCGCAACTACGTGCGGGGCGATCGGGCCCTGACACGCTCCCTGATGGATGTGGCGGACGCCGCGCGGCTTGGCGTTGTGGCGTCCGGCAACGTGCATTATCACGTCCGCGCCCGCCACCGGCTGCACGACGTGCTCACAGCGATCCGCCACCGCACCACCCTCGACGGGTCGCACGGTGTGCGGCGGCCGAACAGCGAGTTCTACCTGCGGCCGCCCGCGGAAGTCGCCGAACTGTTCGCGGACTGTCCCGATGCTGTCGCCAACACGCTCGCGCTCGCCGAGCGCTGCCGGGCGTTCGACCTCACCCGGGACCTGGGTTACGGCTTTCCGGACTTCCGCGGGGCCGACCGGTCGCCCGCCCCGCAGGCGCTCGCCGAGCTGTGCCGTGCCCGCCTCGACGAGCGCTATCCGGCGGGCTCCGAGCCCCGGGGCGAGGCGGAGCGGCGGCTCGCGGAAGAGCTGACACTAATCGAACACCATCGACTCAGTGGGTTCTTCCTGGTCTATCACGACCTGTTCGACCTGGCACGCGAGGTGGCGGCCGACGTGCGCCGGGGCACCCGGCGGGCCCTCGGAAACCTGCTCCCCGGCCGCGGGCGCGGCTCGTCGGTGTCGTCCATCGTCTGCTACCTGCTCGGCCTGTCGCACATCGACCCGATCGCCAACCGCCTGTTCCTGGGCAGGTTCCTGAACGAGAGCCTCGCATCGGTACCCGACATCGACCTCGACTTCCCGCGCGAGATCCGCGAGGAGCTGATCCGGCGGGTCTACAAGCGCTACGGCGACGAGCACGTGGGGCTGGTCTGCGCCTTCCCCACCTACCGGCTCCGCTCCGCGGTGCGCGAGATCGGCAAGGCGCTCGATCTGCCGTTGGGAGAGATCGAGCAAGTCGCCAAGCTGGCGGACCGGCGGTCGGGGGAGCTGGCGGACGAGCTGGATCAGCTGCCCGGCTTCGCGGGGCGGCGCGCCGCCCCGCTCTGGAAGGAGCTGTGCGAGCTAGCCGAGGAAATCGCCGGGCTGCCGCGCCACGTGTCGCAGCACGTCGGCGGGATGATCATCTCGAGCCGGCCGCTCGTCGAAGTCGTGCCGCTCGAGCGGGCGGCGATGGAAGACCGCGTCGTGTGCCAGTGGGACAAGGACTCCTGCGACGACGCGCGCTTCGTGAAGATCGACTTCCTGGCGCTCGGCATGCTGTCGCTGGTCGAGGAGAGCGTCGAGCTGATCGCGACGCGCCAGGGGGCGCCGCCCGATCTGTCGCGCATCGACTTCGCCGACCAGGCGGTGTACGACCGCATCTGCCGCGGCGACACCGTGGGGCTGTTCCAGATCGAGAGCAGGGCGCAGATCCAGATGCTGCGCCGCACCCGGCCGCGCAATCTCGAGGATCTCGCGGTCGAAGTGGCGATCGTGCGGCCCGGCCCCATCGTGGGCGGCGCGGTGAATCCCTACGTGCGGCGGCGCGAGGACGAGCGCCGCGCCCGGGCCCGCGGCCGCCGCTACGAGCCACCGGTGGACCACCCGCTCCTGAAAGACGCGCTCGCGGAGACCCTGGGGGTGATCCTCTATCAGGACCAGGTGCTCCAGGTGTGCCAGGCGCTCGCGGGGTTCACGCCGGGGCAGGCGGAGGCGCTGCGACGCGCCATGAGCCGCCGGCGTAGCCGCGAGCTGATGGCGGGATTCTGGGACGAGTTCCGTGAGGGGGCGGCGGCGCGCGGCGTCCCCGAGCCGGTCGCCGAACGCGTCTTCACCCAGGTGATCGCGTTCTCGGAGTTCGGGTTCCCCAAGTCGCACGCCGCGGCGTTCGGGCTGCTCGCCTACCAGTCGGCGTGGCTCAGGCATTATCACCCGGCCGAGTACTACTGCGCGCTCTTCAACAATCAGCCGATGGGGTTCTACTCGCTCGACGCGCTGGGGCGGGACGCCAAACGCAACGAGGTCGAGATCCGGCTCCCCGATGTGAACCTGAGCGACGTGTGGTGCACGGTGGAAGGGGGAAAAGGCCGGTTGAAGGCCGGGGAAGGGGGAAGGGGAGCAGATGCCGTGCGAGTAGGGCTCGGGTTCATCCGGGATTGGAGCGAGGAGACGGCGACCGCGGTCGTGGACGAGCGCGCGCGCGGCCCGTTCCGGAGCGTCGGTGATTTCGTGAGGCGGGCTCCCCCCAAGCTCAAGCGCAGCGCGATCGAGCACCTGGTGTGGGTCGGCGGGTGCGACGGCTTCGGCCTGACGCGGCGCGAGCTGTTGTGGCAAGTGGGGCTGTGGCTCCCGCCCGAAGCGGAGCAGGGCGGCGAGGCACGCGGCCGGCGCCAGCTCGAGCTCGCTCTCGACCACCCGTTCGAGCGACTGCGCTTCGGCGGTCTCGCGGCGGACGAGCGGCTGCTCGCCGAGTACGCGGTGCTGGGGTTCGCGGCGAGCGGCCATCCGCTCGCGCTCCTGCGCGACGTGCTGCCGCCCGGAGTGGTGCAGAGCGACGCGCTTCCCCGGCTCGAGCACGGGGCGAGAGTCGAGGTGGCGGGCCTGGTCGTCGCGCGCCAGCGCCCAGAGACCGCCAAGGGATTCGTCTTCGTGCTGGTCGAGGACGTAGCGGGGATGGTGAACGTGATCGTGCGGCCCGATGTATACCGGGAGCACCGCACGGCGATCCGCGGCGAGCCGCTCCTATGGGTGCGGGGTAAGCTCGCGAAAGACGATGGGACGGTGAACGTGCTGGCGGAGGAAGCGAAAGGACTGCATTGCGGATTTGAAGACCCGCCCGTCGAATCCGCAATCCACAATCCGCAATCCGCAATGGCATTCCTCAAGTCCATGCGCCGTGTCGCGCCCGAGTCGAAAGATTGGGGGTAAGATTACCCCATGCGGGCACTCTGGACTGTCGCGCTCGCCCTCACCTCCATCCATCCCGTCGCTGCCCAGCTCGGGGATCTCCGACCCACTCATACCGCCTTTGCGTTCGGCTGGTCCGACGTCACCGGCTACGGGACTGCGCTCGCGCTGCTGCACCGCTTGCCGGATGCTCCCATCGGCCTCGGCGTCGCGCTCGGGGGCGGCGGCGTGGGCGCCCACGCCCAGGTTCAACTGCCCGATCCATTCCTGCCGCGGCGCGCGGACCACGAGCCCTTGCTCTACCTCAGCGTCGGTCTCGCCCGCCTCTTCGGCCGCAACGAACCGGGCGTCGCACGCGTGGAATGGGCCGCGCTGCTGGGATCGGAGCTGTGGCCCGACACGAGGCCGGGGCTTTTCTTCGACTTTGGGTGTGGCGTCGTCGGGACGATCGGCGGCGAGACCCCGGGCGGCCATGGCGGCGGCATAACGTTGCGCTTCCTTGCCGGGTGGGCGTTTTGAGCGCCACGAGCCGGCGGGGGAACCATCCGGCGCGTATCACGATTATCATTCGGCGCACGCCTTCGAAAGGACCTTGTTCGTGACTGCCACTCCCCAGCGCGAAGTCGCCACCCTCGCCGGCGGCTGTTTCTGGTGCCTCGAAGCGGCGTTCCAGGATCTGAGGGGCGTCGAGCGCGTCCAGTCCGGATACGCGGGCGGTCGCGTGGCGAACCCGTCATACGAGCAGGTGTGCACGGGGACCACCGGCCACGCCGAGGTCGTGCAGATCACGTTCGATCCCCGGGTCGTCTCGTTCGACGACTTGCTGCATGTCTTCTTCACGATCCACGACCCGACGACCCTGAACCGGCAGGGGGCGGATGTCGGGACCCAGTATCGCTCCGCGATCTATTATCACACACCCGAGCAGCGGGCCGCGGCCGAGCGGGTGATCGCGGAGCTGCAACGCGAGCACGTGTGGGACGACGCCATCGTCACGGAGCTCAAGCCGCTCGAGTCGTTCTATCCGGCCGAGGAGTACCACCGCGACTACTTCCGTCGCAACCCGAACCAGGGGTACTGCAGCGCGGTGATCGCGCCCAAGGTGGCGAAGGTCCGGAAGCTCTTTCTGGACAAGTTGAAACAGCCGGCGTGAGCTGCTTCACCGACGCGCTCGTGGTGACGCCGCTCGCCGACGGCACCACCTGGGTGATCGTGCGCGCGTTCGGTTACGACGTCGGCTCGGAGGGCAGCGGCGACCACATCGAGGTGGCGATCGGCTTCCAGACCGACTTCGCCACCATCCCCCGACCCTTCTGGGTGATCCTGCCGAAGTGGGGGCGCTACGGCAACGCGAGCGTCATTCACGACTGGCTGTACTGGACACAGACCCGGCCGCGGCGCCAGGCCGACGCGATCTTCCTCGAAGCGATGGGCGTGCTCGCCGTGAGCGCGCCGGTCAAGTACGTGCTGTATGGGGCGGTGCGATTGTTCGGGGGGCTCGCCTGGGTGCGCAACCGTGCCGATCGGGCGGCGGGCTTCGACCGGGTGCTGGCGGACGTGCGTCTGAAAGCATCCACTCTCTCGCAGCGCCAGGGGACGCTGCGCCGGCTGGCGAATCACGCGTGGCGCCGATTCGGCTCGCGCCGATCGACGTGACGACCCTAGGTCCCCGCCCTCGTCTTGCCGAGATACGTCCGCACGAGCGGGGCCACCCGCCGCCGCACCAGGGCGGATCGCAGCAGCTGCGCCTCCTCGGGCCCCACGTCCAGCAGGAACCGCTCGCCTCTCCCCTCTCCCTCTTTCACCGCCACCGGGATGCCGTCCCGGTACAGGATCCGGTTGGTCGCGAAGGCGGGCACCGCGTCGCCCGGCGTGACGATGCCGACGAGGTTGAGCGGGTCGGCGCCGCTCAACGTGACGAGCGCACCGCTCGCCTCCTGGCGGCGCACCTGGCGGAGGAGCCCGATCGCCTCGGGGAGGGCGTACTGCTCGCCCGAAAACCCCCCGACGAAGCGGCCGCCGCGGATCTCGCCGCGCGCCTCGAGGCGGCGGTATACGCGCAGCAGATCGCGCCACGGCACCAGCAAGGCTTCGCGCGTCACCACGCGGCGGAACACGACGCCGTAGCGCCGCAGCAGTTGCCGGGCGACCGCTTCGGCGAGCTGGTCCTCGGGCAGCACCGAACCCGGCCGCACGCGCGACCAGCGGCCCGCCGTCTCGACGCCGAACGGTGCCACGCGGCCGCGCCGTCGAAACGTCCCCGCCCCGATCGGACGCCGCCGGTCCGACGGCACCAGCAGCGCGCGTAACCCGGCGAAGCTGTCGGACGTGACGAGCCCCCACGCGACGAGCTCGCCCAGCCCCTTTTCCACCTCGGTACGCAGCAGGCCGGTCGCGTTGACGAGATCGCCAAAGAACGATGCCCCGCGCTCATCGAGCACGCCCAGCACCGCGCCCGCCGTATGGGACAACGCTCCATCCGCCGTGTCAGGCGGCGTGGACAAAGACCGCCAGATGGCTCCCCTCTCCCGTCGAAACAGCGCAACGGGCGTCGTGCGAATGGGGCCGGTCTTTCTGTTCCGCGTTCCACCTTCCACGTTCCGCGTTTGACTGAGTCTCCCCCACGCCACCTCCCCCGAGAGGCAGAGCCCATCGAGCCACAGCGGGTCGTACTCCCGCATGCGGGCGGGAAGGACGTCGGTCTCCCACGCGCCCGCCGGCAGCTCGAAACCGTCGAGCAGGTCGAGCACGGCGGCGAGCCCCTCCGGCCCCTCGGCACGCGCATCCTCGGCAACCCGCTGCCAGCGCAGCAGGAACCGCATGAAGTCAGCCGCGGTGACCGGCTCAATCTCCTTGCGCAGCCGGTCGAGCGTGTAGCGGTGGATGCGCGCGAGCAGCCGCCGCTCGCACCACTCGAGCTCGGTGGTGCCCGGGGTGAACCGGCCCCGCAGCACGAAGCCCTCGTGCTCGAGCGCCCCGAGGGCGAAATCGACGTCGGGCGCGGGGACGCCGAGGGCCGTCGCGATCGCCCCGGCCGTCGTCGGGCCCACGGCCTCGAGCCGCCCGCGCACCAGCTCACGCATCCCGTCCTCGCGGGTCCAGCTCTTCGCGCGCTCCCGCTCGGGCGGTACCAGCGCCGGCTCGCATGCCGCCCCGGGGAACACCGCCTCGAGCATCGGCAGTCGCTCGGCCGCGACCCACAGGGGCCGCTCCGTCATGAGCTGGCCTGCCCGCCGCTGCCCGGCCAGCTCATCGAAATGGCCCTGCCATTCCGCATTCCGCACTCCGCATTCCGCACTCGGGACGGCACCGATCACGAGTAGAGCGTCGTGAAGTTCGTCGGCGCTCGTGACCTCTGGCCACGCCTCGTCCTTCACCCGGTCGATCGCATCCCGGTCGAGCGTGCCGAGCTCGTCGGCCGTCTTCACGTCGAGGCCGCGGCGGGTGATCACGGCTTGGGTGCGGCGCTCTTCCAGCGGGGCGTCGTCCAGGAACGCGTACGGCTTGGCGTTCAACACCTCGTGCGACAGGGGCGACGGCTCCGGCGTGTCGCGCGCCACCAGCGTGAAGCGTCCCGCATCCATGCCTTCGAGCACCCGCTTCAGACCGGGGAAGTCCATCGCCTCGAGCAGGCAGTCGGCGATCGTCTGCTGCACCAGCGGATGGTGGGGGATCTCCCGGTCACCTACCAGATTCTCGGGGCACGCGAGCTGGTCGGGGAAGACGGCGGCGACCAGGTCCTCCGCGTCCATACGCTGCAGCGGCGTCGGCACCTTCTTGCCGCCGCGCGAGCGCAGCACCGCGAGCGCGCGCGTTGCGTTCCAGCGCCACCGCGAGCCGAACATGGGCGCGTCCAGCATCGCCTGCACCAAGAGGTGCTCGGCGGTGTCGGGCTTGAGGTAGTGAAACACGTCATCCAGTGGGAAGCTGTGCTGCGGCCCGAGCGACAAAACAATGGCATCTTCGGTTGCCGCCGCCTGCAGCTCGAAGTTGAAGCTGCGACAGAAGCGCTTGCGCAGCGCCAGGCCCCACGCCCGGTTCACGCGGCTGCCGAACGGCGCGTGCAGCACCAGTTGCATCCCGCCCGCCTCGTCGAAGAACCGCTCGAGCACGAGCGTCTGCTGCGTCGGAATGACGCCGAGGATCCGCTGCGCGGCGTCCAGGTACTCCACCATCTGGCGGGCCGCCGCCTCGGGGAGCCCCGGCACGGCGCCCACGAGCCAGGCGATCGCGCCGGGCGGATCGCCCAGACGGTCCGCGATGTCCTGCCTGAGCCGGGAGACTTCCTCCGAGAGCTCCGGCGTGCGCGCCGGCGCTTCACCCAACCAGAACGGAATGCTGGGCGGCTGGCCCTGCGCGTCGACCACCCGTACCTGCCCCGACTCGATCCTGTTGATCAGGTACGAGCTGTTGCCGAGCTGGAAGATATCGCCCGGCATGCTCTCGATCGCGAAATCCTCGTTCAGCGTGCCGACGAACGTCTCGGTCGGTTCGAGGATCACGCGGTAGTCCCCAATGTCGGGGATCGCGCCGCCGGAGGTGATGGCGGCGAGCCGGGCGCCGCGCCGGCCGCGCAGCCGGTGGTTCACCCCGTCGTAGTGGATGTACGCGCCGCGCCGGCCCCGGCGCGTGGTGAACCCCTCCGCCAACATCTGCACTACGTCGTCGAAGTCCTTGCGGGACAGGTCGCGATACGGATACGCGCCGCGCACCAGGTCATACAGCGCTGCTTCGTCCCATTCGTCGCCCGCGGCGGCCGCGACGATCTGCTGAGCCAGGATGTCGAGCGGGTGGTCGGGGATCACCAGCCGGTCCAGCCGGCGCTCCGCCGTCGCCCGCAGCAGCGCCGCACATTCGATCAGCTCGTCGCGCGACAGCGGGAACAGCCGCCCCTTGGGGATTGCCTGGAGGTGATGCCCCGCGCGTCCCACGCGCTGCAGCAGCGTCGCAATCGAGCGCGTCGAGCCGATCTGGCACACCAGGTCCACCGTGCCGATGTCGATCCCCAGCTCGAGCGACGCCGTCGCGACGAGCGCCTTGAGCTTGCCCTCCTTGAGCCGGGTCTCCGCGTCGAGCCGCTTCTCTTTGGACAGGCTGCCGTGGTGCGAGGTCACGTGCTCCGCGCCGAGCCGCTCGGACAGGTGCAACGTGAGCCGCTCGGCCAAGCGCCGCGTGTTCACGAAGACGAGCGTCGTGCGGTGCTCGCCGATCAACTGCGCCAGCCGGTCGTACAGCTCGTCCCACACTTCACCCGCCATCACGGCTTCGAGCGGGGAGGACAGGATCTCGATGGCGAGATCGAGCGCCCGGGCGTGCCCGGAGTCGATGATCGTTGGGGCTCCTGAGTCGGGGCTCGAGGCTCGATTGGCGCCGACCAGGAACTGGGCGATGTCTTCGATCGGCTTTTGTGTCGCCGAGAGCCCGATGCGCTGCAGCCGCCGGCCCGCGAGGTGCTCGAGCCGCTCGAGCGACAGCGCGAGGTGGCTGCCGCGCTTGTCGCGCGCCACCGCGTGGATCTCGTCGACGATCACCGTGCGCACGCTGCGGAGCATCTCGCGCGCGCGTTCGGACGTAAGGATCAGAAACAGCGACTCGGGCGTGGTGACGAGGATGTGAGGCGGCCGGTGCACCATCGCTTGCCGCTCCGCCGCCGGCGTGTCACCGGTACGAACCACCGTCCGGATTTCTACGTCGGGAAGGCACATCCCCTCGAGCGTGCGCCGGATCTCGGCGAGCGGCTCGGCCAGGTTCTTCTGAACGTCGTTGGAGAGCGCCTTCAGCGGCGACACGTACACCACCTGCGTTTCGTCCCGCAGCGTCCCCTCGAGTCCCTGGCGCAGCAGGGAATCGATCGCCGCCAGGAAGGCGGCGAACGTCTTCCCCGAGCCGGTAGGCGCCGCGATCAGGGCGTTACGGCCCGCCTGAATGACGGGCCACGCGCCCCGCTGCGGTTCGGTGGGCTCCGCGAACCGGTCGCCGAACCAGCGCGCGATCGTCGGGTGAAAGCCGGAGAGTGGCACAGACGAAATATGGCGAAGATTTCCCGAAACTGGCTAGGCCACGCCGTCGAGCGAGACCCCCCGCGACGCGGCGATCCGGACGATCGTCTCCCCGATCTTGTTGTTCGGGGTCGAGGCGCCGGCGGTGATCCCGATCGTGACCGGCCCGGCAGGCAGCCACGCGTCGCGGCGCTGCTCTTCCTGGTCGCCCACCGGGCGGAACCGGATGGCGCCCGCTGCCGGGTCGATGCAGGCCGCGTCCTCGACGTGATAGGTCGGCACCTTCTCGTGGCAGATCGCGGCCAGGTGAGTCGTATTGCTCGAGTTGTAGCCGCCGATCACCACCATCAGGTCGAGCGGCTCGGCGATCAGCTTGAGGACCGCGTCCTGACGGTCTTGCGTGGCCGAACAGATCGTGTCGAACGTGCGGAAGTGCCCGGCGAGCGCGGCTTCGCCGTAACGTTTTGACATGCTTTTCCGGAGTTCCGCGGCGATGGCGAGCGACTCACCCGACAGCATGGTCGTCTGATTCGCGACCCCCACCCGAACGAGGTCGCGATCCGGGTCGAAGCCGGGCGACACCTTGCCGGCGAAGCTCTGCAGAAACCGCTCCCTGCTCCCCGCTGACTCGATGTAGTCGCACACGTCCCGTGCCTGCGCCATGTCCCGTACTACGAGGTAGCGGCCCTCGGTGTACTTGGTCACCTGGCTCGAGGTGGCCTTCGTCTCCTCGTGGTATGACTTGCCGTGGATGATCGCCGTGAAGCCGTCCTTGGCGTACGACTCGACCCGCTTCCACACGTTGAGCACGGAGCCGCAGGTCGTGTCGACGAGCACGCAGCCGATCGCGCGCAGCCGCTCGAAGTCGCGCACCGTCACGCCGAAGGCGGGAAGGATGACGACGTCGTCAGGGGTCACGCCACTCAGCTCGAGCTCGGCCCCGTCGGGGCGCTCGAGGAACGTCACGCCCATCGCGCGCAGCTTCAAGTTCACGTGCGGGTTGTGGATGATCTCGCCCACGAGGAAGATGCGCTTGTCGGGGAACTTGGTGCGGGTCTCGTACGCGTACTCGACGGCGCGGTCGACGCCGTAGCAGAACCCGAATTCGCCGGCCAACTTGAAGGTGAGGTCACCCAGCGCGAGCACGTAGCCGTGCTCGCGGATTCGATCCACCACGTGGCTGTGGTAGTCGGCCGTCAGGGCGCCTTCGATGCGCCCCTTCAGCCCGAACCCTCTCCGGAAGTAGGTCTGCTCCACGGGGGGAATCTAACGCCGGGCGATCACAGCTGCGCCGTGCACGGCACCGTGTCCGCTCCCAGGCGCAGCATCTGGAACGACGCGTCGAGGGCCACGCGCCCCGTCCCGGCGACCTCAGCGCCCGCGCCTCGGACGATGGCCGTGAGCACGTCCCCGGCCCGCGTCACCGCCACCGTGCCGCTGTCGAGGACGACGCCGCGCGCCAGGTCACCCGCCTGGAAGCGCGCCGTAACGATCGCGCCGCGCGGCGTAGAGCTGTCGGCGCGTGCCATGAGCGGGAATTCAACGCTCGCGGCCGAGTCGCTGGACCGGAGGTAGATGAGGACGCCGTTGCCGTGCTCGCTGCCTTGCAGCACCACGCCGTCTCCGATGGCACGCCCGCAGCGGTTGGCGACGGCGGGGACCTCGAAGCGCAGCGTGTCGCGGGACTGACGAATGATGCGGGCGCTCAACCGCGCCGCCGGCCCCGCTCCGCGGCTGCCGCACGCCGTGGCGCCGAGCGCCAGCAGCACGAGCGCGCGCGCGTTCAGGGGGTTGGGGGGGCGGGGGCGGGGGCGGGGGCCGGCGCGCCGAGCTGCGCGCGCGCGGCTTCGAGCGACAGGGTGTGGGGCGCGAGCGCCTCGACCAACTCCGCAGGGAGCCGCCGGGGCTTCAACTGCTTCCGGTCCACACAGACGAGCACCATCCAGCCCGCCGCGATGAGAGCCCGTCCGGTGCCACGGAACACATCGAAGTTCAGCGTGAGCGACGTGGTGCCGATCCGCCCGACGTATGTGGCGACGCGCAGCCGGTCGTCCAGACGGGCGGGCGAATAGAACTCGCTGTGCACCGCCTTGCGGGGCAGAAACACGTCATAGCGATCGAACACCTGCGCGTAGGCGAGCCCGCAGGCGCGGAACAGCTCCGTCTCGGCGATCTCGAAGAAGCGCACGTAGGAGCCGTAGAAGATGATGCCCGCGAAATCCACGTCCGACCAGCGGACATACTCTTCGATGACGTACGGCGCGACGCGCATAGCTTCCCGGGCGGTGGCCTGAGCGGGAAGCTAGAGGACCTGAAACTACGACGCCAGCCGCGCGGCGCGCCCGGCGCCGTTACGCGCGCACCGTCGGTCCGCGGCTGTCATGCGCGTCAGGCCGGAGGCCGTAGGCGCGCAGCCGTCGCCACAGAGTGGTGCGGCTGATGCCGAGCCGGCGGGCCGTCTCGGCCAGCTTGCCGTGCGTCTGCTCCAGGGTGTCGAGGATCGCCAGCCGTTCGCGCTCCGCGAGCGTCGCCGCGTGATCACCGTCGGGCAGGAAGATCGCCTCACCGAGCTCCGCCGCGCCCTGCTTCAGCGAGCGGGGCCGGCCGCCCAAGCTGACGAGCCGCTCTCGCAGGGCACCGCCGCGCAGGAACGTCTGGTCGCCCAGACTGTCCACTACTCGGCGCGCGCGCTGGTTCGCGTAGATCATCCGGCCGTAGGCGTCGAACACCACCACGCCCTCGCCGAACGACTCCAAGACCGCCTGGCCGAGGGGCGCGAAGGAGAGCGGAGGTGGAACGCTGGTAGTCTTGTCTCGTTGTGCCATACCTGATTGCATACTCGGATGCAGGGTCAGAGTTTCAGCCAGCACCGCCGTCATAGAGAGGACCCCCCTATCGCGCCGAGGTCACACCCGCCCCGCAGGTTCCCTAGCGCCGCCGCCGCCGCCCACCGCGTACCAGGCGCACCCGTTCCTCGCGCGACAGACTGCTGAGCTGGCGCCGCAGGTCCTCCAGCGTGTCGGCTCGCACCGCCTCACGCTTGCCCCGCAGCACCGTAAAACGCACCGGACGATCGAGCGGCGGCAGGTCGCGCGGCTGGAGCCGGCGCGCCTGCCCCTCCTTGAGTCGCAGCCGGATCACGCCGGCGCCCTGATCCACGTCGTAATCCACGGGGACGCGGTCGCCGTACAAGTGGATCGAGGACGGCAGCGCGTCGAGCTCATGACGCACGCCCTCGGGAATCGCCGCATCGACGTCGAGCGCGAGGCGCGTATTGATGAACTCGTCCCACGAGGTCACACCCTCGAGCTGAGCCGCGAGGCGGGCCGTCAGTCGCTCGCCGGCCGCGTCCGCAAGCCGTCCCCCCGAGCGTCGCCAATAGAAGCCGAAGCGCTCGAGCGCTTTCCGTATCCGCCCCTGGTCGGGATGCGGCGTTTCTCCCGCCAGCAGGGCCTGCACGAGCGCCGCCCGGGCGGCAGCGGCGAGATCGGGGGGAAACGGGCTCCGCAGCGGCTCGACTTCACGCTCGAGCACGAAGCCGAAGTACTCGACGGTGCGCACCACCATGAGGCCCTCACGCCGGCGCTGCCGTTCGAACACCACGCCGGGGGCGCCCCGCCGCGCGTAGCGGCGCAAGGCACGCTCGGGGAGCTGGGTGCCTTCGATGCTCGCGCGCGGCACGCCGAACCGGTCCGCGAAGTAGCGCAGCGTTCCCGCGACCGCCCCCCAGCTGCCGGCCACCGACCCGCGGCTCACCCGTGCCTCGCGTCCGTCCGCCGTCTCCTCGTCGATCACCAGGTCGAACGGCATGATCTTCGCGACCAGGTCGGCGAAGGCCGCCAGCGTTTTGTCGCCGGCGTAGGGGAGCTTTTCGGGGAGCGCGAGCTCCAGCTGCCGGTACACCGACGCGGTGCCGAGCGCCACGTCCTCGATCGCCTTGACCAGCACCCCGCGGCCCTCGGCCCAGGAATCCACGCTCTCGCGGAACAGGTGACGCGGCAGGCCGTAGACCTCCCCCAGGTAGCCGTGTTTGTTGACCGCCTCGGCGAACACGTTGTAGGCCGTGAGATGATCGCTCCCGGCCACGATCAGCCCTTTCAGCTCCCGCTCCTCGCGAGTCATGCGGTGCAGTGACTCGATGTTGGCCGCGACCGCCACGATGGGCGTCAGCTCGCCGTCCGCGTGATACAGCAGCTCGCCCCAAGGCCGCTCCACCGGCATCGCCTCGACCTCGCGACCATAGCGCGTCAGCCGGCCTCGCTCAATGAGGCCTCGCTCCGTCAAGAGCTGCAGCGCCTCGCGATACGCCCGCCGATCGAGCGGGACGGGCAAGTCGAGGTCTTGCGCGTCCACACCCAGCGCGGCGCAGGTGATCGCGACGCGCTCCGCGTCCCCCGCGAGCTGAAATTCCGGCGGGGTCGGCACCAGCCGCTCGAAATCGAGCGCGCGGTCCGAGAGGATGTACACTTCGCCCGCTGCGACGCGGCCGTGCACCCGGCCCGCCATCTGGAGAATTTCATTCGCCCCGAGGTACAGGCGGGTCAGCACGTTGCGGCCCCGCTCCACGACGTTGGTATAGCGGGCGTCGTAGATCACCACCGTGTCGAGCCCACGGATGTTCAGGGCGGACTGGCCGGCCGCCGTCATCGCCAAGAGGAACGGCCGCCGCACCTCCCCGTCCAGAAAGGGGCGGATGACCCGGATCGGCTCGCCGCCGTGGTAGAACGCCGTGGGCAGGGCCGGCCAACGGGCACCCAGCTCCCGCGCGATCTGCTCGACTTCGGCGCGGGTCGGCACGAAGACGGCCACGCCGCGCCGCTCCCCCATGACCTGCTTGACGAAGCGCTCGTTCAGGAACTCGAGCGGCTGTTGGGGGAGCACGCGCACCTGGGCGGCCTTCGCCGGGTCGAACGCCCGGGTCTCGAGCACCTCGACCGAGCCGAGGTAGCGGGCGTAGAAGGCCGGATCCACGGTCGCCGAGAGCCAGATGAAGCGGCATCGGGCCCGCTTGCCGAGCGCGAGGCAAAGCTCGAGCTCCGCCGACGTCTGATGGATTTCGTCCACGACGAGCGTGTCGCGCGCGGTGATCAGGCCGTCCTCGAACCAGCGGCGGGCGATGCCCGTGGTGACGATCACCACGTTCCAGGTCGGCGTTTCGGGCGTCGCTTCGCGCTCGCGGTTCACCACGCCGACCTTGAGGGGCGCCCGCAGGATGGTCTGGGCGATCGAGCGGATCGCGAGCGTCTTCCCAGTGCCGGTGCCGGCCACGATGCCGAACCCCCGCCCCGAGGCGGCCAGGCGGTCGATGTCGGCACCGTGCTCCCGCGCGAGTAGGGTGTCGATGTTCAGGCCGAACGCCAGCTCGATCGTCTCGCACGCCGCACGGGTCGGGGCGATGACGACGACCCGCCCGGTCGAGGGCTCGGCGGCGAGGAAGGCCTGGGGATCGGGAGGAAGAAAGTGGTCGCGCGACACTCGCACGCCCGCAATATAGATAGGTTGGTCGCGCCGGCCGGCGTGCCTCAGTCTCCCAGGGAGATCCCCAGGTCGCGCGCGGTCGCGATAGTGTCGGAGTCGAGTGGTACGGTCTTCGGAGCGGCGAGCGCTTCGTCGATCGAGATCGGGGCGATAGTAGGGGGACGGAGCGCCACCATGGTGCCGAACTTCCCGTCGGCGATGACGCGCACCGCCGCGGCGCCGAAGCGCAAGCCCAGCAGGCGGTCGAACGTCGTGGGGCTGCCGCCGCGCTGCAGGTGCCCGAGCACCAGGCTGCGCGTCTCTTTGCCCGTCATTTCCTGGATGGAGTGCGCGACCTTGTCGCCGATACCGCCCAGGCGCTGGTGCTCCGGGTCGATGAGCGAAACGGTCCCGCCCCGGGGAGCGGCGCCTTCGGCCACGACGACAATGCTGAAGTGGCGTCCTTCCGCTTCGCGCCGCGCGATCTTCTCGCACACCTTGCCCATGTCGAACGGGATCTCGGGCATCAGGATCACGTCGGCGGAGCCGGAGATGCCGGAGTGCAAGGCGATCCACCCGGCGTAGCGACCCATGACCTCCACGACCATCACGCGTTCGTGGCTCTCGGCGGTGGAGTGGACCTTGTCGATCGCCTCGGTGGCCGTCTGGACTGCGGTGTCGAATCCGAACGTGAGCTGGGTCCCGCCGACGTCGTTGTCGATCGTCTTGGGAACGCCCACGACGGAAATCCCCTTCTCGCGGAACAGCCGCTGCGCTATGCGCAGCGAGCCGTCCCCCCCGATCGCGATGAGGGCGTCGATGCCCTTTCGGTGGAACGCCGCAACCAGCTCGTCGGCCCGATCGTGCTCGATAGCCGTGCCGTCGGCGCGCTGTCTCCGCCAGCGAAACGGGTCGCCGCGGTTGGTCGTGCCGAGGATCGTGCCGCCCAGGTGGGTGATGCCGCGGACGGCGTTGGCGTCGAGCAGCACGACGCGGTCCTCATCGAGCAGCCCGTCGTAGCCGCGCCGGATGCCGACGCATTCCCAGCCGCGGTGGATCGCGGCGAGCACCGCCCCGCGGATCACGGCGTTCAACCCCGGGGCGTCGCCGCCGCCGGTGGAGATCGCGATTCTCAACTCGCGGGCGGCGCCATCTTCTCAATCAGGCGCAGCACTTCCCCAGCCTCGGCGTGGCGCCCGACGGCCTTCTTGGAGAACACGCGGCGCCCATCGACCTCGACTTCGAACACGCCGCCCGAGGATTGAATCAGCTTGACGTCCGCGTGCGGGTGGGCCTTACGAATTTCGGCCGCCAGACCGGCGGCCCGAGGCTCGTAGTTTCAGACGACACAGTATTCGATGGTGACGCGCATACGTTGGGAGCGAGCGGGCTCGGTTGCGTGAAGGATAGTCGCGCTTGACACGCCACGCCACACGCCCGAGCTTGCGCGACAGCGACCCCTCATGAGCCCCCTTCCTCGCCCCAAGCCTTCGCCCGGCGTGCTGGTGCGGGCGCTCGTGTCGCTGGGCGCCGTGTGGGCCGTGGCGGCGGCGCTGGCCGCCTACGTCGCCGGGCGGGCGGTTCCGGGCCCCGGATTCGGCGCCGAATTCGCGACGCTGGTGGTGATCGGCGCCCTGGCACGGCGCTACGGCGTGGCGCTCCCCGGGAACGGCTTCTCGTCTTACATCCTCGGCGTCACGGCGTTCGCCGTACTCGACCGCGGCTGGGCCTGCGCGGTGCTGGTGGGCCCGACGGCGATGGTGGCCGGCGATCTCATGTTGCGGCGGCTGCCGCCGCGGGCGGCGCTCGTCAACGCCGCCCACCTCACGGCCGGCACCGCCGTGGTCGGCCTCATGTACGACCGACTGGGGGGCGTCGCGGGCCCGGATACGTTCGACCCGGCCAACCTCGGGCCGCTCGTCGCGCTGCTCACCCTCCTTCCCGTCGTCGTCAACGCCACCTTTTACCTCGAGCTCGCACTCGGCCGCTCGCTCGCCTGGGTGGACGCGTGGCTCACGGCGCGCTGGGAGACGATCGTCTACGCCTGCTCCGTCGGGCTGGCGCTCGCCTGGCTGCGTCTCAGCCACGCCGGGCTCGCCCCGCTCGAGACGCTGGTGGTGGGGGCGGCCCTCGCCGCAGCGACCGCGACCAGCGTCTACGTCATTCGGCTCGGGGTGCGGGCCGACGAGCTCGCCCTGATCCAAGGGCTGTCGCAGGTCATCGCCCGGGACATCTCGCTCGCGAAGAGCTTCGGGCGCATCCAGGAGCTCACCCGCCGGCTGGTGCCGTGGGAGCAGATGGGGTTTGCGCGGTATGACGCTCACACCAACGAAATGGAGCTGGTAGCCGACACCGCCGCCGGCGGCCGGACCAGCTTCCGCTTCGACGCGAACGCCGGACTGACCGGTGAGGCGGTGCGGCTGCGGCGTCCCGTCGTGGCGCACGCCCTCCGGCCCGACCAGGTCGTCGTCCCCGGAGGGGAGCGCCCCGGCGCGGAGGTGCTCGTCCCGCTCTATCACGCCGGCCAGCTCGTCGGCTTGTGGAGCGTACGTCACTCCGATCCCCTGATGTACCGCGAGACCGACGGGGAGGTGCTGGCGCTGCTCGCGCCCCAGCTCGCCCTGATGCTCGCGATCGAGGCGTCGGTCCAGCCCGTGGTCGGCGCCTCCGAGCGCACCACCAGCTACATCGAGACGCTCACCGCCACGACGCAGCAGATTCATGCGTCGAGCCAGGAGGTGGCCGCGGCGGCGCAGCGCGCCAGCCACGGTGCCCAGCAGGCGGCGAGCCTGGTGAGCGCCGTGACGCGCGAGTCCGACCAGCTCAAGCAGCACGCCGGCGAGGTCGCCACGGCCGGGGACCAGACGCGCGAGTCGGGCGCCGAGATGGAGAAGACGACCGACAAGGTGCGCCACGCGACCGAGGACGCCGTCCGCCGGCTCACCGAACTGGGCGTGACGACCGCGCAAAGCGCGTCCGAAGTGCGGCGGCTGCGCGATGTCGCCGAGCAGGTGGAGAAGTTCTCCGAGACGATCGGATTCATCGCGAACCAGACCAACCTGCTCGCCTTGAACGCCACGATCGAAGCGGCGCGCGCGGGCGTACACGGGCGCGGCTTCGCCGTGGTGGCCGACGAAGTGCACAAGCTCGCGGAGGCGAGCGGGCGTGAGGCCCGCGCCGTGGGCAAATCGGCGCAGGACACGCGCGGGGCCCTCGACCAGGCCGCCCAGCTGCTCGAACGAGTCCGCGAGGACCTGACCGAGGTCGTCCAGGGGTCGTCCGCCTGGGTCGCCGACCTGAGCCAGATCGCCGCGGCGGCCACGGGTACCGCCCGCGCCGGCAAACGGGTCGCCGAGCTGGCGCGCGGCATCGCGGATCTGTCCGGTCGCATCGGCACGTCGCTCGGACAGGCGCGGGTGGGCGCTCAGGCGTCGGCCGCGGAGGCCGAGGCCGTGGCCGCCGCGGCGACGGAGCAGCTCAAGGCGATTGCCGAGCTCACCCACGGCGCGACCGAGTTGACGCAGCTCGCCGACAACCTCGCGAAGGCCGTGCGCTTCGTTCGGGGGGAGAACGGTCGCCCTTAAGCTCGCGCCGGCTCTGGCCGTGCTGCTCGGGGCGTGCGGCAGCGCGATCGGGCCGCCCGCGCACGCCGCGCCCCGCATCGACTACGTCGATGGCGCGATCGAGCCCATCCTGGAGCGCGGTGGGACGGCGGTGATCGAGGGCTTCGGGTTCGGCGCCGCGCAGGCGACGGGGGGGGTCACCTTCGCCGGTGCGGGCGGCGGCACCATCCCGGCCGCCGTGGTCGGGGCAGGCGGCTGGAGCGACCTCGCGGTCCGTGTCACCGTCCCGGACGGTGCGGTTGCGGGACCGCTCACCCTGACTACGCCGGCCGGGCTCCACCTCACCGCCACGGTGCACGTGATTCCCCGCGTCTCGTTTGTGACGGATACGCTGCGCTGGCAGCCGCGCGCCGCCTTCCCGAGCGCGCCCGTCGGCGTAGGCGCCGCGGCAGCGGAGATCGCCGCCGGCGACGTCGTCGCCACCACGTTGTACGCGGCGGGTGGCGCCGAGCTGATCGGCGCGCGTCTCATCCCCGACTCCGGCGTCTACGTCGCGCGCGCGCTGGCCGGTGGTGCGGTCGCCGACTGGGTGCGGCAGCCAGACAACCCGGACCCGGTTCGGAGCCGGGCCCTCCCCGTGCCGCGCGCCTTCGCCGCCGCTGCCGTCGCCACGCGCTACAACTCCCACTTCACGGGGAGCGCCCTGTACGTGATCGGGGGCGTCGACTCCGCCGGCCGGCCGCAGCCGTCCGTGTTCGCCGCCGACGTCACTCCCGACGGCGTCGCGGCGCGGTTCGCGCCGATCGAGCCGCTCCCCACCCCGGTCGCAGGCGCGACCGCAGTGGTGCGGCGGGGACGGATCTACGTCATCGGCGGAACCGACTCACTCGGGCGTCCGCAACGCTTCGTGTTCGTCGGACGCGTCGCCGCCGACGGGCACATCGATGGGTGGTACGGGCAGCCTTTGCTCCCGACGCCGCGCGCCTACGGCGGCGGCGTCGTCCTGGACGACCGCGCGATCACGTTCGGCGGTGTGGCGGACAGCGTCCCGCCGGGCGGCGGCCTCGACGCCGCGACCACCCGGCTCGCCTCGAGCGACACGGCTCCCGTGAGTCTCATCTCGGGCTTCTTTATCGGCTCGTGGGCCTCCGGCGCTACGCTGTTCCCCGCTCCCCGCTCGCAGTTTGCCACGCTCGACCTGGGCGATGTGGTCCTGCTGGTCGGCGGGATGTACGGAGGCGCCGCCACGAACGCGGCGGAAGCGATCGCCGCCCGAGTGATCGGCGACTCGCTCGGCCCGTTTACGGGGCCAGTCGGTGCGGCCACCATCGCCGGACAGGGCGGCGGCACGCTGGTCGGTCCGGCGGGCGTCACCTGGCGCGAGGCGGACGGGGCGCGGCACGCGCTCGTCATCGGGGGGATCGACTTGAGCACGGGCCGGCGGAAATCAGGCGTCTGGGGTTTCTAACTGGAGCCCGACTTATTACCGTAGGGCCACGCCTTTGGGGGGGACCGTTTCGTGCGCACGCTCGCGATCCTGGGATTGGCGCTTACGACTGCCGTCGGCACCGCCGGCGCGCAACGCGCGCATCAGTTCGAACTCAGCGCTTTCGGCTCGTTCACGCACTACGACAAGACGTTCGGGCTCGAGAGTCGCGTGGGCGGCGGCGCACGGCTCGGTTACTTCTTTACCGACGTCGTCGGCGCCGAACTCGACGCCGGCTACCAGGACCTGCGCCCCAGCACGGGAACCGCCTCGCCCTCGCTGACGCTGGGCGGTGCGAGCCTCAGCCTCAATTTCGGAAACGCGCGCCACCTGTTCTACATCCTCGGCGGCTACTCGCGCCTCGACTTCGAGAGCGGGGCGCCGTACCGCTTCACCGATGCCGCGGTCCACGGGGCGATCGGCGAACGGTTGTTTCTGGGTGACCACGCGGCTCTGCGGGTCGAGGTCCGCGGCCTCTACGCGCCCAATAGCGGCTTCCCCGGCACCGACTGGGCCGGTCATCTGGTGGGCTCGCTCGGCCTGTCGATCTTCACCGGCGCGGGGACGCTGGCGGACGAGGACCACGACGGGGTGCCGGACAAACGGGATGTCTGCGCCAACACGCCGCTCGGTGCCACGGTCGACGTGCACGGGTGCCCGATCGACTCGGATCACGACGGCGTGTACGACGGGATCGATCAGTGCCCCGGCACGCCGGTGGGTGCGCGGGTGGATGCCAAGGGCTGTCCGATGGACTCGGACCATGACGGCGTGTACGACGGGCTCGACCAGTGCTCCAACACGCCCGTCGGCGCGCACGTGGATGCCAAGGGCTGCCCCACCGACGCCGACGGCGACGGAGTCCCGGACGGGATCGACCAGTGCCCGAACACCCCCACCGGGGCGATCGTCGACGCGGCCGGATGCCCGCTCGATTCCGACAAGGACGGCGTCCCGGACGGAATCGACAAATGCCCCAACACGCCGCCCGGCACTGAAGTGGACAGCACCGGGTGCCCCCGCTTCAAGGATTCCGACGGCGACGGCGTGCCCGACGACCGCGACAAATGCCCCGGCACGCCGCCCGGCAGCCGCGTGGACGCGAACGGCTGCGTGATCCTGTTTACGCCGGAGCGGACGCCCGTCATCCTGCGCGGGGTGACGTTTGAGCCAGGCCGAGCGGTGCTGCAGCTCGAATCCTTCACGGTGCTCAACATCGTGGCGCAGTCGTTGGTGGCGAATCCCGCGATCCGGATCGAGATCGCGGGATACACCGACGGCACGGGCTCGGCGGCCACGAACCTGCGGCTCTCCCAGGCGCGCGCCGAGGTGGTACGTGCGTATCTGGTGAGCAAGGGCGTCACGCCTACGCGCATGGTCGCCCGGGGGTACGGGGCAAGCAATCCGATCGCGGTGAATACCACGGTCGAGGGGCGCGCGCAGAATCGGCGGGTGGAGCTCCACCAATTACCCTAGACGCACACAACGCGCAGACGCCTAGACGCGCAGGGGCTCGCATGAGAGGCTTCGGGGTGCTGGCGATCCTGGTCATGTTGCCGGCAGCGAATCTCGCTGCCCAGCACGCCGGACAGTTCGAGGCCGGCGCCTTCGGCGGCTATACCCGTTACGACGCCGCCCTCGGGCTCGCGAACAAGCTGGGCGGGGGCGGCCGGCTCGGCTACTTCTTCGGTGATGCGGTCGGGCTCGAGGCCGACGTGCTGTTCCAGCCGCAATACACGGTCGCGCCCAGCGGCACGCCCACCACACTTCAGCCGCTCATCGGGAGCGCCAGCCTGGTGTTCAACGCCATTCACGCCAGCCGCCTCATGCTCTACGTGTTGGGGGGCTACTCGCTGCTCGATTTCGGCACACGGGCGCCGTACCGCTTCACCGACAACGCGGTCCACGGCGGCGCGGGCGCCCGCATCTTCCTCACGCCGCGCGTGGCGCTGCGCGTCGAAGGCCGCGGCGTCTACGTGCCCAGCACCAAGTACGCCGTGGGATCCACCACGGCAACGCATGTCGTCGTTACCGCGGGCCTCTCGGTCTTCCATCTGGGCGGGCCGCCGCAGGACTCGGACAAGGACGGCGTCCCCGACAAGAAAGACGCCTGCCCCAACACGCCGCTCGGGGCCACGGTCGACGCGCGCGGCTGCCCCACGGACTCGGACAAGGACGGCGTGTATGACGGGCTCGACAAGTGCCCGGGCACGCCGGCCGGCGCTACCGTCGACGCGAGCGGCTGCCCTGCCGACTCCGACTCGGACGGCGTGCCGGACGGCATCGATCAGTGTCCCAACACCCCGGCCGGGGTGCACGTGGACCCGAAGGGCTGCCCCCTCGACTCGGACGGCGACGGCGTGCCCGACGGCATCGATCAATGCGCCAACACCCCCGCCGGCGCGACCGTGGACGCCGTGGGGTGCCCGTCGGACTCGGACAAAGACGGCGTGCCCGACGGGCTCGATCAGTGCCCCAACACGCCAGCCGGCGCGCTCGTCGACGCGAAGGGCTGCCCGATGGATTCGGACTTGGACGGCGTGCCGGACGGCCTCGACAAGTGTCCCAACACGCCCGCCGGCACGCCCGTCGACACCGCCGGTTGCCCGCTGCCGCGACAGCTGATCCGCGACTCGGACGGCGACGGCGTCCCGGACGACCGCGACAAGTGCCCCAACACGCCCGCCGGCTCCAAGGTGGATGCCAACGGCTGCATCATCCTGTTCCAACCGGAAATCGTGCCAGGCGCACCCGGCGCGCCGGCCCGGCCGACGCTGATTCTGCGGGGCGTGAACTTCGAGTGGGGCCGGTCGGCGCTGACGCGCGATTCCTACGCCGTGCTCGACCAGGTGGCGGGCTCGCTGGTCGCCAATCCGGAGATCCGGATCGAGATCGCGGGCTACACCGACAACACGGGATCGGCACCGCTCAACGTCCGGCTGTCGCAGGCCCGGGCCGCTTCGGTGCGGGCGTACCTGGCGCGCAAGGGTGTGTCCCCCGAGCGGATGGTCGCGAAGGGGTACGGGGCGAGCGGATTCATCGCTCCCAACACCACGGCCGGGGGCCGGGCGCAGAACCGGCGGGTGGAGCTGCACAAGCTGCCCTAACTGCAGGGGTGGGGCGGTCGGGCGGTCGGGCGGTCGGCATTTGCTGACCGCCCGTCGCGTCGGTGGGCCCCAGCGCATAGTTTTCTCCGTCCCGCAACCGCTTGAGCACCGCATGAAAGCCCGCTGGCTGCCGTCCTTCGTCGCGACTGGCCTTCTGACCGCCAGTCCGCCTGACCGCCTGTCCGCCCAATCTTCCCCCCGTCCCTTCCAGGCCACGGATTACTACAAGCTCACCAGCGTCGGCGAGCCGCGGCCCGCGCCCGACGGGCGGCGCATCGCCTTCGTCGTGACGACGGTCGTGGAAGACAATGATCGGCGCCATTCCGAGATCTGGATGGCGCCCGCGGACGGCTCGGCGCCCGCGTTCCGCTACACCAGCCCGGCCACCGAGGCGTCCAATCCGGTCTGGTCCCCGGACGGCTCGCTACTCGCCTTCACGAGCAAGCGCGAGGGGTTCGACGACGACGTGTGGTTTCTGCGGACTTGGGCGCCCGGCGGCGAGGCGTTCCAGGTGCGGGGTGTCCACGCGCTCCCGCTGTTTTCAGGCGACGGCAAGTGGCTGTTGTACAGCTGGCGCGGCCCGGAGCCCGACAGCATGAAGAAGGATTCGTGGCGGAGCCGGGTGTCGCCGAGCGCGATCACCCGCGGGCCGGACCCCAAGCGGTTCGACGGCCGGGTGTACACGTCGTTGCCGTTCGTGGAGGATGAGCGCGGGCTCGTGCCGCCGCGCGAGACCCGTCGCGCCAGCCACCTGTACCTCGCGCCAACGGGCGGCGGCGAGCCCAAGCAGCTTACCGGCGGCGACTTGAGCCAGCGGGCGCCGGATTGGTCTCCCGACGGTCGGGCGATCGTGTTCGTGCAGGACTCGACCGACACGAGCGAGGTGAGGAGCCAGGTCCGACCACAGCTGCATGTGCTCAATGTGGCGGACGGCGCGGTGCGCCGACTCGTGACGCCCTACGTTGAGAACTTCGCGCCAGCCTGGTCGCCCGACGGCAACGCCATCGCCTTCATCTGCTCCAAAGGTCGCGGTGAAGAGAACGACGTGTGCGTGATGCCCGCGGCGGGCGGGGCCGTGCGCAATGTCACGAGCACCTGGGCCCTGGATCCGTCCGGACCGGCGTGGTCTCCGGACTCGAAGACCGTGTACTTCAGTGCCGAGACGCGCGGCAACATTCACGTGTTCGCGGCGCCGGCGACGGGGGGCACCGTCCGCCAGATCACGACCGGCGAGCGGCAGCTCGGCGGACCGGCGATCACGCGTGACGGGAAATGGCTCACCTACTCGGCGAGCGACGCCACGCACGCGGCGGAACTGTTCGTCGCTCCGCTCGGGCGCGCCGGGGCCGGGCCCGAGAAGCGGCTCACGTCTTTCAACGACTCGCTGCTCGCGCAGCTGGTGACGATCCCGGCCGACACGTTCTGGTTCACGAGTGTGGGGGGGCTCGCCATCGAGGCGTTTGTGATGCGCCCCTACGGCTACCGCTCGGGGAAGAGCTACCCCTTGATCCTGTACATTCACGGCGGCCCGCACTGGAACTACGGCAACGTGTTCTTCCCCGAGATGCAGCTGCTCGCGGGACAGGGGTACTGGGTACTGCTCGTCAATCCGCGCGGTTCGAGCGGGTACGGGCACGACTTCACGTTCGCGACGCGCGGGCGGTGGGGGATGGAAGACTACCAGGACCTGATGAAAGCGGTTGACGTCGCGATCGCCCGGGGCGGCGTGGATACGACGCGCCTGGGCGTTGCCGGGGGCTCCTACGGCGGCTTCATGACCAACTGGGTGGTGGGGCAGACGCACCGCTTCGCGGCCGCGGAGACCGATCGTTCGATCTACGACTGGTACTCGTGGTACGGCTCGTCGGACGCTCAGGGCCTCACGGACTACGAGTTCGCCGGGCCGCCGTGGGAGGCGGACTCGCTGTACCGCGTACTCTCCCCGATGACCTACGCGACGCGCATCCGCACCCCGCTGCTCATCGTGCACTCCGAAGACGACCGGCGCACGCCCGTCACGGACGGCGAGCAGCTGTTCGTCATGCTGCGCAAGCGGGGGATACCGGCGGAGTTCGTGCGGTACCCGCGCTCGTACCACGGCTTGTCGCGTACCGGCCCGCCGTGGCTGCTCGTGGACCGGCTGGAGCGCATCCGTACCTGGTTCGCGCACTGGCTCGGCGGCGGCGAGACGCCGCCCGCCGCCGGCACCTTGCGCTGACCCGCGTGGCGCCGCGCGCGCTCGTCGCCCTGCTCGCGGCGGGGCTCGTCGCCCTGCCCGCGGCGCTCGCCGCGCAGCAGCGCCACCGGCCGCGGCAGGCGGCGAAGCCGCGCCCGCCTGCCCCCGTTACCGGCTCCCGCGTGCCGACTCCCAAATCGATCCTCGGCTTCGAGCCCGGCGAGGACCGGAAGCTCGCCGACTGGCCGGCGTTACTGCACTATTACCAGGCGCTGGCGCAGACCAGCGACCGGGTGCGCTACCGCGAGCTGGGGAAGACCACGCTGGGCGTGCCGCTCGTCGCGCTGGTGATTTCGAGTCCGTCCAACTTGAAGAGCCTCGAGCGCTACCGGCAGCTCAACGCCCGGCTCGCCGACCCGCGCATCATCCACAACGGCCGCGAGCAGCAGGAGGCGCTGCGTGACGGCCGCGCCATCGTGCTCATCACGTCGGGCATTCACTCGAACGAAGTGGGCGGGCACCTGACGCCCGCGCTGCTCGCCTACCGCCTCGCGAGCGACACCGCCGCCGCCACCCGCAGGATCCTCGACAACGTGATTCTGCTGCTCGTGCCGTCGCTCAACCCGGACGGCGTTTCCATCGTCACGCACTGGTACAACCGCACGCTCGGCACGGCCGCCGAAGGCACCGACCCGCCCGAGCTGTACCACCATTACGCCGGACACGACAACAATCGTGACTGGTACGCTTTCACGCAGGTCGAGACCCAGCTGGTGGTCGATTCGCTGCACAACGTGTGGCATCCCGAGATCGTGCACGACATTCACCAGCAGGACACGGACGGCTCGCGACTCTTTCTGCCTCCCTACCTCGACCCGGTCGAGCCGAACGTGGACCCGTTGCTCGTGGACGGAGTGAACGCCTTGGGGGCCGACATGGCGTGGCAGCTCGCGGGCGAGGGGAAGACGGGAATCTCGATCAATGCGATCTACGACGCGTGGACGCCCGCCCGCGCCTA
This sequence comes from Gemmatimonadota bacterium, assembly GCA_003220795.1. GTDB lineage: Bacteria > Gemmatimonadota > Gemmatimonadetes > Gemmatimonadales > GWC2-71-9 > 20CM-4-69-16. Next base: position 36,840 of record QHTK01000044.1, on the reverse strand, counting down.
CCAGCACTATCACGGGGGCGTGCGCATTCTCTCCGAGGCGGCGAGCGCCAATCTGGCCTCGCCGATCGACATTCCGTTCGACCACCTCGCGACTCGGGCGCGCGGCTTCAACCCGCGCGAGCGCTCCTGGAACTTCACCAACCCGTGGCCCGGTGGCCGCTGGACGCTGCGCGACATCGTGAGCTACCAGACCGACGCCGCCTACGCTCTGCTCGAGAGCGCGGCGCGGTACCGCGATATCTGGCTCGCCAACTTCCTCACGGTGGAGGAGCGCGGCGTGCACGGCTGGCGCGGCTGGCCGTACGCGTACGTGATCCCCCGCCAGCAGCGGGACACCGTGGGGCTCGCGACGCTGCTCGGGATCCTGCATCGCGGGCAGGTGGAGATCCGCACGGCCCTCCACCCCGTCACGCTCGCCGGGCAGCGCTATGCCGCCGGGAGCTACGTCGTGGTGCTGCGGCAGCCGTATGCGGCGTTCGCCAAGACCCTGCTCGAGCCGCAGCACTATCCCGATCTGCGGCTCTACCCAGCCGGTCCGCCCCTGCCCCCGTACGACGTCACGGCCCACACGCTGCCGCTCCTTATGGGCGTGACGGCCGTGCCGGCGCGCGACTCGCTGCGGATCGGCCTCTCAGCGCCCGTCGAGCCGCCCGCCACCACCCCAGCCTACAGCGGCGTCGCCGGCCCGGAGGGCCCGCGCATCGGGCTGTACCGCTCGTACGACGCTTCCATGGACGAGGGATGGACGCGCTGGGTCTTCGACACGTGGCACGTACCGTACGTCTCCGTGGTGGACTCCGTGGTGCGCGCCGGCAAGCTCGCTGCGCAATTCACCGTGATCATCCTGCCCGATCAGGCGCCCGACGAGCTGCTCAACGGCCTGCCACACGAGTATCCCGCCCCGTACGCGGGCGGTCTCGGCGCGGACGGAGTCAAGGCGCTGCGTCAGTTCGTGCAGGACGGCGGGACGCTGGTCGCGCTCAACGACGCCAGCCGGTTCGCTGCCGAGCAGCTGCTGCTCCCCGTGCGCAACGTGCTGGCGGGCGTGGCCGACGACGAGTTCTATGCCCCGGGATCGATCTTTCGTCTCGAACTCGACACGGCCGCGCCGCTGGCGCGTGGGATGCCGGCTCAGAGCGTCGCCTGGTATGAAGGTGGTCCGGCGTTCGAAGCGCTCGATTCCAGCGCCGTGCGGGTCATCGGCCGCTACCCGACCGATGCCGACAAGGTGCTGCTCTCCGGCTGGGTGCTGCACCCCGAGCGCATCGCGGGCAAGGCCGCTCTCGTCGAGGTGAAGCAGGGGTCCGGCCGGGTGGTGCTGTTCGGGTTCCGGCCCCAGTACCGCGGCCAGAGCATCGCCACTTACCCGTTGCTGTTCAATAGCTTACAGCTGACGGCGCAATAGGTGATCCCCGTCTCTTGTCTGGTTGACCGGGGATTCCTATCGTGTAGCCCCCTATGGCTGTGGTCCGGCAGGCGAGTGCCCTCTTGCTGGCCGCGCTCTTCATGAGTCGCGGCCTTTTTGCGCAGGATAGCGTGCCGCCGCCGCCCGCGCCCCCCGCACCGCCGGAAGTGCCGGGCGCGCTGCCGCCGGCGCCCGCCGATCAAGCCCACGTAACGCTGCGACCGATCGAGCTGCGCTACGTGCAGCAGGAGACGCTCCTCGTCCCGCAGACGTCGGCGATCAAAGGGTTGTACGTGAATGCCTGGGCGTTCGGATCGCCGAAGCTGTGGCACCTCGTGCGGCTGGCCGACGAGACCGAGATCAATGCCTTCGTCGTGGACGTGAAGGACGACACCGGCTGCCTGCTGTATCCATCGGCCGTTCCCACCGCCCAGCAGATCGGCGCGAACGCGTGCACCCGCGCCAAGGACGCGAAGGCGCGGCTCGACACGCTGGCGGCCCACGGGATCTACGCGATCGCCCGCATCGTGGTCGCGAAGGACCCGTTGCTCGCGGAGCGCAAGCCCAGCTGGTCGGTGAAGGATCGCACCACCGGTGGGCTGTGGCGCGACCGGATCCACAGCGCCTGGGTGGATGCGTACAACGATTCCGTGTGGATCTACTCGGCCCAGTTGGCCGCGGAAGCCGTGCGGTTGGGGTTCAGCGAGGTGCAGTTCGATTACGTACGCTTCCCCGACGAGCCGCGCGAGCGTATGGCGACGGCGATCTTTCCGGCCCACCATGGAGAAACGCAGCGCGAGGCGGTGCGCGAGCACATCACGCTGCTCCGGAACCGCCTCAGGCCGCTCGGCGTCCCGGTCACGTTCGACATCTTCGGCCTCACCGCCTCGGCGACGACCGGCGACCTCGGCATCGGCCAGGTGTGGGAAGATTTCATCAACGTCGCGGACGTGGTGCTGCCGATGGTCTATCCCAGTCACTACTATCGCGGCGCCTTCGGCCTGGCGTGGCCCAACGGCGAGCCTTATCGCGTCGTCCGATACGCCTTGAGCGACGCCCTCCAGCGCTCGCGGCCGCACCCCGCCGCCGCGGAGATCCGGCCGTTCTTGCAGGCGTTCACGCTCGGCCGCCGGCTGCCTCGCTACGCGCCATCACAAATCCGCGATCAGATCCGCGCGGCGGAAGACTTGGGCATCACGTCGTGGGTGCTGTGGAACCCGCGCAGCGTGTACCAGCGCGAGTCGCTTCGTCCCAAGCACAGCGGCGAGCGGTCCGCCGGCCGGGACCTCTCCAGCACGACCGGCGGTCGTTAGCCCCGGCCATTAGCCCCAGCCGTTAGGCCGGGGAGTTCACTCGACAGGAGCCAGCGCCATCCCGGGCTGCCACTCGGTGATGTAACCGGTGATGGCAGACGCCGCGACGCTGTACGGGTTGGCGAGGTAGAGCTGCCCCGGACCCGAGCGGCCGGGAAAGTTTCGGTTGATCGCGCTGATGGTCACTTCGTCCCGCGTTTTCGACACGCCGGGCCCCGCGTTGATACAGGCGCCGCACGAGGGCTCGAGGAACGTCGCTCCGACCTTCTGGAACAGCTCGAGGTAGCCCCGCTCCTCGCAGTAGCGCTTCACGTCCTGCGATCCGCACTGAATGTAGAACCGCACCCACGGGGCGACGCGCGCCCCTCGCTCCGCCGCCTCCGCCAGCACCCGGGCATACATGTCCATGTCTTCCTTCTTGCCCGCGGTGCACGAGCCGGCGTACGCGATGTCCACGCGGATCCGCGCCGCGGCGTCGATGTACTGGCCGTTCCCGGGATCGCCGGGGAGCGCCATCATCGGCCGAATCGCGGCGGCGTCGATCTCGATGACCTCGCAATACTCGGCGCCGGCGTCGCTCGCCAAACCGGCACACAACCGCTCGGCCTCGCCGCGCGGCATGCCGCGATATGCCACGAGATACTCAACCGTCTTCCCGTCCGGAGCCACGTAGCCGGTAAAACCTCCTACCTCCGCTGTCATGTTGGTCATGGTGGCGCGCTCGTCTACTGACAGCGATTCGACAGCATCCCCACAGTATTCCACCAGCTTGCCGATGGCGCGGCCGCTCTTCACGTACGGCTGGCGCAACACTTCGAGCATGAAGTCCTTGGCCGTCACGTTGTCCGGCTTCCTGCCGCGCACCACGATCCTCACGGTTTCAGGAACGGTGAGCCGCACGTCCTTCGTGATCCAGGAATTGAAGATCGCGGTCGTTCCCACGCCGAATGCGACACACCCGACCGCACCGGCATGGGGCGTGTGCGAGTCCGAGCCGATAATCACCATGCCGGGCTCCGCATGTCCCTCGAGGATCTTGGAGTGGCAGATCGCCTCCGAGCCCCGTGCGCCACCATGGTGGCCGAGGCGTAGCTCGCCGTACAGCTTGATTCCCTGTTTCTGGGCGAAGGCGCGCTGCTTCTTTTCGAGCTGCAGCGCTACCTCGAGCAGCCCCTCCTTAACGCGCTCGGGGGTCATCGCTTCGGGAAGGAACGTGAGGTGATCGCGAAACATGAGGATGGAGCCGGGATCGACCACCTGCTCCTCGTGGCCCACGAGTTGCTCGAAGAAGATCGCCGCCATCGGGGTCACGTATTCGTGGCTGAACCGGATGTCGGTGACCACGAATCCTTCGTCTCCCGGCTTGACGGCGGGCACGCCGATCTTGCCGCGCGCGGGGTCGACCACCCAGTGGCGCGCGATGATCTTTTCGCCGAGCGTCATGGGCCGCCCGGCTGTCCGGGGCGGCGCGAGCACGACCTTGCCCTGGAGCCGGGCGACGTTGAAGTTGAACAGCCCCCCGTACTCGATGATACCACGTGTGATCTCACCCTCACCCTGGGTGAAGGCCGCGAGCGGGATCGCCTCGCCCCGCCGCACCCGGTCGATGATCGAGAAGTCGGTGGTCGTGAGGACGCCCAGGTTCTGGCAGTTCTCCCGGTAGATCCGCTCGATGTTCTCGGCCACCACCAGCTTGATGCCGGCGCACATCTCGGCGTAGGGAGACTGCTCGCGCGACGAGCCCTTGCCCCGTCGTTGGCCGCTGACCGAGGCGACGAAGCCGCCGCGCTTCACCGACCCCCGGGCGATCGGGAACTCTTCGCCGCACTTCAAGCCGAGGTAGGGGAAGTCGCCGAGGGTTTCGTCGTAGTAGTAGCAGATGTAGGCAGGGGTGATCTCGTCGGTCGAGATGTTGTCGCGTAGCTTGCTGGCGGGGGTCCAGTCCAGGTCTTGCCCGTCGAGTTGGGTGCGGACGAGCGCAGGTTCTTCAGTCAGAAACAGGATGCGGCCCTGGAGCCGGACGAGATCGGGGAGTCGCTCGACCCGGCGGGACTGCAACGCTTGCAACATGAGCGAAAATTGCACCGCTCGCTCGGTGCCGAGCAAGGCGAATCAGGAGAAACGCGATGCTGTCCACGACATGTCGACTTGCTGTCACGATGCTGCTCGTCACGTTGGAGGCCCCGCTCTGGGGGCAGCGACCCGCCCCTGCGCCGCCATCCCTGCCACCGGTGAGCGGGGCGGCGATGGACGCGCACATCCGTTACCTCGCCGACGACTTGCTCGAGGGACGCGCCCCCGGCACGCGGGGCGGCCGGCTCGCCGCCCGATACATCGCCGCGCAGTTCGCGACGCTCGGGCTCGAGCCTGCCGGCCCCGACAGCTCGTACTTTCAGCCGGTCGCCCTCCTCGGTTTGACGTCTCATCCCTCTCTGGTGTGGGGTCCGAGCGGCGCACCGCAGTCCCTCAAGTATCTCGACGACGTTGTCGCGTGGGCCGAGCGACCGGACCCCGAGATCACCGCCGACGGTGAAGTGGTGTTCGTGGGTTATGGCATCCGCGCGCCCGAATGGCGGTGGGACGACTATAAAGACACCGGCGTGCGCGGCAAGGTCGTGCTCATGCTCGTGAACGACCCTGGGCTGCAAGACTCGACCGTGTTCAACGGCCGCGCGCTGACCTACTACGGCCGCTGGACCTACAAACTCGAGGAGGCGGCGCGACGCGGTGCGCTGGGCGCGCTGCTGATCCACACCACCGAGAGCGCGACGTATCCGTGGGAAGTGGTACGGGGGTCGTGGTCGGTGGAGCAGTTCAAGCTCGACCGCCCGGCGGCGCAGAGCCTCGCGTTCGCCGGGTGGGTCACCGCCGACGCGGCGCAAGCGGCGCTCGCGCGCGCGGGCTTGAGCCTCGATTCTCTGACACGCACTGCTGCGCGGCGCGACTTCCGACCGGTCGCTACGGGTCTGCACGTCGCCGTGAACATCGTCAGCGGCGTGCGCCGGGTCAGCTCGGAGAACGTGGTCGCGAAGCTCCCGGGGAGCGACCCCACACTCGCGAAACAAGTCGTGCTGTTCACCGCGCATTGGGACCACAAAGGGATCGGCCCCGTGATTCATGGCGACTCGATCTACAACGGCGCCGAAGACAACGCGTCCGGCGTGGCCGCGCTGCTGGCGGCAGCGCAGGCGCTCACTCAGGTGGCCCCGCGACCGCGACGCACGCTGCTGTTCGTCGCGACGACGGCCGAAGAGAGTGGGTTGCTCGGGAGCGAGGCGTACGTCGCGAGCCCGCTGGTACCGCTCGAGCGCACGGCCGCCGTGCTCAACCTCGACGTCGCCAACGTACGCGGCGCCACCCGGGACATCGATGCGCTCGGGATCGACCGTTCCACGCTCGGGGCAATGTTCCAGGCTGCCGCGAAGCTCGAATCGCTCACCGTTATTCACGAACCCGACGTCCGCGGGTCGTTCTACCGCTCGGATCATTTCCCGTTTGCGCGGGCCGGCGTGCCCGCGCTGTCGATCCATCCGGGACGAGACTTCGTGGGACGGCCCGCCGGATGGGGGAATGAGCAGGACGAGCTCTACAACCGCACGCGCTATCACCAGCCGAGCGATGAGTACCGCGCAACGTTCAGCTACGCAGGGCTAGCGCAGGAAGTCCGTGTCACCATGCGCCTGGCCCTGGCGGTCGCGAACGCCCCGGAGCTGCCGCGCTGGCTCCCGAGCTCCGAGTTCCAACGCCAAACCAGCCGAGTGGTGCCCTGAGTGCAAGCCGTTGCAGCGCGTCTAGTGCACGGTGACAAAAGCAGTTATTGATGGCGGGCTGGTCAGCGCCCGAGGGCCTCTGGCCGATTGGGACGCCGCCGACTAGGTTTGCGCCGCTTTTTGACAGCCGGGTCTGCCGCACTCGTCACCGCGGAGCGAGCACCCTGGAACTCCCGACGTCGCATCGGTTCCCCTTGTCCTGGCTGCTCGAGGCCGCGAGCCCACCGCTTCAGTATCGGGCGTATGCCGAAGTTGTGCGCGAGAGCGACCGCGATCCGGAGCGACTCGCGGCGCTGCGCCAAGCGGTGGTCGAGTACAAGGTCGCCCAGGCGATCGCGCGGAAGCAGAAGCCCACGGGGCTGTGGGGAGGCAACCTGCTCGGGCCCGTGGCCTCGAAAGCGCACGGCTGGAGCGAGCCGGGCACGGTCTATCAGTACCGGCGCTTGATCGAGCTGGGCTGGCCCCCGACCGAGCGGCCGTTCCGACTGGCGGACCGCTTGTTATTCCAGCTGCTGTCACGCATCGAGCCGGACGACCCCGACCGTGGAGTCGCGCAACGGGCGCAGGAGCTGCTGATCGAGTATCAGAAGCCAGCCAAGTCCGACGCGGGGCTGGGGCGCTGGGCGCGGCGGCTGGGCCGGGAAGCGGCGGCATGCGCCCTCGCGCGGGCCGGCCACATCGACGACCCGCGCGTGCGCGGGACCGCGCACACGATCGCCAGCAACATCTCCCAGTACCTGCGGAGCGAGCTAGCGGTCAAGCCCTTCAAGAAGGCGCAAGGCAGGACGGTGCTCGAGCCCGCGGCCTACCCACCCACGGTCTTCGCCGTCGAGATGCTCGCCTTCCTCCCGCCGGTGCAGCGGGAGCGTGCGGGATTCATCGAGCGGCTCGGGCAATACTTCTCCACCCCGGCGCCCCGCCGTGCGTTTTTCATCCTGGCCGGCAAGAAGCTGTTCAAGCCGATCTTCGAGCTGCTGGGCGACCCGCTGCGCTCGGACGCCCAGGGCCACATCAGCGACGTTCCGTTCGCCCTGTACTGGCTCGAGCTTCTGACCCGGCTCGGGCTGGTACGCAATATCCCGAGCGCCGGCCGCGTGCTGGCGCGGCTCTTCAATGAGTGCGACGAGCAGGGGATCTGGAGCCCCAAGAGCCTGCGGGCGTTGCCGAAGGCGATCAGTCCCGTCTCGGCCCATTACTTCCCGCTGGAGGGGCCGGGCAAGAGCCCCGCGCAGCGGCAGACCGACGTCACGTTCCGGCTGGCGCTGATCGCCCGGTTGATGGGCCTTCCCGTCGAGATTGCCTGAGCACGGCCGCAGTAGGCAGCGCCATCTTGCGGTAGCAGCCGGGATTACGTAGTAGTAATTACTACTACTGTATGGCGACCGTCGACCTCACCCCGTTCAGATTCACGGCTACCGAGTCGGTCGTGTATTCGGCGTTGCTTCGCCTCGGCCCCGCGACCGGGTACGGCGTCGGCCGGGTCACGCGGCTCGCCCGAGCGAACGCGTACGCGGCGCTCGAGGGTCTGGTCAGCCGGGGGGCCGCGCAGCGCGCAGCCGGGCGCCCGGCCCGTTACCGGCCCGCCGACCCCGGCGCATTGCTCGCCCGGCTCGCCGCCGAGCAGGGAGAAGCGCTCGACCGGCTGAGCCGCGCGCTCCAGGACGCGAGCCACCCCGCTGAGCCCGAGACCCGGATCGTGGCCGGCGCCCGGGCCGTGGCGAACGTGGTGCAACAGCTCGTCGCCCGGGCGACCGGGAGCGTCCAGGGCATTCTCAGCGCCGAGTTGTGGCGCCCCACCCTCCCTGCGTGGCGGCGCGCAGCAACGCGGGCCGCGATCGACGTCCGGCTCGCGGGCGAGTCCGCGGAAACGGAGGGCATCGTGAAAGGCACGGTCGCGGCGGCCACCCCCACCGTACTGTTGATCGATGACTCCCAGCTCCTGACCGCCGCGGGCGCGGGCGAGCAGATTACGGCGCTGTGGAGCTCCCATCCACTGCTCATCACGCTCGCCCAGGTCGCGTTGCGCAACCTCGCGTGAGCAGCCGTCACACCGCGGTCGCCCTTCTAGTGACGCTCGGAGTCGCGTGCCGCGCCGCCCCGATTCCAGACGGCCAACGGTTCCCCACGGGAACGCCGTTCACGGCCCACTTCGCGCGGATCGACGATCTCAGGATCCGCTACATCGATGCCGGCGCAGGAACGCCGGTACTCTTCATCCACGGTCTCGGTGCGTCGATGTACGCCTGGCGTAAGAACCTCGCCCCGGTCATGGCGGCCGGGTTCCGGGTCGTCGCGCTCGACCTGCTGGGATTCGGCTCCTCCGACAAGCCGGCGCACGGTTACACCAACGCGGCCTACGCCCACCTCGTCGTCGCGCTGATGGACTCCCTGCACCTCCCCGACGCCGTGCTGGTCGGCCACTCCATGGGAGGCGAGATCGCTGCGGAAGTCGCGATCGCGTTCCCGACGCGCGTGCGCGGACTCGTCCTGATGGCGGCGGCGGGGCTCGGCACCCGCGAGCCGCTGCTGTTCCGGGTCGGTCGCTGGCCCGTGGTCGGCCCGTTGATGCTCGCATTCCGGGGTCGGGCCCTGGCAGCCCGGCTCCTCAGGTCGACGTACGCCGACCCCCGCAAGGTGACAGAGTCCGACGTCGATCAGTATTACGCGCCGGTGGCCGAGGCCGCCTACGGCCGCGCGCTGCGGGGCGTGTTGCGCGAGTTCCGTTTCGGTGGGCTGGAGGGGCGCCTCGACGCCATCGGCGCGCCCACCCTGGTGCTGTGGGGTGAGGCTGACCGGTGGATCCCCATCGCCTTGGGCCGGGCGCTGGCGGCTCAGCTCAATCGGTCGGCGTTCCTTTCGGTGCGGCACGCCGGGCACTCGGTGCAGGAAGAAGTGCCCGACGAGGTGAATCGGCTGGTGATCAAGTTCCTCGAGGAGGGCTTGCCCCGGGTTCCGGGGAACCTCGCGTGGGCGGGGTGGCGCCCCCATGACGGGAAGTGTAGATTTCATCAACCATATGGTTGAGAAAATGACGCCCTGAAACCTAAGCTCAGCAACCCCAGAGCATTACGGATCATCACCGCTGCCCAAGACGAGTTCGCGAGACGCGGCTTCGACGGCGCGCGGGTAGACGACATTGCCCGGCGGGCCGGCGTCAACAAGCAGCTGTTGTTCTACTACTTTCACTCCAAGCGCGGGCTGTTCAATGCCGTGCTAACGCGTGGCGCCGCCCAGCTGGAGCAGGCGCTCGGCTCGCTCGCCATCGCCGGGGACGGCCCGCTCGATCGCATTGCCGGCGCCCTGGCGGCGCAGTTCGACTTCCTCGCCGCCCATCCCGACCTCGTCACGCTGCTCACGCAAGCCGGCCGATCCGACGCGCGCCCGTTCGCGCCGGCGATCAAGCGCTTGGTCATCCTGCTCGCGGAAGGTCAGGGGCGGGGTCAGGTGCGGGACGACGTGGACCCTCACCTAGCGGCGGCGCAAGCGCTGGTGCTGATGGTCGCATACCTCGGCCTCGAGTCCCTGATAGCGGCGAGCGCGCCGCCGCTCGGCGCGGACGAGCCCGCGCTGCGCGAGCGCTGGAAGGAAGCCGCCGTGAAGCTGGTGCTGGAGGGGGTGGCCGCCCGCTAAGCGCGTATCACCAGTTCAGCCAGTAGGACGCCTTCACGAGGAAGGTGTTATTGGGGTGGAGCGTGAAGAGGTCGCCGAAATCACCGGCGAGCGACCGCGGCCCCGTCGCCCCGAGGAAGTCGCGCCGCCCTTGCGTCCAGACGACGAACAGAGTCGAGCCGGGCCGATATTCCCATCGCAGCACGACGTTGGAATTGAACTGCTTGAAGTTGAACCCGCTCTGGAGCGTGCCGGTGTACGGCTTGAACCGGTCGTCGTACGCCGCGGCGCGCGGAGCAGCGAGCTCGCGCGCGTTCGAATAGTTGCCCTTGCTCACGAACGGCTGTGCATAGACCTGGAGTGTGAGGTCGGGCGTTATCGTGTAGTCCACCCGGCCTGTCAGTGACAGGGTCTTTTGGTTCAGGTGGGCCACGGGATAGTGCCTGGCGCCGGTGGAGTCGGTGACGGGGTCGAAGGGCTGGGTGTTGTCGATATTGTGGGTGGCGCTCACCCCGATCGTCGTGTTGAACTGCGACGCGATGCGGACCGATACCTGCGAGCCCAGGTTGACCGACTCGGACCGGCCGCCGTCCCCGCGCCAATAATTCGTCCACAGTGCGGGCACTACAACCGGCCGGCTGTCGCCATCCCACTCCGCCCAGGAAGAGACGATCGGATCGACCCGCACGGCCGGGCCCCCCCGAGCCCGGCGGTCGTCGAGGGTCGTGCCGAGGTGGCCCAGTGTCGTGCCGGCGTGCAGCCACCAGCGGTTGTTGAGCTGGACGTGGACATTGGTGTTGGCGGCGCGCTCGACCGGCAGCCCGGCGCCCGTCCAGAATTGCCACCAGTTGAAGTTCCAGAACGCGGTCTGATACAGAGAGCTCGGATGGAGCGACTGCACTCCGAACCAGGTATTCCAGCTCTGCTGGTCGGCGCGCAGCAGGAAGCCCAAGTCGTTCACCTCGAAGCCCGGGGACCGGCGCTGATAGCTCGTCTCGAACCGGGTAATCCCTCCACCCACTTTGCCGAACAGCAGCTCTTCCGCGTCCCCCGCCAGTGAGGTCCTGGTCGAGTCGAACGGCAGGCCGGCATCGGGCCGCTGGTAGTAGTGCACCGCGTCGCGCTGCGTCGCGGTGATGGCCGCCGCCGTGCCCGTCACCCGGCTCAAGTCGAGCGAGCCCGAGACCTGATAGCGGCTTCCCAGGAACCGGTGCCGGAAGTCCACCGCGCCGACGTACGCGTTGTGGCGCAGCCCGCCCTCCGTCAGCGGGTCGAGGCTGCGGTTCACTGCCGTGAACATCATGCCGACGCCGCTTTGGCCCTTGCGGAAATCCTGCTGCCCGCGCAGCACCGCGTAGTTGGTGGCGGGCTCGGTGGTGCGATCGGAGCTGCCCGTGGCGCGCTGCGTGATGGCGTCGAGCACACCCACGGTCTGACCACCTGGCAACCGGCCGGTCACCTTCGCTGCGCCGTAGATGGTGGTGGCGATGGGCGAGCTTGGGTCGTTCCCGGGGAGCTGCGGCGCCCGCCCGATGCGGCGCGAATAAAACAGCCGCTCCCCGTTGCAATTCACCTGGCTACAATTGACGTCGAAGCGAAACACGCCCGTTCCCGCGACGAAGAACGGGCGCCGTTCCTGGAAGAACGTCTCGAAGGCCGTGAGGTTTAAGACCGCGGGATCCGCCTCCACCTGCCCGAAGTCGGGGTTGACCGTGGCGTCGAGTGTCACGTTGGACGTGAGCCCATACTTCAAGTCGGCGCCCGCGGTGAGCTTCTGTGAACGGTCGAAAGCGGGGCCCACGGGAACGGAGACGTTCTTCGTCACCATGTACGGCGCGACTTCCAGCCGACGCGGCGCCGGCAGTCCCACGAGGCCCGTCACATCCCCGAGCTGGGACGCGAAACCCGACTGGGACTGCCGGTATACCGGCCAGCTGACCCGCTCGGTGTAGCGCTGAATGTCACGCCACACGGCGAAGCCGAAGGTGTTGGTGTCGGCGTGAGCGTACCGCAGCTGCGACAGCGGAATCCGGAACTCCGCTGTCCAACCGAGTGAGTCAACTGTCGCCGCCACCTCCCACACGCCGTCCCAGGCATCGTCCTCGTTATTGTCGTTGTAGATCGCATAATCGCGCTTCACCCCGGCGGGGTTGACCGCGAACTCGTACCCGGTGCGGCGGTCGTGGTAGGAGTCGATGACGATCTTGAGCTGGTCGGTCGGAGCGCGGACGTCGCGGCGGGCGAGAATCTTCAGGATGCTGTCGGGATGCGGATCGAAGGCGCGAATGAAGGCGTAGAAGTTGTGATCGTCATAGGCGACTTTGGCTTCCGTGGGGAATCGGGGGGGGCCGTCCTCGCGCGGCGAGAACTCGCGAAACGCCGTGATCGCCGGTGCCTCGCGCCACACCTCGTCGTCGTCCTTGCCGTCGATGACGACCGCGCGCACGGCCCGCCGGGCGGCGACGCTGTTGGACGTGGGGGGAGGCGTCCGGGCCGGCGGGGTCTCGGCGCCGGAGCTGCCGTTCGCCTGCACGACGATCATGAGGGCGAGCATGGGAACAGCCACCGGCATACCGGGACCTTTGGTCTGGGATACCGGGATTTAGACGCGCGCCCCCCGGAAAAGGTTGCACAAACGTCAGGGCCCCCGGGGAACTCCCGGGGGCCCTGCTCCGACCGGCGCAGCGGCTAGTTTTGCTTCGCCACGAGACTGGGCTCGATCGGCACGGGTCCCTCGAATACCAGGTGGCCCGCTTCGAACCGGGCGCCGCGCAGCGCCAGGCTCAGCACCTCGCCCAAATCCTCAACCAGGTGCACCTCGAGCGACTTCCGCACATCCTCGGGGAGGTCCTCCAGGTCGGCCGCGTTCTCCTTAGGGAGCACGATGGTCCGAAGGCCCGCGCGGACCGCGCCCAGCACCTTCTCCTTGACGCCTCCGATGGGCAGCACCCGGCCGCGCAGCGTGATTTCGCCGGTCATCGCCACGTCGTGGCGCGCCGGCCGCCGCGACAGCGCGGACACCAGCGCCGTGGCCATCGTCACGCCCGCGGACGGACCGTCCTTCGGGATCGCGCCGGCGGGGACGTGGATATGCACGTCCGTTTCGGCGAGCGCCTCCTCCGGAATGCCGAGCTGATCGGCGTGGCTCTTCGCGTACGTCAGCGCCGCGCGCGCCGATTCCTTCATCACGTCTCCCAGCTGGCCGGTGAGCACCAGTTCGCCCTTGCCCCGCATCACGCTCGCCTCGACGAACATGATGTCGCCTCCGACCGGCGTGTAGTACATGCCGGTCGCGACGCCCAAGTCGTCCTCGCGCGCCATGCGCTCCGGATGCACCTTGGGCCGCCCGATCAAGTCGTCGACATCAGACGCGTCCACGGCGAGGCGCTCCACCTCTCCCACCGCCACCCTACGCGCCACCTTGCGGGCCAGCTTGCCGATCTCGCGCTCCAGCTGGCGCACGCCCGCTTCGCGCGTGTAGCTCGTGATGATCTTGCTCAGCGCGGCGTCGTCCACGGTCAGCTGCCCCGGGGCCAGGCCGTTCTCCTGCAGCTGGCGCGTCAGCAAGTAGCGCTTCGCGATCTCGAGCTTCTCGCGCTCGGTGTAGCCGGCGAAGTTGACGGTCTCGAGCCGGTCGAGCAGCGGTGCCGGGATGTACTGCAGGAAGTTCGCCGTCGCGACGAACAACACCTCCGAGAGGTCGAACGGCACCCCGAGGTAGTGATCGGTGAACGAGTCGTTCTGCGCCGGGTCGAGCACCTCCAGCAGCGCGGCCGCCGGGTCGCCTTGGAACGAGACGCCCAGCTTGTCGACTTCGTCGAGCAGGAACACGGGGTTCTTGGCGCCGGCCTGCTTCATTCCCTGAATGATGCGGCCCGGCATCGCTCCGACGTAGGTGCGGCGATGGCCGCGGATGTCGGCCTCGTCCCGGGCGCCGCCCAGCGAGATGCGGACGTACGGCCGGCCCATCGCCCGGGCGATCGACTTCGCGATCGACGTCTTACCCACGCCCGGCGGCCCGACGAACAGCAAGATCGATCCCTTGGACTGCTTATCGTCGTCGTTACCGCGCGCGTCGCCTTCCGGCGTACGCTGACGCAGCTGCCGGACCGACAGGAACTCGAGCACCTCGTCCTTGACGTCCTGCAGGCCGTAGTGGTCCTCGTCGAGGATGGCGGCCGCCCGCTTCAGGTCGAGCGACTCTTCGGCCCGTTTGTTCCACGGGAGCTCGGCCACAGTCTCGAGATACGTGCGGATGACCTGAGCTTCCATCGAGTCCCGGGCCGCCCGCTCGAGCCGCGCCAGCTCGCGCTCCACTTCCTTCTGGGCGGCGTCGGGGAGCTGGAGCGCCGCGAGGCGCTTGCGCAGCTCCTCGACGTCACTTGTCTCGTCCCCCTCGCCCAGCTCCTTCCGGATCGCCTTCATCTGCTCGCGCAGGAACAGCTCCCGCTGGCGCTCGCCCAGCTCCTCCTGAACCTGCGACTTGATGTGCTCCTGAGCGTCGAGCACGCCGATCTGACGCTGCACGTGCACCAGCACCCGGCGCAGCCGCTCCTCGACCTCGAGGGTTTCGAGCAACGCCTGGCGCTCGGCCGGGTCGATCTCTAGGTAGCCGGCCACGAGGTCGGCGAGACGCCCGGGATCGGAGACGCCCTCGAGCACCTGTCGAACGACCTCTTCCGGCAACCCGGACTTCTGCCCCAGCTCCGCGGCACGCTCGCGCGCCTCCCGGTGCAGCCCCACGAACGCCGGATCGTCGGGGCGCAATGGCGGCAGGTCCTCTACTTCCCGCACCACGGCCTCGAGGTGCCCCTGGTTCTCGACATAATGCACCGCCGCGCCGCGCTTCTCGCCGTGCAACAGCAGCTGCACGCCACCCAGCCCGCGCTGAATCTGGCTGATCTTGGCGATCGTCCCGGTCGTGTACAGCACGGCCGGCGTGACATGGTCGACGTTCTCGCGCTGCGACACGCCGAAGATCAGGCGAGAGTCGCCCTTCAACGCCGCCTCGATGGCGCGCAAAGTCGTTGGACGGCCCGCGCCGATCGGCGTGGACACGCCCGGAAACAGTACGATCTCCCGGAGCGGCAGCACCGGGAGCGTCAGGCGTTCAGACATAGGTTCTTCCAGTTGAGAGTTGACAACAGCCTCACGGCCGGACTGCCTTAGCATCGTCCGTGCCACCAAACAACGCTTGGACGAACACGTCCGTTCCTCTCGGAGCGGTCAATAAGGCAGACGCTGCCGTTTAGCCACCGGCGATCGGGCGCCGGGCGGCCAGCTTGGCGCCAGAGACCAAGGGGTCGAAACGTAAGTGCAAATCATTTGGCTGGTTGCAGGGCGGGCCTCGTGCGGCTAAATCTATGCGGCGCTCACTGGCCGGACCCTGATGAATGACGCCGACAAGTCGCTCGCCGGACGCCTGATCCAAGCGCTGGGACGCTCCTACACCGTCGAGGGGGAGCTCGGTCGCGGCGGCATGGGGGTCGTCTACAAGGCCCGGGACGAGCGCCTGAAGCGTCAAGTGGCGATCAAGGTCCTGCCTCCCGAGCTTGCCTTTCGCGAGGAGATCCGCATCCGGTTCCTGCGCGAGGCGGAGACCGCGGCGCGGTTGTCCCACCCCCACATCGTGCCGATCCATTCGGTGGGCGAAGGGCCCGACGGGCTCGTCTACTTCGTCATGGCGTACGTGGACGGCGAGTCGGTGGCGGCGAAGTTGAAGCGGCGCGGCCGGCTGCCCTCGGAGGAGGCGCGCCGCATCATGCTCGAGACGTCCGATGCGCTCGGCGCGGCGCACGCGCTCGGCATCATCCACCGGGACGTGAAGCCGGACAACATTCTGCTCGAGGGAAGCCGGGGCCGCGTCGTAGTGACGGACTTCGGGATCGCCAAGGCCCTCTCCTCGACCACCGGCTCGGCCACACTGACCGCCACGGGCGTGGCGATCGGGACGCCGCACTACATGAGCCCGGAGCAAGCCGCGGGAGACCGTGAAATCGACGGCCGCTCGGACATCTACAGCCTGGGAGTGGTGAGCTATCAGATGCTGACGGGGGAGCTGCCGTTCCAAGCGCCCACCGTGCCGGGCATCCTCATGAAGCACATCACGGAGCGGGCACCGCTCGTCACGGAGCGGTGCAACGATTGCCCCGACGATCTGGCGGCGTGCGTGATGCGCTCGCTCGAGAAAGACCCGGAAGACCGCTGGCCCACGGCGGACGCATTGCGGCGGGCGCTGGAAGCGCGCACCGCAACCATGTACCGGTCGCGCCGCCCCTCGGCCGGGGCGGCAGCGCGGGCTTCACGGTTCCCGCCGCCGCCCTCCCTCCCGGCCCCTCGCAGCCCGTTCGACGTGGGGGGCGGGCGTGGGCGGCGCCCGACGCGCCCGCAGCGCGAGGCGGTGCAGCTCACGGCGGGGGGCGGCGGGGGGGGGGAAGCCGACGTCGTCCGCAAGATGCGGTCGAGCTTCGTGTCCTGGGCGTCGGTGGCAGGCGGCTGCTTGCTATTCGACGCGGCGACGGGGTGGCACGGGTGGTCGTTGTTCGTGGCGGTACCGTGGGGCGCGTTCGGCCTGCTGCCGATGTACATGAAGCTTTGGAGCGCGGGCTATTCGTGGCGCGACGTGCTGCGCCGGCCGGCCGCGCCCGAGTCGGCCGAGGCGCAGCTCGCTGCGGCGGGGTCACGCCCCCTGGACCTCCCGGCCGCCACGGTGGAGGAGTTCGGCCGCCTCGCGACGGCGGTACAGCAGGCGCGGAACGACCGCAAGGCGATCCTCAAGATCATGGAGCGCGTGCCCAAGTCCGAACGGAAGCTGCTCCCGGACGTGATCGTCACGGTGGACGGACTGCTGAAGCGCGCCGAGGACCTGGCGCGTGCCGCGCACGCCATGAGCGGCGACGTGGATCAGAGGGCGCTCGCGCGCCTCGACGAGAAGCTCGCGCTGACCAAGCGGGAGCCGGAGAGCGCGGAGCGCGACCGCCAGCTCAACCTGCTCCAGCGGCAGCGGCAGACCCTCGCGGACCTGATCACGCGCCGGCAGCTCGTCGAGGATCAGATCGAATCGTGCGTGCTCGCGATGCAGAACGTGCGGTTCGATCTGCTGCGGCTCCGATCGGCGGGGGTGGCGGCGGTGCTCGACGATCTGACGCACGCCACGCAGCAGGCCCGAGCCTTGTCCCGCGACGTCGACCACGCGATCGCCGCGGCGGGCGAGATCCGGGAAGTGCTGGGAGAGCAGACCGGCGCCTAAAGCGCTTCGCCCCGCCGGCAGCGCGCGACGAGCGGCGGTCCGTCGTCGCGCTCGATTCCAAACTCGAGCAGCAAAATGAACTGCTGCACCGCGTCTTCGCAGCGTCCCGCCCGCAAGGCCGCGACGGCGAGGAGCTCGTGCAGCTTCGACCAGCCGTCGCGCCCGGCCACCGCCGCCCGCATCAGGCTGTCGGCGACGCGCGGCGGTCCCTCCAGGGCGAAGTGCGTGAGTGCGTCCCCCAGCCATTCCCGGGGATAGGGGTGCCGCAACGTGCCGCGGGCAGCGGCCAACGCCGCCCGCGCGTGCACCGCCGCCCGGGGCCAATCCTTCGCGCGTGCCGCGACCACCGCGAGACCGGCGTGCGCCTCCGCGCTGTCGGCCCCCGCCGCGAGCGCCCCGGACAACAGGGCAGCCGCGCGCGCGCCTTGCTCACGCCGGGTCGCGACGAGCCCGGAGAGCAGCCACGCACCGGGGTCGCGCCCTGTCTGCACAAGCCGGCCGAGCGCCGTGTCGGCCAGCGTCGAATCACCGAGCCCCAGCAGGATTGCGGCGGCGTGGACGGTCCAGAGGGGCTCGCCGGGCCGCGCCCGGCGTGCGGCGTCGATGTAGCGCAGGGCGGCGGGATCACCGCGCCGCACGGTCAGCGCCTTGGCGAAGAGGAACGGCGACGCGCCGTCCGCCGCTTGCGTCGCCGCGCGCATCCCGACCAGCGAGTCGAACACGCCCTCGGTGCCTCGGCTGTCGAGGAAGCGGCGTGCCGCGACGAACTCGAGACGCGGCAGGTCGTCGCGATGGGCGACGCTGGGGCGCTTCAGCAGCTCGGCGACGCCGGTCGGCCCGAGGAGCAGGTGCCCGAAGTAGTCGGCGGGCTGGTCCACGCCGAGGTACTCCCGGCCGAGTTCGCCGAGCGCGCCGTGCGGGCCGACCAGTCGCCCGAGCCACGCAGGATCGTACGCCAGCGGGCGCGCCGAGCCGAGCAGCATCACGTCGCCCGGCGAGCTGAACCAGATCTCGACGTGTGGGAACACGGCGGTGAAGTTCCGGACGATGCCCGCCACGACCGATACCGGCAGCTGGTAGAGCTGCACCCATTGGCAGAAGACGCCATCGTCCGCGAGTCGCCCGCGCACGATGCGAAAGAACTCGGGGGTGTAGAGCGTGGCGACCCCGGCCAGCCAGGGGTTCGAAGGCTCGGAGACCATCACGTCGTAGCGCGCGGTGTCGATCTGGAGTGCGCTGCGGGCGTCGTCGACCGCCACCGATACGTTCGATCGGGCGAGGACGGTGTCGTTCACGTGCAGGAAAAAGCGGCTCATCGCCAGCACGGCGGGCTCGATCTCGACCACGCGCACGCGCTCCATCCCGGGGACGCCGGCGAGCACGCGCGTGGTCACACCGCTGCCGTAGCCGATCACCAGTGCCCTGGCTGCGCCGGGGCGCGCCGCCGCCGGCGCGAGGCCGAGCAAGATCTCGGTGTCCATGTCGCCGTGGTCGGAAGCGTCGGCCTTGCCGTTGATCTTGAGCGTGCGCCCGGGGCCGCTCTCCCACACGGAGACAGTCGCGTTCCACCCTTCCTTGAAAGCGAGCTGGCGTACGCCGCGATGCGCGAGGAAGTCCTCCACGGCGGCGGCGTTCATCGGCTGCCGAGCATAGATGCTCGGCCCCAGATCGATGAGCCGGGTGCTCCAGCGCGGCGCGGCGAGCGCGACGGCGAGCCCCACACTCGCGAGGCTGCCGGCGCCGAGCACCCGCAGCCGCAGCCGGCGGTGCTGCGCCGAGCCCTCCGCGACGCCCCGCGCCGCCAGCACGGCGAGCGTCAGGGCGGCGGCCGCGTTGATCGCCACTCCGATGCGCAGGGTCAGATCCGTGCCGAGCATCACGACCAGGACGAATCCGGTGAGCACGGCGCCCGCGATGCTGCCCAGCGTGTTGAGCGCATAGGCGCGCCCGACGTCGGCGCCGCGCGCCACGTTCCGCGGGGCCACGAGATCCGTGAGCAGGGGGAACGTCATCCCCATGCCGAGTGCGGGGATCAGGACGACCGCCCCGACGGCAAACCCCATCGCGAGCAGCCGTTCGGTCGCGCCGAGCGATTGCGCCTGAAACACGGTGATGATGTAGCGCGGCAGCACCCCGAAGACCACGAAGAGAACGCCGGCGCCGGCCGCGGTCACTGCCTGCGCGACGGCGGCGTCCGCCGCCGTCTCGGACGCCGGCGCGCTGCGGCGCGCGACCACGGCGCTGCCGGCGCCGATCCCGAGCAGGAAGACGAGCAGCACCAGGGTGAAGGCGTAGGTCGACCCGCCGACGATCATCACGAGCACGCGGGTCCAGGCGATCTCGTCGAGCAGCGACGCGAACGCCGTGAGCGCGAGCAGGATCAGGGCGATGCGCCGCAGCAGCGGCGCGCTGGGGTGCACCTCGGGCTCGCTCACCGGGCCGGCGGGCGATCCGGCCGCCCCGGGATCGGGCAGGCGCAGCGCGCTCGCGCCGATGAGCAGGTTGACGAGCGCGGTGCCCCAGAGGCTCGCCCGGATGCCGACCCACTCGATGAGGAAGAATCCCGCGAGCGCCGTCCCCAGCACGGCGCCCAGGGTGTTGAGGCCGTACAGCCGGCCCAGCGAGTGCTTCAGCGCTGCGCGGTCCGCGCCCATGAACGCGCGCGTGAGCACGGGCAGCGTCCCTCCCATCAGCGTAGTCGGGATCAGCAACGCGAGGCCCGCGAGGCCGAACCGGAGGGCGACGCTGGCGCCGCCGCTCAGATGCCACGCAGCCGCGGCCGCGACGTACCCCCGGTGCACGAGCGCGAGGACGAGCGGCGAAACGAGGCCGAACCCCCCGATGGCGATCTCGAGCCGACCATACAGCGCCGCCGGGCGCGGGTGGCGGTCGGCGCGGCGGC
Organism: Gemmatimonadota bacterium; assembly: GCA_003220795.1. Lineage (GTDB taxonomy): Bacteria > Gemmatimonadota > Gemmatimonadetes > Gemmatimonadales > GWC2-71-9 > 20CM-4-69-16. The sequence goes on along the minus strand of QHTK01000044.1, from coordinate 16,592 downwards.
CCAGCAGCCAGGCGCCGAGCCCGAGGCCTCCCATGTACGCGGCGACGACCGTCGTCACCGACTGGATCGTGGACCCGAACCCCTGGTACAGCAGGCGCACCCAGAGGAGCTCGTAGACGAGGCCCGTGGCGCCCGACAGGAAAAACAGGAAAGCGAAGGCGCGCGCTGCGCTAGAACGCATGCAACTCGCGCATCGCCTGCGCGAGATCCTCCACCTGCGGCAGGATGAAGTCTTCCAGGGCGGGCGCGTAGCCGACGAACGTGTCGGTCGAAGCCACGCGCTTCACCGGTGCGTCCAGCCAGGAAAAGTGTTCGCCCGCGATCTGCGCAGCGATCTCGGCGCCATAGCCCCAGGAGAGCGCGTCTTCGTACGCCACGAGCACGCGGCTGGTCTTGCGCACGGATGCGCCGATGGCATCCCAGTCCACCGGCGACAGGCTGCGCAGATCGATCACCTCGACGCTCACCCCGTCCTTCTCCTCGAGCTCCTTGGCCGCGACCAGGGCGCGCTGCACCACGGCGCCGTACGTCACCACGGTCAGGGCGGTGCCCGACCGCGCTACTTTCGCCTTGCCGAACGGAATCATGAAGTTCGGGCCCGGGTTGGGCGCCTTATTGTAGGTCTGGCGGTAGAGGTGCTTGTGCTCGAGGAAGAGGACGGGGTCATCGCAGCGGATGGCGGTCCGCAACAGGCCGTTCGCGTCGAGCGCCGTGCTGGGACAGATGACGCGCAGTCCGGGAATGGCCGTGAACACGACGGCCCCGGTCTGCGAGTGGTAGATGGCGCCACCCTTCAAGTATCCGCCGTAGGTGACGCGCACGACCGCGGGGGCGCTGAACGCATTGTTGGAGCGCCAGCGCATCGTGGCGAGCTCGTTCCGAAGCTGGTGGTAGGCGGGCCAGATGTAGTCGAAGAACTGGACCTCGACGACCGGCTTGAGCCCGCGGGTGGCGAGCCCGATGGCGCGACCCACGATGTTGGCCTCGGCGAGGGGCGAGTTGTAGACGCGCTCGCTGCCGAACTGCCGCTGCAGGCCCCACGTGACCTTGAAGACGCCGCCCTTGCCCTTCACGTCCCCGAGGTACTGCTCGCGGCTCACGTCGGCCACGTCTTCCCCGAACACCACGATGCGCGGATCGCGCGCCATCTCGTCCTTCAGACACGCATTGAGGAGGTCCACCATCGTGGTCGGATCGCCGGAGAACTGGGGGTCGTGTTCGGTGTCGAACTGCTCGGACGTCGGGTCCACCTCCGGAGAGTAGACGTACTGCAGAGCCGATTCCGGCGTCGGTTGGGGAGAGCCCAGCGCCATGTCGGCCGCGACCTCGACCTCCTCGTCCACCTGCTGCCGGATCTGGGCGATCTCGGCCTCGGTGGCGACACCTTCGGCGATCAGCCGCTTCGGGAAGGTAAGCGTGCAGTCACGCTTCGCCTCCTCCTCGCGCTCCTTGAGCGGCTTGTACAGCACTTCGTCGTCGGAGAGGGAGTGCGAATAGGGACGGGTGACGTGCGCGTGCACGAGTGCGGGGCCTTTGCGCTGACGACAGTGTTCGGCCGCCTGCACGAGCACGTCGTAGGAGGCGACCGGGTCGCAGCCGTCCACTTCCGCGACCAGGAGGTCGGGGAAGTTGGCGACCAGCTTCGACACCGAGCCGCCCGCGGTCTGGACTTCCACCGGGACGGAGATCGCGTACTTGTTGTCTTCGACGAGGAACAGCACCGGCAGCTTCAGGTTGCTCGCAGTGTTGAGCGCTTCCCAGAATTCCCCTTCGCTGGTCGTGCCGTCGCCGACCGACACGTAGACCAGCTCGTCGCCGTGTACGGGCTTGTCCGCGATGTCGTCGATCCGGGTGTAGCGGAGCCAGGCCTCGGCGCACCCTACCGCCTGCAGCAGCTGCGTACCCGTGGGGCTCGACTGACTGACGATGTTGAGGGCCTTGTGACCCCAGTGGGACGGCATCTGCCGGCCACCGGAGTTGGGATCCTCCGCCGCGCCCACCGCCGAGAGCAGCATCTCCGTGGGGGTCATGCCGAGCGTGAGGCAGAGCGCCCGGTCGCGGTAATACGGATAGAACCAGTCGTAGGCGGGGCGGAGCACGCGCCCCGCGGCCGCGAGCACGGCCTCGTGGCCGGCGCCCGAGATCTGAAAGAAGATCTTGTTCTGCCGCTTGAGCTGAATCTCCTTGTCGTCGATCCGGCGCGACAACAGCATCAGCCGGTAGATGTCGAGGAGATCCGGCTTCGCGAGGGCCTTAGCGGCCTTGGATCTCGGCTGGGTCCGGGTCGCCATGCGCCTAAAGATAGCCGATATTTCGCGCATGGATGAGGCGGCCAAGAAGGCGGTGCTGCGGCTATTCCCCTACGGGCTCTACGCTGTCACCGTGAAGCACGGCGGCGAAGAGCACGGCATGACCGCGAACTGGGTCACGCAAGCATCCTTCGATCCGCCGATGGTCGTCGTGGCCGTGGAGAACACGTCGAAAACCATCGGCATGATCCGGGACACCCACCACTTCGCCGTCAACGTGCTGTCCCAAGGGCAGCGCGAGCTGGCCGGAAAGCTGGGCCGCTCCTCGGCCAACACGCCGCAGAAACTCAAGGGAGTCAAGACGAAGCCGGCACCCGTTTCCGGAGCGCCGATCCTCGCCGAGGCGTTGGGGTGGGTCGAATGTCGCGTCGTCGCGACCCTCCCGTCGGGCGATCACACATTGGTGCTCGGCGAAGTGGTCGAAGCGGGCGTGGAGCACGACGGCGGCCAGCCGCTGACGCTGCAGGAGGCGGGGTTCAAGTACGCCGGTTAGGGCCGCTCGTACACGACCTTCCCGCCCACGATCGTGACGCGCACCCGCGCGGCGGCGAGCGACTCGGCCGGTATCGCGAAGAGATTGCGGTCCACCACCACGACGTCCGCGTGGTAGCCGGGCGCGAGCGCGCCCCGCTTCTGCTCGTCGAACGTCGCGAAGGCGTTCCCCGCGGTGTAAGCGCGCAACGCCTCTCCCACGGTGATCTTTTGCTCCGGCACCCATCCGTTCGGGTTCTTGCCGTCGAGCGTGCGGCGGGTGACGGCGGCGTAGACCCCGGCGAGGGGATCGAGCGGCGCGACGGTCCAGTCGGAGCCGAAAGCCAGCTTCGCCCCGGTGTCGAGCAGGGTCCGGAAAGCGTACGTCGTCTTGATGCGGACCGGGCCGATACGCCGCTCCACCCAACGCCCGTCGTCGATGGCGTGATAGGGTTGCATCGAGGCGATGACGCCCAGGGTGCCGAACAGGGGGATGTCCTGCGGCCGCACGTGCTGGGCGTGCTCCACGCGAAACCGGCGATCGCGCGGTCCGTGCGCCCGTGCGACGCTGTCGTAGATCGTCAGGATGAGGGCGTTCGCCCGGTCGCCGATGGCGTGTACGGCCACCTGCAGCCCCGCCGAGTCGGCGTTGCCGATCCACGTGCGCATGTCCCGCTCGGGGTTCTGCATCAAGCCGCGGTAGCCCGCGGAGTCCGCGTAGGGCTCGAAGAAGAGCGCGGTGCGCGAGCCCGCCGAGCCGTCCATGAAGCCCTTGAGGCCGCCGATCTTGACCCACGCGTCGCCGGCGCCGTGCGCTTTCACTGATTCCGCCACGGCGCGCCACGCGTCGACCGGCAGGTACAGGGCGACGCGCATGGTGAGGCGCCCGGCGCGTTCCAGGCGGCGGTAGCTCGCGAGGTCGGCCCAGGAAGCGGACATGTGCGCGGTGGCGGTGACGCCGAGTGACGCGGCGTGCGCCAGCGCGCGCGCCAGCGCCGAGTCGCGCTGCTCGGGCGACGGGTCGGGCTGGGCCCGGCCGATCAGATCGAGCGCTTGATCCTTGAAGATCCCGATCGGCTCACCGGTCTTCGCGTCGCGCAGGATCTCACCGCCCGGCGGCGTGGGCGTGTCTCGGGTGACACCGCCGGCCCGTAGGGCGGCGGCGTTGGCGAGGGCCTCGTGTCCGTCGAGTCGATTGACGAACACGGGATTCGCGGGCGTCACGGAATCGATCCATTCGTGGCGGGGGAGCGGCTGGCCGGGCCAGAGCGTGTGGTCCCAGTCGCCGCCGGTGATCCACTCGCCGGGCTTGAGCGTGCGCGCGTACTCGCCGATCCGCCGCACGAACTCCTGGGGCGACGCGGCGTTGCGCAGGTCGACGGACGCCAGCTGGAACCCGCCGCCGATGAAATGCGTGTGCCCGTCAGTGAAGCCCGGCAGCACGAGACCGCCGTCCGCCCGGATCACGTGCGTGCGCGAGCCGACGTATCGGGCGACGGCCGCCGAGTCGCCCACGGCGAGGATCTCACCGTCGCCGATCGCCACGGCGCCCGCCTGCGGAGCGCCGCTGGAAAGGCCGGTCCACACCATGCCGCCCCGAATGACGATGTCGGCCGTGCGGCCGCAGGCGGCCAGCGTAAGGGACAACAGACCCAGGCCAGCGCGTCGAGTCATGCGCTCTCCCTACCGGAGCTTGGTGATGCGGCGGATCGTCTCGAGCGCCGCGACGGGGTCGGGCGCCCTACCCCGGGAGGTGCTTCCCTCGGCCTCGGCGGGCGGGACGGCGAGCGCGTCGCGGATGTCGAGCAGGACCTCGAGCAGGAGCTGCTCGCGCTGATAGGCGGCGTCGACGTCGGCCATCCGGGTCTGGTCGCCGGCGGCCTTGGCGCGCTCGTAGGCCTCGCGGTAAATCGCCTCGAGATTTCCGAGGATGCGCTCGCGGGGTCGTGGACTCATGGCCGGGAAAGATATAGCTTCGCCACATGAGCCTCAAAGGCAAAACGGTCCTCTTCTTCGCCGGCCCCCTGTACGAGGACCTGGAGCTCTGGTATCCAAAGATCCGGCTGGAGGAAGAGGGCGCCGCTACGACCGTCGCCGGCCTCGGCGAGAAGACTTACGCGGGGAAGCGCGGCTATCCGGTCACGGTGGACACGAGCGCCACCGACGTCGACGCCGCTGATTTCGACGGTCTGGTCATCCCCGGCGGGTTCGCCCCCGACCAGCTGCGTCGCCACGAGGCCGTTCTCCGGATCACGCGTGAGATCTTCCAGGCGGGGAAGCCGCTCGCCTTCATCTGTCACGCCGGCTGGGTGCCGATCTCGGCCAAGATCCTGAAGGGCAAGCGCGCGACGAGCGTACGCGCCATCAAGGACGACATGGAGAACGCCGGCGTGACGTGGGAAGACGCACCGGTCGTGGTCGATGGCAACCTGATCTCCTCGCGCACGCCGGCCGACCTGCCGCAGTTCTGCAAGGCGCTGATCGCGGCGCTACGCCAGGGGCCGCAGGACTAGCCCCGCGGGCACCTTGGGCGCGAAGTAGGTCGATTTGGGCGGCATCACGTCTCCCGCGTCCGCCACCGCGAACACCTGCTCCACCTTCGTGGGGTTGAGCAGCACCGCGGCCGCCGCCCGCCCGTTGCGCACCGCCTCGAACGCAGCCCGAGGGTCCGGCGTATACGCGAGCGAGGGGGTCGCGGTCCCCGCACCCAGGATGTACTGCACCACGAGGGTCTCGATGCGCGCGACGTCGAGCGCGCGCACGGCGGGCGTCCTGGCCATGCCCGGGACGCGGTCGAGCGCGGCGTCGGGCTTGAGGACGAGCGTAACGTCGTAGTCGTCCGGGAACGCGACGATACACGCCGTGCGGTCGCGACCGAGCTCGGCGAGCCGCTCGACGCGATCCATGCACGGCGCGACGCGCCCCACCTCGAACCACGCGCGCCACTGGTCGATCAGCTTCGCCGGGTCGCGGCCGGTACCGAACACGATCCGGTGCGTCGGCAGGATGGTCAGTCCGGGATCGTGGCTCGACACAATAAACGACAGTACCCGGTCGGCCCGGGGGTCCTCCGCGGCGAAGGCGACCGCGGTCTCATAGCGATGATGGCCGTCGGCGATGTAGAGCGGCGCCCGACCGGCGAGCGCCGCGAGCTCGGCGCCGCGCGCCCCGGTGACGCTCCACATCCGGATGCCCACCCCGTCGAGCTCGGCGCGCGCCGCCGGTAGTCCGCGCGCAGCCTGTGCGATGGCCTGCGCCAGCGCGCGGTTGGGGTCGGGGGCGAGCAAGAAGATCGACTCGAGGCTGGTCCGGGTCGCCCGGAGCAGCGCGAGCCGGTCCGCCTTGGGCGCCGAGTGGGTCTGCTCGTGGGGCCGCACCCGCCGGGTCGTGAAGGGTTCCGCCCGCACGGCGGCGAACATCCCCAGCCGCGTCCGCCGCTCACCCGAGGGGAGCCCGTAGTCCTGGGCGACCACGTACACCGCTTCGCCCGGGTCCCGTCGGAGCACACCCTCCCGCCGCCATGCGGTCAGACGCGCCGCGGCGTCGGCGTACTGATCCGCCCCGCTGGGCGCTTCCGGCAGGATCAGGTGGACGATATTGTGAGGATCCCGCGCGGCGTAGCCCACCCGCTCCGCCCGGGAGATGACGTCGTAGGGCGGCGCGAGCAGGGCCGTCAGCCGGTCCATCGCGGCGTACCGCTCGCCCGCGAACGGGATCACGAGCGGCGGCAGATCGACACTCACGACTCCTCGGAGCCTCCCTTGTCCCTGCGCGACGCGCAACAGACGGTCGACCGCTGGATCGGCCAATATAAAGAAGGATACTTCTCGCCGCTGACCAACGTCGCCCGGCTGACGGAAGAGGTCGGCGAGCTGGCGCGCGAGATCAACCACCGGTTCGGGGAGAAGACCAAGCGGACTGACGAAGCCGAGGGCTCGGTGGCCATGGAGCTCGCCGACGTCCTGTTCGTCGTGATCTGCCTCGCCAACTCACAGGGGATCGACCTGGACGAGGCGTTTGCGGCGATGATGCGGAAGGTCACTTCGCGCGACGTCGACCGCTGGACCAGGAAGGAACGCTGACTTCCTCGTAGATCCGCTGGTAGGAGGCGAGCCGGTCCGGGTCGAAGGTCCCCGCCTCGGCGGCCCGCCGCACGGCGCAGTCCGGCTCCGTGAGATGGCGGCAGTTGTCGAACCGGCACCCGTCAAGGAAGCGGCGGAACTCGGGGAAGCAGCTGCCGAGCGCGTCCGGGTCCACGCCCCAGGTCCCGAGTTCTCGTAACCCGGGCGTATCCACGACGAAGCCGTGCCCCGCCAGCGGCACGAGCAGCGCCGCGCGCGTGGTGTGCTTCCCTTTTCCCCAATACTCGCTCACCTCACCGATCCGGAGGTTGAGCCCCGGGTGGAGCGCGTTCATGAGGCTCGACTTCCCCACCCCCGATTCACCGGCCAGCACCGACGCCCTGCCTCGCAGCAGGTCACGCAACGCCGCCAGGCCCTCGGCCGCCCGGACCGACGTCGGCAGCACCTGGTAGCCAGCGGGTGCGAACCGCCGCCGCAACGCGTGCTCCGCGCCCCGCTCCAGCTCGATCTTGTTGAGCACGATGACGGGCGGAATCCGGTTCGCTTCCGCGATGACGAGGAAGCGGTCGAGCAGTCGCAGGTTGGGCTCCGGGTCGCGCACCGCCGCGACGACCACGACCTGGTCCACGTTCGCGGCGAGCGGCTGGGCGCGGGGGCTGCGCTCACCGGCGGCGCGCCGCGCCAGCACCGAGCGCCGCGGACGAATCCGGGAAATCGTCGCCGGCCCATCCGCTCGAAGCTCGAGCTCCACGACATCCCCGGCGACGACGCGATCGTCGTCTCGCCGCCGCAGCCTGCCGCGCAGCACGGCCGTCACTTCGCCCCGATCGGTGTGCACGCGGTAGCTCGACCCGGTGCGCACCAGCACGACGCCCGAGCTCAGGGCCACCGCACGTCACCGCCGGCGGCTCCCGCCGTGTCGATGCAGCGGTCGAGGTGTCGCTTCACCTCCTGCAGCGTGAGGGCGAGCACCGGCGCCAACGCTTCGGCCGGCGTCGCTCCCCAGGCGAGGTATTCCGTCTCGAGATGACCCACCGGTCGATCGCCGCCGTCAGACCAGCGCACGAACAGCAGCGCCGCGCCGTACAGGCCCTTCGCATTCGGCGCATCATCCACGAACGTGGCCACCGAGTACGCCCGGCCGTCCGTGCCGCTGAAGGCCGGCGCCCGCTCGTGCACCCGCTGGTAACCGCCCAGCGTGCCGTCGGTCAGGTCCGCCGTAAGGACTCCCGGACGAGGTTGCCGAGCAGGAAGACGACGTTCGCGGGACGCTCGGCGAGGCGCCGCATGAGGTAGGGATACCAGTGGCTCCCGAAGGGCACGTACACGCGCACGTTGTAGCCCTCGCGACGCAGTCGCCGCTGCAGGTCGCGTCGCACACCGTACAGCATCTGGAACTCGAAGCGCTGCGGCGGCAGTCCCGAGCGGCGGGCGAAATCCTTCGCGTGCGCGATGATGGCGGTGTCGTGCGTAGCGATGCCCGGATAATTGCCGCGTTCGAGCAGCCGCTCCATGCAGTGGATGTAATGCGCATCGACGTCCCGCTTGTCCGGGAACGCGACGGTGGGCGGCTCCTGATAGGCGCCCTTGCAGAGTCGCACCCGGGCGCCCAACGCGATCATGTCCTCCACATCGCGCGCCGTGCGCCGCAGGTACGACTGCAGCACGACGCCCACCGCGTTCCCGAACTCGGGATGAAACGTCCCCCGGAACAGCTGCAGCGTCCGCTCCGTGTAGTCCGATTGCTCCATGTCGATGCGAACGAACGACCCGTCGTCGCGTGCATTGGCGATGATCGCGCGGAGGTTCTCGACACACAGCCCTTCGTCGATGGCGAGTCCCATCTGGGTGAGCTTCACCGAGACGTTCGCATCCGCGCCGGCGCGGCGGATACGGTCGAGCGTTTCCAGATAGGTATCCCGTGCGGCGCGGGCTTCGGCGGCGCCCGCCACCGACTCGCCCAGTAGATCGAGGCTCGCCGAGATGCCCGCGGCGTTGAGCTGCGTGAGCGCGGCCACGGCGGCTTCGACCGTTTCCCCCGCGACGAAGCGCGAGGCCAAGCGGCGGGCGAGCCCGTTTCCGCGAATGATGCTGAAGAGCCGAGGTTGCTCGCTGAGCCACAGGAGACCGGTGCGGAGCATCGGGTGAGGGACGGCGGCGCTCAGGGATAGAACTTTGTGTTGTGTCGGGCCTGCTCCTGGAGCACTTCGCACGGAGCGAAGCGCGGCCCGAGCCGCTCGGCGAGGCGCTCGAGCTCCTCTACCAGGCGCTGGGCCCCGAGGTCGTCGGCGTGGCGGAGCGGGCCGCCGCGGAACGGCGGAAACCCGAAGCCGAACACGGCGGCGATGTCGCCGTCGCGCGGGCGGGCGACGATGCCCTCCCCGACCGCGCGCGCCGCCTCATTCAGCATCGCGAGGACGAGCCGCTGGATCGCCTCCGCCGGGCGCGGGCCCCCGTTCGGCTGCGTGCCGATGAGCTGGTATACGGCGGCGTCGACGCCGCCCTTCTTCCCGCGCACGTACGTATAGAACCCCTTTCCCGCCTTGCGGCCGAGGCGACCGGCCTTCACCAGCTCGGCGAACGCGGGCGACGGGGCGAAGCGATCCCCGAACGCTTCATACATCACCCCCGCGACCTTCTCCGCCACGTCCATGCCGACCTCGTCCAACAGCGTGATCGGCCCGACCGGGAAGCCGAACTGCACCATCAGGTCGTCGAGCTCTTCGATCGCCGTCCCTTCCGCCAGCAGGTGCCCCGCCTCGTTCATGTACGGGGTGAGGATCCGATTCACCCAAAACCCGGGGCTGTCCTTCACGACGATCGCGGTCTTCCCCATGCGGCGCCCAAATGCCACCGCGGTCGTGACGACGCCCGGAGCCGTGCGCGCGGACGGGATCACCTCGAGCAGCGGCATGCGGGCGACGGGTGAGAAGAAGTGCATGCCGATCATCTGCTCGGGCCGCCGCGCCGCTTCAGCGATGCGCCCAATCGGGATGGTGGACGTGTTGGACGCAAACACGGCCCGCTCGGGCGTCGCCGCCTCCACCTCCCCCAGCACCTGCCGCTTCACGGCGAGGTCCTCGAACACCGCTTCGATGACCAGGTCGGCGCGCCCGAAGCCCGCGTACGTGTCCGCGCCCGACAGCAGGGCCACGAGCCGGGCGTGCTCGTACTTCGTCAGGCGGCGGCGCTGCAGGCGCTCGTCCAGGATCTCGCGCGCGGCCGCGAGCCCCTTCGCGACGCGCGGCAGGTCGGCGTCCTTCATCCGGACGTCCACGCCGGCCTGGACGACGGCCGTTCCCGCGATTCCGGACCCCATGAACCCCGAGCCCACGACGCCGAGCCGCCTCACTTCGGCGGGCGCGGGCGGGTTGGGGACGCCGAAGTCCTTCTTGAGCTGGCTCGTCGCGAAGAAGATCTGGACGAGCTTGCGGGAGACGTCGGTGACGGCGAGTTGACCGAACAACTGTGCCTCGCGCTTCAGGCCACGGGCGAGCCCGTGGGCCAAGCCGTACTCGACCGCCTCGAGCGCGGCGAGCGGCGCCGGGTAGTTTCCCTTCGTTTGCTTCAACACCTGCTTGCGCGCCGCGCGAAACACGAGGCGCCGCCCGAGCGGGTTGCCGTCGAGCAGCCACCCGGCGAAGCCGCCCGAGCGCTTTCGCTTGGGGCGCCATCCGCCCGCCATGCGTTGCGCCGCGGCGAGCGTGATGTCCCGGAGAAGCGCGGGGTGGACGAGCTCATCGACGATCCCGAGCCGGAAGGCCTTCTGCGCCCGCTCCACCTTGCCGGCGAGGATGATGTCGAGCGCGGCGCGCGCGCCGATGAGCCGCGGCAGCCGCTGGCAGCCCCCGGCCGCCGGCAGGATGCCGAGCTGAACCTCGGGGAGCCCGAGCTGGGTCTTGGGGTGATCGGACGCGACGCGGTAGTGGCACGCCAGGGCGAACTCCAGCCCGCCGCCCAGGCAGGCCCCGTGGATCCCCACGGCGATCGGCTTGGGAAAGCGCGCCACGCGCTCCAGCAACTCCTGCCCGTCCGCGACGAGGCGTTCCGCTTCGGCGGCGCTCGAGAGCGCGACGAACTCTTCGATGTCGGCGCCCGCGATGAAATTGTCCGGCTTGCCCGAGAGAAAGGCCACGGCCCGCACCGCGCCCTCGCGCTCGAGCGATTCGAACGTGGCGAGGAAGTCGGCCTTCGCCGCGCGCGAGATCTTGTTGACCGCTTCACCCTTCATGTCGAGCGTGACGACCGCAATCCCGTCGGCCAATTCCCAGCTGAGCGCGGATCCGGCCATCAGCGCCGCTCCAGGACCATGGCGAAGCCCATACCGCCCTGCGCGCAGATCGACAGCAGCCCGAATTGCACGTCGCGGCGTGCCATCTCGTTGGCGAGGGTAGTGACGATGCGGCCCCCGGTCGCGCCGAACGGGTGACCGATCGCGATGGACCCGCCCATCACGTTGATGATCTCCCGGTCGATCTCCCAGCCCTTGGCGGCCCAGCCCTGGATGTTGGAGAGGACCTGCGCCGCGAACGCCTCGTGCACCTCGACCAGTCCGAGGTCCCGCCACTCGATGCCGGCGCGCTCGAGCGCCTTGGGAACGGCAAAGATCGGGGCCTGGAGCAGCTGCCAGCCGGGGTCGACGGCCGCGACCGCATACGACCGGATGTACGCGAGCGGCGAATAGCCGAGCGCGCGCGTCGCAGCGTCGCTCATGAGCAGCACTGCCGAGGCGCCGTCCGTAAGGGGCGAGGAGTTCGCGGCCGTGACGCTCCCGTAGCGACGGTCGAACACCGGTTTGAGCTTCGACATCTGTTCCAGCGAGGTGTCGCGTCGAATCCCGTTGTCCTGGGTGACGATGGGTTCCGGGAGCCGGGCCGGGAGCCACGGCACGATCTCGGCCGTGAGGCGACCGTCCTCGGTGCCCTGGGCGGCACGCTGGTGGCTGCGCAGCGCCCATTGGTCCTGTGCGGCGCGGGTGATGTGGTTCTCCTTCGCCATCTTTTCGGCCGACTGCCCCATCGTCTCTCCGGTCGACGGCTCGGCGATCGCCGGCGAGACGGGCACCAGGTCGCGAGGGCGGAGGCGACTGAAGGCGCGCAACCGACCGCCGAGCGACCGCGCCTTGCTCGCCTCCACGAGCACGTCGGCGAACCGGCGCGACGCGAGGATCGGAATGTCGGAGAGCGATTCCACCCCCCCCGCGATCACCACGTTCGCGTTGCCGAGCGCGATCTGGTCGTGGGCGTTGGATACCGCCTGGCCGGCGGAGGCGCAGGCGCGATTCAGGGAGTAGGCGGGGATCTCTTTCGGGAACTGCGGGAGCAGGCTCACTTCGCGGCCGACGTTGGGGACCAACGCGGACGGGACGACCTGCCCAAAGACCACCTCGTCCACGTCTGCTCCGTCCAGATTGGTGCGCTCCAGCAGCTCGCGGGCCACGTAGCGGGCGAGGTCGACGGCGCGCGCGTCCTTCAGCGTCGTTCCCGACTTGCAGAACGGCGTGCGACACCCCGCGACGACGGCGACCCGCCGTCCGTTTCTTTCAGCCATTACATTCTCCTCGCAGAATTCACACGCTGAAGCACCATCCGGGCTCCAGCACGGACGAAACCTACCACGGGCCACGCGGGGCGGCCAAGACACGTCGTGACGACGGAAACGGAGTTCTCGCACCACAGCCGGGCCGCGGCGCTTCAGGCGATGGTCGCGGAGCCGGTCGACCTTCTGGTGATCGGCGGCGGGATCACGGGCGCCGGCATCGCCCGCGACGCGGCGCTGCGCGGCATCCGTACGGCGCTGGTGGACAAGGGCGACTTCGGCGGCGGGACCTCATCGCACTCCTCGCGCCTGATCCATGGCGGGCTGCGCTACCTCGAGCAGCGGGCGTTCCGCCTCGTGTTCGAAGCCAGCCGGGAGCGGCGCGTGCTGCTCACGATCGCGCCGCACCTCGTCCGGCCGCTGGCGTTCCTCTTCCCGGCGTATCGGGGCGCGCGGGTCTCCGCCTGGCGGCTCCGGGCGGGCCTGTGGCTGTACGATCTACTTGCCGCCTTCCGCAACGTGCGGACGCACCGCTGGCTGGGACGCAAGGACGTGCTGCGCCTCGAGGCCGGGTTGCGCGAGCGCGACCTGCAGGGCGCCGGGCTCTACTACGACGCGCAGGCGGACGACGCGCGCCTTGTCATCGCGACCATGCGGAGCGCCGCGCAGGCGCGAGCGCTGGTCGCCAACTACGCCGAGGCGTCGGGTCTGTTGAAGCCCGATGGCCGGGTGCGCGGAGCGACCGTGCGGGACGCACTGACCGGCGCGACCTCTACGGTGCGCGCCCTGGTCGTGGTGAACGCGACGGGCCCGTGGCTCGACCGCGTGCGACGCCTCGATGATCCCCAGGCCGAGCCGCTGCTGCGGCTAACCAAGGGCACGCATGTGGTCGTGCCGCGGCAGCGCATCGGCAACGCCCACGCCGTGACGCTCACCTCGCCGATCGACGGCCGCGTGATGTTCATCCTGCCCTGGGGAGAGCAGTGCTACATCGGCACGACCGACACCGACGAGGACGTATCCCCCGACGACGTGCGGGCGACGGCGGCGGATGTGACTTACCTCCTGCGCTCGGCGAACGCATGCTTCCCCCAGGCCCGCCTGGCGCCGACGGACGTGGTCGCCACTTGGACGGGACTGCGTCCACTGCTCGCCCCCTCCCGGGATCTGTCGGCATCGGCCGTTTCGCGCGAGCACCGCGTCGTGGAAAGCCCGACCGGCCTGATCTCGATCGCCGGGGGCAAGCTCACGACCTACCGCGTCATGGGGCGGGACGTCGCCGCGCGCGTGGCCGCCCGGCTGCACGCCCTGGACGGCCGGCCCCGGGCGAGCGATCCGCCGACGGATCGGCTCCCGCTCCCGGGCGGCGAGGCGGCGGACCTGGACGTCCTGGTCGAGGCCGCGAAGGCGCGCGGGGCGCTCGAGTCCGGGGCGCGTCACCTCGTGCGCAGCTATGGCAGCGAGTCGGCCGCCGTGTTGAACCTCGTGGACCGCGACCGCGGCCTGGGCCGGCCGATCGTCGCCGGACGCCCGGAGATCTGGGCGGAAGTCGTGCACGCGGTCGAGCGCGAGATGGCGATGCGGCTGGTGGACGTGCTCGTCCGGCGGCTGCATCTGTTCTACGAGGCGGGCGGCTATGCCACCGGCGTCGCCCCTGCGGTCGCCGCGAGAATGGCCGAGCTGCTCGGCTGGGACGCAGGGCGTGTCGCGCAGGAGCTGGCGGAGTACCGCGCGGCCGCGGATCAGGCGCGCGGCTTCCTCAGCGAGATGACACCACCCCACCAGGAGTCGGGGTGATGCTTGCCAACTTCCGGGAGCGCCGGTACTATCCCCCCCGCAACACAAGGGTTTCGGGCATCGCGTGCTGCCTCGCTGTTCCACAATCGTGCGGATCGTCCTGCTCGGCCTCCCGTTTTTCGGAGGCTGCACGCGTCAGCGTGCTGCCGCTCCGGACCGAAGCCCAAGCGCCGCACCCGCCCTGTCCGGTCCCGCCGACTCGCTGATGCCGAGCGGCCCGCTCGGGGCCGCGATCCAACGCGGACGCGCCCTGCTCGTCGCCACACGCGAGAGCCTCCCGGGCCACGTCGGCAACGGGTTACGGTGCACGAGCTGCCACCTGGACGCGGGCCGCCGCCAGGCATTCGGCTCGTGGGTGGGCGTGTACGCGCGCTACCCCCAGTACCGCCCCCGCAGTGCAACCGTCGAGACGATCGAATACCGGATCAATGACTGCTTCCGGCGCAGCATGAACGGGACGCCCCTCGCCGCGGACGGCGCGGAGATGCGGGACATCGTGGCGTACCTCTGGTTCCTGTCGCGCGACCTGCCGATCGCGCCGCCGCCCGCGGGCAATCGGCTGCAGCAGTGGGCCGCACTCACGGCCGACACGGCGGCGGGCGCCGCGGTCTACGCCACCGCGTGCGGGAAGTGTCACGGCCTCGATGGGCAGGGGACGGCCGTCGCGCCGCCCCTGTGGGGCCCCAAGTCGTACAACGTCGGGGCGGGGATGACGCGCGTCCGCACGGCGGCGGCGTTCATCCGCGAGAACATGCCGTTCGACCAGCCGGGCACGCTCACCGACCAGCAGGCGTTCGATGTCGCCGCGCACGTGAGCGCGCGCCCGCGGCCCGACTTCCCCGACAAGATCCACGACTGGCCGAACGGCGACGCACCACCCGATGTCGCCTATCCCACGCTCGCCGCTCAACGGAAGTCTGCCGCCGCACCGGCGCGGGCGCACGCACCCTAGTGTTCAACGCTCCCATTTGATAGGAGGTCGCATGTTCGATGTCGGCCACTTCACCACACACCGCCGCGGCTTTCTGGGCCGCATCGCCGCCAGCGCCGCTGCCTTCGGCCTGGGGGGGCTGGTCGCCCCGTTCACGGCCACCGCAGAGCCCACGGCGACCGCCGGCAAAGCGTCGGCGAATCCCGAATTCGAGGCGTGGCTCAACAAGATCACGGGCAGGCACAAGATGGTGTACGACATACCGGAGCCGAACGGCGGGTTTGGCTTCGCCTGGGCGCGCGTCTTCCTCAATACGACGAACGAGACATACGGCACTACTGACGCCGACAACACGGTCGCCATCGTGCTGCGTCACAACGGCATCCCGTTTGCCATGAAGAGCGAGATGTGGGCGAAGTACAAGTTCGGCGACTTCTACAAGATCAACGACGGCGCCACCAACTCGCCGGCCGTGCGCAATCCCTTCACTCAAGCGAAAGCCGGCGATCTCCCCATCCCCGGCATGGGCGTGGACGAACTGCTCGCGAAGGGCGTGCTGGTAGGTGTCTGCAACATCGCGCTGACGATCTACAGCGGCATGTTCGCGAAGAAGATGGCGATGCAGGCGGAGGCGATCAAGAAGGAGTGGGTCGCAAACCTGCTGCCCGGCGTGCTCGTGGTGCCGTCCGGCGTGATCGCGGTGAACCGCACGCAGGAGAAGGGCTGCGCCTACTGCTTCGCAGGGTGAATAACCACGGGCGTCCGGGGGTGAGGACCTGCACCCCTGGACGCCCGGCCCACCCGCCTCAGATCCCCTTCTTCACCCGTACCCGCGGACGCACGTGCACCCGGACGTTGCGATCCTCGTCGTCGATCTGATTCAGTGCCCAGCGGGCGGCATCCTGCACGTCCGCAGACTCGTCGTGGAGGGCCGCTTTGAGGGGCTCGACCGCGCGCGCACTCTCGATTTGCCCCAGTGCCCATGCCGCAGCGACGCGCACATCCGGCTCGTGGTCTTTGAGCGCGCCGACCAGGGGGTCGACGGCGTCCGCCTCCTCGATTTGACCCAACGCCCAGGCCGCCAGCTCACGGATTTGGGGTTCGGGATCCTTGAGGGCTGCAGCCAGCGCGTCGACCGCGCCACCGTCCTCGATCTGACCGAGCGCCCAGATGGCGGCGCGCCGCACGTCAGGCGACTCATCGTGTGCCAGGGCGCCGAGGCCGTGCACGGCGCGCGGGCTCTCGATCTGTCCCAGCGCGTGCGTCGCGGCGAGCCGGACCTGGGCGTCATGGTCGCGCAGCAACGGCAGCAGCAGATCGACCGCGTCCCGATCCTCGATCTGTCCCAGCGCCCAGACGGCCGCGCGGCGCACGTCGGGCGACGGGTCCTTGAGCGCGTCGCCGAGCACGGGCACGGCGCGCGGGCTCTCGATCTGGCCCAGCGCCCAGGCCGCCATGGTCCGC